>JBCCFW010000030.1:0-54511 GCA_039029535.1 Acidobacteriota bacterium
CGATGACGGTGAAGAGCCCGATGACGGTGAAGAGCCCGATGACGGTGAAGAGCCCGATGACGGTGAAGAGCCCGATGACGGTGAAGAGCCCGACGACGGTGAAGAGCCTGAGGACGGCGAAGAGCCTGAGGACGGCGAAGAGCCCGACGACGAGGAGGGCACGGGTGACTCGGACGGCGACGGTGAGCCGGACGACTCAGACAACTGCCCGCATCACGCCAACACCGGTCAGGACGACCTCGACCTCGACGGTCACGGTGACGAGTGCGACAACTGTCGTCTCTTCGCCAACGCCGGACAGGAGGACGAGGATGCCGACGAGCTCGGGGATACCTGCGAGTTCGTTTGGGGCGACGTCGAGCTCAACGACCGACTCGACATCGGCGACATCGTCGCGCTCCTGCGGATGGCGCTCGAGCTGGAGGTGGTCGACGAGGACGATCTCCGACGCGGCAACATCGCCCCCGCGATCCCCATCGGCGATCTCCTTGCTCCCGATCCGAGCGCTCCGGACGTCATCGACATCCACGATGTCGTGCTCGCGCTCCGGGTGGCCGTGGGTCAGGCGCAGTTGATGGAGCCAGACTGAGCTGGACTGAGCTGAGCTGACGACCGCCCGGGCTGCTCACGAGCAGCCCGGGCGGTCTCTGCGTTCAGCCCTGGCACCGAGCCTGCAAGAGCGCGGTGCGGGAGTGAGCCCATTCTTGTTGGAGAAAGCGCATGGAAGTGGTGCTGATGGCTCTCCAGGTTCTTCTCGGCCTGGTCATCTTGAACGTCTGGCTCATCAGGTCGAAACGACCGACTCGCTGGAGAGGGGGAGACGCTCTCAACCTGAGAGAAGAGCTCTCGAACTACGGTCTTCCTCGCTGGCTGCAAGCCGTCGTGGGCATCGCCAAGGTCAGCCTGGCGCTTCTTCTCGTCAGCAGCCCCTGGCTCCCCTGGCTCGGTCGGCCAGCGGCCCTGGCTCTCTCGGTCCTGATGCTCGGTGCGGTTCTCATGCACCTCAAGATCCGCGACCCTGCCAGGAAGTCGATGCCGGCGCTCACTCTGCTCCTCCTCTGCCTCGTCGCGGCCAGTAGTGGAGAGAGCGGTCGGGCGAGCGACGCATCGGGTCAGGGACCCCGAGAGACGCTCGCCCGAGTGGGGCAAGGCTAGAACGTCAGGCGGTAACGCAGGCCGACGTTCCGCCCCGGGAGGGACACCTCGTCCTTGAGGAAGGACGAGTGCTGGCGTGCGAGCTCGTCGGTGAGGTTCTCACCAACCAAGATGACGTCGTGGATCGTCCGCCCGGAGTAGTAGCGCCAACCCACGGAGAGGTCGACGAGCACGTGGCTGGCAGTCGTGGTCTCGCCCGGCTCGACGCGGGTCTGCGACGAGACGTGCCGCAGCTCGAGGTCGGACCACCACGGGCCGTCCTCGAACGCCAGGCTCACCCCGAGCTCGAGCGGCGGGATCCGCGGCAAGGGCGTCCCGTCGCTGCGCTCGGCGCGGACGGACTCGAGGAAGGCTCCGAGACGCCAGCGGTGCGGCGCGTCGGCGAGCAAGCCGACGTCGAAGCGCACCTCGCCACCGGTGAAGCTGGCGCCGCCCTGGATGAACTCGTAGACGGGGAGGCCGTCTGCGGTCTCGGGGGTCACGCTCAGGCGGATGAAGTCGTCGAAATCGGTGTGGAAAATCGAGAGGTCGGCGTTCCAGCGCTCGCTGGCGTGGCGCACCGTGAACTCGAAGGACGTCGCTTCCTCTTCTGAGAGGTTCGGGTCACCGATCTCGTACTGGTTGGTCGCGAGGTGCGGACCATCGGCGAAGAGCTCGGTCGCAGACGGGAGCTTGACGCTGCGCGCCAACAGGAAGCCGACGCTGGTGCCGTTGTCCCACGCGTGTCGGACACCGGTGGAGAGCGAGAACCCGCTGAAGTCCCGGGAGTCGCCGTTCTTCGTGTCGACGTCTCGACCCTCCAGGCGCGCACCGAGCTGAACGGACCAGGGGTTGCCTGACCACTCGGCATAACCGAACACGCCGGTCGTCTTGGTCGTGGTGAAGGGAACGAAGGCCTCGGCGCCGATCGCCTCGAAGTCCACGTCGGAGTGCTGGAGACCCACCGCGATGTCCCAATCGGGATGCGGGGCGATGGTCAGCTCCGTGCGGGCCTCGAGAGAGTCAGACGCGAAGAGCGTGCCGATCTCGTTTCCTTCGCGTTCGACGTGCTCGTAGTCGCGGCTGCCCAGGCGGAAGCTCAGGCTGCGGATGGCACGACCCTCCCAGCGACGCTCGGCCGAGATGTCGAAACGACGCTGCTTGAGGTCGATGCTGACGCCTTCCTCGTCCTCGTCGTCGTGGTCATCATCATCGTGATCATCGTCGTGATCGTCGTCGTGATCGTCGTCGTGGTCGTCGTCGTGGTCGTCGTCGTGGTCGTCGTCGTGGTCGTCGTCGTGGTCGTCGTCGTGATCGTCGTCGTGGTCGTCGTCGTGATCGTCGTCGTGATCGTCATCATGATCGTCGTCGTGATCGTCATGATGACCGTGCTCACCCGGCAGGCCGTAGCGGCTGTTCCACGTCGAGTAGGAGATGCCGACGTGACCCCAGTCGCCGCGGGCAGCGATGCCGATGCCGACGCCATCGCTCTCGCTCCAACTGTTCTCGATCAAGCCATCGGGCGTGTCGACGAGATCGGCGTCTCGCAGCAGGCCGTCCACGTGGAACCCGAAGACCTCGTTGCCCGCATCGAGCGAGAAGGAGCCGCTGAGCTCATCGGCCGCGGTGGCACCCAGGAGCTGGAATCGACCAGAGACCGTCTTGCCGTCGTAGCGCTTCGGGATGCGCTTGTCGAGCACGTTGACGACGCCGCCAACGGCGCTGCTGCCGTAGCGCAGGGTGGCGGGGCCACGCACGACTTCGATTCGATCCGCCGCGAGGGGATCGACGGCCACGGCGTGATCCGGGCTGGAGGCCGACACGTCGGCGGCATCGATGCCGTCCTGCAGGATGCGGATGCGGTCGCCTCCGAGGCCACGCATGAGGGGTCGGCTCGCTCCCGGTCCGTAATAGGTGGAGCTCATGCCCGGTTGGTCGGCCAGCGTCTCGCCGAGAGTGGTCGCGACCTCCTTCGCGAGGTCGACACCGGAGAGCACGCTGGTCGGCTGGAGGACCGCGTCGCTGCTGTTGAGGAAGGGGCTCGCCGTGACCAGCAGCTCCTCGTCGAACTGACGCACGACGCTGAGATGGATGTCCATCTCGCGGGCCTCGTCGGAGCGCACTCGGACGTAGTCGAGGGACGGCTCGAAGTCGGCCATGTCGGTCAGCACGGCGTAGCGGCCGGCCGGAACTCCCGACAGCTCGAAACGGCCACTGGCGTCGGTGGTTGCCTCGACATCGGCCTCGAGAAGGCTGACCCGCGCGCCCACGACGGGGGCTCCGAGGGCGTCAGTGACCACCCCGACCACGCGGCCGTGGTCTCCGGCCCATGTGGGCCCGGCAAAGAGAAGGAGGGCAAGGAGAGCGGACCAAGTGCGCATGGCTGTCACTCGAGAGGAGGGGCTAGGATGCCGAGAAGAAAATGAGAATGCATTCTCACGACCGGCGTCGTCAAGCCCCCTGCCGCTGGTTCGTGACCCCCGTTTGGACAGGAAAACGGGCTAGGGAAGGGCCTCCCTTGGCGAGGGGTGGTCGGGGCGAGCTCGAGCCTGAAGTAGAGTCCCGCCATGAACGTCGCCGACACTGCCCTCGAGGGCCTCGAGCTCCGCCAGCGGATGCGAAACGGGCTGTCCTGGTTCTACTGGATCGCTGGACTCTCGGCGGTGAACACCCTGGCCGTGGTGTTCCAGTCCCAGTTCCGATTCCTGATCGGGCTCGAGCTGACGGACGTCATCGGGAGTTTCGTCGGCGGTCCGGTGGCCTCGGGACTCTCGCTCGGGCTTGCCGGCCTCCTCGCTCTCTTCGGCTGGCTCTCACTTCGAGGCCACGGCTGGGCGGCCCTCGTCGGGATCGCGATCTACCTCGTCGACTGCGGCCTCGCTCTCCTGGGAGGACTGCAGGGTGGCTTCCGAGTCGACGACCTGATCTCCCTGGCTTTCCACGCCTGGGCGCTCTTCGGCCTGATCACCGGCTGGCGTGCGCTGGTGAAGCTCCAGCGGATGAGGGGCAACCCGCTGGCGATGCCCCCTTCGTCGGGAGGCTGAGACCCCATGCTCCGCCTCCGTCACGACACTCCACCCGAGTGGAGCGCGCTCGCGCTCGACCGGCTCGACGAGTTCCTCCAGGACCACGCCGCCAACGAGCGGAAGGTCTCGCAGAGCGCGCTCACCCTCGTCACTCAGCACCCGCGCAAGACGGAGCTCGCCGAGGCTCTCATAGCCGTCGCTCAGGAAGAGCTCGACCACTTCCGTCAGGTCCACGAGCATCTCCTCCGTCGTGGCTCGACCCTCGCGCAGGACCTTCCCGACCCCTACATGACGAAGCTCCGCGCCGGTCTGCGCAAGGGCGAGGTCGACGAGTTTCTCCTCGACCGTCTCGTCCTCTTCGGCATCATCGAGGCTCGGGGCTGCGAGCGCTTCCGGATGATCTCCGAGGCACTGCCCGAGGAGGACCCTCTCCAGCCCTTCTACGTCGACCTCACCCGAAGCGAAGCGCGTCACCACGCGCTCTACATCGACCTCGCTCGACGCTACTTCCCCAAGGACGCCGTCGACGCCCGCCTCGACGAGCTCCTCGACTTCGAGGCCGAGGTCATGGCCGCCCTGCCGTTGCGTCCCGCGCTGCACTGACATCCCCGCCGCTCCAGTGCTCCTCCACCTCACGCGCGACCATCCGCCCCCGGGGATCGGTGGTCTCTCCACCGCCATCGGCGGGCTGGCACGGGCCTTCGAAGAGACCGGCCGTCCCTGTGCGGTCGTCTCCTTCGACGCGTGGCGACCGAGCCGACGTGATCCGAACGCGACGACGCCGGAATGGATCGAAGGCCCGTGGAGGGAACACCTCCTGCGCTTGACCGACGTCGGTCAACTGGAGGCTGCTCGGGACGTCGCGGCTTCGCTCGAGCCTGCGCCCAACGCCGTCGTCATCCACGATCCACTGTTCTGGGAGTGGGGCGAAGAGCTCGCCCGATCCTGGGACGCGAAGACCGTCGCGTTCGTCCACGTCCTGCACGCAGCGATGAACCGGCTGCGCGAGGTCGATCGACCGACGCTGAGTCTCGAAGCCCAGCTCGTCGCGCTGAAGCGAGCCGACCGCGTGCTCGCGCCATCTCGTGCTGCCGCCGACCTTCTCCTGGTCGATCATCCGGAGGTCGTCGACAAGCTCGGCGTCGCGCTCCTGGGCGTGCACGACTCGGCCGAGGCGCGGGCCGTCGTCGAGAGCGAGACACGCGCGACGTCGACCACGGTGCTGCACGTCGGTCGCTTCGGTGACGTGAAGGGTACTGACCTCCTCGGCGAGGTTGCGCGACGCGTGCTGGCGGCTCGCGAAGACGTCGTCTTCGAGGTGGCCGGCGGTCTTCCCGAGAGCGGCAAGCGCGAGCGACGATGGTGGCGGCGCTTGCTCGAGGCCTTCCCCGAGGACCAGCGCGATCGCTTCCGCTTCCTCGGCTGGCTCGACGAGGAGGAACTCCGTGCGACACACGCTCGCGCTGCGTGCTTCCTCGCGCCGAGTCGCATCGAGACCCTTGGGCTCGCGCTCACCGAGGCTCGACTGCTGGGCACGCCGGTGGTGACGACCGACATCCCCGCCTTCACCCAGCAGGTCGAGCACGAGGTGACCGGGCTCATCGGCAGCACGGGCTCGCCCGACGGCTTGGCCGAGCTGGTCTTCGCGACGCTCGACGACCGCGACGCCGCAATGCGGCGTGCTCGCGCGGCGGCCGAGCGGGTGCGTCGCGATCACGACTGGTCCCGGCTCGTGGCAGTGCACGAGTCGCTAGGACGACTCGGCTGAGTCTCCAGCCGTCGGTCCGAGCAGGCTGAGCGCGAGCAGGCTCGCCGGCTGGGCGAGGAGCAGGAACAACGCCGGGGCGAGTCCCCAGGTGTCGGCAGTCATCCCGACCAGGATGGGCAGCGCGAGGTCGAGCGGGGCGAAGAGACCTGCCACCGCCACCGCGGTCCCCGAGCGCCCGGGCAGGCAGCGATAGAGCTGCGCCTTCGCCAGCGGGTACTGCATCGCGATGCCGATGCCGGAGAGCAGCGCCCAGGCGATGCACGAGACGAAGCTCTCGGCGAGCACGAAGCCGACGTGGGCCCCGAGGGACAGCAAGCTCGTGATCCCGAGCAGGCGCAGCGGCAGGATGCGATCGGGCAAGAGCTCGTAGCCGACGAGCGTGGCGACGGCGCCCGTGCTGAAGCAGGCGACTACGGTCAGCACCTGGCCGTCGCTGAAGCCGAGGTCGTGGCTCATCCGCAGGGTCGCGAAGACGAACAGAGTCTCGTCGAGCAACGTGCAGGTCACCAACCCGAGGCTCCACAGCAGGAGCCGACGGTTGGTCAGCGCGAGCCGGAGCGACTCGCGCCAGGGCAGGTCGTCGTCTTCCTCCTCATCGTTCTTGGTCTCGTCGGGGAAGCGCTGACGCCACAGGGTGAGCGCCTGGATGCAGGCGAGGAGACCGCAGGCCGCGAACGCCGTGCGCCAGCCGAGACCCGCCGCATAGACCACGGCGAGCAGCCCCGGCGTGGCGAGATCACCGAGGGAGCCGGCGAGCACCCAGCGGGTGAGCCAGCGCTCGGAGTTGGCGGGGTCGGAGTCGACGAGCGTGGCCTGCGAAAGCGTGACGCCACAGCCGGAGGTCGGCCCAAAGAGGAGGAGGGCGACGAACAGGACCCAGTAGCTCGGAGCCGAGGCCGCGAGGAAGCACGACAGGCCGAGGCCGAGCAGGCCGCCGCAAGTGAACCAGCGTCGTGGGTAGCGATCGGCCAGGAGGAAGAGCGGTGGCTCGAGCACCAGCGACAGCAGCCCGAAGGCGGTGAGCAGCGCGCCGCTCCCGGCGTGCGACGTGGCGAAAGCCTCCTGGATGCCTGGCGCCGCCGAGCCCGGAACGCCGGAAGCCAGCTCGTCGAGCGCGTCGACGCTCAGCAGGAGCAGGGCGAAGCGCAGCAGGCGACCGGAGCCGAGCCAGGGCTGAGGGGAGCGCGTCATCGGGCGACGCCTGCTTCCGTGCGGCGATCGGACATCCCTCAGCGTAGTACCTTCGAGCACTCCATGAAGAGGTCGCCATGATCGATCGCGCTGCTCTCATCGACTGCCTGCGGGTTGCCACCGAGCCCGAGGACTTCATCAACGCCGCCTGGCTGGGGGGCTCCACGGCCATGGGCACGGAGGACGCGCTCTCGGACGTCGACATCCAATTCGACGTCATGGACGGTCGGGTCGACGAGGCCTTCGCCGTCGTCGAGAAGGCTCTCGCCGAGCTGGCGCCCATCGACGTGCGCTGGGTCCTCCCGGCCAAGACCTGGCACGGACACGCTCAGCGGGTCTACCGGCTCGAAGGGACGCCCGAGCACCTCATGATCGACATGGTCATCATGGAGCGGGACACCGACGCGCCACGCTTCAACGAGCGCGAGATCCACGGTGAGCCCGTCATCTTGTTCGACAAGCTGGGTGTCATCGCGGCCGTGCCGCTGGCATGGGATGCCCATCGCGAGAAGATGCGGGCCGCGCTCGAGCAGCTCGAGCCCCGCGTGAAGCTGCTCACGCACTTCCCGGCCAAGGAGTGCGAGCGGGGTCTCGCGGTCGACGCTCTCTTCCGCTACCACGGCTTCGTCATCACGCCGCTCATCCAGGTGCTGCGCACGCGGCACTGTCCCGAGCGCTTCGACTTTGGTGCGCGTTACCTGAAGCGCGACCTGCCGGCCGAGGTCTTCGAGCGCTTGCAGGAGCTGTGCTTCGTGGCGGACGCCGAGGCGCTCCGGGAGAAGGCGGCCGAGGCCCGGTCCTGGCTGGAGGAGGAGTTGGAGCTGGCCCGTCAGGAGCTCGCCGCCTGAGGGGATTGTCGGCCAGCAAGGAAGTTGAATCGGGAGCCTGGCGGGGTCGTCGGGGACTTGATTCACTTGGTCGACAGCGTGAGCTGAAGGGACAGGCGGCGTGGAGGCCGCGGGGGAGGACGAGATGGGACTGCGAGCGATCGTCGTGGCGTTGCTGGTGGCCTGGGGTTCGGTCGGGGCCGCTGCCGCCAATGAGACGGAGCTTCGGCCCGGCAGCACGGAGATGCTGGAGCTCATGCGGCAGGGTCGGCGCCAGCCGTTCGAGGCCCAGCCCGGGACGTGGCTCGGCCCACGTCGCGAGGCGCTCGTTCTCCTGGTTGATGCCGAGCGTGTCGAGAGGCTCGTCGAGAGCTCGCGAGACCAGCCCGTCGGCGAGTGGCTTCCCGAGCTGGTCGCCGCCGTCGGTGACCGCATGCCGATGGTCCTGGCCACGAACGATGAGCCGTTGCTCGAGCGGCTGGACCCGACTGAGGCGGCGTCCGTCTTGGCTGACGTGTTGGCGGATGGGGAGCCCTCCCATCGGGAGGCGGCGCTCCTGCTGCTCGCCGAGCTCGGTTCCGAGGCGGCAGCAGTCGGCGTGCCAGCGGTCTTGG
This sequence comes from Acidobacteriota bacterium, assembly GCA_039029535.1. Taxonomy (GTDB): domain Bacteria; phylum Acidobacteriota; class JBCCFW01; order JBCCFW01; family JBCCFW01; genus JBCCFW01. The sequence goes on from JBCCFW010000030.1 coordinate 8,561, forward strand.
CCTTCCACGAGGAAGACGGCGCGTCGTCTCAGGAGGAGCTCGTCAATCGAGCCCTCCTGGGCTTGCTTCATCGTGAGGTCACGTGGGTGTCCGACGAGCTCCGGCTGGAGGCTGCGCGCGTGGTCTCCGAGTTCCACTGGACGAGTGAGAAGAGTCGTCACGTTCGAGGTCGAGCGGCGGCGCTGGCGCGACCCTTGCTGCCGCAGCTCTTGGAGGGGGCGGACGAGGCGACCGCGCTCGAGGTCCTGAGGGCGGCTCAGCATGGAAGCACCGAGGTGCCGGAGCTCGAGCAACTGATGTTCGAGACCTTCGCTCGATCCTCGGCCGTGGAGCTGCGGCTCTTCGCGTTGCGAGCCTTGCAAGCGAACTGGGGCGACACTCGGCTACTTCGGAACCTGTGGCCGTGGAATCGCTGGCGGCCGCTGGCATCCGAGCACGTCTGGCGTCAGGAGCCGAAGATCCGCAAGGAGCGCGTGCGCGTGCACTGGCTTCGGGAGACGGGCCTTCCGATGCTGATCGCTGCGTTGGAGGACGACTCACCTCGGATCCGAGAAGCCATTCAGGACTTGCTGGTCGGCATGCCCGGGCAGCTCGTTCCTCACCTCGTCTCTTCACTGAGGCCGGTCCGTGCTGACGAGTCGCTTCGAATGGAAGTGCTCGAGCTAATGGCGAAGAGGGAGGACGGTCAGGCCATGCTGCTGCTTGCCCAGGTCGCCGACAGCGATCCGTCTCAGCGAGTGCGGCGTTGGATCTTCGAAAGGATGAGCTTGAAGCAGGAGGCTTTCGACTGTTCTCGTGAAGAGGGGCGCGAGCAAGTCGCTCTGCGGTACTTCGAGCTACTGATTCACGGTGATCGCGAGCTGCAAGCGCTGGCTCGAACCAATCTGACGGACTTGCTTCCCGCCGATGACTGTGGTCGGACGGCTTGCATGTCTCACCATGGCTGGAACCGCTTGTCTTGGATGGACTCGCTCCTCGAGCTCGGTTGGCAAGAGTTGCTGACGGGCGACGACTTGGTGATTCGAGCGTTGCTTGCGACTGGACATGGAGGAGCGCTGAACGGCTTGTTCCACGAGGACGTGCGTGTCCGGAGCGGAGTGCTGGAAGCGCTGAGAGGCGTGGACTGCGTGCAGCGCCATGCGCTCGAGGCCCTCCTCCTCGTCACCCAGTCGGACTCGGAGCCAGAGATTCAGCGGCGGGCGCTGTCCGTGCTCGGTGATTCGGTCGCCAAGTTGGCCCAGGTGCGCCGGAGCATTCCTGGGTCCGAGCTCGAGAGGCTCGTTTCGGGTCTGGAGGCGGTGTCTCGCTACGCGGACGAAGAACTCGCGGCGGACGCGACGGCCTTGCTCGCCGCGTTGCGAAGTCAGGAGAACGAGCGACTCGCCGAACGGCGGCGGAGTCGCTCCCGCAAGCGCTGATTCGAGGCGGTTCGATGGTCGTGATGCCTGAATGGGTGAGGAGGGAGTGAAGTGAACGAGCGAATCGGTGGTGTCTTGCTCGGACTCGGTCTGTGGATCGCAGCCAGCGGCAGTGCCTCATCAACGGACGACACGGCGGCTCGGGTCCGCGAGATCATCGAGGACGCCGCCGCCGTCGAGACCTGGAATCGGCGTCGAACGGCCATCCCGAGGACGCCCCGGGAGTCACGGATTCCCAAGGTCAGCTCGGTGGCGGAGGCTCTCCGCCAGTTGGATCCGGAGGAAGCTGCGTCCGCCCTCGTGACCCTCCTCCGAGAAGAGAACCCGCTCATTCAGCGGATGGCTCTGGAAGGCCTGGCCTCCCTCGGCCCTCCGGCAGCCGAGGTCGGCGTCCCTGCGGTCATCGCTTTCGCCGAGGAGCATCCGCTGGAGAGTTGGCACGTCGAGGCGCGGCATGCGTTGGCCGGCTTGCTGGAACCGGGTCATGCCTCGGACCTTCGCTGGCTTCCCGAGCTCGCGGATGAAGCCGAGCGAGTCATCGCATGGCTTCCCGTCGATGGCCTTGACCACTACTCGTCGGAGCGGGCATTGCAGTCCGCCGTGGTCGTCGCCTTGCCACGGCTCCGTCACGTGCTGCGAGAGGGGAGCCTCGAAGAACGAGTCCGAGCTCTCGAGCAGTTGCGACAGGCAGGGGCCTGGGCGTCCGGGGCGATCGTGGACGTGGCGGCTCTCGCTTCACGTCCAGCGGCTCCGGAGCAGCGTCAGGCTGCCTTGCGTTGTCTCGCCAGCCTGGCGAGGGGTTGCGTCGAACCTTGGGAGCCGTGTTCGGCCGACCTGGGAAGGCTGGTCGTGCCGGCGCTCATCGACGCCCTCGACAGCTCGGATCGAAAGGTCGCTGAACAGGCCGCGACCGAGCTTCGCGGCTTGCTGGGCAGGCGTCGCTTGAAGGAGCGTCTCTCGGAGGAGCTTCTCGAGGCGATGGTTCCGGGCAATCCCCTGCGACCCGACGTGGCGACCCGGGTCCGACTGGTGGGCAGCGCCTTCGAGAACCTCGGCTCGCCGCAGGCCCTCCGCCGCTGGACGTCTCGCCTGCTCGATGCCGACGAGTCCAGCGAGGTCCGGTCCGCCGTGCTGGAGGGCCTGTCGGAGCGCTCTCCCAAGCCGGACCGAGCATGCGAGTGGACGGCCGACTGGAGAACCCTCATGAGCCAGTTGTTCGAGCTCGCCCAGGGTGCTGATGAGAGCGAGGCCAAGCCTGCCGTCGAGGCCCTGGTCGGCGTGCTGCGGCAAGCACAGCGAGAGCGTCAGGACTGCTTGCGGGCGTCCCGGGTGATGGACGAACTCCCCTTGCCAGAGGGCATGACCGCGCTCGCGCTCGGCGGCTCGGATGTCGAGAGCCAGCGCTTGCTCCAGGAGCTGGCCCGATTCGACTTGCCGACTCTCTTCGAAGCCTTGCGCACGGGGGGCGAGGAGACGCAGGAGCGGGTCATCAAGGTGCTTCGTTACGTGGAGCCGGAGCAGCGGGGGGTCGTCGTCGAGCGGCTCGTCGACCACGTCGAGAGTGACGTGAGTGATCGCTTGAAGCTCGTCGGCCTGCGGTGCGTGGCCACCAACCTCGAGCTCGGGAACCAGCTCATCCACGCCAGGAAGAAGGCGTGGCGACCACTCGAGCTTCCGAGCGAGCTCCTTCGTCGCGTGCAACGACTCACGCTGGAGCTCGATCGCTCGGCACCTCCTGGCTTGCGAGCCGTGTCGGAAGAGCTGAAGCGCCACTTGCGCCACTTCGAGGGGCAGGCCCTCGAGCCCATGGACGATGCTGAGCAAGCACGGCAATTCCTACGAGCTGGGTGGGAGAGCTGGAAGCAGTCGGAACAGCCCGCGCCGGACAGTTGGCTGCGACTCGACGAGTTGAAGAGGCTCGATCCGGTGGCCGTCGGTCCGGTCTTGCTCGAGGCGCTGGCCGGGGAAGACGCCGTGTTGCAGGGCTTGGCCCTCCAGGCCCTGGGACGGATCGGGCCGGCGATCGCCGAGTCGGCCGTGCCGGCGGTTCTCGAGTTCGACCTGGCGCACGGTGAAGTCTGGGACGACCACGTGGCGCGAGCGCTCCGGGGCCTGATCGACTTCGCGTCGTTGCCCGATGGGAAGGGGCCGTCGAGCGAGGCTCGCGCCGCGCTCGCGCAGCGGGTGGCCCTCGAGTACCGAGGGGCGGGCCGGTTTCGAAACAGTGTCCTCTCGCGAGCGGCCCGCCACGCCCGAGCAGGGCTTCGCAAGGTCGTGACGAGTGGTGACGACGACGACCGCGTGGCGGCCATCGAGGCGCTCGCACTCCTCGATGTCGATCGGGCCTCGGCCATGCCGGAGATCGCCCGGGCCCTGAGCGCGAGCTCGCCCGCGGTCCGCCTCGCTGCCGCCAAGGCGGCCCCCCGGCTCTGGGGGCGCTGCTTCGAACCCTGGGCTGCCTGTCATGAGGTCTTGAGTGATGAGGTCGTCCCTGGGCTCGTCGGCCTGCTGACGAGCGGCCGACCCCTGCTCTCGCGGGAGGCCGTGCGAGCTCTCGCCAAGCTCCCGACCAACGCCACGGACGCCCTACGAGTGGCTCTTCGGGCGTCTGGCCTCGACGAAGAGGACCGGGCGGCCCTCATGTTCGAGATCGCGAGGGGAGGAAGCATCCAGCACCTTCCGCTCTTGGCCGAGGTGATCGAAGCAGACACCTCGCTGCTCGTGCGGAGGACGACCATCGAGTCCCTCGACCTCGGAGCTCCACGGAGCTGTGAGGAGTCGGCGGGTCGGGCCCGCGTGGTGTCGGCGTTGCTCGACGTCTTGGAGGGGGACGCGATCGGTCTTCATGAGTCAGCCCGCACGCAGCTTCTCGAAGTGACCAGCAAGTTGCGCTTCCGAAATCCCTGCCCCCATGGCCTTCCCAAGCCAACGTGGACGCGACGAGTGGTCGAGCGAGGAGTGCGGGAGCTCGAAGATGGACGACTGCTGCGCGCAGCACTGGAAGCACTCGCCCCCTCGGCACTCCAGGCCGCGCAACATGACGACCCCGAGGTCCGGCGCCTCGTTCTCGAGATGCTGGCCGAGCTCGACTTCGAGTTTCCAGTCGTGGAGGCGCTGCTCGTGACCCTCGAGTCCGAGCAAGTGTCCATGCTGAGACTCGGGGCGCTCCACGCACTGATGGCGCAAGTGAGGGCACGTGCCAGCCGGAGTCGGCGATGGTCACCGGCCCAGCTCTCGCGGGCCAAGGTCGTGCTTCAGGAGGTTGCGAGTGATGAGGACCCTGTCCTTGCGTTGCTCGCGCAGGACCTGCTGAAGGACCTCGAACGGCTACCGACCCTTCCATCGCAGCTCAGGAAGAGCCGTCGTCGCTGATCGGATCGATGGGCCACGAGCTGCGACCCGTCACCCGTTCCTGCTAGCCTCGCCGGGTGATGGAGCGTCGTGTCCCGCCGAGGGTCGTGTCCTTGCTCGCCCTCCTGGGCGTGCTTGCTGCCTGTCGTCCGTCGACCTCGATCCCCCGCGCGCCGAAGGCCCTCCTTGCCGACCCTGAGGTCCAGCGTCTCCACGACAGCCGCGTGAACGCGGTGAAGGCGGACCCGAACGACGCCGACGCGTGGCGCTTGCTCGGTCGTGCCCACGAGGCGAGCGGCCTGCTCGACCTGGCCCGTCAGTGCTACGACCGCTCCCTGAGCCTGGCGCCCGACCTCCTGCCCACTCTCTACCGACGCGCGCTCGTGAGTCAGGGGCTCGACGATCTCGAGCAAGCCCGTGCCGACTACGCCCACATCATCGAGCTCGGTGAAGAGGCCGGCGAAGCGCACTGGCGGCTGGGCTTCCTCGAGCTCGACGCGGGTGAGTTGGAGACGGCGCTGGCGTCCTTCGACGCGGCCCTGGAAGGACAGCCCGACGTCGCCATGGCGACCGCCCGCGTGGGTCGGGCGCGCTGTCTCTCGCAGCTCGGGCGTCACGAGGAAGCCCTCGGCCAGGTCGAAGGACTTCTTCGCCTGCGTCCGTCCGACGCGTCGCTGCGACAGCTTCGGCACGCGCTCAGCCGCAAGCTCGGGCAGCGAGGTCGCCCTCCGCTCGTGGCCGCCGACCGACCCCGCGCGCAGGGTGGTGAGTGGGCGAGCCGGGCGCAGCGCGACCGAGTCGGGCTGTCGGTGCACCGTGCCGAGGTCGACCGGGCCCTGGACGGGGGCGACCCTGGCCGCGCGCTGACCCTGTTGCAAGAGCACTTCACCGACACCGACGACGTCGACCTTCTCACCACCTGGGGTGTTGCCGAGCTGCGTGCCGGTCGCTTCGAGGCCAGCCTCGAGAAGCTCGATCGCGCCGTTCAGCTCGCGCCGGGTCGGCATCGACCGCGAGCGCACCGTGCCGAGAGCCTGGCCGTGCTCGGACGTGTCGACGAGGCGATGGCCGAGGTGGAGGAGGCCCGACGTCTCGGTCCGGGCTCGGCGCTCACCGCCGAGGTCCACGCCAAGTTGCTCCGACAGCAGCGTCGTCTCGACGAGGCGCTCGTCGCCCTGCGTGAGTCCTTGCGCATCGACCCGGGCCGGCGCTCGGCGCGGTCGCTCCACGGCTCGTTGCTCTTCGAGATGCGACGTCATCGCGAGGCCGCCGCCGCCTTCCAGCAATCGCTCGAGCACGACCCGTCCGATCACCTGGCCTGGCTGGGGCTCGCGATGAGCCGTGTCGAGCTGGGCGACCTTCACGGCGCCGGTCAGGCACTCGAGCAAGGTGAGAAGGTGGGCCTGGACCTCGTCCCGGAGACTGACCGCGTGCAACGACGTCTCGACGAGCTGCTCGCCGAGGCCGGGTCGGGGAGCACGCCATGAGACGGCTGACCCTCGTCACCCTCGGTGCGTCGCTCGGACTGCTCGGCTGCGCAGAGCCTGAGGTTCGTGACGACGCAGCTCGCACGACCTGGTTCGTCGAGGTTGCGGCCGAACGCGGCTTGCACTTCGAGCATCGCTCCGGCCACGACGGTGAGCACCACCTACTTCCCGAGATCACCTGTGGCGGTGCGGCACTGTTCGATGCCGATGACGACGGCGATCTCGATGCCTACCTCGTGCAGGGCGGCGGACCGACTCACGACGCGGCTCAGCGACCGCCCAACCGCTTCTTCATCAACGAGGGCGGTGGGTACTTCCGGGACGACACCGAGGACAGCGGCGCCGGTCACCGCGGTCATGGCTCGGGCGTCGCCTGTGGTGACGCCGACGGGGACGGCTCGACGGACCTCTTCGTGACCAACGTCGGGCCCGACGTGCTGTTGCTCAACGACGGAAAGGGGCGGTTCCGGGAGGCGGCCGGTGTCGACGACGACGGCTACGGCACGAGCGCCGCCTTCGTCGACTTCGATCGCGACGGTGACCTCGACCTCTTCGTCGTCCGCTACGTCGACTGGCGCCCGGAGGCCGAGCGTGAGTGTCCGGGTCGGCTCGGTGGTCCCGACTACTGCCTGCCCGCGGTCTACGATGCGCCGAGCTCGGACTTGCTGTGGCGCAACGAAGGCGATGGGCGCTACCAAGACGTGAGCGTGACCACGGGGATCGCGCGGGCGCTCGGTCCGGGCCTGGGCGTCGTTCCCAGCGACGTGGACGGAGATGGCTGGGTCGACCTGTTCGTCGCCAACGACGGGCAGATGGATCGTCTCTGGTCGAATCGCCGCGGGCGCTCCTTCGTCGACGTCGCCTTGCTGCTGGGCGTGGCGGTCGACGAGGAAGGTCAGGCCAAGGCCGGCATGGGCGTGGCGGCGGCCGACCTCGATGACGACGGTGACGAGGAGTTGCTCGTCGTGAACCTGGCGGCCGAGTCCGACTCGCTCTTCCTCAACGAGGTCGCCACCAAGGGCGTGTTGCGCGACGTCACGCCTCGCTCGGGCCTGGCCGGGGCGAGCCGTCGCTCCACTCGCTTCGGCGTGGGCTTCGCGGACTTCGATCACGACGGTTGGCTCGACCTCTTCGAGGCCAACGGTCGCGTCACTCGTCCACCGCGTCTCCACGGTGACGACCCCTACGCCGAGGACGACCTCGTGCTGAAGGGCGGCGAGGGGCCCCGCTTCACGCTGCTGGACGGACGCAACGGCCTGGCCGCGCCGTCACCGGCGACGAGCCGCGCAGCGGCCTTCGGTGACGTGGACGACGACGGACGGGTGGACGTGCTGGTCGTCGATCGAGACGGGCCCGCGCGCTTGCTCCTGGGATCGGCGTCGGTCTCGGGCGACTGGCATCGCTTCGACCTGCGCGATCGTCAAGGTCGCCCGGCGCTGGACGCGCGGCTCGCCGTGACCGTGGGCGAGCGGACCCTCCACCGCGTGCTGCGGGCGGCGGGCAGCTATCAGGCGAGCTCGGACCCTCGGATCCACGTCGCCCTCGGCGACGGAGCCGTCGCGAGCGACCTTCTCGTGAGCTGGCCCGACGGCACGCAGGAGCGCTTCCCGCCGCCGAGCGAGGTCGGCGACCGGGTCCTGCGGCAGGGAAGCGGTCGGCCCGTTCGTTGAGCTCGTGTGGTCTTGCCCGTGCGGGGCGCAGAGGCTGTCGTGGGTGAGATTGACTCTGACATTCAGCGATGGAGTGACTTCGTTGAGCTCGTGGCTGCCTTGGTTCGAGACGGAGCGGAAGGTCCGCAGCTCTCGAGCCGGCTCGCTGGTCGACGACTGTCAGGGGAGGGGCTCATGGCGGAGGCCCATCTCGATGCCGGCTCTGTCCTGGGTGTTGCCCTCGAAATGCCAGAGCAGAGATGCCGGCTCAGTTCGGACCTCGAGTTGGTGGTGGCCCACGCCTTTCTCAAGCTCACTCCGGCTGAGCGAGGGGACTGGAAGAGGATCCGAGCCGGAGATCGTGTTCGATTCGAGTGCACTGTCTCGGCAGGAAGCAAGGTCTTTCCTGGAGTCCGGGTGCAGCGCTACAAGAGCGGAGGAGAGTGTCACTTGCTGCTGGCGTTGGTTGAGCCGAGCCTGGTCGGAGTGGTCTCGTCGACCTGAGATTGACGCAGGGCATGGAGTGGCCCAGCGCCACGCAAGCGCTCGCCACGAGCTTCAGGGCCGCTCGTTCCGTGCGTGCGGCAAGGGTGCTCAGACGAGCGGTGGGTGCTTCCGGTGATGGCCGGTGGCGTCCTGCCAGTCCTTGCCCACGCGCAGGAGGTCGTGCTCGCCGAGCAGTCGGCTCGTCAGCGACACGGAGCGGGGCGTGCCGTTCTCGCGGAAGCCGTTGGGCATGCAGAGGGTGGGGTGGCCCGTGAGGTTGGCCGCGGTCAGCGTGCGACCACCGTAGGTCGAGTGGACGTAGACGTCGACGTCGGCGAGAGCCTGCTCGTACTGCTCCATGAGCACGCGGCGGGCGCGCTGGGCCTGCACGTACTCGACGGCCGGCACCATCCGCGCGGTGCGGAAGACGTTGGGCCAGGCCTGCTCGACCTGCCTGACGAGGAGGTCGTCGCGACCGCTGGTGGTGAGCTCGTCGAAGGCGGCGGCGGCCTCGACCGTGAGGATGACGAGCATCTCGCCGATGGGGAGTGAGGGGAGCGTCACGTCCTTCAGCGTGAAGCCGAGCTGCTGGAAGCCGTGGAGGGCGTCGTCGAGAGCAGCGCGCTCGTCGTCGCTGGCCTGCTCGAGGCTCTCGCGGTCGACACCGACCCGCAGCGAACGCGTGGGCGCGTCGGCGTCCCAGCCGAAGGGAGCGTCGAGGGAGCCAGGGTCGCCGGGGTCGTGTCCGGCGACCGCCGCCAGGACCAGGGCGCAGTCCTCCACGTGACGACAGAGCGGGCCGACCTTGTCCATCGTCCAGGACAAGGCCATGCCGCCGCTGCGACCCACGCGTCCGGAGGTCGGGCGGAGGCCGGTGGCACCACAGCGCTGGGCGGGGGAGATGATCGAGCCGAGAGTCTCGGTGCCGATGGCGAAGCCGACCAGGCCGGCGACCACCGTGGAGGCCGAGCCGGCGGACGAGCCGGATGAGCCCTGGTCGAGCAGCCACGGGTTCTTGGTCGTGCCGCCGAACCAGACGTCCCCCCAGGCCAACGCGCCGACGGAGGTCTTGGCGATGAGGACGGCGCCGGCGTCGTCGAGTCGACGGACGACCTCGGCGGTCGTGTCGAGGTACTGGTTCTCGAACGGGGCGGCGCCCCAGGTCGTCGGGTAACCGGGGACGGCGAAGAGATCCTTCACGCCCCAGGGGATGCCGTGGAGGGGGCCGCGATCGCGACCGCGGGCCAGCTCGGCGTCGGCCTCACGGGCCTGCTTGAGCGCGCGCTCGGGGAGGGCGGTGATGACGGCCGAGAGGCGGGGGTCGAAGCGCTCGATGCGATCGAGGTAGAGCTGGGTGAGCTCGACCGAGCTGATGCGCTTGGCGCGGAGGAGGGCGCCGAGCTCGACGAGGGAGAGGAAGGGGAGCTCTTCGGGCGTCGGGTTGAGGTTCTTGCCACGGAGCTTGGTGGGAGCGACGCGACCGTCGGCGGGCTCGCGGGGACAGCGACCGGTGGGGAGGGGCTGGAAGGAGAACGCCGGTGCGACCGAGTTGTCGAGGGCGAGCTCGCGGATCTTCGCGTAGCCATCGGTCTGCGAGCGGACGCCAGAGGCCATGAGCTCGCGCTCGGAGGGCGTGAAGCTCATGCCGGCGAGAGCTTCGGCGGCCTCGATGGCCTGCTTGGTGAGGGCTTCTTTCTCTTGGGCTGACAAGTTGCCGGTCAGGAGGGCCGAGAACCCGGCTCCGGTAGCGAGGCTGAGGAAGCGGCGTCGGTCGATGCTCATGGGGGAGCATGCCTCATGGACGAGCTGGTGCGTCCAAGAGGCTGACGACTCGGGCAGGAGAGGGGCGAGGGGCGATGGCCGGTCGCCATCGTCCCTCTTGATGACCTCAACCCCGCGAACGCTCCAGCAGCACCATCATCAGCAGCGACAGCACGCAGCGAGCGCGAACGATCCCCTCGTTCTGCGCCAGCTCCTCGATCTTGAACTTGCCCTCGAGGAAGGCCGACTGCTTCGTCATCCGCATGAGCTCGGTCTCACCCCGCTTGACCGTGTAGCTGGGGTGGAACACGTAGCCCGACAGGATCCCCACGATCGGCAGCTCACCGAAGATCCCGTCCATGAGACGGACGAAGGCGCTGTCCTCGGTGATGGTCATCGTCACCTGGCCGTCTTCGATGATCTCGTAGTGGGCCTTGAAGATCGATCGTGCGCCCTTCCGCTTCACCGCACCCACCGGCCGACCGTCCGAGTCGGTGATGTGGTACGTCGCCGAGAAGTCGATGATCTTGTCGGCCTTGATCTGGAAGAGCGTCCTGGTCTGTTCCTGGTCACCGAAGACGGTGACCGCCTCCTTGAGCTTGAACAGCTTCTGCTTGACGTAGAACATGAGCTGACCCGAGCTGTCGGTGACCGACAGCTGCGGGGCGAGCGCGAGAACCTTGAACTTGAGCTCGAGCGGGAAATTCACGGGTGTCCTCCTGCCTGCATGATGCAGGGCCTCCGTCGATGACGTCTCCGGACTCATGACTCATGCGGCTGAGCTGCTCCGGGCACGTCACGGGCCGTCTCGTTCTGTCTGACCCGCACTCTACCCTGCCGGACCGGCATGATCGGGGGATGAATTCCCTCCCCGCCCGGGACACCCCCGCCGCCGACTACCGGAGGCGGGGCTTCCACCTGGAAACACGGGACTTGCTCGACTCCGAGCTCGTCCGTCGGGCCGTCGCCGGCATGGAACGGATCGAGGCCGGCGAGCACCGCACGGGTCGTCCCCCGGAGGCCTCTCCCTGGAACCCCGGAGACCCCCGCGACCGCCTCATCAAGATCGAGATGCCCCACGCCGCCGATCCCGACCTGCGGGCCCTCGTCGCTCACCCCGCCCTCGGTCGCCGGGTCGCGGAGCTCACCGGAGCCCGACGTGTCCAGGTCTTCTGGGTCCAGCACCTCGCCAAGCCGCCGGCCTCCGCCGCTTCCGGACCGACTCGCGTCGGCTGGCATCGCGACGAGTCCTACTGGACGGGTAGCTGGGAGCCCGACAGCGAGCTGCTCACCGCCTGGATCGCCTGCACCGACGTCGAGGAGACCCGTGGCCCGCTCACCTTCGTCGAGGGCTCGCATCACTGGGAAGGCGACCTGGCCGGTGACTTCTTCAGCCAAGACGAGCTCCGGCCCCGTCTCGGTGAAGGACGCGAGTGGTCCGAGGTCGCCGCCTTGCTTCCAGCGGGTGGCTACTCGGTCCACCACTGTCGCACGCTGCATGGGAGCCGGGAGAACCGCTCGGATCGGTGGCGTCGCAGCCTCGCCCTCCATCTCTGCACCGATCGCAGCACGCCCCGCGGCGGCCGACCCACCGACTTGTCCCGCTACCTCGACGACGCCGAGCTCTGCCCCGTGATCCACGATGCGGATGCACGCCCATGACCGAGACGCCGCTCCCTCTCATCCCCTGGCCGCGTCAGCTCGAACGACGCGACGGGAGTTGCTCGCTCTCCTCGTCCAAGGGGTACGTCCTCGACGCCGACGACGACAGCCGCGCTCGGGCGACTGCGGCTCTCGACTTGCTCCGACGGGGCACGGGGCTCTCGGCGACCACGACGACTGAGCCCCACGCGCTGCGTCTTCGCCTCGGGCCGCTCGAGGACGACGCGGCGGACGAGGCCGATCACGTCCTCGACATCGCAGCCGACGCGATCATGATCCAGGCGAACGAGGCTAGCGGTTTCCTCGCCGCGGTCCAGACGCTGCGTCAGCTTCTCCCTGCCGAGCTCGAGCCCGCGTGGGACGACGAGAGCTCCGACCCGTCTCCCGGAGGAGCCCTCGAGTTGCCCTGCCTGCGCATCGAAGACGGTCCGCGCTTCGGCTGGCGAGGACAGCATCTCGACGTCGTGCGGCACTTCTTCGGTGCCGACGTCGTGGCGGACTTCCTTCGTCTCGCCGGGAGCTACAAGCTCAACCGTCTTCACTGGCATCTCACCGACGACCAGGGCTGGCGCTTGCCGCTGCCCGGTCGTCCGTTGCTGACCGAGAAGGGGGGGCGACGCCGCGAGACGATCGTCGAGAAGAACTTCAACCCCTTCGTCGGTGACGGCGTCCCTCACGAAGGAAGCTACACGCTCGACGAGATTCGAGATCTCGTCGAGCTCGCGGGTTGGCTCGGCGTGGAGCTCGTGCCCGAGATCGACCTGCCCGGTCACGCGACGGCCTTGCTCGTCGCGCACCCGGAGCTGGCCTGCGGTGAAGCGCCGACAGAGGTCGAGTGCTCCTGGGGCGAGTTCGAGGGCGTGATCTGCCCCAGTGAGACCAACGTCGTCGCGCTCACCGAGCTCCTCGCCGCGACGGCCGAGCTGTTTCCCGGCGCCTTCCTTCACCTCGGTGGCGACGAGGTCCCGCGGTCGCGCTGGGAGCGCTGCTCCGAGGTCGCGTCGCTCCAGGAGGGCGAGGGCCTCGACGGGCTCGAGCAGGTGCTGTCCCACTTCATCGATCGACTCGCGCGACCGCTCATCGACCGCGGGCGCACGGTGCTGGCCTGGGACGAGGTGCTCGAGGGAGGGCCGCGAGAGGATCTCGTTCTCTGCGCCTGGCGTGATGCGTCTCGAGTCGCGGCGGCTGCCCGTGCCGGACATCGCGTCATCTCCTGCTATCAGCAGGCGTTGTACTTCGATCACTACCAGGGCCCGCCCGAGTCGGAGCCCCTCGCCATCGGTGGCTTCAGCAACGCGGAGAAGGTGCACGGTGTCGAGCCCGTGCCCGAGGAGCTGTCGTCCGACGAGCAGGCTCGTGTCATCGGCGTGCAGGGTCAGCTCTGGACCGAGTACATCGCGACGGTCGAGCACCTTCAGGTCATGGCCTTGCCCCGCCTGCTCGCGTTGGCTGAGGTCGCTTGGTCATCGAAGGACCGCCCGGGGTGGAGTCACTTCGAGCAGCGACTCGGCACGCACCTGGACCGGCTCCGAAGACGAGGCTTCGCCGTTCACGGCGGCTGAGTCGGGGCGAGTCAGGGGAACCGGAGCCGCCGTTTCGACGTCTCTGCTCTTCGAGAAGAGCAGGTCGGTGCCCAATGAACGTCCGCTTCCCGGATGCAGCCATGTCTCACGGTGCTCGTTGTCTCGTCTTCGTGCTCGTCGCCGTCGGGTCGGCCTCTGCCCAGGAGCACTGGTCGCAGACCTTCGGCGGGGACAGCCGGGAACGACTCCTCGATCTCGTCGAGGCCGATGACGGCACGTTCCTGGTCGCGGCCGTCACGGACTCCTTCGGGACCGAGCGGGCCGAGGGCTGGCTCGTTCGCTTCGACCGCGACGGCACCGTCGTGTCGGAGCACTCCCAGGGCAACCTGCTGATCGGAGGCGCCCAGGGCGCGGTGGTGTCACCCGACGGGACGGCCCTCTTCACCGGGCGTCACGTCATCGAGTTCTTCAGCGTTCACCACGGCTGGCTGCTCAAGGCGGACGCCGAGGGTCGTCGACTGTGGAGCTTGAACTTCAGCACCGCCAGCGGACGACACTCGCTCCTCACCGCCGACGTCACCATCAACGGTGGCTACGTCGCCGGAGGCGACTTCACGGCGACCGACGCCTCCCCGGCCGAAGCCTGGCTGGTGGGGGTGAGCACCGACGGCATCGTCGAGTGGCAGCGTCGTTATCAGAGCACGGCGGGAGAGGTCGTCCGGGCCCTGGAGTCGACGAGCGACCTCGGTCAGGTCGTCGCCGGCTGCACGACCGACACGCGCTCGGGCCTGACCGATGCCTGGCTGATGAAGACCCGCGTCGACGGGAGCATCGCCTGGCAGTGGGCCCTCGGCGGCAGCGATCAGGACGACGCCACCGACGTCACTCAGGCCGTCGACGGGGGCTTTGCCGCCTGTGGCTGGACCGACTCGGTGACGAGCTCGCGTCACGCTCCCTGGCTCGCGCGCTTCGACGCGAGCGGAGCCCTGCTCTGGTCGGTCGTCTACGGCGACGCCGAGTGGGGTGACTTCCAGGACGTCGAGCAGCGGGCCGACGGAAGCCTCCTCCTCACGGGGCGCATCCAGGAGGTGGGCTTTCCCACCAGCGATCTCTGGATCGTCGAGGCCTCCTTGGCCGATGGCTCGCTGACGTGGCAGCGGGCCTACGAGAGTCCGTTGGGTGACGATGCCACCACGAGCAGCGAGCTCGCTGATGGCGAACTCCTGGTCGGCGGTGTCTGGGGCTCGGGCCTGCCGGAGGAGTCGCTCTGGGTGCTGCGCACGGGAGCCGACGGGCGCATCGATCCCTGCTCTCTCCTGCGCGACACCACCGTCGTGCCGAACGCGCTCGGCCTGACGGTGCGCGAGGCGATGGCGGCCGAGGTGCCGCCCAGCGCCATGGTCGACACGGTGACCTTCCTGACGACGGTGACGGGCACGCCGGTGGACACCCAGTGCTTCGTCGTCCCCGCCTGCGAGCCCTTGACCTGCGCCGAGGTCGTCGTGGCTCCGGACCCATCTTGCGCGGGTGAAGAACAGGCCCTGAGCGTGACGCTTCGCGGGGGAGAGGCACCGTTCACGGTGGAGTGGGATCTCGATGGCGACACGCTCGTCGACGAGACCGGGGAGTCGGTCGTCGTGACGCTCCCCGTGGGCGCTGGACCGATCACCGTCACGGTCACCGACTCCTGCGACTCACCAGGGCCGCAGTCCTGCACGCTCGACGTCACGCCCACCGTGGCCCCGAGCGATCCACCCGGCGAGGTGTCGGACGTGACGGCCGGTGAGCCGCCCTTGTTGGTGGGTGTCGGCGGAGCGACCCTGACGGTCGAGCAGGTCGCCGAGGCAACGGCCTATCACGTGTACGCCGATCGTCTCGGCTCGTGGTACTTCCCGACCGCTGCGAGCGGAGGACGGTGCTCCATCACGACCTGGACGGAGCTCGGTGACGGGACGCTGCGCTTCGACGACGTCACGCCAGTGGGCTCGTGGCTGGTCGTGACGGCGGCGACGTCGTGCGCCGAGGGCTCACCGGGACAGGACAGCGCTGGCACGCCCCGGGAGTCCGTCGGAGCCTGGGAGCGCTGCGGCGCGGGACCCTAGGCTCGGCAGGACCCCGCGACCCGAGCAGGTCGCGGGGCTGAGGAGAGCTGGTCTCAGTGCCGCAGCACGCACTGGTCTTCCAGCGCGTCGGCGATGGCCCTCGCTCCGATCTCGTCCGGATCGTTGTGGACGTTGTGACCGGTCAGCGGGAGCACGTCGAAGTCGAACGGACCCGTGCTGTTCTGGAACACCGCGTCGATGTAGTCGATCGACAAGGCCATGGCGGCCGTGCAGTCGTCCTCGCCGAGGAGGAAGGACACGAAGGTGTCCGGGTAGTCGAGGTCGGCTCCGGGGAAGAGGACGCTGTTGGCTTCCAGCAGGGCGATGTCCTGGCTCTGGCACGGGGTCTGGCCCACCAGGTTGAAGGTCGCGTCGATGCGATTGGCGGCCTGGTTGGGCGTGTAGGCGCAGTTGGGCGTGTTCGGCGGGAGGCAGACGCCCTCGGCCTGGGTGGAGCTCACGCACTGGGTCAACCAGCCGGCGTGGAGCGGGTGGCCCGGCTGGAGGCAGCCACCGACCATGGAGCCGAGGGGCGGTCCGCCGGTCATGAGCGCCATGTCGAGGATGTCACCACGACCCCAGCGGCTCAGCGCGTAGCCGAGCTCGGCCGAGCCACCCGAGTTGCCCGTCGCGCAGTAAGGAGCGGTCGGGTCGTCGGCGAAGGCCGCCGCGTGGATGAAGGTGATGAGCGAGGCGTAGCGGCAGGCGGCGTCGTGAGTCGAGGCGGCGTCATTCATCCAGCCGCCGGGGCTCTCCCAGGCACGCTGGATGACGCGGAAGCCCCGCTTGACCAGCTTGTTGAGGACCTTGCGCGCCGGCGGGTCGCGCTCGTACCAGGAGGTGCCGGGACCACCGGTGCCGAAGATGATCGTGCCCTTGAGCGTCGTGCCGGCGGCCGGGCCGGTGATGCGGAGGTAGGCGCGCTTGGGGAGCGTGTTGGGACACTCGATGTTGAGCTCCACGCAATGCGTGGGGTCCTGGAGCGTGAGAGGCGAGATGTTCGTCTGGCAGAAGGCAGGTCCTTCGCCGACGAACGTGACGTTGTCCATGAGCCCCTGGGCCGTCGCGCTCGTCGTGACGAGCAGGCCGAGGGAGAGGGCGAGCGCCCAGCCTGCGGTTCGCGTTGTCGTTTCTCTCATGCGATCTCCTGATGCAGTGGGGCCGAGCCTGGGCTGGCCACGTCGTCGAGGCGGCGATCACCGCCTTCCCCGACTCAGTTGCATCAGGAGCTGCTACCTGACGGATCCACGTGGAACCGGATCCACGTGGAACGTGCGACCGCTACCAGCGGTGGTAGGCGGGGTGTCCTTCCTTGACGGCGACGAAGGTCCCGCTGCCGCGAGCGCAGGTCTTGCCACCGGCCTCCATGGTGTACTCGATCTCGGCGCGGTCCTCGGTGGAGCTCACGACCTTCGAGCGCAAGGTGACAGGACCGTCGGTGGGACAAGGTCGTCGGAGCTGGACCGAGTACTCCGCGGTCACCGTGCAGGGCGGACCGTCGGCCTCGTGCTTCTTCATGAGATGCCAGGCCGCCGTCCAGTTCATGTGGCAATCGAGGAGCGCGCCGATGACGCCACCGGCCAACACGTCGTCGAAGGCCTCGTGGTGTTTCTCCGGCGTCCACTCGGCGACCGTCTCCTCGTCGGAGACCGGGAAGCTGCGGAGACCGAGACCTTTCTCGTTGGCCGGGCCGCAGCCGAAGCAGGCGTTTCGAGGGGCGTGACGTTCCTGAATCGAGAGCTCGTCAGTCATCCATCCAGGCTAGGGGTGCCCACGGCCTCACGCAAGCCTTCGAGGAAGCGCTCCAGCGGGAATTCGCGCCGCTTCCGACGCCAGGCGGCGAGTCCGTGCTCCTGACGCAGCTCCTCATCGTCGAGGTAGCTCGCGATGAGCGACGCGAGCTCGTCCTCGGTCTCGAAGAGACCACCGGTCTTGCCGGGCAGGACCTGCTCCTCGCAGGAGTTGAAGCTGGTCTCCCAGTCGGGGCGCAGCCCCAGGCAGGGCACGGCAAAGGACTGCGCCTCCAACAAGGTGAGCGAGAACTGCTCGAGGCGGGAGGCGGTCAAGAACAGGCTGGCTCGTGAGTAGACCTCGGCCAGGTCGTCCACGCTGCCGCGGATGTCCACGCGCTCGCTGAGACCCAGGGTCTCCACCTGCTCGACGAGCTCACCATGACAGGGACCTTCGCCCACGACGACGAGTCGCCAGTCGTCACCGCTGAGCTTGGCCACCGCCCGCACGAGGAAGGCGACGTCCTTGGTCGGCAGGAGACGACCGACCCACAGCAGCTCGGCCGGTCGGGGTCGCACGAGGGGAAGCGACTCGGCTCCAGACGCGATGGCCTCGAACTCTCGGCTCACGAAGGGGGCCACCACGCTCTTGCCACGGAGCGCGAGGTCGTGATGATGCTCGAGGGCTTCGACGGCGGCGGTGGTGAAGCGCAGCACGACGTCGCAGCGTTCGAGGGCCTCACGCTCGGCCGCCCGCACGCGCTCGCGCGAGGCTTCCTCGGCTTCGAGCTCGGCGAGCATGCCCAGGGGGGCGAAGACCACGCGCGACGCCTGGTCGGCCAGGGCGAGGAGCAGCTCGGGATCGGCCGCGATCAACACGTCGGCGGGCACGCGGAGTCGGTCGAGCGACTGAACCTGCACGCCGTCGGGGACGCTGCGAGTGAACGCCGTGCAGGCCACCGTGACCTCGTGACCCTCGTCGACGAGCAAGCTCGCGACATCGGCCAGCCAGCGGCTGCTGCCGTCTCCTGGCGCGATGCGATCGTGGGCGAGCAGGATCCTCATGGGCCGGCGATCACCGGTAGTGACGCGACGGATCAAGCTCGTCGCCGCGCTCACGCAGGTGCTCGATCGTGCGGCGCAGGCCGTCCTCGAAGGAGACCTGAGCCTCCCAGCCGAGCCGCTCCTTCGCCCGACGTGGATCGGCGACGAGCCGCTCCACCTCGGACCGACCCGGCCGCAGGCGCTCGTCCGCCGTCTCCACGACGAGCTCGCGGTCCACCAGCCGACCGGCCGCCTGCACGATCTCGGCGATGCTGTGCCCCCGACCGGTGCCCGTCACGAAGACCTCGCCCAGCACGTCGTCCTCGGCCCGGGCGGCGGCGAGGAAGGCCTCGACGACGTCGCTCACGTAGGTCCAGTCGCGCACGGGATCGGTGCGGCCGAGCTGCAAGCGATCGCCCCGCAGCGCCTGCACGAGCACCGTGGGGATGACCGCTCGCAGCGACTGACGCGGACCGAAGGCGTTGAAGGGACGCAAGGTGACGAGGGGCAGGTCGTGTGCTGCACGATACGAGAGCGTGAGGGCGTCGGCGGCGACCTTGCTCGCCGCATAGGGCGACTGCGGGTGGAGCGGGTGCTCCTCGTCCATGGGCAGGCGCTGCGCCGTGCCGAAGACCTCGGAGCTCGACGTGAGCACGAGTCGTCGTGTTTCGTGGTTGCGGCAAGCTTCCAACACGTTGAGCGTGCCGCCGAGGTTCGTGTCGAGGAAGCTCCGCGGCACCTCGAAGGAGAAGGGCACCGACACCTCGGCACCGAGATGAAACACCGTGTCGACGCCTGCGCAGGCCTGGCGCACCGACTCGACGTCACGGAGGTCACCGCGCACGACCTCGAGACGATCGCGATCCTCCTCGCTCAGCTCCTCGAGCAAGCCGAGGCGCCCCGACGACACGTGCCGAACGAGAACCCGCACGTCGGCTCCGAGAGCGAGCAGGCGCTCGGTGAGATGCGAGCCGATGAAGCCGCCGGCACCCGTCACGAGCACCTTGCCGTTCGTCCACTCACTGCTCATGTCGACGATCCCTTCAGGAGCACGGCCTGGTGCGTGGCTGGTCCGACCAGTCGCTCGATGCCATCGAACAAGGTGGCGAGCGCGCGTGGCAGCCGACGTTCCCGTGAGCGGAAGCCGCCGATGCGCGTGCGCTCCGACCAGTCGATCGTCAGCTCGGTGAAGATCGTCTCGGGTCGCAAGGGGTCGCCACCGGCGAAGTCGTTGGCGCTGAGCAGGTCCCAGTAGAAGAAGCGTCCGTGGGGTGAGAGGACGCGAGCGATCTCGGTGCCGAGCGCGCGTCGCGCTTCCGGCTCGCGGACCGACGAGAAGACCGTGCAGGTCGACACCCAGTCGAAGTGCTCGTCATCGAAGGGGAGGGCACCGCCGTCGTGCTGCACGTAGTTCAGGCCGGGGTGAGACGCGCTGGCTCGGGCGAGGGCGCCGGGGCGGAGGTCGAGCGCAGTGACCTGCTCGGGAAGCAGGCCGAGGTCGAGATAGGACCGCGCCGAGCGACCGTTGCCGCAGCCGATGTCGAGCACCCGGATCTGGGAAGGAGGCGCCGGGCTGCGACGAAGCGCCACGGTGAGCAGGCGGAAGAGCTCGAGCCGATGAAGGAGCTCGACGTCGCAGAGGAGGGGGTTCCAGGTGTCTCCCTCCCCAGGCTCGAGCTCGCGATAGTCGCGCACGACCTGTGCGAACAGGGGGCTGACCTCGGGGTCGGGCGCAGGGCTGTCCGTGTTCGACACCGTCGTCTCGTTTTCTCGCGATCCAGCCGGCGCGTCGTGCTCCGGACCGCAGAGTCTACTGCTGAGATACGATCACGTGGCACCGATCGGAGGCCCCATGCGTCGTCTCGTTGTCTCGGCCCTCCTTCCCCTCGTTCTCGTCGTGTCCGCGAGCGCCCGGGACCGGCCCGGTGAGCGCCGCCTCTTCGCCGACGATCCACCACCCGTCATGAAGCCGACGGGGGTGGGTACGTCTCCTCACGACTGGTGCGGTGTCGGCGAGCAGGTGCGAGCGAACCGCTCGCTGGAAGAGCTCGTCGTGCCGCCACTGCGACGACACGCGCGGCCGAAGCGGCCCAACGTGTCGTATCGCGACGGCATCCTCGTCATCGAGGACGACGGCTCGCTCACCGACCACGACAACGAGATCGACCTCGTCGGACGGAGCCTCGAGCTCATCCCCAGCGGCGACGGCTTCGCGGTGCTGGAGGTCCCGCTGGAGTACGAGACCGGACCGGAGACCGAGCTGTTCACCGACGCCTTCACGTGGACCGGCGTGGGCGTCGAGCTCCCGACCTGGACCTTCCCGTTCGGTGGCGAAGAGCATTCCCGACTGTGGATCACCTCCGACATCACGGTGTCGGTGAGCTTCGATCCGCCCACTGCTCCGAGCGCCAGCTCGCTCTGTGGCTTCGGCTGCTGGGTGGGCAAGGCCGAGGCGCTCGGCCGACGTCAGCCACGCGTCGCGCCGTTGCAGCTCGGCACCCGGGTGTACGGCTGGAACGCCGGCATGATCCTTCACGACGATCGCGCCGTCATCACCTGGCGATCCAGTGACGGCGGCGCCCTCGAACTCGACGTGCAGGCCGTGCTCTTCGCCGACGGACGCATCCGCTTCAACTACCTCGAAGCGCGAGGTCTCACCTGGGGCGCTCCGACGGTGGTGACCGGCAACGAGAGCTTCTGGAGCGATCGCGACGAGCTGGCCAGCGTGAGCGATCCCGCCGGTGACGTCGTCGATCCGGGGATCCCCGTCGGCGATCGCTCCGCTCTCGACATCGTCGGCGCGCGTGCCGCCCAGGTCGCCGACTCGGAGATCCTCGAGCTCACGATCGAGCTCGCGGGCTCGCGACCGACGTCACCCGAGTCGTCGATGATCTACGTCGTCACGGTGTTGGAAGACGAAGACGCCGAGGAAGCCCTGACCACGGCCTACGGTTTCTGGAACTGGTTCGGCTGGCGCACGGCGACGCAGTACATCGATGACCGTGACACGGAGCTCGGCTTCCATCTCTTCCTGAGCGAGCTGGACCCGGTCGATGACGATCTCCTGATCCAGGTGAGCACGCTCAGCGGCACGACGCCGCCGTATGTCGTGGGCGACAGCGTGCTGCTCGACGTGACGTTCACGCCGAACGACGAGTCGGTCATGCTCGATCTCTCGGAGGACCTGCCGGTCGTCATCGAGAACCGACCGATCTTCGAGTCGTTCGCGCTCCCCGATCTCCTCGTGTACGAGGTGGGACGCTTCGTCGAGGACAGTCTCGACTTCCCGCCGCTCGAGGGGATCGGCATCTACCAGAACTTCCTCACCGACATCTTCTTCTACGCCGGCGGCTACTCGACCGGTGGCAACTCCGGCGCCGACGGCATCGGCTTCGGCAGCTCGGCCCAGCCGGAGTCGCCCGCGCTCCTGCACCTCCACACCATCTACAACTACGGTGGCTTCGACTGGGCCATGACCGTGCTCTCGCACGAGCTCGGTCATCGCTGGCTCTACCACTTCACCATGGAAGAGGGCGGCATGATCTCGCGTCGCCTGAACCCCGTCTCCGGTCATCCGGCGGGCTGGGTGTCCACGCCGGCGGTGGCGCCGGTGTACTTGCCCGAGGACTACTCGTGCATGGGCGGCTCGGGATGGGTCGACAACGGTGATGGCACCTTCACCGCGACGGCCTCGGGCGCCGGCGGAGGCTGGGGCTTCAGTTGGACCGACCTCTACCTCATGGGGCTGGCGGAGGAGGGCGAGATCCCGGACTGGTGGTACGTCGACGAGCCCAGCCCGGCGATCACCGACCAGTACTGGCCACCCGCAGGCGTGACGGTGAGCGGCACGCGCGTGCCGGTCTCGGTCGATCAGGTCGTCGCCGCCGAAGGGCCGCGCTTCCCGGCCTACCCCGACACGCGCACCGACTTCCTCATGCCGCTGGTGCTGGTCACGCGGCCGGGGACCGTGACGGAGGCCGAGATCGACGCGGTCGAGACTCTCTGTGACGAGTGGCAGCGCATCTGGCCCATCTCCACGGCGGGTCGCAGCACCATGCGCTGCGCCTTCCATCCGCCGGAGGTCGCGATCACCGATCCGCCGATCAACCTCGTCGTCGCTCCCGGCACCACCCTGAGCTTCTCGGGGGAAGGCACGGACGAAGACGACGACGCCGTCAGCCTGAGCTGGCGGCTCGCGGGGCTGGCTCCTGCTGCGGAAGGAGAAGGACCGCACGAGCTGACCTTCGTCAACGAGGGCGTGTATCAAGTCGAGCTGTCCGGCGTGGACGCTCTCGGGATGCCCAGCGTCGAGCCGGCGGTGCGGACCATCGTGGTCGACTGCACGGAGACCACGCCCCCCGACGAGGTCGAGGTCCTGCGGCTCTGGCACGAGCCCGACGACGAGATCCGCTTCACCTGGAGCGACGTCGCCAGCGATCCGGCGGACTACCTCGTGCTCGCCGCGGCCGCGCCCGACGGCAACTTCGAGGCCGGTGGCTCGGCACTGGCCGGCGACCCCGGCCTGCTCATGCCGCTGCCGGTGGAGACGACGTACTACCGGGTAGTGGCTCGATACACGCCAGGCTGTCTGGGTCCGTGACCGCGGGGGTGGCGGCACGTCGTTCTCGACCTTTCGCTCTCGACTCGCGCTTCTCACCTGCTCGTGTCAGGCCCGGTAGATCCGGACACGTGTGAACCTCACCCGCGAGTCCCAGGTGCCCAGTCCGATGCGGTCGTGCGTTGCCGCGTCCAGGGGGTCGGGGTCGGCGTGCTCGAGGCAGGGCCCACCTTCGCGCCAGAAGAAGGCGCGGCCGTCGCGGTAGCCGCAGGCGACCTCGGTGGTGTCGTCGGTGGGGAGGGGCTGGCTCGGCTCGCGGAAGGTCGGTCCGGCCGGGTGCTTCTCGACGCCGTCGTCGTGGACGTCCCAACCGGCCGTGCCCGCGATCCAAGCGGTCTGGTCTCCCTCGCCGTAGATCGTGCCGCGGGCCCGGAAGAAGACGTTGGCGTCGCGGCAGTGGGGTGCGACGCCGCCGGCGCTCATCCGCACGACGTGATCGAAGGGGTAGCTGCCGGGCAACCACAGCACGGCCGCCGAGGCCTCGTCGATGCGGCCGACGAGACCGTCGGTGGTCGGCTCCCAGGACGGCACCTCCACCTCGCAGCCGTCGGGAAGCGTGTCTCGGCAGAGATCGAGGTCGAGAACGAGCGCGCTCTCGTCGAGGGTGAGCGGGCCCGAGGGCAGGTCGAGACGGAGGGGGGCGGTCGAGGTCACGACGAGATCTTGGCACGGGCGCTCCGATTCCTGCGAGGATCGAGCGATGGACGAGCAGGTCAATCACGACGCACCCCCGGTGCTCACGGCGATCCGGGATCTCCTGGCGGCGCACGACGTGCCCTTCCGAGAGCTCGTGCACGAGCCGACCTTCACCTGCGAGGAGTCGGCGGCCGCTCGTGGCGAGCCCATCGACATCGGCGGCAAGTGCCTCCTCATGAAGGTGGGGGACAGCTTCGGCCTCTACGTCATGTCGGCGGCGCTTCAGCTCAAGTCGCGCAAGCTGCGACACGCCAAGGGGGAACGTCGGATGCGCTTCGCCAGCCGCGAGGAGCTCCTCGAGATGACCGGGCTCGTTCCGGGCTCCGTGCCGCCCTTCGGCGAGCCCATCCTGCCCTTCCCCCTGCACGCCGACGAGTCCATCACCCGGAACGACCGCATCGCCTTCAACGCCGGCTCGCTCCGCCACTCCTTGATCCTGTCGACCGAAGACTATCTCCGCGTCGCGAGCCCCACGATCCTCAGCTACGCCGAGTGACGTCCCTCCCGAGAGTCCGCCTACCATGAGCCCATCCGACCGCAGCGCCGTCATCGAGAAGGCCCGCACCGACTTCTCGTCCACCCTCGAGCAGCTCGAGGGCTACCTCACCATCCCCGCGATCTCCTGTGAGCCCGAGCACGCCGGAGACGTCGCGGCCCTCGCCGGCAAGATCCGCGACGACCTCGCGAGCGTCGGGCTCGACAACGCCCGGGTCCTGGAGCTCGAGGGCGCGCTTCCGGTCGTCGCGGCCGAGTGGATGAAGGCCGGCGACGCCGCCCCGACCGTGCTCGTCTACGGACACCTCGACCTCCAGCCCGTCGTGGGCGAGCCCTGGTCGAGCGATCCCCACGCGCCCACCCGACGCGACGGTCGTCTCTTCGCCCGCGGCTCCTCCGACGACATGGGCGGCTGGATGAGTCACTTGGCCGCGGTGAAGGCCTGGCTCGAGGTCGAGGGCGGCCTGCCCTGCAACTTGCGTCTCATCATCGAGGGCGAGGAGGAGATCGGCTCGCCGAACCTCGAGCGCTACATGACCGAGCACGCCGACGCCTTCGAAGCCGACGTCATGATCCTCACCGACTGCGAGAACCCGAGCCCCGAGGTCCCCGGCCTGACGACTTCGCTGCGCGGCTGTCTCGAGATGCAGGTGACCTGCAAGGCGCTCACCGCCGACGTTCACTCGGGCCTCTGGGGCGGAATGGTGCCCGACGCTTCGGTGTCGCTGTGCCAGGTCATCGCCGGCCTGGTCGATGAGCAGGGACGCCTGAAGGTCGGTCTCGCCGACTGGCCGAGCGAGCGACGCGAGAAGGCTGCCGCCGTCCCGTTCGACCACGAGGTCATCCGCCAGGGCGCGCGCCTGCGCGACGGTGTAGACCCGCTTCCGCTCGGCGATCGCTCGGCCGCGGAATGGCTCTGGCTGCAACCCGCGGTCACCGTCGTCGCCACCAGCCTGCCCGGCCCCGAAGCGAAGAAGAACGCGCTGCGTGCCGAGGCGTCGGCGATCCTCTCCATCCGGCTCGCGCCGGGTCAGGAGCCGTCGGCGGTCTTCGACGCGATCGCTTCGGCGATCCAGGCCGTGCCCCACGGCGGTGTCGAGATCGACGTGGTGGAGGTGGACTGGGCCGCGCACGGCTGGCTGTACGAGCCACGGGGGCCCGCTTTCGAGGCGGCCGATCGTGCTTACGAGGCGTCATGGGGTCATCCCATGGCGCGCATCGGCGTGGGCGGCACCATCCCCTTCGTCAGCATGTTCGCCGACCGCTACGGCGACACGCCGCTCATCCTCAACGGTGTCATGGACCCGATCTCGGGCGCGCACGGACCCGACGAGTCGCTGCACTTGGGCATCTTCGAGAAGGCGATCCTCGCCAACGTGCACCTCTACGCAGAGCTCGGAGCGCTGGGCAAGAGCGGCCTGATGGCCGGCTGAGCCCGGTCGCATGGCGAGGGCGCGACGTCCCGCGGGCCAAGCGACCCGGGGCAAGACGGCGGCCAACCGGCTGCGACGTCTCGACGCGTACCTCGCGGCCTGCGAGTCGTCGTTGCTGCGACGAGGCCCCGAGCCCCTCGTCGTCGACCTCGGCTTCGGGGCGACGCCGGGCACCACCGTCGAGATGGCCGATCGACTCGCGCAGGTCGCGTCGGTGCGCGTGGTCGGGGTCGAGATCGATCGCGACCGCGTCGCCGCGGCCGCGTCGGCGGAGCGATCGGGGTTGAGCTTCGTGCTCGGCGGCTTCGACTTCGAGACCGAGACGCCGGCGACGATCATCCGGGCGCTCAACGTGCTGCGTCAGTACGACGAGGCCGAGATCGTGCCCGCGTGGACCCAGCTCGGCGAGCGCCTTGTCGACGGCGGACTCCTCGTCGAAGGGACCTCCGACCCCCACGGCCGACTCATGGTCGTGAACCTCCTGCGCCGACGGGACGATCGGCTGGAGCACGAGGGCGTGCTGTTCTCGGTGCGGCTCACCGCCGACTTCCATCCTCGCGATCTCCAGGCGGTGCTGCCGAAGAACCTCATCCATCACGTCGTGCCGGGCGAGCCGGTCCACGAGCTCTTCGACGACTGGTCGAGCTGCTGGCAGCGGGCGAGGACCCGACGGAGCTTCGGTCAGCGGGCGGTGCTCGACGAGTCGCTGCGTCTCCTGGCCGACGGTCCCCACCGGCTGGACCCCCGGCGCTGGCTCGCACGACGTGGCTTCGTGCTGTGGCGCGGTCTCGGCGACGATCCCGGAGCGGGCCTCGCGGAGCCCTCACCACTGACGGCACTTGCCGCCCCCGGCCGACGGCAGGGAGGTTTACGATCGGGTTCGGATCGAACACGACGGTGACGGCCTTCGGGCTGCTCCGTCGACGAACGTCTTCGTTCTTCCTCATCGGCTGGTGTCGTCGTGAACAAGCCCGAGCTCGTGGTGACCGAGCACCCCATCGAAGAGAGCGCTCGACGCGTGGCGTCGGCTCTCCGGGCCGCCCTCGTCGGTCGTGAGCAGGTGCGGCTCGCGGTGCCCGGCGGCTCGGCGGCGGCCGTGCTCAGCCTGCTGCGCGACGAGCTCGGCATGGCCGACTGGAACAAGGTTGCCCTGACCTGGGTGGACGAGCGCTGCGTCGACTTCGGTGACGAGGACTCCAACCGGGGCCAGGCCTACCGCAACGGTTTCCTCGATCCCGGCTGGCCCCCGGCGCTGGAGCTGCCGCTCTTCCTCGACAGCGACGACCCGGCCGGCGCGAAGTCCCGTGTCATGCGGGTGCTGCAACGCGACTTCGACGACCGGCTCGACGTCGTCCTGCTCGGGATGGGCGGCGACGGTCACGTCGCGTCGCTGTTCCCGGGACGCGAGGCTCCGCGTGGTCTGGTCGCCGTGGTGGAGGACAGCCCCAAGCCGCCGCCGCGTCGTCTCACGCTCACGCGTCGCCTGCTCTCGACGGCCTCGTGCACGGTGCTGCACGCCACCGGCGAGGGCAAGCGCGATGCGCTGAAGAAGCTCCTGGCCGGCGACGATTCCCTGCCCGCTGCGGGGATCTCAGGGCTGGTCGTCGTCACCGACCAGGAAGGTCTGGAAGACTGACCGGTCCCGTCAGCCTGACGAGCGGGAGGTCCCGCCCACTTGCTCGCTGGCCCAGGTGCCGACGCTGTCCAGGTAGCCAGGAGGGAAGCCGGCGGAGAGCAGGCCGCGCCAGGTCGCCAGGGAGTGACCGACACTGATGTAGACGGTCAGCGTGATGGGCTTGCCCTGCTCGTCGGTGAGACGGGTGAGGGCCGCGAGGCAGCGATCGGTCGGGACGTTGATGTCTTCGGATGCGTAGGCGTAGTGGAGAGGGATGTCGAGGCCACGGAGGTAGGGCGTCGGGTCGTAGGACGCCTGGGCAGCGAAGGCCTGGTAGGCCTCGAGGTCTGCCTCGGGGAGCGTCTCTCCGAGAATGCGATCGGCACCGGGCACCTCGGCGCGGATGCGCACCATCTCCGCCTCGATGGCCTCACGTTCCGGACCTCGAAGGAGAGACGGGTCGGCGGCGACGGCGCGGTAGTACGACCACTGGCGCCGGGCCAGGTCGACGAACTGGTCCACGTCCTCCTCGGCGATGCCGTCGGCGAGGGTGTCGTTGCGGACTTCCCAGCTCACGGTCTCCACCCACGACACGGCCGGGCCGACCTTGTTGAAGATGAAGTCGACGCTCTGGCTCCGCGACGCGATCTCGGGTCCGAACCAACCGCTCTCGCTCACGCAGTAGAGACCGAGCCGCGTCCCGTCGATGTCGTCACGAGCGGCCAAGTAGTCGAGGGCTGCGAGGGCGTCGTCGATGAAGTCGCCGTAGCTCGCGGACTTGAAGTCGCCGCCGCTGGCGTCGACACCCCGCTTGTCGTAGGCGAGCACCGCGAAGCCGTGGCGGACCAGCGTGTTCATGACGGCACGGGTCGGCGGGTCGCTGCGAGGCTCCGGTCCCGAGCCGTGCAGCATGAGCACTGCAGGGAAGCTGCCTTCCTCTGCTGGCTTGACCAGGGTGCCCGCCAGGCGGATCTCGCCGCTCTCGAAGACGACCTCCTCGGAGGGCGACCAGAAGACCAGGTGGCGGAGGACGTTGAAGAGGAGCGATCCGAGCAGGGGCAGCAGGATCGCGAGGGCGGCCAGTCCGAGCTTCCGTCGCATGGGGGTCTCCGTCGGCGAAGACGACGAGAGGAGGCGGTCGAGCACCGTCTCGTCGTCCGTCTCGGGTCCGTGAGACCCGAGCTACGGAGACCCGCACGGTGATGTTCCCGAGGCAGCGTACCTCGGGACCGCCGGCCGGGCGGCGTGGCCTCAGCTCGCCAGCAGTGTCTCGAGTCGCTGGCTCTCCGCGGCGTCTCGACTCCGACAGGGCAACGCGCGCAGCCGTGCTGCCTCCTCGTGGGCGTCCATGCCGAGCACCGACTCGAGGGCGAGGATGCGCACGATCCCGTCCCAGCGACTGGAGGCTCGGGCGTGCGCCTTCTCGGCCAGGGTCACCCACTCGGTCGCCGTGACCGCTCCCAGCGCCGTCCAGTCCAGGGCGCGGGCCGCCAGCTCGAGACCGCGAGCGCAGCTCGTCCGACGAGACAGGGACTCCGCTGACTGCGCCAGGCTCGCGGCGTTGCCGGCTCCACGGGCATGCGCCAGTCGGGCCTGTTGCACCTTCACCTCGAGCACCAGGGGGCGATGCTCGCTCTTGACCAGGGTCGCGATCTCGTCGAGGAGGTCGAGGGCCGCGTCGGTGTCGCCACGCTGCCACTCGAGCTCGGCTCGCATGAGACGGTTTCTCACGTCGACACGACCGTGGAGCTCGGCGGCCTCGTCGTTCATGGTCAGGGCCACGTCGACTTGACCCAGCGCCCGGTGGATCTCGGCCAGGCTGTCGAGCAGCACTGCTTGCAAGGGGCGCTCGCCGGTCTCGCGGAAGATCGCGAGGCTTCGTCGATAGGTCGCTCGGGCCATCGTGAGGTCGCCGGACCAGGCAGCGAGGGCGCCGACGTTCATCAAGCCGTAGGCCTCTCCCGGTCGGTTGCCAGCCGCGCTGCTGACCTTCCGCTCTTCCTCGACGAGGGCGGCGGCCTTCTCGTGATCGCCCGCGTCCATGTGGATGTGGGCGAGGTTGTGCAGGTTCCAGGCGGTGTACGGCCGGTCGCCGATCGCCCGTCGGATGTCGAGGGACTCCTCGTACAGGTCGATCGCCCGAGCGTGATCACCTCGGTGGTGCATGACGTAGGCGATGAAGTGCAGGCACTCGGCGAGCCCGGCGCGGTCCTTGGCTCGATGATGGAGCTCGCGAGCCTGCTCGTAGAGTCGCATGGCCTCGTCGGTCTGATCGAGACTGATGTGGAGACCCGCCAGGCTTCGCAAGCCATTGGCGAGGGCGAGATCGTCTCCGAGCTCCCGACGCAGCGCGAGACACTGCTCGTGGAGCTGGCGGGTCTCCTCGAGCTGTCCTCTTCGTCGACCGATCCCCGCCAGGCGACTCAGGGCGTCGGCCTCGAGGTCCTTGGACTCCAACTCGCGCGCCAGCTCGAGGGCTCGACGGCCTGCCGCCTCGGCCTCGTCGAGTCGGCCCCGCATGGTGTGCAGCCCCGACAGGACCGAGAGACAGCGAGATTGCAGTGCCGTGAGCTCGTGCTCCTCGGCGCGCTGGACGGCGATCTCGAGATCGGCCACGGCATCGTCCCACTCGCCGATCCGCTCGCGGAGCCGGGCGCGATCGAGGTACGCCCGGACCGCGCTGTCGCCGTCGAGACCTCCGAGCGCGATCGCGCGATCGAGCAGGCGGAGGGCATCTTCATTGGCGTGACGACGACGAGACGCCTCCGCCGTGCGGAGGTACCACTGGGCCGCGCGATTGGTGTCGCCGCCGGCTTCGTAGTGACCGGCGATGGTGGCGACCCACTCACCTGCGCGGTCACCGACCTCTCGTTCGAGCCACTCGGCCACCAGGAGGTGAAGCTGCTTGCGCACCTTGGGCACGAGACCGCGATAGGCCACGTCGCGCATGAGGTCGTGGACGAAGGCGAACTCGGCCGAGCGAGGGAAGACCGACACCGGCTGTGCCTGGGCGATCTCTCGGGCGCAGAGACGGTCGACGGTGGCTCGCACGCGCTCCTGAGGTGGCTCCATGAGCTCGCGCTCGGCGGCCTGCTGCCAGATGGCTTGCAGGGCGTCGTCCCAGAAGCCCCGACCGATCACCGCGGCGTTGCGGGCAGCGCAGCGTTCGTGAGGCTCGAGTCGATCGAGGCGGGCCTGGAGGACACCTTCCACCGAGGCCGGGATCTCGAGCGCCACGAGCCGGTCGTGATGGAAGACCCACTGACCACCGTAGCTCTCGATCACGCCGAGATCGGCCAGGCTCTTGATCATTTCCTCCGCGAAGTACGGCGTGCCGGCCGCGCGCTTCGAGATGTCGCTCGCAAGGTCCGAAGGCAGGCCCTGAACGCTGTCCAGGAGGTGCGCGCAGAGGTCCTGCATGACGTCTTGGTCCAGCGGCTCGAGCCGGATGGACGAGACGTGCTCGCTGCCTTGACCCCAATTCGGGAGACGGGTGCCGAGCTCCGGGCGGGCCGATCCCACCACGAGCACGGGACGATCCTCGATGACCTGGACGAGGTGCTCGAAGAGCTCGAGCGAGGGAGTGTCCGCCCAGTGCAGGTCCTCGAGCTCGATGACGACCGGTGCGGCGCCGGCCCGTCGCGCGATGACCTGCTCGACCGCGTACATCGCCCGCTGGCGGACTTGTCGGGCGTCGCCGCCGGCGGATCGAACGGCAGCGGAGTCGGGGAAGGGCATCCCGACGAGCTCACCGATGAAGTGCGTGGCTTCCTCGATCTCTTCGGCAGGAAGCGCCGCGTCGGGGTAGGGGACACCGAACGGTGCCTCTGCTGCTCCGAGCCAATGCTGCAGGTGCTCGGCGAGAGCGGTTCGGGCCGGTTCGGCGCCCTGGTCGGGGCGGATGCCCGCACCGGTCCGCACGAGCTCACCGAGCAGGTGGAAGGGCTCGTCGATGGACTCGAGCGCGGCGCGGGCGCGCATGAGGAAGACGTTGTCGGGTGAGGCCTCGACCCGCTTGAGGAACTCGTGGAGGAGCCGCGTCTTCCCGAGCCCTGGCGTGCCGGTGATGGTGATGAGCTCAGGGCGACGACGTCGTCGCACCCGGTCGAGCGCGGCCTCCAGTCGGCCGAGCTCGATCTCGCGGCCGACCATCTCGGTCTCGGCGCCGAGAACCTCGTGGGTGCCGATGAAGAGGTGAGCAGACTTCTCCGAGCGCACCAGGTACGTGTGCAGCGGTTCCTTCTTGCCCTTGACCCGGAGCGGTGGTCGGGAGTCGACCTCGAAGAGACCGCGAACCTGTCGGTAGGTGTCGTGGGAGACGAGGATGCCCCCGGCCGGACAGGCGGTCTCCACCCGGGAGGCCACGTTGACGGTGTCGCCGAACACGGAGCTCTCGCCGTCGACGCCGACGGTGCCCACCACGACGCGGCCGGTGTTGATGCCCGTGCGGAGGGCGATGCGGGGGAAGCCCTCGGACTCGAGCTCGTCGGCGAGCTGCTCGATCTCCGACTGGAAGCGCAGGGCGGCTCGGATGGCACGCGCCGCGTCGTCTTCGTGGGCCTTGGGCGCCCCGAACAAGGCCATGACGGCGTCGCCGACGTGCTTCTCGACGTGCCCGTCTTGTTCCTGGATGCAGCGATCGGTGATGGCGAAGACGCGGTCGACGACATCGTGGACGTCAGCCGGGTCGAGCTGTTCCGAGAGAGAGGTGAAGCCCTTCATGTCCGCGAAGAGCACGGTGATCGTGCGCATCTCCTGCGCCGAGGCGACGGGCTGCTTGGGCCGGTCTGCCACCCGATGACCGCACTCGTCACAGAACTTCGCCCCGGCCCGCAGCTCGTGCGAGCACTCGCTACAAGCGGAGCCCCCGGTGGACGACATGTCGAAGTTTAGCGTCGCCGGGATGCGACGTTGTTCGAGGCCCTGCGTGAGCGGTGAGCATGGCGAACGCTCGACATTCCGTTCCCTGTCCGCTTCGGTATGGGAGAGCATCGAATCGCTGTCGCTCCGTGAGGGAAGGCTCAACTGCGGTC
The DNA here is from genome assembly GCA_039029535.1 of Acidobacteriota bacterium. Classification (GTDB taxonomy): domain Bacteria; phylum Acidobacteriota; class JBCCFW01; order JBCCFW01; family JBCCFW01; genus JBCCFW01. Next base: position 40,664 of record JBCCFW010000030.1, read on the forward strand.
CGCATGAAGGAGTAGAGCGGCGGCGTCCACGCTCGGACCCGCGCCTCTTTCGTCGAGAGTCCGTCATGCACCAACGAAGTCTCATCGCATCGGCGATCTGTTTCGCTCTCTCCTTCACGCCACGGGTCGAGGCTTGCTACTCGGGAGGAGAGAACGGCGTTCGAGCGGGCAAGCCCATCGAGGCCTACGAGCTGCTCGCGCTCACCGCGGTGCCGGCGCCCTGGGCGGAGATCCAGCCCATCCTCGAACGCGACCCCCTGCTCATGGTCGCCATGCTGGATGTCGTCGATGAGGGTCGGTGTCAGATCAACCATCCCGAGGAGATCCAGACTCAGGAGGCTGACGACGGTGTCTTCCCCTGGTCGGAGGTGACGGACCGAGTCGACGTGCGAGCCGTTCACTCGCTCTTCGATCGCGAGCTGGCCGACGACGAGCTGTCGTTCGCCGACCTCCAAGCAGTGGCGGCCGTCGATCCCTTCCAGGCCTTCGCCAAGCTCGTCGAGGCGGCACCGAGCGTCGACTGGCTCGTCTTCCGCGAGCAGGTGACGGCCGATCCCTACTTCGCCTTCCTGGCCCACGCGGCGGTGGCCGGCGTGGTCGAGCCGAAGGTCTACGACGGCCTCATCGTGAGCGACCCCTTCGTCGCCTTGGCCAGCCTGCGTGTCGGGCTGCAAGTCGCCGACCTCGTGTCGCGAGCCCGACCGGATCTCGAGAGCGCCCACGACCTGACGAAGGTTGCTGCGCTGGTCGAGCAGGAGCCGCTGGCCGGTCTCGGCTACCTCCGGCTCGCGGTGATGGTGGCCGACGCCGACAGCGTGAACGCGGCTGCCGCCGAGCATCCCGTGGGCACCTTCGTGAGCCTGGCCCTCGCACAGCGGGTCTACTCGTTCGGCACGGGGCTGTGGAACGAGGGGGACGGCATCGCCGTGCACGTGGACGACGGCGGTCGCATCGGCTTCGTCGGGCTCCACGACGTCGGGAGCTGGACCGGCCGAACCGCTGGCGACGTCGCCGACATCGACGGTGTCGTGTCGGGAGAGCCCTGGGCAGGTCTCGGCGTCAGCGGACCTGTCATCGGTGACGTGGCCACGCTCATCGGACCGGCCGGCTCCGGCATCGGCGATCTCGACGGCGTCGCCGACATCGACGGGCTGGCGGCCCAGTTCGTCACGAGGGACGGGATCCACCCAGCCGACGGAGAGCTGAGCTGGTCGGAGGCCTACGAGCTCAGCGTGTCCGAGCCGCTGCTGGGCCTCGCCTTGCTCATGGAAGACGTGGGCGCGGCTCTGGAAGGAGCGACCGGAGTCCGCTGCGTCGAGTGAGACGTCGCCTCAGCCTCGCGCCAGTCGCTCGGTCAGGCCGGTCTTCACCGTCGGCCACTCGTCATCGACGATGGAGTGCATGACGGTGTCGCGCACGCGACCGGTGTCCGTCGACATGTGCTTGCGGAAGGTGCCCTCCTCACGAGCGCCGAGTCGTCGGATGGCGCGACGCGAGCGCTCGTTGAGGCCGTCGGTCTTGAGCTCGACCCGTCGACAGCCCAGCGTCTCGAAGGCGTGGGTCAGCATGAGGAGCTTGGCTTCGGTGTTCACCGCCGAGCGCTGCCAGGCCGGTGCGATCCACGTCCAGCCGATCTCCACGCGGCGATCGCCGAGGGCCACGTTGCCGTAGCGGGTCGAGCCGACGACGCGATTGTCGTCGAGGCTCACGGTGGCGAAGGGCAGCGACACGCCACGCTCGCGCTCGTCCAGCGCGGTCTCGACGTAAGCACGAAGATCCTGAGCCGTCGTGATCGACTGCGGGCTCCATCGCCAGATGTCGGGGTCGAGGCCGATCTCGACCAGGGCGTCGAGGTGATCGAGCGAGAGCGGTTCGAGTCGCACGTGACGGCCGGTGAGCGTCAACTGCTGGAGAGTCTCGGCGGACAATGGACCGGGCCTTTCGGCATCGAACGTCAGCGGAAGTCGATGCGAAAGATCGTACCCGAGTCGGGCGGGGGCCGGTTCTCGAAGACGTGGGCGAAGCCGTGGCCGTGGAGGATCTCGCCGATGACCGTCAGCCCGATGCCACGCCCCTGATCCTTGGTCGTGTAAAACGGTCGGAAGAGGTTGCGCTGAACGTCCGGTGAGAGACCGGGGCCGTCGTCGAGGATCTCGACACGGCGGATCTCGCGCACGCGACGACGTCGAAGGATCACCTTGCCGCCTTCGCCCGTCGCCTCGCAGCAGTTCTTGAAGATGTTGATCAAGACCTGCTCGACCTGGTTCTTGTCGACCTGCACCGTGCCCAGCGGCGTGACGTCGCCTTCCTCGAGCTCGACGAGCTCGACCCGTTGCTCGTCGAAGAACGAGCTCATGAGCACGAGCACGTCGTCGAGGATGCGGTCGAGATCGCAGGCCGTCTTCTTCGGCTCGGGGAGACGCACCACGTCGGCGAAGCCCTCCACGAAGCTCCGGAGCTGATCGAGACGCGTGGTGGCGATGTCGAGCCCCTTCTCGAAGCGCTCGCGAGGCGCTGGCTCCAGGCTCGCTCCGTGCGAGCGGACCGAGTCGACCAATGAGGCGACGGGGCCCACGGAGTTGTTGACCTCGTGCGAGATCATCCGGATGAGCTTGCCGTAGGCCTCCTTCTCGGAGCGTCGCAGCTCCTCGGTGAGCTCTTCGACCACCAGCAGCATCCGGGCGAAGCCGCGGTCGCGGAACTGGGAGCGCGTCACGCGCACCTGTCGTCCGCTGCCGGTGGGGACGACCAGCGAGGTCCCGAGCTCGCGTCCGAGGATGCCCTGAAGCTGCGGGAGCTCGGCGGGGTCCTTGCCGACCAGCTCGATGCGGGTGCGATCGAGGATCTTGCACGCCCCCGGGTTGGCCGAGGCGATGCGGCCGTCGAGGTCGCAGACGATGACGCCACCAGGTGATGCCTCGATGACGCGGTCGAGCAGCTCGTTCTGCTCCTGCACGTGGAGACGCTCCTCGCGGAGCCTCCGCACCATGGTGTTGTAGACCTGGAGCAGGTGGTCGAGCTCCGGCTGGCCGACCTCGCGGAACTCGGTGGTGAAGTCCCCGTCGGCGAGCATGGCCGTCCCCGTGCGCACGAGCTGCAAGGGGAGAAAGAGACCCCGGACGAGCCAGACGCCGAGCGCGAGCGAGCAGGCGAAGACGAGCTCGGCGACGAACAGCCAGATCGGACGATCGCGCAGCGTGAAGAAGACCAAGACGGCCAGCACGACGTGCAGGACGGCCAGGTAGGTCAGGAGCTTGACGCGAAGGGAGACCTTCATCGCTTCCTCGTCGGACGACTCACTCGCGTCCGAGCTCCAGACCGTACTTCTCACAGCGCCGATAGAGCGAGGCCCGGCTCAGGCCGAGGGCGCGGGCCGCCCGGGAGACGTTGCCCTGGTAGGCGGCGAGGCACTTCTCGATCATCCGGCGCTCGAGCTCGTCGAGGGTCATGCTCCCGGGCTCGGGGAGCGCGGTCTGCTCGTCGCTGCCGGTTCTCAGGTCGGCGAGGGCGACCAGCTCACGACGAGACAACGTGGGAGTCTCGCTGACCAACACCGCGCGCTCGAGCGTCTGCCGAAGCTGCCGGATGTTGCCCGGCCAGGGTCGGGTCTCGAGCCACTCGGCTCCGTCCGAGGTGAGCGTGAGCTCGGGTCGGTCGTAGCGGGCGCGGCACTCGTCGAGGAAGTGGGCGGCGAGGAGCCGCACGTCCGAGCCGCGTTGCTTGAGCGGGGGCAGCTCGATGGAGATGAGGTTGAGCCGGTAGAGGAGGTCCTCCCGGAATTCCCCGGCCTGCACCATGGCGGGGAGGTCGCGGTTGGTCGCGGCGATGACCCGCACGTCGACCCGACGGGTCTGGCTCGAACCGAGCACCTCGTAGGACCGGTCTTGCAGCACCCGGAGCAGCTTGACCTGTGCTGCCGGCTCCACCTCGCCGATCTCGTCGAGGAAGATCGTCCCGCCGTCGGCGAGCTCGAAGCGACCCTGTCGCTCGTCACGGGCGTCGGTGAAGGCCCCCCGGACGTGACCGAACATCTCGCTCTCGAAGAGGGTCGAGGAGATGCCTCCCAGGTTCACCTTCACGAAGGGGCGATCGCGTCGGTGGCTGTTGCGATGGATGGCCTCGGCGACGACCTCCTTGCCGGTGCCGCTCTCGCCGGTGATGAGCACCGACGCATCGGTCGGCGCGACCCGACCGACGAGGCCGAGGACCTCGAGCAGGCTGGGGTGCTCGCCGACCACGTCGCCGAAGTCGTGGGCTCGGTCGAGCTCGGCGCGATCGAGGCGCGACGGTGGTGCGTCGTCGGCCAGCGCGAGCGTGGTATCGATCGTCCGCAGGAGCTGCTGGTTGTCCCAGGGCTTGGTCATGAAGTCGGTGGCGCCCGCCTTCATCCCCTCGACGGCCAGCTCGATGGATCCCCACGCGGTCAAGAGGAGCACTGGGAGGTCGGGGTGACGCTCACGGATGCGTCGAAACAAGTCCAGTCCCTCCTCGCCGGTGGTGCTGCGCGAGAAGTTCATGTCCTGCACGACCAGGTCACAGCGTCGCTCGGCGAGGAGACTCAGCGCCTGCTCGGGGCCCTCGGCGGCCTGCGGCTCGTGGCCGTGCTGCTCCAGGAGCAGGCCGAGGGAGGCGGTGACCGACGCGTCGTCGTCGATCACCAGGATGCGCCGAGGCCTCTTGGGCTCCACGGTCACTCGTGGTGCAAGGCGACGGCCGGTTGGACCCGGCTCGCCAGCCAGCTCGGGTAGAGACCGCTGAGGGTGACGAAGAGCAACATGATGAGCGCCGAGAGGGCGTAGGCCCAGGCGATGACCGGACCGGTGAGGAAGTCGAGCAGGCCGGTCAGCGGGAGCTGGGCGATGACGATGGTAGCGAGAAGCATGCCGATGAGGGTCACCACGAGGAGCTCGCCGAGGATCTGATCGCGGATCCGGCCGGCCGTGGCGCCCTTGGCGCGGCGGAGACCGAGCTCGACCGTGCGACGCGTGACCGACTGCCAGAGCACTCCGAGCAGTCCGAGAGCGACCATCAGGATGAGGAAGCCGGCGATCAGCCCGCCGGTGAGGAGCTGCGTCAGGTGACGACGGCGATAGCGGTCACGTTGGTCTTCGAGTGAGCTGAAGGTGAAGGCCCAGCCGGGCGCGAGGGCGGTGAGCTGGCGGTGGGCCTCTTCCTCGAAGGCCGGTCCGGCATCGGGCTTCAGCTTGAGGGCGATGAAGAAGAGCTCCTCCTCGTGCTGACCGACGAAGTAGGGCTCGAACAGGATGCTCTGGAGCTCGGAGTACTCGCCTCGCTTGCGGAAGTCCTCGATGACGCCGACCACGCGCTTCTCTCGGTCGTCGCCTTCATCGCGCTCGATGTCGCCCGCTTCCTCGCTGGGCTGCCAGATCGCCTCGCCGATGCAGTCGACGGTGTCGAAGGCCTCCAGGGCGAGGTGACGGTTGATGACGACGGGCTGGTAGGGGAGATGCCGGTCGGCGTCCTCGAAGAAGCGGCCGGTGACCAGGTCGAGCCCGAAGACGTCAGGATGCTCCGGTGACGCTGCGACGACCTCGGTGCGGAGCTCGCGGTCCCCCAGTTCCCAGCCGTCGCGGCTGGTCCAGCCCGCATGCGGCGGGTAGTGCATGACGCTGGCGGCCTCGACGACGTCGAAGGAGCGAACGGCTCGCAGCAGTTGCCGTTCCTTCTCGAGCCGTTCCTCGGTGGGCAGGTCGCGCGACGAGTTCTCCATGTAGAGACGCCAGACGTTGGTGATGTCGTAGCCCATGGGCTCGCGCGAGTTGAGCCAGTGATTCACGCCGTAGGCCGTCACCGAGAAGATGACGAGGAAGGAGAGAATGATCTCGAGCAAGATGAGGAGGTTGCTCGTCTTGCGGTTCCAGGCGAGGCGGAGGACGTGGCGGAGCATGGCGGCGACCTAGCGAAGCTTGGCGCGGAGCGCCGTGACGGGGTGGAGACGGGAGAGTCGCCAGGCCGGGTAGAGCCCGGACAGGACACCGAAGGCGAGGGCCAGGGCCAGGCTCCAGGCGAAGACCCGGAAGTTGAGCCCGAAGTCGACCCCCGGAGCGATCTCGTAGGTGTTGAAGAGGTGCAGCACCCAGGCCGCGAGCGCGAGGCCGAGCAGGCCCCCGAGCAGCGTGAGCACGATGTTCTCCACGAGGAACTGACCGAGCAGTGAGCTCCGCTGCGCTCCGAACGCCCGCCGCACGCCGATCTCGGAGCTGCGTTCCAGGGTCCGGCTCAGGTTCAAGTTCATGATGTTCAGGCTGGGGAGCAGCATGAACAGCAGGGCGGAGACCCCGAGGATGAGTCGGAGCTTGGTCGGTCTCGGCTCGCCGGTGTAGTCGGAGAACTGATCGGCGGACAGCTCCTCGAAGAGGGTGAGCGCGTAGCAGAAGACGCTCTCCGACCAGGCGTACTCGTCGGGAACTTGAAGCTGGTCGATGCGGGACTGGAGCTCGGCCTGGATGAGCGGGCGATCGCTGCTGCTCTTCGCCAGGATCACGGCGTGATAGCCGCCGATGAAGTTGTCTCGGTAGGCCTGGGAGCGCGCCGTGCTGCTCGGTGCCCAGCCGTTGGCGTGAGTGGCTTCCTGGAAGCTCGAGGTGTCGGCGACGACCCCGATGACACGGAAGGTGGTGCCGTCGGCGACGAGGGTCTGGTCGAGGGCCGAGGTCTCACCGTAGAGCTTGCGGGCGAGCTTCTGGCTGATGACGATGACGGGGTTGGCGTCCTTCTCGTCCTGATCGGTGAAGGAACCCCCTTCGAGGAAGTCGAAGTCGAAGATCTGCCAGTACGCCCCGTCGGTGTACTTGATCGAGAGGGCGTGCTTGACACCGTCGATGTAGGTGGCGGCCCTCCGGTCGTCGGAGTAGAGCGAGACTCGCTCGAGGTGCGGCAGGTCGCGCACGTTCTCGTCGAGGAAGCGGTAGCCGGCACTCGAGATCGAGACACGGCTCCCACCGCTCTCGGTGGTCGGACCCTTGATCGTCATCCGGTCGATGAAGAGCATCCGGTCGCTGTTCGACTGAGGAGCGTCAGGCGAGAAGCGATGGTCGAGCGCGGACACGACCACCATCAGCACCATGAGGGTGAAGCTGATGCCGAAGAGGCTGGCGAAGGTGAAGAACTTGCGTCGAAGGAGGACCTTGAACGCCATCTGGAGCGAGGTCTTGAGCACGACGGCCTCCTCAGTTGACCTGGCGGCCGTCGAAGAGCCGGATGATGCGCTCGGTGCGCTCGCCGAGGAGCTGGTCGTGGGTGACCATGACCACCGTGGCGCCGTCGCGGTTGAGGCCCTCGAGGATGCCCATGATCTCCTCGCCCATCTGGCTGTCGAGGTTCCCGGTGGGCTCATCGGCCAGCAGGATGCGGGGACGTCCCACGATGGCGCGGGCCACCGCCACCCGCTGCTGCTGACCGCCCGAGAGCTCACTCGGGAAGTGATGCACGCGGGACTTGAGGCCGACCGACTCGAGCACTTCGAGTGCCTGGTTGCGTCGCTCCTTGCTGGAGAGCCCCCGGTAGAGGAGGGGAATCTCGACGTTGTCGACGACGCTCAGGTCGGGGATGAGATGGAAGCTCTGGAAGACGAAGCCGATCTTCTCGTTGCGAAGACGGGCGAGGCTCTTGTCCTCGTAGCTTCGGATGGCGTCGCCGTCGATCGTGATCGAGCCGCCGGAGGGCTCGTCGAGGAGGCCCATGAGGTTGAGCAAGGTGCTCTTGCCGCAACCGGAGGGGCCCATGATCGAGACGAACTCACCCTCCTCGATGCGCAGGTCGATCCCGTCGAGGGCACGGGTCTCCATGCGAGCGGTTCGATACACCTTGTCGACGTTGCCGAGCTGGATCATGACGATTCTCTTTCGGGAGGAAGGGACTCGATGCGGATCTCGTCGAGCTCCTCGTAGGAACCGACGTCGGAGAGAACGACGCGCTCGCCCTGCTCGAGGCCGCTCACGACTTCGTAGTGGCGATGACCCGAGAGACCGAGGACGACCTCGCGGGCGACGGCGCGTTGGGTGATGGGGTCGACGACGAAGACACGCTGCCGACCGCTGCCCGGCACGGCGGGTCCCTTGCCGAGACGAAGGACCTCGTCGCGACGTTCCAGGACCACGAGGACCTCGGTCCGCAGGTTTGCGCGGAGAGCAGGGTGGTCCGGCTCGTTCAAGGCGATGCGGAACTGCAGGGCGCCCTGGTCGATCGCCGGCAGGATGCGAGCGATCGTGCCGTCGAGCGTGACGTCACCGATGGGCAGTCGGACGAGCTGGCCTTCGGCGAGACGGGCGGCGTGGAGGTCGGCGATGCTGGCATCCACGCGGAAGCGGCTGGGGTCGGCGACGCGGGCGAGGACGTCGCCGGCGCGGACGGTGATGCCCTCTTCAGCGACGACCCAGGTCAGCACGCCGTCGCGGTCCGCGCGGGTCGTCGCGGTGGCCGCTTGCTTCCGGGCGTCTTCGAGCTCGGCGTCGATGGTGCGGAGCTGCGAGTCGATGCGGGCGAGCTGGGCTGTCTTCGAGGAGCGGCTGTTGGCGATGGAGCGTGCGAGACGCTGCTCCTCGATCTCGGTCCGACGCAGGGCGATGCGCGCCGTGCGGACCACGGTCTCGGAGGTGAGCCCCTGCTCGTGGAGCTGCTCGTCGCGGGCGAGCTGATGGGTGGCCTCCTCCACGTCGAGCCGACCGAGCTCGTGCTGGGCGCGGAGCTCGATGAGCCGCTCGTTCAGGCGCAGCTCGAGCTCGCGTCGCTCGTTGACCGCCTGCTCACGTCGGCCCTCGAGCCGCTCCAGGGCGAGCTGCGCCTCGGAGACGTCGAGCTCGAGGATGGGGTCGCCCTTCTTCAGCTTCGAGCCGGGCTGGACGAGCACGCGCAGCACCCGCGCCTCGATGGGGCTGGAGACGACCTGCTCGAAGGCGGGCTGCACTCGGCCGGCGGCCGTGAGGACCGCTTCGATCGAGCCCGGCTCGACGCGACCGATGCGGATGCGTGAGGCGTCGAGCGAGGGCTGGAGGAAGCCGAGCAGGTAGGGGACGGCGGCGCCCGCGACGAGGAGGCCGCCGATCCAGGGCAGGGAGCGACGCAGGTTTCTCCGCCAGCGCTCGGTGCTCTCCAGTTCGCGATCCATCCCAGTCCGGTTCATGACCGGAGAGCACTACACGTTGCGTGCCACCCGCGAGAACGCCGTCCAGAGGCTCGAATCGGTCCTTCGCCGGCTTGGTCCGTTCGGCTCCGAACGTGGGTGTCCGGTTCCGAACACTTCGAGGCGGCGCCTGGGGCGTGAGCTACCCGGGCTTCTTCTTCAAGAGATCGGCGGTCGCGTCGAAGCCGCGGATGTCGCCGTCGGCGTGGAAGACCTCGACCTCGACGTCGCCGTCTTGCATGAACTCGATCTCCCAGCGCTCGCCGGGGACGCTCACTCCGACGGTGATCGTGCCTTCCTTGATGCTGGAGAGGGTGTAGTGGTGGTCGGCCTCGTCGAGGCGGTCGAGGAACTTGGTCAGCTTGGCGAGTTTCATCGGAGGGCTCGGTCCTCGACAGGCGAGGGGAGAGGGGACGTGACCGGTCAGCGTCGGCGCTTCTTCTTCGAGCGAGACGGCTCGGAGGGAGAGAAGAGCTGCAAGGTGTTGCCGTCGGGATCCTTCAGTTGAAGGATGAAGTTCCCGCGAGCTTCGTCGTTCACGACGTCGGGGCGCTCGCCGGTCGCGCGCTCGACGCGGTCGGCAACTCTCTCGACGTCCTTCACCGCGAAGCCGACCTTGAAGAAGCCGCGACCACCGCCCCGGCTCTCGTGACGGGGATGGCGGAGGATCTCCAGCAGCAGGCCGTCGCCCTTCAGGTTGACGATGCGGAAGCGTTCGTTCTCGGCGCCCGTGTCGTCGAGGATGCGGAGGTCCAGGACCTGGCGGTACCAGGCGACGCTGCGGTCGACGTCGCCGGTGGAGACGGCGAAGTACTGGGGCGGGCGCGGGTCGCGAACCCAGGGACGAGCCGAGACGGCGTCAGCGCCGAGCAGGGCGAGGACGAGACCGAGCGTTCGAACGATCGAGGACATCGCGACGGCTCCAGGTGAGGGGCCATCCTACCCGGTCACGATGCTCGCTCCCTACACCGATCCAGCAGGTCTCGCATCAGGTCAGCGAGCTCGTCGGGGTGGGCTGCAACACCCGCCTCGACGTGTTGCAAGCTCGCATCCTCGCCGTGAACGCTCACCTCCCACTCACCGATGGGCCAGACGACGAGCTGTCCGGTCACGCTGCCGTTGCGGACCTCGAGCAGCGCGCAGGGCTTGCCGAAAGACGGAGGGCTCTTCTCAAATCGGCACCTCGCCCCGGGAACGAGGCCTTCCTCGCCGGCGAGCCGCTCGAGGGCGGCGATGAAGTCGGGAGGTGCGGTCGTCATCAGTCCTCGTCCGCCACGACCAGCACGGCCTGGAGCCCGCGCACGACCCGGGCCAGCTTCTCGTAGTCCAGGGTGTCCGCGGTGTCGCCGGGGCCGTGGTAGTTGCGGTTTCGAAGCGGACCCGTGTCGGTGAGCATGACCCCGGGGAGGCCGTTCTCCCAGAAGGAGGAGTGGTCCGAGAGGTTGACCCAGCCCAGCTCACGCGGGGAGCGCAGCGAGCGGATGGGCAGCGACTCGCTGGCGAGGAAGGCGCGCTTGACCAGCTTCAGGCCCGGGCCCGAGCCGAGATCGCCCGCCACGGCGATGAAGTCGCCTCGGTCTCCGTACAGCCACTTCATGCCCGGGAAGGGGCTGGGCTGGCTGCCCTTCTCGTCGGAGTAGTAGCCGAGCATGTCGAGGGCGAGCATGAAGTGGACGGCCTCGCCGTCGGCGACGAGCTTCTCGGCCAGACGATGGCTGCCCATGTCCTTCCCACCGAAGAAGGGAGGCTCCTCGTTGGCGAAGCTCACGAAGAGCTGGTCGCGTCGGTACTCGTTGCCGGCGGTCAGTCGGAGCATCTCGAGGAGGGCGGCCACCGCGCTGGCGTTGTCGTCGGCACCGGGGGTGCTGAAGCAACTGTCGTGATGGGCGCCGATGATCACGGTGCCGCTCGCCGTCGGGTCGGTGCCCTTGCGGCGACCGAGCACGTTGCGAAAGCGGCCTTCCCGGAGCTCGAAGTCCTGAAAGGAGACTTCGAGGCCGGCTTCCGAGAAGCGCGCGGCGACCATGTCGGTCACGCGACGACGGTTCTCGTGATGCTGGTAGTTGCGCGGGTGACAGTCGATGCTCATGAAGCGGACGTCGGCTTCGAGACGTTGCGCCGAGGCGGCCTGAGTCTCGATGGCCGCGGGCCGGAACAGGATCCAGGGGCCCCGGAGCACCAGCGCCTGGGCCAGGGCGGCGAGCAGGGCCAGCCCCACGAGAATGGCTGCGATCGTCACGAGCTTCTCCCTCCAAGTGCGCGTGCGTGGACTCGATTCCTCCATCGTGCTCCTCCCGAGCGGGAGCGGCAAGAGCATGGCGGGCCCTGGGGGATGCGGCCACGCGAGCGTTCGGTCAGCGACACGGACCCTCAACCCACCTACAAGGGGGGCTGATACCCCGGGCCGAGCCGCCCTGGCATGCTCGATTCACCGCTCAAACAGGAGGACGTCCCCCATGCTCAGCATCCTTCTCTGGCTCGCCCAGGCCGTTCAGGCGAACCCGGCTCAAGCCCTTCCGCGTCCCTGTCTCTACCCGGCCTACGGCGACGCCACCATCACCGTCGCTGCGACCGGCCGGCAGGAGACCTATGCCATGTTCGGGCCTCCGGGCCGACCCGCTCCGGCGCCGCTGCTCGTCCTCTTCCACGAGTTCAACAGCAGCCACGAAGCCAACTTGAATCCTCAGCTCTGGGACGGGTACGACATCATCGATCGCGCGGTCGACCGGGGTTGGTACGTCGTGCTGCATGACGGGGGTCACGCCTCCCTTTGCAGCACCGGGGAGAACCACAGCACCTACGGCAACGAGGACTTCCAGCGTCACACCGAGGCCGTCATCGAAGACGTCATGTGTCGCTTCCCCATCGACAAGAACCGGGTCTATGGCTACGGCTTCTCGATGGGTGGTGGCGAGGTGTTGAGCTACGCCGCCCGCCATCGCAACCCGGCCTCGAATCATGGCTTCTTCGCCGCGGTCGTGAATCACTCCGGTTACTTCCCGATCAACCAGCGGATGTCGTTCATGAAGCCGGTCGACGACTGCGCCTCCATTCCCGATTGCATGTACAACGACAACTCGTACTGCGACGACGCCTTCCAGTGGCGTCGGGCCGACATCATGGACCTGGAGCCCATCGACTGTCCGAGCAACACCTGGAACGGCAACGCCTGGCCTCCGGAGGTCGACGAGGTCCGCTACTGGACGAGCCAGATCCACAACCTCGCCCGGACCCCGATTCGCACCTATCGGGCCATCGACGAGACCAACGACTGCATGATCCCCGGCAACGACCTCTGGCAGGACTTTCTCCTGAGCGCCTACGGCAGCACGCCTCTCATCGACGAGTACGTCTTCGACTGCGTCTCCGATCCGGCCTGCCCGATCACCTCGGTCATGCCCGACTGCGTGCTCGGTCAGGGAGGGTTCAACCCCAAGCATCAGTGGGATGCGGTCTGTGCCGACCGGGCGCTCGACTGGCTCGATGGCCACACGCGGTCCAGCACGATGGATGCGGTCAACTCCGCCACGGGCATCACGCTGGTCGCCGAGGACGAAGTCCGGTTCTACCACTACTCGGTGGTCCGGACCGATCCCGGCGACTTCGGCCGCCTGGTGACCTTCCGGCCCCAGGTCAACGCGATCGGCTTCCTGAACCCGAACCCGTCGTTCGGGGTCGGCCCGCACAACCTCGAGCGCATCCGCATCTTCGCGGCCAGCCCGTGGTCGTTGCTGGACGTGACTGACACGATCAACCCCGTCCTCTTGAACACGAACTACGACGTGACGATGCAGGTGAAGGGTTACGCCACCCAGCCATCGGACGTCCTCAAGAACGGGATGACCCAGCCCTTCGGCACCGTCTGGACCTACGACTCGACGAAGAATCAGGTCGAGTTCGACACCACGTCCGGGGCGAACAACTGGGAGATCATTCCCTGAGGGGCGCCTTCCAGTGAATCGACTGCTCCGCGGCGAGGACTGCGGGGCAGTCAGCCGATCGCCAACGCCGGGCGCACCCGCTGCTCGAGACACGCGAACGAACGGGCGAGCTCGTCCACCGGCAAGCCGCCGAAGCTCATCCAGAGGATCGCCTCGTCGACGCCCAGCGCGGCAAGCTCGTGCAGCGTCTCGATCGCACGGTCGGGATCGCCGAGGAGAGCGGTGCCTCGCTCTTCCATCGTGTCGTAGTCGGAGGCTCCGTCGGGCACGCCGTGAGCGTCCGCGAACTTGACGAAGGACGGACGAGCGACCGCGCGAGCCTGCTCGGCCGACTCGGCGACGTGGGCGAACAGGGCAACCGCAACCTCGGCTGAGTCCGGTGCGTGACCGCCTTCTTCGAGCCCACGCCGATGCTCACGAAGCCGGGACTCGAGCACGGCGAGAGACTCGGCGCTGGCCGAGAGCAGGGTGAGCAGGCTCAGCGCCTGACGGCCGACTTCGCGTGCCCCCTCCGGTCGGTTGCTCGCCACGAAGAGGGGCACCGGGCGAGTCGGTCGGACGTTGAGGGTCGTCGTGTCGTCGGCCGGGAGACTCCACGTGTGCAACCCGGTTCCGGCAAGACCGTTTAGACCGGCCACTCGCCAATTTTTCGGCAACGAAACCGGCGCCTATCGCCGGGCATTCGGATGCAGCGATGACGCCAGAATGTGATCAGCGTTTTCGACGATCCGGTTGGCCTGGCCGACGATCATCGCATCCGGCGCC
>JBCCFW010000031.1:0-52937 GCA_039029535.1 Acidobacteriota bacterium
CGCCCCGGCGGCGCACTTGCGCCCGGCCCTCCCCGCCCCCCCCCCCCCCCCACCCCCCCCCGGGGTGTCCCTGGCCGCGGCGCCCCTCGCCCCCCACGACCGTCTCGTCATCCCCTGGGGCGCCTACCACCTGAAGGACATCGAGGCGGAGCTCCTCGCCGACGGCTTCGCGCAGGTCGCCGAGACCCAGCACGTCCTCGTCCCCTTCCGACTGGTCTTCGGCCGCTGATCCGGGAGAACGGCCTCCCGGCGAGCGAAGTTTGACGGGTCCGGTCGCCCCCGGCATGCTCGCGCCCATCGCAAGCTCACGGTGGCCGTGACGTCTCGACCCCGTCCGCACCGCCCCTCCTCGGCAGGACTCTCTCGATGGCCGGAGACGACACGCGCCCCGCCGCGCGGGAGCGCCAGTTCCGCCTCGGCGGCTACCTCCGCGAAGTCGGGATGCGGCAGGTCAGCCTCAGCTACAACGACCTCGCCCCGACCCCACGCCTGGACGCCGACGGCCAGCCGCTCCCCCACGAGCCCGGCCGTCTCCGCCTCCGCGGCCTCGACGTCTACCGCCTGGTCGCACCGTACGTGCAGGTGCGCCTGGTCGAGCAGCTCCGGGCGGTCATCCCGCTCGCGGTCTACCTCGTCCTCTTCCAGGTCTTCGTCCTGCAGCAGCCCGTGCAGGACGCGATGGTCATCGTGGTCGGGCTCGCCGCCGTCATCTTCGGCCTGCTCTTCTTCATGGAGGGCCTGAGCGTCGGGCTCATGCCCTTCGCCGAGACCCTCGGTCGCAAGCTGCCCGCCAAGTCGTCGCTGCCGGTCGTGCTCCTCATCGCCTGCACGCTCGGCGTCGGCGTGACCTTCGCCGAGCCCGCCATCGGCGCCCTGCAGGCGGCCGGGAGCATGGTCGACGTCGAGCAGGCGCCCTACCTCCACGCCTTGCTGACGACCTACTCGCTCCGGCTCGTGCTCCTGGTCGGTCTCGGGGTCGGCGTCGCTGCGGTGCTCGGCACGATCCGCTTCCTCAAGGGCTGGAGTCTCAAGCCGCTCATCTATGCGGTGCTGGGACCGACCTTGCTGCTCACCCTGGTGTTCGCGTCGCACGAGCAGCTCCAGAAGATCCTCGGGCTGGCCTGGGACTGCGGCGCCGTCACCACCGGTCCGGTCACCGTCCCGCTCGTCCTCTCGCTCGGCATCGGCATCGCCCAGTCCGCCGGCAAGGGCGGTGGCTCGCTCTCGGGCTTCGGGGTGGTGACCCTGGCGTCGCTCTTCCCCGTGCTCGCCGTGCAGGGCCTCGCGATCCACCTCGCCCTCACGACCTCGCCCGACGTGATCATCGAGGCCGCCCGCGCGGCCGGAGCGGCCGCGACCACGCCGGCCTGGCACGAGCAGACGCCCTGGGTGGAGGTCGTCCTCGGGGTTCGCGCCATCGTGCCGCTGGTGCTCTTCCTGCTGTTCGTGCTGTTCGTGGTGCTCCGCGATCGCCTGCGAGAGCCGCTCAACATCGCCTTCGGCATCTTCCTCTGCGTCCTCGGCATGTGCGTGTTCAACATCGGCCTCACGCACGGTCTCGCGAAGCTCGGAGGTCAGTCGGGGAGCCTCGTGCCGGGGTCGTTCACGGAGGTGGCCAGCGTCGAGGGCTCCCCCCTGTACGCCGTGGTCTTCGGCCTGCTCATCGCCATCGGCTTCGCCTGGGTGCTCGGCGTCGGCGCGACCTTGGCCGAGCCCGCGCTCAATGCCCTGGGCCAGACCGTGGAGAACCTCACCAGCGGCGCCTTCCGCAAGACCACTCTCATGCGTGCGGTGGCGCTGGGCGTCGGCTGCGGCATCGCCGCCGGGGTCGCCAAGATCATCTTCGACCTCCCCGTTTGGTGGCTGCTCGTGCCGGCCTACGGCCTGGCGGTGCTGTTGACCGCCCTGTCCACCGAGGAGTTCGTCAACATCGCCTGGGACAGCGCCGGCGTGACGACCGGACCGGTCACGGTCCCTCTCGTCCTCGCCATGGGCCTGGGCCTGGGCAACGCCGTCAACGCGGTGGAGGGCTTCGGCATCCTGTCGATGGCGTCCATCGGTCCCATCCTCGCGGTGCTCGCCACGGGCCTGTGGACGCAGTACCGCGTCAAGCGACGCCACGACCGGACGCAAGCCAGCGCTCAGGCCGATGCTCCGTCCGTGTCCACCACCGCCATCGTGTCTTCCGGAGAAGCCGAATGAGCAAGCGAGAGCTGGTCACCCTCATCGACGTCGCCCTCATCACCTGCGTGGTGCAACGCGGGCTGGGCGACACCGTGGTCGCCGCCGCGACCGAGGCCGGCGCCCAGGGCGCGACGGTGTCGTTCGGCCGGGGCACCGGCGTGCGGGAGCGTCTCGGCGTCCTCGGCCTGGCGGTCGAGGTCGAGAAGGAGATCGTCACCATCCTCGTCGCCGAGGACCAGGTCGATCGCGTGTTCGAGAGCATCCACGTCGCCGCCCGCCTGGACACGCCGGGCATGGGCGTCATGTACGTCACCCCGGTCGAGAAGATGGCGACCTACGTGCCCCACGACGTCGTCGAGCGGCTGACGAGCAAGAGCTCGTCGTGACCGAGACCGACTGGAAGCTCATCACGGCGGTGCTGCCGTCCGACGTGGACGTGCACGCGCTGCTCGAGCGCCTGCGGACCGAGAAGGGCCTCACCGCGGCCAACCTCGACCACGGTCGGGGCGTGGGTCGCTTCGCGCGGGCAGGCGGACGGCGGGTCGGCGAGACCTCCGAGAAGGAGATCCTCACCGCTCTCGTGGAGGCTTCGAAGGCCGACGACGTCTTCGCCTTCCTCTTCGACGCCGCCGACATGAACCGGCCTCACGGCGGCCTCCTCTACGTGCAGCCGATCCGTCGGGCCACGCGCTACGAGCTGCCCGACGTGCCCGTGGAGGGCTGAGGGTCAGGCCTCTTCGGCTCGATCGACGAGCAGCTTCCGCAGCAGGTGCATCGCGTGCCCCTTCGGATAGTTCGGTAGCGTCGCCACCACCTCGTAGCCGAGCTTCTCGTAGAAGGGTCGGGCCTGCCAGGTCGTCGTCTCGAGCAGGGCCTGCTCGAAGCCGTGCTGCACGGCGAAACGCTCGGCCGCCGCGAGCAGGGCGGTGCCAGTGCCTTGCCCCCGCGCCTCCTCCGAGAGCCAGGTGCACTCGACGTGCAGGGTGTCCCAGAAGCAGGTCGCCCGGAGACCGCCGATGACCACGCCGTCGTCGTCCCGCGCGAAGACGGAGAAGCCCAGCTCGGCCTCGGCGGTCGCCTTCTCGCCGATGGCTGCCTGATTGAAGGACCGCAGGCCCTCGCTGAGAGTCTTCGCGTCCTCGGGTGAGGGAGCAGTCGTCAGGTCGAGCTTCATGGTCGTTCACCTCACCGTCTCGCCGGCCGGTCGTGACCCCGGGAGCGACGCAGCTCGTCGCCGGGCCCAGCGTGGCGGAAGGACCACACCGACGGCAAGCGTGAACCCGAGAGCCCGCACTTCTGCGCGAGTCGTCAGAAGCGAGACCGACGAGACCTTGGAGATCGAGGTGGAGAGACGGAAGCACTGTCCGGTTTTGGCCGGTCATGTCCGGCTCGACGTCGCCAGGGACCCCATCTTGTCGCCGGGTCGACCCGACTCCCCGACCGGGATGACTGGCAGACCCTCGCTCTGGCCCCGGTGGGCCCTGCATCGTGACTCGTTTCTCAGGAGGAACTTTCTCTCATGTTGTTGAACACGACCCTCAGGCCGCTTGCCTTGCTTGCGGCAATGCTCTCGGCCTTGCTGGCCGCCCCGCTCACTGCCTGGGCCGGTGGGTGCGTCTCCCGCGGCCTTCCTTGCACTCCCCCCGACCTGCCGATGCCGGATCTCTCGGACATGGACGGCGTGGTCGACCTCGATCCTTACCTGGAGCAGAGCGATCGTTGGTGCGAGGCCACGTGCCAGCACACGATGATCGAGCCCGGCCCGAGCGGCGAAGGCCTGCGCCTGCACTTCGACTCCGATCTCGGCGATGTCGTCGACGGCATCCAGCAGACGAGGATCGCCTACATCGTTCATCTCGAGCTACCTCCGCAAGAGGTCCTCGACCTGACGAGCTACACGCGACTCCGTTTCAAGGCGAGGATGCCCGCCTTCGACCCGGACAGCGCCGAACCGTTCCAGCGCTTCGGCTATCTCTCGCCAGCCCTCATCGTCGATTCCTTGCTGTGGCAAGACAGCAAGAACAGCTACAGCAGCGGCCCGCTCGACGCAGGCGAGGACTGGCGAGAGTTCATCGTGCCTCTCGACCGCAACTGGCTTCTCGAGCCTCGCGATCCTTCCGCTCAGCCGTTCACGACCCTGGCCTTTCAGAGCCACAATGTCGGCCACATGCCGGACGAGAGCGACTGGACGATCATCGACGTGAAGGACTTCCGTCTCGACCAGGAGCCGGTAGACCACGCGGGCTGGGAGGTCCCCGAGAACGTCATCCGCATCCCCAGCTCCGGCTTCGCGGTCGGCCACGAGAAGATCGCCTTCGCCAACGCCAACCTCTTCGAGCACTCCTTCGAGATCGTGAACGTGGACCGACCCGACGACCCCCCTGCCGCGACAGGGCAGTTCGGACTGGTGACCAGCGAGCTCGTCATCGGGGGCGGCCCCGAGAGCGTGGGCACGGCCGTGGCCGACTTCAGCTACAGCCTCGTCGCTGAGGGCAACTACATTCTTCGCACGACCAATGACGATGGCGAAGTGCTCGAGAGCCGCGTCTTTCATGTCGGTCCGGAGGCCTACCAGGAGTCGATTCGACTCGTCACCGACTACGTCGACGGGATGCGCTGCGGCGTCGACAACAAGAAGCGGCCCGCCTGTCACACCGACGATGGAACGGTTGACGGCCTCTCGATCAGCGCCAGTGGAGGTTGGCACGACGGCGGCGACTCGAGGAATTTCTACTGGAACAGCTACGAGATGCCCTACCACTTGCTCCGAGCCCGAGAGGCGGCGGGGGATCTCGCCGAGAGAGAGGAGCTCCTGGCCCTGGCAAGACATGGTCTCGAGCACTCGACGCGAACCGTCCGCCCAGTCAATGGAGAGCTCCTCGACCGGACCATGGACTCCGCCAACTACTGGACCGACGAGGAGGTCGGGACCGATGACGACCGCCCGATCGTCGTCGGCGAATATTGGACCAACGTCGCACGACTGGCCCGCTCTGCCGGCCGCCTCTGCCAACAGGACGTGAGCTCGGGTGCATGCCGACTCGTGAGCCCCAGCGGCACCACCTGCATCATCACCAGCGCGGAACGATGCGACCTGATCAGCGGAGACTACGCAGGAGACTGCAGCTGCTGCCCCAACGGGTGCCCGAACGACTTGGCCTACAAGGCACTGACGCTGGCCAAGCAACGCTTCGATGGATTCGCTTGCAAGGAGGTCGACTGTGGCGACTCCCTGGACAACGACCTGGATAGCCTCGCCGACTGCCTCGACCTTCGAGATTGCTGCAGCCAAGGCCGATGTGCCGGCACCCTGCGCTGCCTCGAGCGCAATGCCTGCGGCGACACTCTCGACAACGACGGCGACGGCCTCGTCGACTGCTTCGACGTTGCGGACTGCGGAGACTCCTGGCACTGCGGAGGCATCGCGCCTTGGTGGCAAGCGGAGCCTCTCCACACCAACCATGCTTTCAAGCTCGCCCATGAGGGCCTGGCAGCGCTGCAACTCCATCTCGCTGGCCGACAGTCGGCGTCCGAATACCTCGATCACGCCGTGGACCACGCCAACAAGCTCGAACAGTTGCAGCACGACGACTTCAGGCTCGGCACGACTCACGACTTCAAGAAGGAGTGGACCGGCTTCCTCACCCGCGGCCCGAAGCCCGGACCCGACACCGACTTGGCAGAAGAGTTCCTGGCCGAGATGTACCTGGAGCTCCCCTTCACCGACTGCGAAGACGGTCCCGTCTCCGGTTCCTGTGGCGTGACCGGGACTCCGTGCAGCGTCGATTACCGCATCGCCCTGCGAAGAGCCGCTGAGTTTTGGATGAAGCCGGTGCGAGAGGCCTGGGGCCCCTACTCACTCTCCCAGCTCGTGCAGTCCGGCGCCGACTTGAACACCTACGAGACGGAGGCGAGCACTCTCTGGGCCGAGTATTCTGGCGGCAATCCCCTGATCAACTACCACCTGGTGCCGACCGGCGGCTACAAGCAGCTCGCCGACACGGCGATGGCACTCAACCGCGTTGCACGGGCCCTCGACGACCCCGAGCTCGATCGGCTGGCCCGCCGACAGGTTCAGTGGGCCTTGGGGCTCAACCCCTCCGGCACGACCTTCATCGCCGATCAAGAAGAAGGCTCACCGACACAGTTCTACTCGCACACGCAGGGCGTCATGAGGGGCGCCATCGCAACATTCGGCCTCGGCGCAGACGGGCGGCCGTTCTCCTACTCGGGCGCCGAGCTCAACGCCGTCGCAGGCTCCCTGCTCGTTCGAGCGATGACCGTCTTCAGCGAACCGGCACGCTACGAGCTCCAGCTGGGCCTCGCGGGCTCGCCTTACCGTGGTCGGATCGAGATCTACTCCGAACCGGATCGCCGTCTGGCGTGGAGCCACACTTCGACTGGCGAGCCACTCGAGTTCGACCTCGACGGCGGCCGTAAGTACTCGCTCGAAGCACTCGACGCCGGCGTCACGGTGCCTCTCGTGGCCATCAGCGGACAGCGCTACGAACGGACCATCGAGCTCGACGAAGTGCTGCTCCTGGAGGTCGAGGCTCCGCCACGCGTCGCTCCAGGAGAGGACTTCCAGGTGAAGCTCGGCCTCCGACAGAACGGTCCGAACCCCGTGCAGCGAACGGTCCTGCTCAAGGCGAGCGGCGTGACTCTTCGTGACGACGACGGTGACGACGAGAGGGGCGAAGTCGAGTTCTCGGTGGGTGGATTCTCGAGCACCAATCAGACGCTGACGTTCACCGCCGCAAGCGACTACCGCCCCTACCTCATCAGCTTCTGGGTTGAGGAGGAAGGCTCGATGCCTGCCCCCATGAACCGTCAACCGGTTATCGTCGATGCGACCGGCATCATCCAGAAGGAGAACTGCACGAATGGCGTGAACGACGATCCCGATGTCGACGAGTTGACCGACTGCGAGGACCCTGTCTGCGCCGCCCACCCGGTCTGCAGCGGTGAGTGGCCTCTTTGCGACAACGGTCTGGACGACGACCGCGACGGCCTGACCGATTGTGCCGATCCCGATTGCAGGGGGCATGCAAGCTGTCGAGAGCTCGGCAACTGCAGCGACAACATCGACAACGATGGCGACGGGCGAGTCGACTGCGACGACACTGACTGTTGCGGGCTCTTCGCCTGTCGGGGCCGACCTCCGTGCTTCTGACCCTGCACCGCGGAGCTTGATGGAGCTTCGCGTGTCCGCCTGAGCACGGGCCCGGAGGCGTGGTGGGCGATCTCGATCGCTCCCATCGCCCCGGGCCCGTTTTTCTTCTTCGGCCGAGTGCTCAGGATCCGTCGTAGACCGCCGAAAGAGCCCAGGAGGCGGAAAGCACGGCCCTCGCATGACCGAGCCTCGACTGCAGTGACGCGCTCGGGGAAGCGAACGGCGAGGTGGCCATCGCGATCAGGTTTTCCGACGCTCCCGACTAGACCTGCCCAACCGTCGGATCGGCCGGAGTCGCCATGCCCACCGCCCCCCACCGCCCCGTCCTCGCCTTCTCGAGCCGGACCTCTCGATGCGAGCACCGCAAAACCACGGGTCGGCTCTGGGGCCGGACTGCATCGCTTCTCCTCGCCACCGCCTTCGTCTCCCCCGCCACCCTCGGCTGCCAGCGCCCACTCTCCACGACGGGCTGCCACGTCGTCCCCGAGGCCCCCACGGCGCCTCGCGGCGCGCCCGTTCGGGTCACCGTCACGCTCGACAACGTCCCGGCTCCCGGAGAGCCGATCCTCAACGACGTCGTGTTCGTCGTCGCGCTGGAAGCCTCGACGCTCCCGATCGACGGCGGCTGCTTCGTCACGGAGTGGGAGCCCGCCCTGGTCGACCCCCCCGAGCAGGAGATCGTCCTCGACGATCCCCGCGACCCCTTCGCCGACGATCCGTCGAGCTGGACCCTCACCTACACGATCGATCCGCTCGTGCTCGACCAGGGTGTCTTCGCCAGCTTCCGCGCCGAGGCCACGACAGCGGGAGGCGTCCCCATCGCCCGGCGTCAGTGCTTCGGCAGCACCTGCATCGCCACGCCGGAGCTCACGTCCAGCGAGACGACGCCCACCGCCCGCTTCGAAGACGAGCTCGTCACCGGTGAGGCGGGCGCGACGCTCCCTCTGACCCTCCACGTCGACCGCAACGGGCACGATCCGACGCGTTCCCTCACCGTGCGCGTCACGCCGCAGAATCCCGACGACCCCGACGCCCTCTTCCCGATCGAGCCCGCCGAGCTGACCACGATCGGCCTGCGTCTCGAGCCCGGCGAAGACACCGTCCGCTTCGAGTCCACCCTGCCCCTCCCCTGCTTCGCCGGCTCGACCAACGGCTACCACGTGACGCTGACCGACGACGCTGACGTCGAGCTCTTCAACAGCCGCACCACTCAGTGGGGCGGTCTCGGCCTTGCTCGGGTGCAGGACGCCGCGCTCACTCGGCGCGACGTGCTCGAGGCTGGCCGGGCTTCGGAGACGCCCACCACCTGTGAAGACGTCACCGTCCGCACCCGGCTCGTCGCCCGCAACCCCTACCTCGACGTCTCCCTCGACGACCTGCGTCTCCATCTCCCTCTTCCCGACGGTCTCGAGCTGCTCTCGTCCGACTTCCGCTTCGTCGACAACCCCCTGGATGCGATCGATCCCGACCCCGGTCTTCTCCTGGCCGGCGTGATCGTCGAAGAGGTCCGACGTGGAGTCGACTTCCGACTCGACACGCTGCTCGATCGTCACGCGCTCTTCGAGCCGCCCGCCCCGATCTTCCGCGACGTCCTTCTCCTCGATCTCGAGCTCACGACCTCGAACCCCGACGTGATCATCGACGGTGCGCTCGTGCTTCCCGAGCTCACGCTGGAAGCCATGGCCGACGGCGAGCTCGTGACGGCGACCAGTCCGGCCGTCATCGTTCCCATCGCCCCCGGCAGCGCTCCCACCGAGGTGTCGAGCCCCGACACCACCGCGCCCCTGCTCTGGGAATCGCTGACCGAGCTGACTTGGGAAGAAGCGACGCTCAGCGGCTCCTCACGCTTCGACGTTCTCCGAGGAGAGCTCTTCGGGCTTCGCGAGCGCGTGCCCACGCCCTGCCTGGTCAGCGGCCTGCCCGAGGCCAGCCACTCGGACGGGGAGATCCCGGAGAGCGGCTTCTACTACCTCGTGCGCGGCACGGGCTGTGGCGCGACGGGTCCCGCCGGAAGGGACAGCCAAGGCATCGACCGACTCGCTGGCTCCTGTCCCTGAACAAAGTGACTGAAGCTGAGGACGAATGACGCGACCCGCCGACAGGCCTCGGCCAAGGGCGGGTCGCTTGACGGGTCTTCGAACGAGTCTCTAGCCTTCCTGCATGTCGATGCACGCACTCGCATCGCGGAGGGAACCGCTCATGCTGTCGCTCGATCGCGCACCCTGTCGACCCGTCGCTCTCACGCTCCTGTGCCTGTTCTCGGCCTCCACGCGAGCTGACGTTGCCAAGGTCGACGCAGCGCCCCTCGCTCCGGCCCGCACGCTGTCCGACCGCATCGTCACGGAGATCGTGAAGCTCGAGTCCGATGACGGCGAGACTCACGACGACTACGGCCATGACGTTGCGCTGTCCGGTGACACGCTGATCATCGTTGAGCGAGGACGTAGCGTCGACCCCCGTCGGCGCGGTCGCCTCCAAGTGCACCGACGAGACGCTGACGGTGTCAATGCCTGGGGACGGGTGGCGGTCATCGACCTCGACGACGATCTCCTCCGCACTGCCAATGCCCTCACGCTTTCGGGAGACACCCTCGCGACGGGCGTGTCCCAGGAAACTCGAGTGGCCATCGCCATCCACGAGCGTGATGCCGGTGGACCGGAAGCGTGGGGCCGGACCAGGCTCATCGATCCGGACGACCGAATCGACTCACAAATCTTCATGGACCTTCACCTCGAAGGCGACCGCCTCGTCGTCGGCTTGCCCTACGCGGTGCCCGACGAAACGGGCGCCGTGCACGTCTTCGAGAGAAACGAAGGAGGCCCAGGAAACTGGGGGCACGTCGTGGAGCTCGTGCCCTCCGAGAGAGACTTCACCAATCGGTTCGGCTGGTCCGTGTCGAGTCATGGCGACACGATCGTCGCAGGCTCGACCGGGCTGGGCCGGGTTCATGTCTTCGAGCGTCAGCCCGACGGGAGCTGGCCCGAGACGGCACTGTTCAGCGGAGAGGGCGAAGGATTCGCTGCCGATGTCGCCCTGGGCCCGACCACGCTCATCGTAGCAGGCGGAGCCATCGTCCGAGAGGAGCTCGAGCTGGTCCACGTCTTCGAGCGAGACCTCGATGCTCCCTCGGGCTGGGGCCCGGAGACGCTCCTCTGGTCCGATCCGTTTCCGGCAAGCCGCGCGTTCGGCTCGCGCCTAGCCCTTCAAGACGATCGGCTCGTGATTGGAGCCCCGTTCTCCAACAGCCACAAGGGAGCAGCGTTCGTTTACGAGCGCAATGCCGGCGGTCCCGCGGCCTGGGGTCGCATCGCCCGCCTCGAAGCCGCCGTTCGGGAGTTCAACGAAAACCTCGGCTACGACGTCGCGCTCTCGGGCAACGTCATCGTCGCCGGCTCGCCGGAACCCTTCGGACAACCGGGCCCCGGAGCCGTCCACGTCTTCGAGCTCGACTGCGAGGTCGGCGACGACGCCGATGGCGATTGCATCGCCGACCTCCTCGACAACTGCCGCGACGTCCTGAACGCCGGCCAGGCCGATCTCGATGCGGACGGCCTCGGCGACGAGTGCGACAACTGCCGTCGCTACGCCAACGCCGGCCAGGCGGACACTGATGTCGACGGCATCGGTGACGCCTGCGACTTCACCTGGGGCGACCTCGCGCCCGCGGGAGCGCCCGACGGTCGCGTCGACGTCGGCGACGTGGTCGCCCTGCTGCGACGGGCCGTCGGCACGCTGCCGGTGACCGACGACGACCTCCGTCGCGGCAACGTCTCCCCCACGATCACCGAGCTCGAACTGCTCGCTCCCGACCCAGCCGCGCCCGAGATCATCGACATCGCCGACGTCGTTCAAGTGCTGCGAATCGCCGTGGGCCTCGACGTCTTCGCGTCACCTCGATGAGCAGAGCTCAACCCAACCCGCTCGGACGACCGATTGCGTCGCGGAACGCTGCGATTGCCTCCTCGCTCCAGTCGCTCTCCGGGCGCGGCTCGAGGTCGAAGTGGCCGTGTCGGTCTCGTCCTCGCACGAGCGTCGCCGAATCCCTCGCCTTGAGCTGTCGCACGTCGGCTCGCACGTAACGCACGACGAGACCGATGCGCGGCTGCTTCGACACGTTTGGACCCGAGCCGTGCACGAGCGCGAGGTGATGGAGAGACGCTTGCCCGGGTGCGAGCTCGACGTCGATGACACGCTCCTCGTCGACCCCGAGCCGCGCCGTCTGCCCGAAGAACAGCATGTTGTTCTCGTCGTCGGTCCTGTCGTGGTCGAGACGTCCCAGACGATGACTCCCCGGGACCACGCGGAGGCAGCCGCTGTCTCGACGGCTCGGCGTGAGCGCCAGCCACGCGTTCACCACTCCATCGACGGGTTCCAGGCCGGCGTAGGCCGAGTCCTGGTGAAAAGACACGAAGCTCGGATCGCTGGCCGGCTTGACGAAGAAGTCGGTCGACCAGCAGAGGATGTCGGGCCCCAACACCGACTCGACGTGGTCGACGAGGCGGGGGTCGTGAACGAGCGCGTCGAGCCAGCGCACGAGGAGATGAACCTTGAAGCGCTGCTCCTCGCCCAGGTGCGCGCGGGCCTGAGCTTGGAACTCCTCGTACGCCGCTGCGGCCTCGCCGGCCTCCGCCTCCGACAACACGGTGAGCGGAGCGACGTGACCGTCCTCGGCGAATCGAGTGGCGAGCTCGCTCACGGGTGATGCTCTCCTCGGGCCGTGCGATGCGTCACGACACCAACACGGCTTCCCTTCGAGCGACACGCTACCCTGAATTGGTGGGCCGCACCTGATTCAGGCCACGTGGAGGACACGGTGCAGATCTCCGATGAGCTTCATCGCTCCCGCCCCTGGCGCGTGCACGAGCTGGCTCCGGACTTCCCGCTGCACGACGCGTGGCGCTTCGAGATCGAGGGGAGCGCCGACGACTTCGACGAGTTCCTCCGCGTGCAAGAGCAGGCCTTCACCGCCCGCTCGGCCGGACGCTGGTCGGCCGCCGGCCTGCTCTTCCGGCTTCGTGAGGCGATGAGCCTCCTCGACGCCGACCCCGGTCTCCCCCGCGTGCGCGAGCGCATCGGCGGTGACCGCGAGTCGAGCCTGGGTCCCTTCGAGCTCGTCTACCGCGAGCCCGACGAGTGCCTCCACGAGATCTGCAACCGCACCGTCCACGCCCTGCTCCATCTCGGCTGGGTCGAGACCGACGACGGCTGGTCTCCGGAGATGGCCGTGTACGTGAAGCCCCAGGGCTGGCTCGGACGCGGCTACATGGCGCTCATCAACCCATTCCGGCACCTGATCGTGTACCCCACGCTCATGCGCCGGGTGCGCGAGGCCTGGACGACCCGGACGGCCGAGCCAGGAGAGACCCGGCACTGAGCCCGGCGACTCACTGACTCAGGCCGGTGGTGGGAACTGCTCCGCGAACCAGGGCGTCCAGGTCGACTCCATCGTCTGCGCCGTCGCTTCAGCCTCGTCGCCGAAGAGATAGAAGCGCACCGACACGACGGTCTGCTCGCCCAGGCCCAGCGTGAACCAGTGGGTCAGCCCCGGAACCGGCTCACTCGTGCGAAGCAGCAGCTCCTGCTCGTGGGGAGCCTCACCCGGTCGGCCCACCCGCTCGACCTGCCCACGCACCGCCGGCAAGCCCTCGACCTCGACGCAGAGCTCGTCACCCTCGATCACGTCACCAACGCCGAGGGCAGCACGCAGCACGTTCCAGGCCTCCGGAGCCGACTGGGCGCTCATGGCCGAGAGCTGCACCTGCGTGCCGAACTGGCCGGGGAAGTGAACGAGGTAGAGCCGCAGGATGCGGAAGAAGTCGGGCCAGCCGCTCTCCCAGGCCTCGAGCTCCTTGTCCCAGTCGTCCTTGCTCGTGAACAGGCTGTGGACCACGCGAACGATGCAGGTGTCACCGTCCTTGGCCTCGACGATCCACTCGGTCCCGACCGGCGGTGCTTCCGGGCCGAGGTCGTGGCTCTCGGCCTCGAGCCGACGAGGCGCGTCCCAGGCCGTGACCTTGGAGATGGAGTCCATCCCCGGACCGAACGAGCACTTCATCTCACCGCCCACGCGCTCTTCGACGGTCGACGGGACGAACCACGACGAGACGCCGGGGCCGGTGGCGATGGCCTTCCAGACCTCTTCCGGGGTGCCGGGAACCTCGACCTCGACCTCGACGCGTCGGTGTCCGGAGTCGTCGTGCTGCACGCTCATGCTCTCGTCTCCTTCGTGTTGGCACGTGGCCGGGGATGCGCCAGGACGACGAGCCGATGCGCCCGGCCTCCCGGCGCGGCCTCGTCGTGATAGCGAGCGACGAGCTGCGCGACCGCGGTCGTGAGCTCCTCGCTGAAGGCCGCGCGATCGGCGGCGCTGCGGAACCGAATCGTCGTGTCGATCGACAGCGTCGCGAGACGCTTGCCGGTGCGCGTCGCTCGACGAAACGCCGCCCCGACCTCGCGCACCGCCCGCGCCGCCAGGGCGACCAGGTAGCTCGCAGACAGGCGGTCGGAGTCAGGCGAAGGCTCGGCAGCAAGGGGCCCGAGCGCCGCTGGCGACACGACGTAGCTGCTGGCGGTCGCCACGAGCAGGCGTTCGGTCAGGCCTCCCCACTGCCGCTCCTCCGCGACCGTGACGAGCCCGTGCGACTCGAGCGCGCGCAGGTGGTAGTTCACCTTCTGACGTGGCAGCTCCAGACGCGAGGCGAGCCCGGCCGCCGAGGCGGGTCGGGCGAGCTCGGCCAGCAGCCGGGCGCGCAACGGCTCCAAGGCGACCACCGCCGCCTCGGGCTCCTCGATGACCTCGACGTCGAGCATGCCCGAGTGTCGGCCTTGACAACTCAATTTGTCAAGGCGCGCTCGATGAATGGAGACCGACCTTCTCGAGCTCCCCTTTCAGCACCTCGACGAAGCGCTCCTGCGCCCCGGTCGGCTCGATGTCGGGCCGCTGGAGGAGACAGGCGGACTCCGGTGGACCGGGCAGGGTCACGGGGAGAGGTGCCGCCGCGACGAGATGGCCGCCGAAGGCCAGCACGGCCTGGGGCAACACCGAGAGATAGCCCGCCTCCAGGACCATGACGACGGCGAGCGGCAGGTCGTGCGTGACCAGGCCGGGCCGGGGCGCTTCGCGTCCCCCATCTCGAAACAGCGCCTTCAGTCGGATCGTCGCCGGATCCTCGGCCGGCGGAAGGACCCACCGCTGCTCACTCAAGGCAGCCAGCGCGTCGAAGTCGGGCTCGTCCCAACCATCGCGTACCGAGTGGTCGACGCGGGCCACGAGCACCGGCTGGTCCTCGAAGAGCGGTGTCACGCGCAGCTCCGCCAGCGGCTGCCCCTGTCGTGCGAGGAGGAGATCGAGCCGACCCTCGCGCAGGTCGTCGAGGAGCTCGGGCTCGGCTCCGAGCGTGAGGCTCACCCGGACCGGACGAGCTTCCCGGTTGAGCGTCGTGATGGTCCTCGCCACGGGCACGGGTGAGAGCCGAGGAACGATGCCGACCCGCAGCTCGGAGCCGGCCTCGTCGCGGACGACCGCCAGCTCGTCCTCGGCTCGACGGGTGATCGCCTGGACCGCGCGGCCGTGTCGAAGCAAGGCCTCTCCGGCCACCGTCGGTGTCACGCCTTGCAGCCGTCGTTCGAAGAGCGGCGCCTCCGCCCGCGCCTCGAGCGTGCGGAGCGTTCGGCTCAACGCGGGTTGCGAGGTCCCGAGCTCCTGGGCCGCAGCAGTGAGCGTCCCGGCCTCGGCGATGGTCGCGATGACCAGCAAGTCCTGTGGGGAGAGCACGTTGAGAGCCATATCAAGATGTCATCCAGAGAGACCAATTTGATACTTTTCCGATCTATACCACGGACCGGATACTCCGGACATGACAGCTCAGCCTCCCGCTCCCACTCGACGGTGCTCCCGAGCTGCGGTCGACGCCTGCCCGTCTCGAGCCGCACGACGGCCACCGACGACGCGGAGGCTGAGCCGTCTTCTCCCCCTCGTCCTGCCATGTTGGCTCTCGGTGTCGTCACCCACCTCGGGACTGGCTCGGAGCCAGTCGGCCACGATCGTCCTCATGGAGCGGCAGACCATCGGGGACGCCACCGTGCGCTTCGTGAACCAACCGTTCACCAACGCCAACGGCGTCGTCGGATGCACCTTCGGCCTGTCGGACGGTGCTCAGGGCGTGTGGCTCGATGGCGACGTGGCTTGGCTCAGCTCCTCGGAACCGGACCTGACCGAGATCGAGGACACGATGGGCCTCGGCGACTCGGGAGAGTTCGTGATCAGCATCTTCACGTCCGGTCAAGACTCGCTCTGGACACGCGACGGACTCCTCATCGTCGAGAACACTCAGGCGCCGGGGTTCCCGACCGGCACGACGACGACCTTCCACAGCGGCCCCGAGATGCTCGACGACGGCACCATCCACTGGGTCGCGGGCTTCAACGACGAGGGCGGCACGGAAA
The DNA here is from genome assembly GCA_039029535.1 of Acidobacteriota bacterium. Classification (GTDB taxonomy): domain Bacteria; phylum Acidobacteriota; class JBCCFW01; order JBCCFW01; family JBCCFW01; genus JBCCFW01. The sequence continues at coordinate 15,803 of JBCCFW010000031.1, forward strand.
CGCTCGGACGAGTCCTCTACCGTCTCGCTCCCGGTGGTGAGCCCCTGGTCGTCCTGCGCTCCGATGACGTGTTCGACGACCGCACGATCTCCCGACCAGGCCTGGGACTCGCCCACCACCTCTCGGGCGACGGCCGTCATGGGATCGGGCTCGTCGACCTCGTGGCCCCCAGTGGAGACGAAGGCGCAGTCCTCGTCGACGGCTCGCTGGTCGCGGTGGAGGGCCAGCCCACCGGTGACGGCACGCGCTGGCTCCGCTTCGACCACGTCGCGATCAACTCGTCTGGCGAGTACCTGTTCACCGCCTACACGAGCGGACCGGCGGCTCGGAATCACGCCATCGCCCACGGAGCCAGCGTGGCCGTCCGCAAGGGCGACACGCTCGACGGTGAGTCATTGGAAGACGGCATGGTCCACGACGTCAGCGTGAACGACCTGGGTCAGGCAGCCCACGTCTGGAGCACGCTGGATGGTCGCGAGATGCTGTTCTTCGCCGAGGACGTCGCCGACCTCTCCGCGAGCCGCCTGCTCTTGGCCACCGACGACACGCTCGACGTCGACGGCGACACGGTGGACGACTACCGAGTCATCGGCATCCCGGCTTACCTCGTGGCCGGCCCCGCCACCAACCTCGCCGAGGACGGTGCGGTGAACGTCTTCGTCTCACTCCGGCCGATCGCGGGAGGCGGCACGCGCGACGCCATCATCCGACTCGGTGACACCGCCGTGCCGGAGACCGCCCGTCTCCATCGCGCGACGACACCCGACCTCTCGACGGATTGGCCCGAGCGCCTGGGTCTCCCCCTTGGACCCGACTCGGTCCTCGACGCAGGCTGGCCGATGGAGGTCCCGCTCACTGGCTCCTTCGACGACACGGATGCGCTGCTCCGCACGGAGCCGTTGACGCTGTACCGCCTGCTCGACGCGTCGGGTGACGAGGTCGCTCCGACTCTTCGCCTGGGCCGGAGCGACGACGCCCTCACGTTGACCTGGTGACGAAGGGCTAGGACGCGTCGATCTCACTCTCGTCGGAAGGCTCGCCCGGCAGGAGCTCCCTCAGCGGCCACGCATGGGTGACGACCTCGTCACCAGCAGCGACTGGCACCGACACGCTCACGTCGTCGATGCGGTCGTGCCAGGTCGTCTGGCTGAGGGCGAAGAGCGCCATCTCGCGGGCGTGCTCCTCGACGCCGGTCTCCGCCGGCGGCGGCCCGGGCAAGGCCACTCCCAGGACCCGACGCTCGCCGTCGCTGACGTAGCTCGTCTCGGGCCGGAAGCCGTGTGTCTTCTCGAACTGATGAGCGATGGAGCCCAGCTCGCCGACTCGGAAGAGCGTGGCGCTCGCGCTCTTCACCTGCCGATCCCAGGCGGCCTCGGCGCTGTCCCAGTTCACGACGACCGCCGCGGCACAGGCGAGGAGGACGCCGATGCCCACGCCCCCGATGACCGCTCGTCCCTTGCCGCTCATCTCGACCTCGCGCTCCCCCTCCGGAGACGAGGACGTCCGGCTCCAGCAGGCATTAGCCGGGACGCCGCCAGGAGTCAGACGACGTCCCGAGGCTCGACTACTGCTGCAGTCGCGCGATCCCCGTGCACTCCGCGTCGTCCCGCGTGCCGCCCCGACAGTTCGAGAAGTGGATGTCCTGACAGTTGCCGGCGATGACCGCCGAGGTCTCGCCGGGTCCGACGGTCTCGACGATGGTCAGCGACGCGATGGGCCCACCGCCCGGAGGGCTGCCGGCGCCGGGCTCACTCTCGAGGAAGGGGTTCTGGATGATGCAGGTCGCGACCACGTCGAAGGTGCAGTCATCGCCGTTGACGTCCGACCGACCGGTGTTCTCGACGCGGTACATGACGTCGATGCCCCCACCCGGCGCCGTCAGGACCTGCTTCTCGAGCTCGTTGGCCCCACAGCTTCCGGCAGTGAGCTCGACGTCGAAGGGGCCGATGTTGCGCCGCGACAGGCCCGGCAGCAGGGCGTCCACGGCCCGCACGAGCTCGGGGAGCTCTTGCACGAGGACCTCGATGTCCTGGAGCGTGCCGAGCAGGGACTGATTCGACTCGACCACGGCGCCCGTCTCTGCGACCTGCAGCTCGAGCTGGGCCACGAGCTCGCGGCTCGAGCCAGCGATCAGGTGAGTCGACGTGGCGGTGCGAGCGGTGTTGCGCTCGATGCTGACCAGGCGTTGCAGCACCGGGTCGGTGGGCGTCATGCGGCCCTGCGCGAACGCGGGGCGCGCGAGCGAGCTGATGACGACGAGAGCGGCGAATGTCTTGGTGAGGTGCATCCCTGAGTCCTTCCACCGGCCGTCGGCCGGCTGCGTTCGAGCGGGTCCACTTGCCCGGACAATTCAGGAGTCTCCTGCTGCGTGACCAGATCTGCTGCCTGCGAAGGGCGTACTCGCCTCTCGGTCCTCAACGCACGGTCAAGTGCGCTTCCGGGCCTCGAGACTACGTTCACCCTTCTCGGCTAGCATCTCCGGCCACTCGCGACGGACACTCATGAATAGTCCGGGCTAGGAGCGACGCGTCGGCCGCTCCGCTGTCGTGAACCTGCGGTCACGCGGGTGAGGAATCGAGGACACGAACCGGACAAGTTCGGGTCGAACCAGCCGTGTTCGCCGTCGGCTCAGGGGCGCATCCCGCGGAGGACGACGATCCCGCCGACCATGAGCATCCCGAGGAGGAGGAGCTGCGCCCATTCGGCCATGGTGGGGACGACCTCCTCGAGGTCGAGCAGGCTCAGGCTGCCGATCACGTCGACGCGACCGTGCCCGAAGTCATTGTCGAAACCCGGAGGTCCGAGATCGACGGCCCCGTCCCGGATGACCTGTCGCAGCTCGGCCGGCGTGAGCGCCGGATCGGCGTCGAGCAGCAGGGCCGCCAAGCCCGCCACCACCGGCGAGGCCTGGCTCGTGCCCTGGCTCAGCCTGTAGTCCGTCGTGGAGTCGTGATCGGCGGAGTGCATGCGCTCACCCGGCGCCGTGACGTCGAGGACGGACCCGCGATTGCTGAAGGAGCTGACCGTGTCGACCGGGAAGCCCGGGGACAGGCAGGTGCCGTCCGTCGTGGACCCCACCGCGATGACGGAGCTCACGCAGGCGGGCCAGTCGATCGCATCGGCGTTTCCGTTGTTGCCCGAGGCAGCCACGATGACGACACCCAGATCCACGGCAGCATCGAAGGCTGCGCCGAGGTGGTCACAGGGCCCCGGCGCACCGACCGCTCCACCGAGGCTCAGGTTGAGAACGTCGGCCCGGGGGAGGCCGCCCGGTGGGTCGGCGCAGTGATCGATGCCTGCAAGAAGGTCGGAGCCCGACCCTCCGCCGAACTCGTCCAGCACCTTCACGCCGATGAGCGTGGCGGCCGGAGCGAGGCCCTGGATGATCGTCTCGGGAGGGTTGCACCCGTCCGTGATGGTCAGGCCGACCCCGCCCACCGCGATGCCCGCCACGTGCGTGCCGTGGCCGTCGTCGTCGGTCGGATCGGCGTCGTCGTTCACGAAGTCGTAACCGGCCGCCACGTCGACACGGTCTCCGAACATGGCGTGGTCGGCCCGGATGCCCGTGTCGAGGACGCAGACCCGCACGCCCTCTCCATCGTAGGGGAAGCCGGCGGTCGCGAGTTGCGACTGCAGGCCTCCGATGAGCGGCGTGCTCTCCTGAAGTGATGCCTTCACCCGCAGGTCCTCTTCCACCCTCACCACCCCCGGAAGCTGGGCCAGGAGGCCGACCGCCGAGCGCGGGAGCTCGCGGACGTTGACGAGCTCCGGGACGAGCCGGTACTCGTAGCGGATCACGGCCCCCTGCTGGGCGACGAGCGCCTTCAGCGGACCTCGGTCCGCCCCCTGGTCCAGGTGAACCATCACGCTGAGCCTCTCGGGCGAGGCCGGCTGGCTCGTCGCCAGCAGCGGGAAAGCGAGCGCCAGGACGATCACGAAGGCGTTCAGTGACGATGAACAGCGAAGCATGGGGGCTCCCGAGGAGACGATGGGCCGACACGTGGAGGCCAGAGCAGACCACGCGGCACGGGGACGAGTCGAGGGCTTCGTCGCCGTGACGGGAGCCGATGCGCCGGCTCAGCGCTCGGTCGAACGCCCCGCATGCCCGCGGCGACCGGGTCCGGAGCTCGCTCGCCCCCTGCCCCAGCCGGTGGTCTGGCGGTCGATCCAGCTCCAATCGCCAGCTCGCAGCTGCCTCACCCGGTGGCCGCTCACACGCTGCTCTCGAACGGCTCCCCACTGCTCGGGACCGCCCACGTGACGGGAGAACACGGTGAGGACGCTGCCACGGCTTCCATCCCAGTTGGCGACCGCCACGTCGCCTCCACGCACCGCGACGACGATGCCGAAGTGACCGTGGGTCCTGGCGCTGGGTGCGAGCCTCGCGATCGCTCCCCAGCGGTCGGGGCCGCCGTGGTCGCGCGAGTAGACGTGGGCGAGCTCCTGGCGAGGGTCTCCCACCACCGCGAGGTCGCCATCGAGAGCGACGTTGAAGCCGAAGGTGCAACCGCTCTCGCAGCCGGCCTCACCCTCGCCATCACTCAGCTTGCGGAGCAGACGCCATCGTCCGCCCTCACGTCCGAGGAGGTAGGCCGCGGCGACATCGTCGCCGGCGATCGTCGCGCCCGAATCTCCCACGAGAACGGTGTCTCCGCTCACCGAGGTCGGCCCGAAGCCACGGTCGCGCTCGCCCCTGACCGGCAGGACCTCGGTCCAAGTCGAGCCGATCGTGATGGGGAACGCGGCTCCTCGATCGTCGACCACGAGACGCAACCGTCTCTCCGGGTCCTCCACGAGCGTCATGCTCGCCCGGAGCGCCCGCCCCTTCGCATCCTCGGCGGTGAGCCCACCATGGCGGAGGTCCGCAGGCTTCCCCGAGCGCCTCAGCTCGAGAGCCTCGCCGTGGCGGTCCTCCACGAGCGAGATGATGAGCTCCCCCTCGAGGCTCAGGTCGACCACCAGGGGACCGACCCACTCGTCGGGTGGGCTCTCCCGGACGATGAGCTGCTGCTCGAGCTGCTCACGCCGATTCACGTAGCGCGCGACGATCGGGCCGTGCTCGTGCTCCACCCGGTCGCCGAGCGCCCGGGGCTCGCCGGCGGTCAGCTCGCGAGTCGTCTCCGCCCGCCCGAAGGCGACGATCCGCTGAACGAGCTGCCAGGTCGGTGCGCGCCGCCGAGGCTTCCGGCGTATCAGGAGACCCCGCTGGCGAAACTCCGCCTCGGTGAAGTCACCGGGACGTCGCGCCACGAGTCGTCCCCCGTCCCGACGCTTGATCGACAGCGCCCAGTCGGTGAGCAGCCGCTCGAGGTCCTGCCTCGCCGACTCGGACAGGCTCGCCTCGGCGAGGTCGGTGGTGACGGAGCCCTGCGGCCCACGCTCCGCGCTCGCTGCAGTCGTCGGCGCGATCGCCAGGCCGACGATGACGAGACCCACGACCACGGGACCACGACCAGAGAACACGCGAGACCAGCTCATCGAGACCCCCATGCAGCTCGAGGTCCTTGCCGACCACGAGCTCACCCTCTCACTCGCTGCTCGACGACCGGATGACCAGCCGATCTCGGCTCTCCTCATGTCGGACACCGCCCGATGACTCAGCGGCTGGTCCGCAGCACGAGCTCGATCCGACGGTTGAGCCGACGCCCCTCCTCGGTCGCGTTGCTGCCCAGCGGCGCCAGCGGCCCGACGCCCCGCGCGAGCACGCGGCCCTTCGCGATGCCGTGCGTGGAGACGAGAGCCTCGACCACCGCCCGCGCCCGACTCTCCGACAGGCCGACGCTGCGCGACAGCTCACCCCGGTCGTCTTCGTGGCCGACGACGTAGTAGTGGAGGTCGGGGTTCTCCTGCAGGTACTCGGCCAGCGCGCGGATGGCCGCACGCGACTCGCCGCGCAAGGTCGGGCTGTTGGAGGCGAAGCGGATCTCACGCAGGGCGTGCTTGCCCGAGCTCGTCATCGACGCGCGGAGCGCCGAGAGGTCGAGCGTGACCTCGTCCTCGTCGAAGACACCGGTCTCGAGCACGTCGACGACGTGGAGGTTGCGCTTGCTGCCGAGGACGATGGCGACGTGCGTGTCGCCACCGGGAGCCGTCTTCGTCGCGGAGAGGTAGAAGGTCCCGAAGGGAGCGATCATCCGGGGATCGCTCCCCAGGCTCCGCCCGTCCCTCTCGTAGCGTCGCTCGCCCATCTCGGGGTAGAGCCGCGTCGTGAGCGCCGGCACCTTCCCATCGTCCGGTGAGTACGTCAGCAAGATCGTGAAGCCCGCCGCTCGAAGCTGCGCCTCGTAGCCCTCGGCGAGCTGCACCTGGGTCAGCTCAGCCGGCCGACGGTAGAGGTGACTGGTCAGCCGACCCTCGATGGTGACGATGGACGGCTCCCCGCCGGAGTCGCGTGCCAGGTGGAGCTTCTCGAAGTCCTGTTGGTACTCACCGAGCATCTCGCAGCCGGAGCAGGGGCTCACCGGCGTGGCGAGCTCGGCTCCCGCCGAGCTGACCAAGATGAACGAAAAGCCGAGGGCCGTCAGGGCAACGAGGGAGGACTTCATCCGCCCATCATGTCCACGCGCTTCGGGTCTTCAAAGCTCGAGGTCACGGACTGCAGGGACAGGGCGTGAGCCAGCCCCGCGCCGTCCCCGGTGACTCGGTGCCAAGCGACCCCTCCCCTGACGCGGTCTCCCCCGCGACGAGGTAGTACCAGCCCTCACCGGGCTCGGGCAGCTCAGGGTCCGTCAGCGTGCTCTCCCGAAGGTTCGTGACGAGGCAGGCCGCCGACGCGGAGCTCGGGAGCCTGGCGAGCCGCCCACGATAGACCGTGAAGGTGTCGCTGCCGGAGACGAGGGGCTCCTCCCAGCTCAGGACGCCGTCGGCGGTCACCCGGAGAGGCTCTTCCGCGTCGGTGCCCGACACCTCGGAGGGAGTGTCCCGCGGCGGGTCCACGATGTCGTCCCAGCACTGCTCCCGCCGAGCCGTCGACCAGGACGAGGCCCCGAGCTCGGGCTCGTGCGTGGTCACCGCCAGCTCGCGAGTCGTCGCGAAGGTCTCCCTTCGCACGGCGCTCGTCGGCATGGAGGTGAGGTCCAGGGGACGCGCGACGGTGCACGAGTCCGGAAGCCGTCCGTCGGCTCCGGTCCACGTGAGCCATGCATCACCCCAAAGGTCCGCTGAGAACGACGCCGTCTGTCCGGTGACGAGCGCTCTCCCGTCGTCGAGTTGGAAGAGGCGGGCCTCGATCTCTTGCGCTTCGCCACCAAGAACGAAGCCCCAGGTCGGTGAGCCGTCAGCTTCGAGGCCCGCCAGCCAGATGTCGGTCACCGAAGCATCCATGGCGCTCGTGATCCCGCTCACCAGGAAAGCACCGTCCGGCCGCTCGATCGCCTGATAGGCACCCTCCATGAGCTCGGTGTCGATGGCGACCTCCCAGTCGACGTTGCCATCGTCATCGAGGGCGACCACCCAAGAGTCCGCGCCATCGGGGACGCCTGGCCCGAAGGAGGAGGTCCATCCCACCAACAGCCAGCCGCCACACTCGCGGCGCAGGACTCGGTTGAGGATCTCTTCGCCATCTCCTCCGTAGGCGAACTGCCAAACGAGACTCAGGTCCGAGTCGAGCCTGACGAGCCAGAAGTCGAAGTTGTCCTCGAAACGACTCTCTCCTCCGATGAGCAGCCCGCCACTCTCGTCGAGTGCCGCGACGTCTGCAACGTGAAACTCCCCGGCATCGAGCACGACCGACTGCAAGATCGAGCCGTCCTCCGGCGACACCGAGGCCAGCCAGGAGTGAGGCGCGTGGAAGCCGAGCACCAGCAAGTTGCCGTCGGCTCGCTCGAAGATCTCGAACGTGGAGCCGACCCCACCGGACTCGTAGGCACGAAGCCACTCGACTTCACGCGCTGCGTCCAACTTCACCAGGAGAGCATCGAGTCCCGTTGCGTCCGAGGGGATGTCGGAACCGAGGACGAGGCCGCCGTCACTGGTCGCGGTGGCTGCGCGGAGCTGCTCATTGTCGGGGCCGCCGAGACGTCCTTCCGCCAGGATCGTCCCGTCGAGTGTCGTGTCCATCCACCAGAGATCGAACTGATACGTCGGCACGCCCCGCTCGGTCACCGCCAGGTCGCCGACGAAGCTCAGGATCTCGCCATCCTGGCGGACGAGATGCGGACCCCCCTCGCTGATGCGTCCCTCGCCGCTCCCCAGCAGCACGGCACCCGCCGGTAGCGCGCGGCTCGTGACGGGGCACGAGAAGATGAAGAACAGGATCGCGACGCAGACGTGTCGAGTCATCAGGCTCCCTCCAGCCGTCAGACTATCTCATCGCGATCCTCACCGGGGTCTTCACTCAGGGCCCACAGACCTCCACCATCCTCATCTCGAGCTCGGCCCTGGCCTCACCCAGCGAGGCCAGGGCACCGGCACCGCAGTCGTTGTCACCGCGCACGAGATACCAGTACGAGGGAGTCGTTCGGCTGATGGACTCACCGGCAAACCAATTGGCCGGCGTCGCGTCGATGCGACAGGCCGACGCGAAGCCACGCTCGGCATGGAGAGCAGCGAGCTCGCCGCGCAGCAGCACGTGGTGCGCCGACGGGTCGGTCATCCCCGAGTCCGCCGCCGCCCAGTCGAGCCGGAGGCTGCCGAAGTCTTCCGAGAGCCGCAGGTCGCGCAGGGGCGGCACCGGCTCGCCGTCGCCGGGATCGAGCGGGGCGCAGTCGTCCACGTCATCGATGCCGTCACCGTCCTGATCCGAGGGACCGGGCACGAGAGGGTCGTCGAGCTCGTCCGGGCAGTCCGGTCCGGCCGGACAGTCGGCACAGACGTAGTTGGCGCGACAGCCACCCAGGCCGAGCCCCATGAACGTCCCGTCGTTGCCCATCGGGCTGCGGTCGGGCTCGACCACGAGCCCCGTGTTGTCCTCCCCGCAGACTCCCTGGTTGAAGTCGTAGTAGAGCATCAGCCCCGGCTCGTCTCCGGCCAGCTCGCTGAAGCGCTGACCGTCGATCTCCTCGCGCGTCCGGGCGTGGCTCCAGAGCCGGAGCTCATCCATCTTGCCGTCGAACATGGTGAGGAGATCGTCGCGCGATCCGATCCTCAGGGGGGTGCCCACGTCGACCCGGGTCACCAGCGTCGACCAGACCGACTCGGAGTCTTGCACGCCGTTGATGTAGAAGCGGACGCTGCTTCCCTGAACGACGATGGCCAGGTGCGTCCAGACGCAGGTGGGTGTCAGCGAGGTCGTGATGACACCATGTGGCGTTCGACCGTCCCCCCAGAGGAGCTCGAGCCGACCATTGGCGTGGTAGACGTCGATCGGCGCGGGGAGGTGCTCGAAGGTCTTGCCGATGATGCCGGCCTGTCCCTCGTGGCTGTTGAGAAAGACCCAGACCTCGAGCGTGAAGTCGCCGAGGAGCTGCAGCGTGGGGTTGCTCGGGACTTCGAGGTAGTGCCGGTCGAGATCGAGGACCTGAGCGTGGGCGGCGCCGGCCAGGAGCAATCCGGCCAGTCCCAGGACGAGACGAGAGAAGGTCGAAGCCATGCCATTCGCGTGCTCGGGGGCCGGTCACCCGGCATCGACGCGATGCCGGCCGCCATCCCCTCTACCTATCAATGCGCAAGGCAGCGGCAAATCGTCGGAGCCGATGCAAGAAAGGGGCCCCGCCGACCGAAATCGACGGGGCCCCTAGGGAGCTCGAACGACGAGCTAGGGGGGGTGTCGTGGTCCGAGCCTTGGAGGAGGGAGTCCCCATTCCATCGCCTCACTCGGGTCCCTCCGGCGCCTCGCGTCGAAAAAACGACGCTCAACAGGGTTGTCGCCGTCGGACCTCCCCCCTCGCCACTCCCGCCGAGGCAACGGTCGGCTTCGCCGAGCCAACGGCAGCTCCGATTGAGCGACCGTCGCGATCGCCCGAGCAGGGCCCGAAGACCCGCCAGCGCCGACGTTCACTCCTCCAGTCCGAGAGCCCGTCGTCATCGTCTCGGCCGTTGGACAAGACGACCTTCGCGAACGACTCCTTTCCTCAGCCGATGGCTCTCGACGACGCACGTCGAGCCGACCGAACGAGGGGATCGCATCGATGGCAGACGCAGCAGTGACGCGGGTGATCACGACCGAAGCACGCCAGGCCTGGCGCGCCCTCGGGAGCCGTGTCGCCCAGGCACGCTTCGAGCTGGCGGGCCGTCGCCGACGCGCGCCGCTCGGCCCGGTTCAGGTCGAGAGCCACCTGCGCAACGGCTACCTTCTCGCGTCCGGGCTCATCCCGAAGGACGTGGTCGAGGCCGCCACGGCGGCGGCCTGGGAGTGCACGGGTGCGGACCCTGATCGGCCGAACACGTGGGCTGGCTTGGGTCCGCACCCGCACTTCCTCGACGACGAGCGCCTGCTCGCTTGCTACGACGACGACGTCCTCGCGGCCGCCGCTCAGCTCGTCGGCGACCACCCCGCGACCTACGCTCGGCCTCGGCAGACCATGACGGTCAACCGTCTCCCGATCTCTCGGAGCACCTGGCGTCGTCTCGGAGCCCACCTCGACTACTCGCTGCCGGAGTGGCACCACCGCAGTCTCCCTCCCCCCTTCCGCATCGCCGCCATGACCTACCTGACGCCCGTGCGCTCGCAGGGAGGGGCCACCGTGGTCTGGCCGAAGTCGCATCGTCGCGTCGCCGCGCTGGCGCGCAGCGACCCGGGCCGCTTCGAGCTGCTGAGCGACCTGAACGAGGCCCTCGCGTCGCTGGACCTCGAGGATCCCATCGAGATCGAAGCCGACCCGGGCGACGTGCTCTTCCTCGATGCCTACTGTGTCCACGCCGGCAGCGACAACCTCGGCGAACGACCTCGGCTCGCCATCAACCGCAAGTGGTGAGGACGCCGCTCAACCTTCGGTGCGCAACCAGTGAGGGTCCAGCGTTCGAAGCAGCCAGGGGAAGTGACCGATGAACTGGGTCATCGGATCGTCCCAGGGGAGCAGGGCTCGGCGGGCCGCGACGTTGAGGACCACCAGGTCGCGACCATCGTGCTCCGGCTCCGGACTGCTCTCGAACAGCCCCCGCTCGAAGGCTCGACGCGCGGCCTCGCGCTGGTCCGCGTCCTCCTCGCCTTGCAGGAGCGCGATCACTCCCTGCAGGCGCCAGCACCATCCCCGGCGCTCCGACCCGTGTCCGTGCCGTTCGCCGACGTCGGCATCGCGCTCGACCAACACCTCGAGCGCGCGGGTCGCCAGCCTCAACGTCTCGTCGTGCGCTCCGAGCCAGTAGCAGGCCATGGCGCGACGCGCGTCGAGCCAGGCAGCCGGGACGTGTCTCTCGTCGTCACTCGCCCGCAGCTCCCCCAACGCCCGACGCTCCCGCGCGACGGACGCCTCCAGCCGCTCGGTCCAGGGGCTCGCGTCAGGACGACCGTGCAGGATGACCTGGTACATGAGCAGGGTCGGGAGGCTCGCGATCGACAGCGCCCGTCCCGAGGGAGGTTGGCTGACTCTCTCGACGAAACGCTGCAGCAGGGAGAGATCACCGAACAGCCAGGCATCGCGGGCGAGGCCCTCTTCGACGAGGCTTGCCCCCTCGAGGTCACCGCTCGTCTCGAGATGACGTGCCAGCTCCTGGCTGGCACGACGTCGATGGCGGTAGTGCCGGGCGGCACGGTCGTACATCCCCGCACGCAGCGTGAGGTCTGCCAGCTCCACGCCCGCGTCGTGACGAAGACGCAGGATCGTCTCGTGCTCACCCTGATCCTCGAGCAGGGCGAGGGCGTCGGGGCTCAGGGTGCCGTTGAGCCGTGCCTGCGCGGCCAGGACCTGCTCGCGGAGGAGGCCCCCCCAGTTCTCCTCTTCCATCGATGCGGCCTCTCTCCTCCTGCTCCCTCCGCGAGACGCGCCCGATCACGTCACGAGGTGGGATGGCTCACGTGGTCGGACCGTGCCCACCTTTAAAATGGGCTTGATGGCGATGCCGTCAAGCGAACTTGGAGAGAGACATGCCGACCCTGCTGAACGATTTCGACCGTCGCATCAGCGCCGTCATGGCGGCCCACGGCACGCGAGCACTGCGGGTGTCGCTGGCGGTGATCTTCATCTGGTTCGGCATTCTCAAGCCGCTGGGCCTGTCGCCTGCCGCTCCGCTCGTCCTCGCCACCGTCGACTGGATGCCCTTCTTCCCCGCCGAGACCTGGCTCGCCATCATCGGCTGGTGGGAGGTCGTCATCGGCGTCGCCTTCCTCTTCCACGCGTCGCTCAGGCTCGCCATCGGGCTCCTCGCGCTCCAGATGTTCGGCACCTTCCTGCCACTGGTGATCCTCCCCACCGTGACCTTCCAGGCCGGCCGCATCCCCTTCGGTCCGACGATGGAGGGTCAGTACATCATCAAGAACCTGCTCATCATCTCGGCGGCGATGGTCGTGGGTGGGACCGTGCGTCGCCCGTCGTCGCCCGACTGAGACGCGCTCAGCTCCGGTCGCGCTGCCGGCGACGTGTCCCGCGGCGCGCGGGCTCGCCCGCAGCGTCGCTCGAACGGGCACCCTCGAGCGGAAGCGGCTCGGCGTCGGCCTCGAGGGGCGTGCCGTCGATGACGCGACCGCCGTCGCCTGCCAGCTCTCGAGCGTCCTCATCGAGCTCGGCGACCAGCCGCTCGAGCTCGGCGGCGCGCTCGCGTCGAGCACCGCGGAATCCCTGGTGACCGATCGCGAGACCGCTGCTCGCCCCTCCCACGGCTCCCAGCAGCGCCACGACCATGGCCTCCGCCACCGTGCCCTCGACGGTGAGCCCGAAGGCGAAGCCCACCACGGTGGTGAGCGCCGACACCCCCAGCATCCAGCCGACGTGCCGGAAGAACGCCGACGCTCGCAGGTCCTCGGTGATCTCGAGGGCCGTCACCCCGGAGCGGGACGCCGCGGCGACCTGCAGTCGCCGTCCCCCCTCGCTCTCCCTCCACCGCCAGCCGCCGCCCTCACGGGAGACCAGGCCCTGCCGACCGAGGATCTCTCCCACCTTCAGGAGGAGACGCTCGACCTGCGAGTCGTCGAGGGCCACCGGAACCTGCCGCTGGTGATGAAGACGGAGGCCCTTGGGAGCGCGGGAGGTCGTCGCCGGAGCCTGGGTCATCTCGGCGGCCGCCGCTCGGACGGACGCGGGGTCGAGGCCGCTGTCGGCGGCGATGCGCTCGATCTCGGAGAGGCTGAGACGGTCGGAGCTCTCCACCTGGCGTTGCTCGCCCTCGATCTCCGCCGAGCGCTTGAGGATCGCCGCCACTTCCTCTTCGCTGTATCGGTCTTCGCTCATCCTGAGCCTCCGTTCCACGGGAGCCCAGGTTAGCAGCACCCCTCCCCGGTCACTCCCGGGGCGGTGCCGCGACCGACCCTGGCGCGCCCAGCTCCACGAGCTGGCGTCGCGCGTTGGCGTTCCCCGGGTCGAGCTCCAGTGATCGTCGGTACGAGGCGACGGCCCGCTCCGTTTCGCCCGCCGCCGCCAGGGCCTCGCCGAGGCTGTCGTGCACGTTGGCAGACTGCGGATGCAGCTCTGCGTTGAGCGCCAGCACGGCCGTCGCCAGCTCGTGCCGGCCTTCGCCGAGATGGCGATAGCCGATGGCGTTGATCTCCGCCTCGGAGACGAGACCGTCGCCAGCGGCGACCCTCAGCACCGACGCCGCGCGCGAGGCGCCCCCGGTCCCGCCGTCCGCCACCGCTCGGCCGAGCTCGTCCTGGAGCTCTCGCAGCCCGGCGTCGAGCGCCAGGAGCCGCTGCTCCTGATGCTCTCTCGCCGCGGCCAGCGCGACGGCCAGCCCCCGGGAGAAGGTCTCGGTGACCTCGACGGCGACGTCGGGCGTGACGCCGCTCCCCTCCCAATTGGTGCCGGTGATCGGATTGACCGCGCGGCCCTGGGGCAGGAACAGGAGGAAGCGCTCGCCGACGGGGAGGCGGCTGCCCGGGTGCGCCCCTCCCCCCGTCGCCGTCCCCACCACGGTCGCCCGTCCGAGCGCCTGCAGGTGATAGGCCAGCCCCTCGGCGCCGGAGAAGGTGATCGGGCTGGTCAGCACGATCACCGGCACCTCGCTCAACCGAGGCCCCGGGACCTCCTCCAGGCTCCAGAGCTCGTCCTTCCGGTCGCCGACTCGCCAGTGGAAGGTGTTCAGGTGCGTTCGTTCGGCCAGCAGGTACGAGCAGAGGAAGCGCACCATCTCGGGGCTCCCGCCCTCGTTGAGACGCAGGTCGAGGACGAGCGCGTCGGCACGGGCCAGGAAGGTCATCGCCGCCGTGGCCACCTCCCGAGCCTCGGGACTGGGCGAGAGCGAGCGGAGGTCGAGGTAACCGATGTTGCCCTCGAGACGCTCCACCCGCTCGAAGCCGTGGTTGGACTGTCGGGCCAGCTCGTCACGACGTGCGCGAGCACGGGCGGGGTCGTCGCGAGCCTCACGCACCTCGTCGGGATCGCGAACCTTCAACCACAGGTGACGATCGCTGCTGACCGCCTGGAGCAGGTCGGTCACGTGCTGCGCGAAGGAGCTCGGGTCGGTGAGCTCGTCGAGACGTCCGGTGCTCCGCTCCACGCGCAGTTGCGCGCGACAGGCCTCGGCGACCTCGGCCGAGACGTAGCGTTCCTTCAGCAGCGAGTCGACCTGGTCGAGCACGCGTCCGCGCTCCTCGTCTCCGAGGGGCTGCTGCGCGAACGCGATCGGCGGGAGCAGGACGAGCCAGAGCCAGCATGACGGTCGGAGCACGGTCGGTCCCCAGAGACGGATGGCGATGCCTGAGCCTCGCTCACGAGGGCCCGGGACGGTGAGCGAATCGCGACCACGTGGCTCACGGTCGTCCGGTCGACCGGACAGGCCGCCTCAGCGGGACGCGCCGGCCTCGGCCGCCCGCTCGGGGACCAGACGCTCACGCTGAGCGAGATTCAGCTCCCGCCGCAGGCCGCTCGCGTTCACCTCGCACATCGAGACCATCTCACCGTCGACCGCGACCTTGAAGGTGCAGGCCGCGAGCCGCTCCTGACCCAGCGAGGTTGCCAGCTCCTCCGCGTCCATGAACGCATGGACGATGATCGCCAGCGGTCGCACGCGCACCGGTCGGAGCGTCAGGAGACGTCCGAGCGCTGCCGGGAGCCAGCGGCGCTCACCCCAGAGCCGGTAGAGGGCGTACGGCAGTCCCCAGGCCAGCACGCCGGGGTTGCGCAACACGACCCCGACACGACGCAGGACGCGCTCGGTCCAGGTCGCTCCCACTTGCCGGATCCCGCCTCCGTGCTCGAGCAGGCGACGGACGACCGCCAGGTCCCAGGCGTCGCCCTCGCGGACCGACTCGACGATCTCTCGACGATCACCGAGGTCGACGACGATCACGGGACAGACGACGTTGCAGTCGGGATGACCGAAGAGCAGAGGCGATCGATGGACACGCCGCCCCAATCCGTCGCAGATGCGCTCCCACACGTCATCGAGGGTCGTCCCCGAGCGACGATCCCGCGTGCGACCGACCTCGGCCACCGGCTGGAAGCTGATCATCCGGAACGCGTCGGCGTTGGCGACGCACCAACGCATGATGTCGGGGACTTCCACGACGTTCTCCGGGACCACCGTCACCGTCTGTGCGGCGTGCAGCCTGCGGCCCGTCGTTCGACGCACCCGGCGGATGAGCGCGGCCATGCGATCGCGGACGGCGTTCAGCTCCTTCTCGGTCGCTCCCGGTGAGTGACCACGACGACCACGCTGCGTCGAGTCGACGTGGATGGACACCTTCTCCAGCCCGTGATCGCGCACGAGGCTCTCGAGGTACTCGGGCTCGTCCTCAAAGCGGGCGCCGTGGCTCATGACCATGGGGTCGAGGCCGATGTCGCGCGCGTGGGAGACGATGCGTCCGAGCTCGTCGAGGGGAAGCAGGGTGACCTCACCGGCGGTGACCTGCGCCTTCCCGGCGGGCCCGAGGTGACGTCGCAGGGTCTCGAGCTGCTCGCGCACCTCGTCGAAGGGCAGCGGCGGCAGGGTGTTGGCCACGTCGGAGAGATAGCAGCTCGTGCAGGAGAAGTTGCAGCGCTCCATGACGCCGTGCGTCGCGCCGCAGCCCACGTAGGCCCGGCCCGAGGCCTGCTGCGGCGTCCGCAGGCGCTCCGGCAAGCGCTCCCACTGCTCGCGGTTGAGGGCCTCGCGCTCGTCGGTGCGGGGCTTCAGCAGGGCGCGGAGCCAGCGTCGCAGGCGTTTCATCGTTCACCTCTCGCCGAGACCTGACGATTGAGCCGCTTGTCGTAGGGCAGGAAGTCGACGGCGAAGTCCGTCGGGATCCGTTGCTCGGGTGGTCGATGGAGGTTCACCCAGTCGAGGAGCGTGCCGCCGGCACCACCTCGCTTCGTGTCGATGAAGTCCTCGCGGAACCAGTCGAAGATCTTCGACAGCGACACCCGCCGGGCCGTGACGTCGACGCGAACGTGGCGGTCGTCGGTGACGAAGTCACGAGTGAGCGCGTCGAGCCGCTCGTCGAGGGTCTCGGCGACGAAGGGCGTTCGAGGCAGGCGTGGACAGCCCGCCGAGGCGCAGTTGAGCGCCACGTGGATGCGCGGATCGCGGTAACGCTTCCGGATGACCTCGTTCTCGAGCTTGCGGAGGTTCGTCTTCTTCCCGCCGACGACGACCTTCCGCTTCACGAAGAAGCGGTAGCCGGACACCAGGCCGCCCTTCCAGACGCTCTCGACCTCGGGATCGAGATCCAGCACGCCGTGGATGGCGAGCGCGTTGTAGGCATTGAGGTAGTAGGCGAGCTCGTGGTCGCGAGTCGGGAAGAGCCGGGGATGAGTGGCCGGGCTTCGGGCGGCCACGGTCGCCACGGTGCGGTCGAGAGCCGCGCGGTCAGCGGCGAGCCCGGCGTAGTCGACCAACCCCTGATCGTCGACTCGGGCAGCGAGGACCTCCCCCCAGTCCTCGTGCCCGAAGTGCTCCTTGGCGCTCACCGTCGAAACGAAGGTGGCCAGCAGCGTGAGCGTGGCGGCAGTCGCCGCGAGAGCGGTCGGTCTCGTCATGTCGTCGCTCCAGTCCCACCCGGTGCGAACGACGAGAGCTTAGCTCAGCAGTGGCCAGCCCGCCTTCAGTAGCCGCACGGGACGTGCTGGTAGCCGGGCGTCGAGCAGCGACAGGAGCCGGGCTCGAGCCAGCGGAAGACGCGGAGGCCGCGGTCGTCCCGCATCTCGCCCACGAGGATGAGGATGAGGTCCACCAGCGTCCAGATGCCAAGGCCACCGAGGGTGAAGAGCTGCAGCACGCCCATGACGTGCCGACCGGCATAGAAGCGATGCACGCCGAAGATGCCGAAGAAGTAGCACAGCAGCAAGGCGATGAGCCGCGAGCGATGTGAAACCGAGCTCTGATTCTGGTAGCAGTGCATGGAAGTCCCCCCTTCCTCGCGTCACCGCGAGCGCACGTTGGACCGAATGGACTGCTTTCTTCTACGCAGGAAACGCCACCGGGTTCTCGAACGCCAACCGATCGCTACTGAAACAGCGCTGGATCGACGATTCCGCCGGGGCAGCCCGCGTCGGTTGGGGCGGCCGCGAGCAAGAGAGCGGAGAGCGAGCTGTCGTCCTCCACCTTCCCCACCAGGCCCAGCGTGAGCTCGACGATGAGCCGACGACCACCGTCGTCCCGGCAAGCCACCCGCACGCGCTCGCCGGCTCCGGGCCCGAAGGCCTCGTCGAAGGCGCGTCGGATCTCCTTCGTCGACACGCGCTCACCGAGACGCTCGACGAAGAGCTCGCGGACCGCCGAGGCGTTGAGCTCATCGAGGAGCTGGAGCGAGTCGGCGTAGTACTCCTCCGCCGAGCTGCCGTAGCAGGTGCCGTGCTTGATCCACTCGTGTCGCTGAAGACCCGACTGCGTGCCCGGCATCGACTCGTCGAGACGTCGTCGCAGCGGCGCGGAGAGCGGAAGCTCCGGCAGGTGCTTCCAGAGCCGCTTCTTGTCGAGAGCCACCAGCTTCGGGGCGACGTCACAGTAGGCGTTGCTGCGCGGCTGGGGCCAGAGACCGTGGAGCGAGAAGTGACTCGCGTCGTACCGCTCCGGCACCTGCGACGCACACTCGGGCACTCGCTCGCGTGTCTCGCAGAAGGCGGGCTGCCAGGAGATGGCGAGAACGGCGGTGGCCGGTCGTGGCCCGCTCGCCGGACGCGGCTCCGGACGCGAGGTGATCGCCGTCGCCGGGACGACGTGCTCACCACAGTCCACGGCGACCCAGCGTCGCTCCGGCCGCGCGCCACGCACGCGGACGAGGTAGTGCGACGGCGTCGTCTTGTTACCCGCGAGCAGCTCGTAGGCGTGGTCGATCTCGAGTCGCACGTTGCCGGGGTTCGTGCCCTTGCGGATGGAGACGGGAGCCGGGCAAGGCGAGCGCGCGATGAGATGGCCCTCCATCGGCACCTCGGCACCGACGGAGCCCGCCCCGATCGAGACGAGCCACGCCACGAGGAGGCAAGACGGCAGCAGTCGGCGTTCACTTCGGCTCGGCTCGAGTCGGCTCATCGGTCGATCATGCCTTGGGCAACGTCGATGAAGTACATTCGCGTCACGGAGGTTCCGTGACGCTCTCGCTGCGCGCCGTCTCGATCGGGCTCGTGTCTCTCTGCCTGCTGCTCGCTCCAGGCCCTGGGCGTGCCGGCCTGCTCGAGCTCGACGGCATCGACGACCGCCTGACCGTCCCCTTCTCGCCGACCTTCCCCACCGAAAACTTCACGCTCATGGCCTGGGTCCGCACGGCGCTGCCGGCCACCGACGTGACCGTCCTCGCCCGGGGCGAAGACGGTGTCTCCGGCCACCAGAGCTGGCAGCTCCACGTCACCCCCACGGGACAGCTCGGTTTCCGGATCGACGACGCGGCGGGAACACGGAGCTGCTACCCGTTCGACTGCTCGGGCGTCGCGCTCCCGGAGTGCACCATCGGCGATCTCTTCGTCGCCGACGACACCATGCGTCACGTGACCGCCACCCGGACGCTGGCCGGGGAGCTCGCGTTGTACGTCGACGGCGAGCCCCAGGCGACCTGCACGAGCAGCGCGACTCCCAGCGCGAACAGCACCCAGAGCCTCACGCTCGGCTGCACGCACGAGACGACCGACCCTCCCTCCGGCACCGCCTCGCCCACGGGCTTTCTCGCCGGTCGCATCGAGAGCGCGGCCGCCTGGTTCATCGACCTCAACGCCGACCAGGTCTGGCGGCGCTACTGCCGCGGTGTCTTCCTCGACGAGGACGGGCTGGTCGGCCTCTGGGAGATGAACGAGGACGGCGGTCAGTCCCTCACCGATCTCTCGACCGCCCGCAACGACGCCTTCCTCGGTGCCGATCCCGACGGAGCCGGTGACCCGGCCGACCCGCTCTGGATCGTCGGCCCTCCCTGGGGACCGGGCGAAGCCACCGACCTCCGTGTCCGACTCGACCGACCGTCGGCGACCTTGCAGCTCAGCTTCGAGCCCGCCTGCGACGCGAGCCAGCACGTCGTGCACGTCGGTCCGCTCGACGCCGTGTCGACCTACGAGTACCAGTTCGCCGAGTGCTTCGTGGGTCCGACCAGCGCGACCCTGAGCGCCAGCGGCCCGTCGTTCTTCTTCGTGGTCGTCGGGCAGCGCGACGACGCCGAGGGCTCGTACGGACGGGACTCGTCCGGCATCGAGCGTCCCGAAGCGACGGACACCGTCGGCTGTGACGCCGACCAGGCGCTCAACCTGGCCTGTCGCTGTCCCTGAAGCCTCGCGAGGAGTCGACGGGTCAGGGGAACTCGCGTCCCGACACCCGGCCGCACGAATCACGAACCTGGAGCTCGTACCAGAGCACTGGCTCGCTCGTGTCGGCATCGCGGTACGAACGCGTGCGGTCACCGTCGGGCGTGAGCCGCACGAACGGGCCGGTGGGCGTCGTGTTCGACCTGAGCAGGTGATTGTCCTCGCCGTCCGTGAGCGCCCGGGCGTCCGGCCAGGTGAGCAACACCGCGTCGCCCTCCCTCGCCAATCGCAGCGTGGCCCCCACTCCCGGCGGGAGCGTGGCGCCATCTGTCACGTCCACGATCGGCGGGAGGCAGAGCCGAGTCACCGCTCCGCCACGTGGTCCTGACGGCAAGCAGGCCGAGCCCGGAGAGTCTTCGGCTACGAGGACGTAGTGGTAGGTCACGCCGCTCGCCGTCGCGGGATCGATCCACTCGCCCAGGCCGACGAGGTCGGTGGCGATCGGTGGCTGAGCGAGTGCATCCGCACAGTCGACCGTGCTGCGGTGCAGGTCGAGGAAGCCACCGCCTCGTGGGAACGGGACCGCGTCCCAGCTCACGCGCAGGCCGAGGTCGCAATCGATCACGTCCTCGACCCGCGCCGTGGCGAGTCCCGGTGCATCCACTCGGATCGTCACCGGCCGCTGGTAGTAGCAGCTCGGATCGGTCGAGCACGTCACTCGAACGGTGAGGACGCGGGTGACGTCCGCGACGAGGTCCAGGATCGGGCCCGTGTCGATCACCGCACCGGCGGCATCGAGCCACTCATGAGTCGGCACGCCCACGCAGCTCTCCAGGCCCATCGCGGAGGCATCGAGGCTCACGGGATCACCCGGGCAGAGATCGCGATCGGGCGGTGGCACGACACCAGGTGGCGCGCACTCGACGACCGTCGCATTCACCACCTGCCCGAGCGCGAGCTCAGCCCCGCACCTCAGCTCGATCTCGAAGTCGGTCTCCCCTTCCGGCGTCCCGTAGGGAATGCAGATCTCGACGTCGAAGTCCGCCGTCACCGGCAAGTCGACGTCCTCGAGAGGCTCACCCGGCTCGACGAGCCAGGCCGAGAAGCCGGGCTCGGCCACGAGCTCGAGCTGCGAGCAGCCCTGCGCTTCGTCCTCGACGAGCGCCCCGAGCAGCTCGGGGAGCGAGCCTCCGTCCGGCGGAAGGCCGTCGGGCTCGAGCGGCACGGCGACACCACCGGTGAGCGCCGCCCAGCAATCCCAGACTTCGAGGTAGGAGAAGCCGCCGTCCTCGTCGAACAGCCCCGAGTGCAGGTGAACGAGGGTGACGCCCGCCTCGCCCAGCTCCTGCACGAGCTCGAGGGTCGAGAGCTCGTCATCGGTCTCCGGGACGCCATCGCGCCCGAGGTCGACGCCACGGGAAACGCTGGCGGTGGCGCCAAGACACTCGAGCACGTTGCAGTCGTGAGGCAGCGCGTCGCTGAAGCTGACCACGATCCGACGCGCGTTCGGTCGCCAGCCGATGCGGTCGTCCCGCAAGACCTCGTCGAGCATCCGCACCGCCGCGTCGGGCGCGTCCCCTCCTCCGCTCGCTCGCTCCAGGTCGAACATGGCGTTCCACAGCTCGGAGCGCTCCGAGGTGATCGCCTGCTCCAGTCGGTACGGGTAGTCGCCGGTCTCACCATAGCGACCCGCGACGTGAGGGCAGGGCCTCTCCCCGACGCCGTCGGTGTCGTGGTCCTTGTAGGTGACCAGCCCGTGCGCGAGGTCGGGCGCCGCGAGCTCGAGCCGATCGATGATGAGGTCGAAGTCGCGACGGATCGCCGCCTGCACTCCCTCCATGCTCGAGGTCAGGTCGAGGGCGAAGAGGACGTCCGTTCTCCTCAGCTCAGGGCTCACCGTGACCGTCGTGCTCTGCTCGAAGCAGTCGCCGGGCGCACCGACGAGCGTGACCCGCTCGGGATCGACGGCGTTCGGACAGCGCAGGGTGAGCTCGAAGGAACCGCTCGCTCCATCACGGCCGTCGACGACGACCCAGTGCGTGCCGGGCGGCAAGAGCTCTTCGAGCTCGCGATCGGCCCAGCGCACGCAGGCTCCTTCGTTGCACTCCGACAGGAGGAGGAGATCGAGCGAGGGCTCGGCGCCATCGTCGAGCGTGAGCGCGACCGGCTGCCGGATCGGATTGTCGAAGCGGAACACGCGCTCCGGTCCATCGAGCACGAGGGAGCTGCACGGGTAGACGTCGACGTCGCTGCTCCCGGCGGACGTGTCCCCGACCACGACCTCACCACAACGCAGCTCCGTGGCCGTCGTGCAGTCGAGACGCCGCTGACACGACACTTCCAAGGTGAACGACTCGCCGGCCCCCGCCGGACCGTCGACACCGATGAGGTAGCTCCCGGCCGGTGGCTCGAAGAGGCTCACGGCACGGTCACCACCGACCAGGCAGCTCGTCGCGGTGAACTCGGCGGCAGCGTCCATGACGAGGACTTGCGAGCGACCGCTGGCCGAGTCGAGCCGGACACTCAGGTTCGAATCGGCGGGAAGGTCGAGCGAGTACCAGCGCTCGGGTCCGGTGGTGTCGGCTCCCTCGACGCAGTCGTGATTCGAGAGCCGCTCGGACTGCCCGACCGTCGTGTCGACGATCACCTCCTCGCAGGCGACGGGCGTCGCGAGCGGCGTGCAGGTGACCGTCAGGTCGAAGGCGCCCTCGTCGGCCGGTGTCTCGGCGTCGACCACCACCAGGTACGAGCCCGGCTCGAGGGTGCTGGCCGTCGCGGTCGAGCTGCCGCCTCCGAGGCAGGCCCACTCGTCGCAGCCATCGAGGAGGAACACCGCCAGCGACCGACCCGCGGCGGTGACCTCCACGTCGAGGTCGCCCACGAGGGGCAGGTCCACGACGTGGAGCGACTCGTTGCCGTCGTGGCTCACGCCGGCGACGCAACCGTAGGTGGACACGCGCGAAGGAACCGCGACGGGCGAGCTCCCGGAGCTCAGTCCACAGGGCAGCGGCATCGCAGCGGCACAGTCGAGGTTCGACACGCGCTCGAAGCACGCCGCGAAGGGACCGTCGTTCGGCAGCACCAGTCCGCCCAGCTCGACTCCCTGCTGGAGAAGCGCCGTGCCCGACAGCTCACCGAAGGACTCCATGCCGATCGAGCCGGCCCGGGGGGCATCGGGCGGATCGGGGTAGGCGATCCGAATGTCACCGCCTTCGAAGAGGGTGACGTCGACAGTGAGCTGATGACCGGTGAACACCGTCTCGGCCGTCATCCGAAGCTGAAACACGCCCTCGGCCGGAAACGACTCCCAGGAGAACGAGGGCCGCTGCACGTTGAGGAAGTCCCAGTACGGAGCGAGGAAGCCCCGCGCCCCGTCATCCGCCGTGGGGATGGCGGCGGCCATCTCGAAGCGTCGGTCCGGTGGCTCCTCGTCGAAGAAGAGCAGGCCGCTGCGGTTGACCCAGACCCGTCGGACGATGCGCTCGTGGAAGGAGAAGTCGAAGCCGAGATCGAAGGGGCCGAGGACGTTGGCGAAGCCGGCGCCGTCGAAGAAGTCCTCGTCGTTGGCCAGCGGCCGACCGTCACGTGGCTCGCTCGCCTCGCAGCTCGGGTCGACGCTGTCCACCCAGGTGTAGCCGAAGACGTCGGGGCCGCCCGAGCCGCCACCAGCCTGCGCCGGAACGGCGACGAGCAGCAGGCCGAGCGCACCGGCGACGAGGCGCCCGAACCGGCAGGCTGGCAGGGACGAGACCATGGCGTCTTCCGAGTCGTTCCCGGCGGAACGAAGGGAGCGTTGGCACGAACTTACCCCGAAACGTCGAATTCCGCGTGGATCCGCGCGTTCGTCAGGTTTGACAGTGCCACTGTCGGCAACCTAGCTTCTCGAACGAAGCCCTAGCCTGGAGAGCCCTTCCTTGACGTCGCCGCTCCGCCACCTCGTGCTGCTCACCTGCTGCTCTCTCGGCCTCCTCGGCTCGGCAGCGAGCTTGCGCGCCCAGCAGGCCTGCTGCATCCCCGAGGATCGCGACGGCGTCTACACCTGCATGGACCTCCTCCCCACCGAGTGCGAGGCCCTCGACGGCATTCCCCTCGGCGAGGGCACGAGCTGCGCGGACACGAGCTGCACCGAGATGAGGGCCTGCTGCTTCCCCAACGGAAGCTGCGCCGACGCCCAGGTGGTGACCTGCGTCATTCCCGGTGGCACGCCGCAGGGAGCGGGCAGCACCTGCGCCGACGTCACCTGCCCGGTCACCGAGGCCTGCTGCCTGCCCGACGGTCCCGGCGGCCCGGGGGGCTGCGTCGATCTCGAGGTCGCCGACTGCCTGGCGATGGGCGGCAGCTCCCTCGGCCCCGACACGCGCTGCGCCGACACCGGCTGTGACCTCGGCGCCTGCTGCTTCGACGACGGTCGCTGTCTCGACTTGAACGCCGAGGACTGCGCCCTGGCCGGCGGCACCGCCGAGGCCCTGGGCACGAGCTGTGCGGAGACGACCTGCAACGTCGTCGTGACCCAGGCCTGCTGCCTGCCCGCCGGTGGTCCGATGGACTGCGTCGATCTCGAGGTCCCCGACTGCCTGGCCGCCAGCGGCACGCCGCAGGGAGAGGGCACGAGCTGTCGCACCTTCCTCTGCGCTCCGACCGGGGCCTGCTGCGTGCCGGCGCCCGGCGGCGGCTTCGACTGCACGATCGCCACCGCGGACGAGTGCGAGGGCGACGGCGGGAGCTACCGAGGAGACGACACCGCCTGCGGTGCCGTGACCTGCACCGACGTGCAGGCCTGCTGCCTTCCGGACTCGACCTGTGAGGATGACCAGGTCGCCGCCTGCGACCTCGCTGGCGGGACCTCGCAAGGCCCCGGCACCACCTGCGCGACGACCGCCTGCTCCACGACTCCTGGCGCCTGCTGCACCGACGATGGCGTCGGTGGTTTCCGGTGCAGCCTGCGAACCCGCATGGAGTGCGACGGCCTCGGCGGCAGCTTCCTCGGTGCCGGCAGCGACTGCGGCGACATCGACTGCAACGAGAGCCGGGCGTGCTGCCTCGCCGACGGCCGCTGCGTCGACGAGCTCGTCGGCTTCTGCGGTCCTTCCGGCGGGATCGTGCAGGAGGCCGGCAGCACCTGCGCGACGACGACCTGCACGGCGGTCGAGGCCTGCTGTCGGCTGGACCTCGGCGGAGAGCCGACCTGCGACGAGCTCGTGCCAGAAGACTGCACCGACCTCTTCGGCGTTCCCCAGGGCCCGGGCACGACCTGCGTGGGTCGCGACTGCGATCGCGAGGACACCGCCTGCTGCCTGGACGAGAGCTGCATCGACGTCGGGCTGGATCAGTGCCTCCTGGTCGGCGGCTCTCCCCAGGTCCTCGGCACCGACTGCGCCACGGTGAGTTGTGCCACCGAGGGCTGCTGCCTCGACGACGAAGGCACGCCGTCCTGCCTCGACCTCGACCCGACGCTCTGCCTGCTCCTGGGTGGCCTCCCCCAGGGCCCCGGCAACGACTGTGCCGACGTCGACTGCAGCACGCTGGGCGCATGCTGCCTCGCCGACGGGACCTGCGTAGTGCTGACGCGGACGGGCTGCAACGCGGCGGGAGGCGTGGAGCAGGGCATCGGGACCGAGTGCGCGGGTGTCGATTGCGGTGGCCCGGGCCTGCCCGGTCACGTGCCGGCGGAGAGCACGATCCGACCGGGAACCGGCCTGCACGTGGTGAAGGACACGGAAGGCCGACTCCTCCTCACCTGGTCCGCGAGCTGCAGCCCGGACGCCGTCGACTACACCGTCCACGAGGGCGAGGTCGGCGACTGGTACAGCCACGACGCCGTCGGTTGTGACAGCGACGGCGCGCCCCTGAGCGTGCTGCTCACGCCGCTGCCGACTGACCGCTACTTCCTCATCGTGCCAGTCACCGACACCGACGAGGGCAGCTACGGCTTGAGCTCCGACGGGACCGAGCGACCGCCCTCCCGGACGACCTGCCTGCCGAGTCAGCGCTTGGGTTGTCCCTGACGACGAGGGGGTCCGTGCCCGCTCAGGGCAGCAGGAACGCCAACTGACCCTCGACGAGTCGTTGCTCTTCGGAGGTCACCGCCAGCTCCCGCGCCCGCAGAGCGCTCGCGCGGGCGTCGTCGGTGAGGCCCGCCGCCGCCTGCGCCAGGGCCAAGCGACGGAACGAAAGCGCATCCTGACCTTCACTCGCCTCGACGAGCTGTCTCGCAAAGTCCAGAGCCGACTCCACGAGATGTTCCTGGGTCTGCGCCGCGCGCGCGAGCTCGAAGCCGAGCTGAGCGGTCGCCAACTTCGACGTCGGCTCCAGGGCCATCGCGCGTTCGGCCGCAGCGATGGCGAGTTCGAGGTTGCCGACGCCTCCCTGGAGCCGTCCGACGGCCAACCAGGCGTTGACGTTCGTCTCGTCCTTGCGCAGGACGTCCTCGACCTGCTGAATCGCCTCGAGCGGGTCACCGACTCTCGCTCGAAGCTCCGCGGCCGCGATCCGGGCGCTGCTCGAGTCACGTCCGAGCCAGTGCAGGCGCTCGACTGCCAGGTCCACTCGCTCCAGGTCGCGTCGCTGGAGCCCTCCGTTCAAGCCGTAGCGACTCTCGAAGGAAGTGGCGTAGAGACCGGCCACCGACAACGCCCCGATGCCCAACACCGCTGGGCGGAGCAGACGCCGCAAGCCGAGACGTGAGAGGGAGCCCAGCGCCGACGGAGCATCGGCGCCGTCGGTCTTGGACAACAACACGTTGGCAACCGGCGCGGAGCGGAGCTTCCAGATCGCGCCGTCGAGCACGAAGTGGTGGATGTTCACCGCCGACGCCACCAGCATCCCCAAGCCAGCGTCCCAGGTGAGATCACCGAGCCGGTGAGGGGCGAAGATCATCGCCGGGAGGAACCAGGTGGCTCCACCGGCGGCCAGCGCAGCCAGGTAGAAGCCCATCCTCCCACCGGCATTCGACTCGCGTCGCTTGAAGTAGGTGGTGATCCAGAGGTACTGCACCATGTGGCCGAGGGCGATCCACATGAAGGCGTACCCGCTGCTGAGGGCCTCGACCTCACCGAAGACGCGCTGGCCGACCAGGGGCACCACGAACCACAGCGACTGCGTGAAGACCAGCAGACCCGTGGGCACGAGGTCCTTCCACCGTCGCGCCGATCGACCGAGCGTGACCCCCGCGCCGACCACCGTCGTCAGGTAGGCCAGGCCCAGCACGACGAAGAGCACCGTGCCGATGAGGTTCGGGATGCCCAGCGACACGAAGCCTGCCGCGTCGAGCTCGAGCCCCGACGGTTGGTACTCGAGCTGCGGAGAGGCCCCGTGCATGGGGAGGATCGCCAGGCCGAACGAGAGCTGGAAGGACAGGTGCAGGAGCTTCCTCGCCCTGGCCGACACCGGCACGCCGCGCTTGTGGAGGAACATCAGCGCGATGCCGAAGTTCTGGCCGCTGTAGTGCCACGGGCTCCAGGTCAGGTAAATGGTGATGAGCGCCGAAGCGACCACCCCGACGTGGACACCCGCCCAGAACGCGAGCCAGATGACGAGGGTGATCAGGCCTCCGTGGATCAGGTAGCGCCGCCGGTCCTCCGCCGTGTCGTAGACCCGCAGGAGCGTCGCCCCGTAGTGCGGCGCGCCGATGAACAGCGAGAGGAGTGGCCCCACCGAAGGGGGGACGAGGAGCTTGAGCTCGGCCCCGAACACGGTGAGGACCGAGAAAATCGCGATGTAGCCGAGGCCACAACCGAGAAGCAGGTCGACCGCCGGGCCGAAGAGCCAGCGAGACGGTGCAGATTCTTGAGAGATGGAAGCTCCGGGCGTCACCCACGCGGGAGAACCGAGACCGACCGGCTGCCTGGCGGCAGAGCCCGGTCATGGCGGGCTCGCTCATGGGCAACCGGTGGCAAACCTGCCGTGAGAGTCAGCGTGAGGGAAGGGAGTCGAGAAGGCAAGTCTCCCGGGAGGACCACGCCCCCGACTGCTCCAGCCCTCCTCAGGCCGAGTCCGACGACAGCTCCGGCTCGTGGATGGAGTCGACCAGCTCCTGGATCTCGGCCGACGGGGGCTTGGTGAACGGGGTGAGCGCCAGCGTCACCGCGAAGTTCACGAGCATGCCGACGACCCCGATGCCCTGCGGACCGATGCCGAAGCACCAGGGCGGCCAGCCGCCGTACACGCATCCGACGATGTACTGCCCCGTGAAGACGAGCCCTGCGATCATCCCGCAGGTCGCCGGCACGGTCCCCACCCTCTTCGAGAAGATGCCGAGCACGATGGCCGGGAAGAAGCTGGCGGCCGCCAGGCCGAATGCGAAGGCGACCACCTGGGAGACGAAGCCCGGCGGGAAGATGCCCAGCAAGCCGGCCACGACCACCGCCAAGCCGATGACCCGCCTCCCCACCGTCAGCCGCTTCGCCTCGCTCGCGTCAGAGTCGATGATGCGGTAGTACAGGTCGTGAGCAACGCTCGACGAGATGACCAGCAACAAGCCGCTGGCCGTCGACAGCGCCGCCGCCAGGCCCCCGGCTGCCACCAGCGCGACGATCCAGTCGGCCAGGGCAGCCATCTCCGGTGTCGCGAGCACGATGATGTCGCGGTCGGGGCCCGCCAGGCCCTTGGCGCGCAAGATCGCGCGACCGTCCTGACCCTCACGACCACCGCTGGTCAGCCAGGCCTGGTGATCGACACGGATGGTCGTCAGCTCGGCGGCTCCGAGCTTGCCGCCGCGGAAGATCTCGTTGTCGTCGGCCTGCTCCCCACCCCGGTAGGCCACGCGGCCGTCGCCGTCATCGAGCCAGAGAACGAGCCCGGTCTGCTCCCAGCTCGTGAACCAGGACGGCAGCTCCTCGCTCTGCTTCCCGTTGAGGCTCTCGATCATGTAGTAGCGCGCGAAGGCCGCCGTGGCCGGAGCGGTGAGGTAGAGCAGCGCGATGAAGAGCAGGGCCCAGAACGCACTCCACCTCGCGGCCTTCACGTTCTTGACCGTGTAGAAGCGCACGATCACGTGTGGGAGCCCGGCCGTGCCGATCATGAGCGAGAGGGTCACGCAGGCGACGTTGAGCTTGTCCCAGCCACCGGCGAAGGGTGTCGTGTAGCTGGCGAAGCCCAGCTCCTCGTGGAGACCATCGAGCTTGCTCAACATTTCGAGCATGCCGACCTGGGGCACCGACGAGCCGGTGAGCTTGATGCTGATGGCGATGGCCGGAATGAGGAAGGCGGTGATGAGCACCCAGTACTGGACGACCTGGGTCCAGGTGATGCCCTTCATCCCGCCGAGCGTCGCGTAGGTGAAGACGATGGCCATCCCGATGACGACACCGACGGTGACGTCCACCTCGAGGAAGCGCGAGAACACGATGCCCACGCCCCGCATCTGACCCGCCACGTAGGTGAAGCTCACGAAGATCGCGCAGACCACCGCCACCAGCCGCGCCACCGACGACTCGTAGCGATCACCCACGAAGTCGGGCACGGTGTAGTTACCGAGCTTGCGGAGGTAGGGCGCCAGCAGCAGGGCGAGCAGGACGTAGCCCCCCGTCCAGCCCATGAGGTACATCCCGCCGGCGTGGCCCATAGTCGAGATGAGCCCGGCCATGGAGATGAACGAAGCCGCGCTCATCCAGTCGGCAGCCGTGGCCATCCCGTTGGCGGCCGCCGGCACGCCGCGCCCTGCGACATAGAAGCCGCTGGTGTCCCGCACGCGGGAGAGCCAGGCGATGAGCAGGTAGGCGGCGAAGGTGATGCCGACGAAGACGAAGGTCCAACCCTGGATGCTCACGACGCGGCCTGCTCGGCTGCGTGGCCAGCGATCGCCCGCTGGTGCGCGACGTCGAGACAGTTCATGACCAGGGCGTGGATGAGCACCAGCACGACGAACACGAGGATGCTCCCCTGCTGGGCGAACCAGAAGCCGAGGTACTTCCCGGGCCAGGCATCTTGCAGCACGTCGGCGAAGAGCACGCCGCAGCCGAGACCAGCGACAGCCCAGGTGACGAGCAGGACGACCTGCAACATCACGGTGCGACGACGATGACGGCGGAGGGCCTCGCGCACGCGTGGATCACGAGCGCCGGCCGGATCGGGCGACGAGCTGGTGGACGACATCCCGCGAGCCTAACGCAGGACGGTCAGCTCGTCGGGTCGTCCTCGGCGTTGCGGTCGAGCAGCCGGTCGGTGAGCGTGTCGGTGCCCGGGGCGAGCTGCGCGGCCGCCGCCCGAAGGTAGGGGCCGAGCTGTCGACCCCAGAAGGACAGGAAGCCGTCCTCACGGATCTTGGCCAAGGTCGTCCGGTGATGGTCGAGCAAGGGCGAGGCGAACACCTGGCCCGTACGACGCGCGGCAGCAGCGGCGCTCCGTGACCACCAGGAGAGATCGGGCACGCTCTCGACCGCCGACATGGCCATGGCCGAGGAGAGCTGGAACACCGAGCGGCCCTGGGCCGCCGCCTCGTCCTGGAGCTCCTGCCACTGGTCACACAGTCGCTGGGCGGTGGGGAGCTCCGACGGCGGGATGGTACGCGCGTGCTCCTTGATCTCGCGCCACTCCTCCCGCAGCGAGGCGACATCCATGGGTGGAGAGGTGATCGCCTGAGCGACACGACCCGAGGTCTGCTCCAGCCCGTCGAGCAGACCGTCGACCGTCTCGAACTCGACGTCCTTCTCGAGCAGCCCCTCTTCCTTCAGGGAGTCGGCCACCTGGGAGATGAGGGTGCGCCCGGCTCCGCAGACGTCGGCCAGCGCCGCGGTGATCCACACCGGCGAGGCCCGGAAGGTGACGAAGCCCAGCGCCTCGATCCCCTGCCCCGCCACCGACTGCGCGACCACCTTGCCCGTCAGCTCCTCACCGCTCGCGTCATCGGGCTCCACCCCGCCGACCGACTCGATGAGGAAGCGCAGCGTGCCCTCGACCGTGTTTCGGTAGAGGTTGGAGCCCCGCACGGTCTCGGGCAGCGCGACGTCGGCGACCTCCTTGACCAGGCCAGCCGACACCGCCGCCGCCGAGCGCACGGTGCGTTCGGGCAGGGAGAGGAGATAGCGGCGAAGGCCGTCGCTGGGCGCGGGAGAGTCCGGCAGCGGAGGCGGGCCCGACTCGGTCTTGGCAGGTGGCTGGTGCTCGCTCATCGCGCTCCCCTACGGTCTCCGTGAGCGAGAAGTTTCCCATGGGGGAGGGCTCAGCGACGTCGCATGCCACGACGCTTCTCGTGGCGCCTCTCCCCGCTCTCGTCGGCGACCTCGTGCCAGCCCTTGCTCCGCTCGTAGTGCGCGAGGGCGTCCCGGGCACCCTGAGAGTCGATGATGCAGCCGGAGCAGGTCTCGATGGGCAGCGGCAGGTCGAGCACGACGTCCATCGCGGCGACCAGCTCAGGGGGCAGCGTGGTCCCGTTCTTCTGGAGACGCCGCAGGTGGGCGACGGCCAGCACCCGCGACTCTGGCTGATCGCCGCGAAGGATCGCGGCGAGGAGATCGACTCGTCGATCGTCCTCGAGCTCGTCGAAGACCGTCCGCGGCGGCTCCCGCGGTGGCGCGAACCCACAGAGGGCTCCCACGACCACTTGCCCGAAGGCCGACCGTTGCTCAGCGACTTTCTTGCGGATCTTGCGCGGGGCATCGAGCTCGCCCTGGACTCCGAGCGCGGCAGCGAGAGCGTCGCGGCGAGCGGACTCGGCCTCCGGGAAGCGGCGCTGGAAGGTCAGGCTGTCCCTGTCGCGGACGACTCCGTCGGGCCCCGACTCCTCCCAGACCTTCTCGACCGCATCGAGAACCGCGCGCTGCTTCTCGATGCCCACGGTGAGCTCGTAGGCCACCACCCGCCCGTCGTGCGCGAAGACCTCGGCCTCGGCCGAGAGATGACCGCCGGGCCACCGGAAGTGATGGAGCCGTCCCCCGAAGCCGAGCTCCCGAGCGCCGGAGGAGACGACGTCATGTCGCTCGGCAAGCTCCGGGACCCACTGACCTCCGTCGTGCAAGCCCGACTCGGTCGCGAAGCTCAACATCTTCCGCGTGACCTCCCGATCGTTCTCGACCCACTCGAGCCACTCGGCCCGTGAGTCGGCGCCCGCGGTCGCGAACACGGCGGTCCCCACCGTGGCGAGCAACGACATCCCGATCGCTCGAGCGCTCTTCCTCCAGGTCATCATTCGCCTCCTCCCATCCCCTCCAGGGCGACGCCGTCTCGGTCAGCCTCCCAGGATTGCCATCGCTCGGCCAGCGACATCCGACCAGCGAGAGTGGGCTCTCGCGCTCGGACCTCGCAACGATAAGCTCGCGGCGATGGAGTCGCCTCCGGACCGCGCCCCCGCGTGTCCCCCCCTGCTCACGCTCGCCCTGGGCCTGACCTGCTTCGTGCTCCTGGTCCCCGGCGCGTTGCTGAAGGGCGAGACCTTCTTCGACGGCGACCTCAGCCACTTCCATCGCCCGATCGTCCTCCAGCACCTGCGCCTGCTGGCGGAGTCGGACGGTCCGGCCTCCTGGAACCCGCTCCCCGCCTCGGGCCAGCCGATGGCCGCCAATCCAGTGCTGGCTCCGACGCACCCCTTCACCCTGCTCTTTCGGGTGCTGCCCTTCGAGCTGGCCTTCCGTCTCAACGTCTTGCTGCCAATCGCGATCAGCTTCCTGGGCGCGTGGTTCCTGCTGCGCTGCCTGAGCCTGTCGTCGGTGGCCGCGACGCTCGGCGCGCTGTGCTGGGCCTTCGGCGGCACCCTGCTCTCCTGCGCCGAGATCTGGCCGGCCCTCGCCACCCTCGCCCCGCTGCCCTTCACGCTGGCCTTCGCGTTGCGCGTGCTGCGCGAAGGACGTGTCCTCGACGGTCTCGGTCTCGCGCTGTCTTTCGGGCTTCAGTGCCTGCGTGGTG
The DNA here is from genome assembly GCA_039029535.1 of Acidobacteriota bacterium. Classification (GTDB taxonomy): domain Bacteria; phylum Acidobacteriota; class JBCCFW01; order JBCCFW01; family JBCCFW01; genus JBCCFW01. Next base: position 48,310 of record JBCCFW010000031.1, read on the forward strand.
AGCCGACCGTCCTCCTCCTGACGCCGCTCCTCCTGCTCGTCCTGCTGGTCGAAGCACGACGAGCGAACGGCGATGCCGAGGCGAGCAGCACGCTCCAACTCACCTCCCATCTTCGTCGTCGCCTGGGCCTGACCGGCCTGGCGCTGGTGCTCGGTGCAGCCCTGGGCAGCGCGACGCTCGTCCCCGCCTGGCAGCTCCTCCAGCGGACGGATCGCGGAGCCGAGGCAGGACCGGACGTCGACACCTGGTCGTTGCCGCCGGTGCGGCTCGTCGAGCTCGCCTCGCCTCACGTCTACGGCCGACTCGAAGACCCGGCCGCACGTCGCGCCGCACGCTGGTCCGGTGCGCTCTATGACCACGGCCGTCGTCCCTTCCTCGGCTCACTGCATGCCGGGCTCATCGCCCTCGTGCTCGCGTTGGTGGCCCTCGTGCTCGAGGCACGACGCCTGCTTCCCTGGACCCTCGTCGGCGCTGCCTGTCTGCTCGCCGCGTTCGGCAGTCACTTCGTGGTCTGGGACGTCGTGCGGCGGGTCGTGCCCCTGCTCGGCACGACCCGCTATCCCGAGAAGCTGTGGATCCCCTGCGCGCTCGTCTTGACGGTGGCCGCCGCGCTCGGGGCCCAGCGCGTGCTCGTGGACGATGACCGACGAGCGCGTCGGCTCGCGCTCGGCCTGTTCACGACGGCAGCCGTCCTCGGCCTGCTCTTCGTCGGCTCGCTCGGGCCACGCCTCCTCCTGGTCGCCGGCACCGGAGTCGGGGCGTGCCTGCTCAGACCCCACTGGCGTGTCGCGCTCGTCCTGCTGACCGTCGTGCTCGACCTCGGCACGGCCGGACGGACCCTGGTGCGGACCCGACCCGTCGACGCGCTCCCCTTGACCGTGCCGCCGGTCCTCGCCCCGCTGGCCGCCACGGCCGATGACGGGCCGCTCTGGAACCAGGCGTCCTACGACCCCCGCACGCCGACGCTGTCGGAGCGTCACGACACCTGGAGGCTCCAGGCCTGGAACCTCGCCACCACGCTCGATCGCGACGACAGCCTCACGCAGCTCGCCTGGACCCGGCGGGCGAAGCGGCTGGTGTCGGAGGCCCTGGAGCGCGACGGGAGCCTGCTCGCTCCCCTGCTCCATCGACGGAGCGTGCAGGCCGTCCTGCGCGTGCGCACGCCGCTGGTCGGGGATCGCTCGCCCTACGAGCTCTTGCGTCCACGCTCGCGGCGTCCCTTCGCGAGCTGCGTGCGACGGGTCGAGACCTTCGCGACTGACGAGGACTGGCACGACCTCGTCGACCGACTGGGCCCTGCGCTCGTCGATGCGGTCTTGGTCGAGGAGGACCAAGCCGAAGAAGCACCGACCACGCCTTCGACCTGCACGGTCGACATCGTCGAGCGTCATCCGGATCGGCTGCTGCTGAGCGTCTCAGTCGAAGGACCGGCCCCGGCCTTCCTCGCTCTCGCCCAGACCTGGGACCCGGGCTGGCAGGCCACCCTCGACGACACCGCGGTGCGCCTGCGTCGCAGCGACGTCGACCTCACGGGCGTGCTGCTACCGCCTGGCGCGAGCCGTCTCGAGCTCGTCCATGACGAACCGTCGCTCGGGGTCGGCCGCTGGCTCAGCCTGAGCGCGCTGCTCGTCCTGATCGGTGGCGCCGCGATCGTCTCGCGCGACCTGTTCGAGGCACGCCAGTCCTCGCCCACGAGCTGATCGCGAGACCGTTGGCCGCGCGAGGAGCTCCTTGGCTCAGAGGATGCTCCTCCAGCCGGCCACGCCGGACACGAGCACGTTGACACCCATGTCGAGAATGCCCGCGACGTAGAAGACGATGGCGGCACGGAAGGCCAGCTTCCGCCAGCTCTTCTCCTCCAGGACCGGCACGAGACCCGTGATGCCGATGGCCTGGATCAGCAGCGCCGTGTCGAGCATCGACCAGGCGCTGAAATGAAAGCCCCCGGTGAGGGGAGAGATCAGCAAGAAGATGACCTGCACCCCCAGGAACAGCTTCACCCGCGCCAGCTCGCCTTCGCTCGGACCGGCTGATTCGGCCATGACTCACCTCCAAGGCTCGGCCTCGCAAGCCATGAGCGAGCCCGACCGGACGAGCCTAGCACCTCGCGGGAGAGCGGACCGGGGACCCGGTCAGCGCACGCGCCCCCGGTACAGGAAGGACAGGCCATAGAGCATGGCCGCTACCACCACCACCGCCCGGATGCCGATGACGAACGACAGGCAGACGAGGAGCCCCCCGAGCACCGAGCCGAGGAGGTTCGAGCCGTAGGCCCGCGCCGTGTCGGAGCTGCGCGAGAACGACGTCGCGAAGATGATGCCCGCGAAGAACAGCGGCGCGACCGTCAGCAGGGTGGCGAGCAGCCCACCCGTGAGCCCCTGCCCCAGGCCGAAGCCCGGTGGCAGCAGGGCGCTCACCACCAGGCTCGCGACGAGCCCGAGGTAGGCCGGGATGAGGCGCTCCGGCCGCCAGCGCAGGACGACGAGGTTGGCCAGGAGGATCATCGTCAGGATGCCGGCGATGACGACGGACGAGACGATCCACGTGCTGCCGAAGAGGAGCGAGAGCCGCGTGAGCCCCTGGAACTCCAGCAGCATGAAGGCCGAGCCGAGGAACAGGAAGTGCAGCTCCAACCCTCCTCGCAAGGATCCCGTCGTCCGCGCCAGGATCAGGAAGAGCAGCACGAGCAGCGCCGAGATCTCGAGGTAGAGGACGGGCACCGAGTTGCTCGGCAGGTAGAGGTAGGGCCAGTCGTCGGTGGGCACGAGATCCACCGGCGCGTCGAGCTGGACGCCCGGCAGGCTGCCCCTCATGGTCAAGTCGAGCCGAGGATCGGCCGCCCGCGCTCGCGCGACCCTCTCCAGGTCACCGGAGACGAACATCCACTTCCCCCACTGCCAGGCCACCGACTGCTGGCTGTGGAAGACCAGGGGGCGCTGCTCGAAGGCCCTCGTGAGCATCTCCCGGAAGCGCGGCACCAGCCAGTCGGCCGTCGCGTCGAAGGGCATGACGAGGAGACCGTTCGGCTTGAGCAGGCGACGCGCGTTCTGGAAGCTCTCGAACGTGTAGACGAAGTGGTCGAGCTGGACGTTGGTGTAGCCCGACGCGAGCGTGTGGGAGTCGAGCGTCGCGAACACGATCAAGTCGAAGCGCTGCTCGGTGTGGTTCATGTACGCGCGGGCGTCGTTGACCACCGCCTCGACGCGCGGGTCGCCGTAGGGGTCCTCGGGATGGATGCGACCGCCGAGCTCGACCAGGGCGGGATCGATCTCCACCGCGACCACGTGCTTCGAGCCACCACGCAAGGCGGCTGCGACGTCGTTGCCAGTCCCCGCACCGACGATGAGCACGTTGTCGGGCTCCTCCACGAGCCGATAGGCGACGTTGTAACGCGTGTAGGGGATGCGGTCGGACAGCACGCCCTTGGGGAGGGTCTTCAGGAACTCCGGATCGAGGTTCGTCGGACGCTGGAACACCGCGTTGTTGATCTGGACGTTGTACGCGACCGGCTCCTCCACCCCATCGAGATCGACCGGCGCCCAGCTCACCTTGTGGTACGGCGACCAGAGCAACTCGGCCTCCGGTGACAGCGGTCGTCCCCAGCTCGCGATGAACACCAGCAACAGACAGGGCACCGCCGCCATGAGTCGAGGTCGCGAGCCACCGGGAACCAGCACCATGACCAGCGCGAGACCGACGGCGAACCAGCTCCACGGCGGCATCCCGAGCCAGGACACCAGCGAGAAGCTCACGATGCCGAGCAGGCTGGCGAAGACGTTGACCGAGTAGGCCACCACCGGCTCGCTCTCGGCCCGGAAGTGCCGACCGATGACCTGCCCCAGCGGCACGACCATCAGGCAGAGGAGCAAGACGAGGAGGAACAGGCAGGCCAGCGCGGCGACGTGTCCGAGCACGCCGCCGGCGTCCTGGAAGGATCGGGCGTAGAGGGCCTCGCCTCCGCCCAGGCTGAAGGACAGGTCGGGGATCGACGCGCCGGGGAAGAGGAACGAGGTCTTGACCAGCAGCGACAGCAGCACGAGACCGCCGAGCAGCCAGGTCAGCCGGATGGGTCGCTCCCAGCGCAGGCTTCCGAGCCCCAGGCCGAAGAAGACGATGAGCAGGGCCAGGTTCTTGAAGTACGCGAAGATCCGCACCTCCACCGAGAGCCAGCGGATGAGCATGATCTCGAGGAAGAGGCTCGCCGCGCTGGCGATGAAGAGCTGGATCAGACGCTGACGCCGACTGCCCGTGGCGAGCTCGAGGGTCAGCGCCTCGTCGACCTGACGCAGCAGCCCGAGCACGCGTCCGGGGAGGGCCGCCACCACGAGGAGCAGCACCGCGAAGACGGCCACGGCCGGGTAGTGGAAGTCCTCCCGCGCTCCGTACCGGAAGACGCTCGGCTTGCCCAGCGGCCCGTCGAAGTCGCAGAGGGCCAGGCCGCCGAGGAGGCCGAGCCCCGCGAGCAGGAAGATCGAGCGGAGGAACAGCGGCATCGGGCGGGCCTTCGGGTGACGATCGGAGGGTCGATCGCGAGCGCCCGGAGTCTACCCCCCCCCGCCCCCCCCCGAGCGCGCCGGGGGGCGCCGGGGGGGGCGGGGGCGCCGCGCGGCGGGGGGGCCCGGCCGGCG
>JBCCFW010000032.1:0-51648 GCA_039029535.1 Acidobacteriota bacterium
GCTCGAAGTCCTCGACCGTGCCGGCGAAATCGATGATTTGGTTCGAGGTGACGATGAGATGACCGTCGCCGGTGATGACACCGTCACCGGACAGCGTGCCCGCGCTCATGTCCATGTTGGCCGGCAAGATCACGTTTCCACTCGGCTTGTCCACGTGCAGGTTCCGGAGCCTCCCCGTCTCCGAACCCGAGATCGTCTGGTCGCCGTCACCCACCAGGCGCACCGTCACGTTCGGTGCGTGCACGTCCAGCAGGAAGTCGCCGTGCACGCGGAGCTCGCCGGCACCGCTCACGTTGGCGACGCTCGGGATCATCAAGTTGCCGAGGATGGTCAGGTTCTGGGTGAGGTTGTAGGCGTTGGGGCCCGGAAGCTCGAGGTCGTTGACCGGTGAGTCACTGGCGATGACTCCCCCGAAGAGGATCACCGTGCCGGTGCCGGCGTCGAGCGCGTCGGCTCCGCTCACCTGGAAGCCCTGGTTGTTCACCGTGAGCGTGCTGTCGCCGAGACCGATGGTCCCCGTGTAGGCCGCGTCCACGAGCAAGCCCATGACCTGGAGGTCGGCGTCGATCGTCGCGTCCATGGTCGAGGTCGCGTCGAAGACGAGGGTGTCGTCGGCGTCGGGGACGCCGTCGGCGTCCGTGCCGCTGGTGACGGACCAGTTGGCGCCGTCGGACCAGTTGCCGGCACCGGCGGCCGACCAGGTGAGAGTCGCGGCCCGGGCGACGGGTGCCGCCACCAGGCCGAGGAGGAGAGGAAGGAGAAGAGCTAGCTGACGCATGACGAGTCTCGTGGCGACACCGGTGCGAGGGCCGAGTGATGGCGAATCCGAGGGCGCGATGCCCCCGTCCGGTGGCCTTTCCCCCATCCACGCAGGACGCCTCGCCCATGGAGCACCCGCGGTCAGCTTTCTGCCAATTCGGCCGAGACACGAAGAAACGGCCGCCGATCCGGGGATCGACGGCCGTTCGGTGGTCTGGGAGACCGGACGCTAGTCCAGTGCGGTCACCCTCCCGAAGTGGTCGATGAGGTGCTCGTCGAGGAGCTCGGTCGTCAGGGTCAGCTCCGAGGCCAACACCGCGCTCCGACCTCGGTAGGTCACCCGAACGAGCTCGGCCGGAGCCTCGAAGGGAGCCGGGTCGGTCACGCAGGTCACCACGAAGCCGGCGTCACCGAAACGGGCATCGGCGTCGCCCTCGGGCCCGCACGGACCCGCGGTCCAGTCGGTGACCTCCGCCCACTCGGGCCAGCCCTCGACGAGCTGGCTGAAGCCCACCGACGGCACCTGGGCGTCCTCGAGCACCAACGAGAGCTCGCGCTCGGGCCAGGTCAGCTCGTCGAGACCCACCGCGCTCCGCAGCAGGGCCACCACGTCGGCGATGGTCACCGACTCGTCGCCCCAAGCCAGGCTCTGCTCGCCGACGGTCTCCACCGGTGCGACGTCGAGCTGCTGGAGCTCGTCGTCGCTCGGAGCGACCAGGCCCACCGCCACCTGCAGCCCGAAGACCACGTCGGCGATGTCGACCCGACCGTCGCGACCCTCGCGAGGCACGGCGTCACCCGGAACGAAGGCCGGGACGGACGCAGACAGCACGGACGCGCAGGAGTCGCAGCCCAGCGCGTAGATGCGCATGACCATCCGGCGGATGACCATCGAGTCGCCGAAGGTGAACTCGGCGTCACCCTCCGGGCACCAGGTCGAGGTGGAGTTGCCACCGTCGCAGGTGACCACGCCCGGGTGGAGGTCGGCGCACTCGAGGTCGCGCGGGTTCGGGTCCACGGTGCCCAGCACCTTGCGACGCGAGACCACGTAGTCGGCCAGCGAGACCCGGCCGTCGCCGAGACCGTCGGGATGGACGTCACCGGGCAGGCAGTCCGAGACCTCGCAGGTGATGGACTCGGGAGTCGCGTCCCCGAGGAGGTCGTCGAGCCACTCGTTGGGCGGACCGGGGCCGAAGTCGAGGTCCTCGCAGGTCGGCGCCGTGCCCAGGTGCTCGAAGACGAAGCGACCGAACTCTGCCGCCGTGCCCGTCACCGCCGCGCCGTCGCTCACGCACTGGAGCGAGGAGGGCTCGAAGCCGAGCCCCGGAGCGTCGCAGTCCCAGTCGAGGTCGAGACCGGCACCAGCGACCGCCTCCACGTGTCGGACGCCGCGCGGCGGCTCGACGAAGAAGAGGAAGGAGACGAGGTCCAGTCCGGCCGGGTCCTCGGCCGTGAACAGGTAGGTGACCTCGCAGAGCTCACCCACGCCGTTGCCGTTGACGTCCTCCTGGTGGGGGTTGAACACGCCAGCGCAGTTGTCCTGGGCATTCGGGATGCCGTCACCGTCGGTGTCCTCGTCGCCGCAGGCCACGTCGCGGACGCAGTCGAGGTCGAGGCAGTCGATGGCGCCGTCGGGCTCGTCGTCGAGGCCGTCGTCGCACTCGGTCTCGACGCAGCCGGCGAAGCTCGCGCAGTCCGCATCGGCACAGTCGACGTCACCGTCGCCGTCCTCGTCACCGCCGTCCTGGCAGTCCATCTCCAGTGGACCGTTGGGATCGCAAGGGTCACCGAGGCCATCGCCGTCCCGGTCGACCTGACCCGGGTTGAAGGTGTCGGGACAGTTGTCGAGGTCGTCGGTCACGCCGTCGCCGTCACAGTCGAGGCAGGGCGCGACGCTGCCGAACTCCACCGCACCGGCATCACAGTTGCCGTCGTCGAGGGGACGTGGAGCGCCGCGCCCGTCGACCTCCCAGAGCTCGGTGCCACAGCGGCTGCGGTCGGCCTCCTGACCCTGCCGATCGATGGCCGGGCTCCCCGCCACCAGGGCGTGGGAGGGCAGGATCCCGCCGTTGTCCCTCAGGACCGGATCGAGGACCGTCTCGATTCCACCGTCGGGAACGATGGAGCCGTCGCCGACGACGCAGCCACCCGACTCGCCATCGAGACCGAGCACGCTGTTGGAGGCACTGACCGCGGGAACGCAGTCGTCCTCGAGCGCGGCGCCCCCGGAGGTGTTGCCGGCGATGATGCAGCCCCGGAGGGTGAGACCGAAGCCCTCCTGATAGACACCGCCGCCCTCCGTGCCGGCGTGGTTGCCGGTGATGGTGGCGCCCACGAAGGACAGCTGACAGCAGCCGCTGTTGTGCAAGACACCACCGGCCCGCTCAGCCGCCGTGTTGCCGGAGATCGTCCAGTTGTAGAGGTTCTGGCCGCTGGTGTGCATCCGCCAGCCTTCGATGCCACCGGCGTCCCTGCCGGCCACGTTGCCGTCGATCACCACGTTCGAGCCCGAGAACACGCTGCCGGTCGCCGCGAGACCGCCCCCGTTGCAGCGGCACTCGTTGTCCGTGATCCGCAGGTTCGCCAGGTGGTTGAAGTCCCCATGCTGGCTGCGGATGCCTCCACCGTCGCCCCGACCTGCCGAGAAAATGCCGCCGGCCTCACAATCGAGGCTGTCGTCCACGGCATGACCACCGGTGACCGTGAGGTTGCTGACCTCGTTGCGATCGAACCAGAGGTCAAAGACCCGGTCGAGGCCGTTGCCGTCGATGACGGTGAAGGCCGGTCCGGCCCCGCGGACCCAGACCCTGCTCCGCAGGTCGAAGTCACCCGTCGCGCCGAAGTCCTCGTTCTCGCCGGCGATCGTCAGCACGTAGTGTCCCGCCGGAACCGCGACGACGTTCACGCCCTCACCGGTCTCGCAGTCACCCGACGTGAGCTCGTCGTTCCGGTTGGCGTTGATGATCGCCTCGCGGAGCGAGCACTGCCCGTCGCCAGCCGTCAGGTCGTCGGCGGTCGTCGTCACGTTGATGAAGTTGATGCAGGACGGGTCGAGCTCGCACTGGTTATCGTCGCAGTCCACGTTGCCGTCGACATCGTTGTCGATCCCGTCGTCGCAGTTCAGCGCCTCCTGGCAGGCCGGCTCGGCGTTGCAGTTGGGATCGGCGCAGTCGGTCATGCCGTCGAAGTCGTCGTCGACGTCGTTGGTGCAGTCGGACTCGGGCGGGCAGGCCGGATCACCGAAGCAGTCCGGGTCCATGCAGTCGGTGAGGCCGTCGAGGTCCTCGTCGGTACCGTCGTCGCAGTCGGGCTCGGGGATGCAGGCCACGTTGTCCACGCAGTCCGGGTCGTCGCAGTCGGTGAGCGTGTCGAGGTCGTTGTCGACGTCGTCGTTGCAGGCGCTCTCCGGGTTGCAGGGGCCGGCGTCGAAGCAGGCCGGGTCGTCGCAGTCGGTGGTGCCGTCGCCGTTGTCGTCCGTGCCGTTCGCGCAATCGGTCTCGGGGCCGGGCAGGTCGGCGAGAACGACGTCGTTGCCGTCGCCGCCGACGTAGCTGACGGTGCCACCGACGAGAGGCGCCCCCTCGGCCGCACCGCCGAAGGTTCCACTGATGCCCTCGGCGGCGTCGTTGTCGATGATGACGATCGGACCTGTGGTCTCGCCGAGGATCGCAGCGGAGAGCGTCGCACCCGCGAGGCTCACGGTTCCCGTGACGACGAGCTGGTCGTGCTCGGTGCCGGGAGCATCGCCCTCGACGTCGACGTGGAGGGTCGCGCCGGCCTGGAAGGCCAGGTTGCCATCGATGTTCAGGGTGCCCGGCGAGGAGCCCGCGTCGAGGGTGCCGCCGACACCGACGTTCACGTTGCCGTCGAGCGTGCCCGTGCCGGTCAAGGTGCCGCCGTCGGGCCGGAAGCTGCCAGCCGTGACCGTGTTGCCGAGGACATCCCAGGTGGTCGAGACGAAGAGCGTCGAGAAGTCGCCGGTGAAGCCGTCGAACACCACGTCTCCGGACGGCTTGTTGATGTCGACCTGCGTGAGCCGTCCAGCCCCCGAGATCGTCTGATCGCCGTCGCCAACGAGCCGCGTGAGGCCACCACCACTCCAGCCATCTGCGTCGGTGGCCGTGACGTCGCCGCCGACGAGCACTGCGCCGGGACCGTTGAAGAAGAAGACGTCGGTGAAGGTGACCGCACCGGCGACGCTCAGGTCCTGCGTCAACGTGATGCTCGTGAAGCCCACGACCTCGAGGCTCCCGATCGTGCCCGCGAAGTCGGAGCTCCAGGTCGCAGCGACGATGAGTCGACCACCGTCATCGACGATCGTGCCGTCCCCCGTCAGCGCACCCGAGATCGTCACCTCCGAGCTCACCAGCACCCGGGCTCCCACGCCCTGGGCGACGTCGAGATTGGAGAGACGCCCGGTCCCATCCAGCGTCTGGTCGATGTCTCCGATCAGGCTCAGGACTCCCCCACCCGCCCAGCCGTCGGCATCGGTGGCCGTGACGTCACCGGCCACGCGGAGGCTGCCCGGACCGTTGAAGAAGAAGACGTCGGTGAAGGTGACCGGACCGAGGACGGTGAGATCCTGCGTCAGCGTGATGCTCGTGAAGCCCACGACCTCCAGGCTCTCGATCGTGCCCGCGAAGTCGGAGCTCCAGGTCGACGCCACGATGAGACGACCACCGTCGTCGACGATCGTGCCGTCGCCCGTGAGCGCACCCGACAGCTCCACCTCGGAGCTCACGAGCACCCGGGCACCGGGACCTTGGTCGACCGTGAGATTCGACAGCCGACCGATCCCGTCGAGGCTCTGGTCTCCGTCACCGACCATGCTGAGCACGCCGCCGCCCGACCAGCCGTTGGGGTCGTCGGCGGTCACGTCGCCCGACACGAGCAGGGCGCCCGGGCCGTTGAAGAAGAACAGGTCGGTGATGGTGACGTCACCGGTCGCCGCGAGATCCTGACTCAGGGTGATCGAGTTGAAGCCGGCGAGCTCGAGGTCGTGGATGGGGGCTGCACTGTCGAAGGTCACCGAGCCGCCCAGCCGGATCAGGCCGGTACCGCCATCGAAGCCGCCGACGTTGCCCACGCCAAACTCCGAACGGACGGTGAGCTCGCTCGAGCCGAGGCTGACGGTGCCCGCGTAGCTGCCGATCACCCGCACGCCCAGGACGGTCAGGTTCGTGTCGATGCTGGCATCAGCACTTGATGTCTCGTCGAAGACGAGGAGGTCGTCGGCGTCGGGGATGCCGTCGGTGTCGGTGCCGTCGGTGACGGTCCAGTTGGCGCCATCGCTCCAGGAGCCGGACGAGCCGGCGGACCAGGTGAGCGTGGCGGCGCGGGCGCCCGGGAGAGCGAGAAGGCCCATCAGGAAGGCGGTGAGAAAGCGAGCGGTCTTCGACATGGGGGTCCCTTGGCTCCACTACCGGGGACGGCTGAGATGCCGTGACCCGCCTCGCCGACGTCGCCGAGACGCCGGTCGGAGCGGGACGCGTGCCCCCGGTGGAGAGCGGTCTTGCCTCATTCACGCAAGACTGACCAGGGATGGAGCACGCCAGCAGGTCGAAACCGCGCTACGAGTCGGTCTTAGTCCCGTCCAAGAGCGGTCTCAGCACCGATCGTCGCAGCAGCCGATCCCGCCCCAGGTCTTCGGCCGGTGCGCAGCGGAGGGCCTCCTCCATCCGCACCCGGGCCTCGTCGACTTCCTCGAGGGTCGCCGCGATCTCAGCCAGGGTCGTCTCGACGACGAAGCAGCGCTCCTCGCCCGGCCCGCGTCGCACGAGCTCACTCGATCTGAGCAGGTCCCGGCGCGCGCCGACGGCATCGCCCTGGAGCCAGCGCGCCCGCCCGCGGGCCACCAGCAGGGCCAGGGCGTGGTCGTCCTCGTCCGCCCGCTCGCTCACCAGGTGCGGGGTCGTCAGCAAGCCGGTGACGACGTGGGGCTCGGCCAGGTACGTGTCGATGGCGTCGGCCCAGGCGTCGTGCAGCAGCGAGAGGAAGCCGGCCGGGCCGAGGGCGTCCTGCAGGGGCCGGGTGACCTCGGTGGGCACGAGCCGGAGCGCCCCCGCGGCCACCCGGCGCAGCACCGGGTCCGCGAGCAGCTCACGAAGCTCGTCGGGGTGATGTCGCGACCCGTCGAGCAGTTGCTGGAGCCGGAGACCACGCCCATCTCCCAACGCAGCGCTCTCCGCGTCCACCCGCAGCCCCTGAAGGCGGAGCTCACGCAGCCGGACCTGGCCCCAGGCGCTCTCGATCTGCACCGGACCGGTGCCGATGATGACCAGCTCCCAGGCCTCCTCCTCCCCCCCGTGGGTCATCGGGATGAAGGTCCTCTTCTCACCCGTCGGACCGTCGAAGGAGTACCAGGTCCCCTCCCCCAGGCGGGAGAGGACCTCGACCTCGATGCTCTCGACGGCGGGCCGCTCGGTCACGTCCCGGCGCCCGGAGAGGAGGTGATCCTTACCCCCCTCCAGGGCCACCGTTACTCGGAACAAGAACCCGCCCCAGCCATAGCCGGACAGCTTCACCCCGTGGACGAGATCGTCCGCCCCCCGTGGCCGAAGGCCCACGAGGAGGTCCGCCCCGCGCTCGAGCCACGAGATGTCGGCAGCGAGGCTCATCCCGAGGTCGGTCCCCACTCGGCGCAGGGGCAGGCGCGCCAGCACGCCGGTGCGGTTGAAGCCGTCGATGTCGAGGCTCGCCCCACGGGGGTCGTGGTAGATCAGCAAGGGCTGCTCGACCTGCCAGGCCGGATCGAGGGGACCGGCGAAGCCCAGGGTCTGGCGGAACGCCGGATCCTCGAGCTCGGCCCGCTCGGCGATCCGCTCCCGGGCCCAGCGGCGATCGGCTTCCGGCACGGTCGGGTCGTCGAGCCGTTCCCGGGCCAGGCTCAGCACGTCCCGTGATCGTCCCTGCTCGACGAGCGTCTCCAGCGCTCTCCTCCAGAGCGCCGGCTCGGCCCGGTTCGCGGCGGCCGCCGCGACCCGCAAGTCCCCCACCCTCGCCACGAGGCCGTGACGCTCCTCGTCGGTCATCATGAGGTCGGCCGCCTCGGTGAGGGCTCGCGCCCGCTGCTCCGGGCTCACCTCGAAGGTCGCCAGCTGCACGAGCGACTCCCCTGCGACGCGTCCCAGGCCCACGTCACGAAGCTGGAGCGCCCGCTGCCAGGCCGGGGCGAGCTCGGCGGAGTAGACCACCGACTCGAGGGCCGGGAGCGGAGGCAAGGGCTCGCCGGGCAGGCCCAGCACGCGAAGGATCGACGGGGACCCGTCGAGGCTGGACGAACGCAGGACGACCTCGAGGGGCGCGTCCTCGTCGAGCTGGACCGTGGCCTGGACCTCCCAGCCCCCGAGCGTCAGGTCGGCGAAGGTCAGGTCGCCCGTCCCCGGTACCTGACGCAGGAGACGGGACCGCGGGGGCTCGGCGAGAACGATGTCAGCCAGCCCGTCGCCATCGATGTCTCCGATTCCGACGTTGTGAATCTCGATGAGCTCCGCCCGCTGACGGATCACGTGCTCGACGACCAGCCGATCGTCCTCGAGACCGAGGAGATGGATCGCGAGAGGCGGACCGCCGTGGTCTCCCTCGGGGAAGACGAGCTTGCTTCGATGCCAGCGGGCCTGGACGACGGCGATGAGCGTCCGCCCCTCGGCGGTCACGAAGGGCTTGATGTCATGGACGTAGCAGAGACCGCGGCGAGCGAGGAGACGGAGCGGACCGCTCGTGTCGTAGACCCGAATGCCGAAGCCCTCGGGTGCCCCCAGGCCGACCACCAGCTCGTCACGACCGTCGTCGTTCAGGTCCATCGAGGCCATGGCCGTGATGTAGGAACCCCAGGCCTCGGTCTCCGGATGTGCCGGCTCGACACGTCTCTCCCGCAGGTCGAGCTCCAGGAAGCGGTTGTCACGCCAGGCCGAGCCGGCGAACACGCGAGCGCTGCCGGCGGCCTCGCCGACCGCACCGAGGGCGAAGATCGACTCTCCCGGCCACCGCAGGTGCTCCCGCAGGCTCGTCTCCCCGACCTCCAACAGGACATTCTCGTCGGTTCGGACATCCCGGAGCACGAGAAGCGGGGCCGCCGTCTCGTCCCCCGGAGCGGCCCGCTCGACGACGTGCTCGTGGGTGATCTCGTCCTGGTCGTAGCTCCTCAAGCTCGGCGGCAGGTTCATGACCGTCGAGGCACCCTCGGCAGTGAGCCAGGCGAGCGAATTGCGCCGGGGCTGGATCAGCAGCTCGTCACGGGCATCGCCGTCGATGTCGTGGGACGCGAGGACCGAGCCTCGGGGCAGCGGTTCGACCGAACCCAGGGCCGGCGCGCTCGCCAGGAGCTCGAGGAAGGGCTCCCGCGGATCACCCTCGGGGAGGTGCTTCCGTGCGGCGGCAAGGTCGGCCCGGGACAGGGCCGTCTCGAAGCGAAGGCTCTCGACGTCGTCGAGCGCGTGCTCGGGATGCTCGCGCTCGAGGAGTCCGAGCACGGCCCCCGCCTCGATCAGTCGACCCATCTCGCGGTGGTTCCGCAGCAAGCGCTCCAGGGCCTCGGCCCGGAGCGAAGGGGTCGGCGCCAGCGTGTAAGCCAGGCCGAGGGAGGGCATGGCCTCGGACAGTCGGCCCTCGCCGGTGAGCCGCTCGCCCTCGTCGAGCCAGGCCCGCGCCACGGCTTGCGAGCCCGCATGAGCCGGGTCGTCGACGAGCTCGTCGAAGAGAGCGCTGGCCGCGGCCTCGTCGCCGGCTGCCCGGAGCGCCTCGATCCGCTCCCGGACGATGGCAAAGCGGGCCTCGAGCTCGGCCTCTCGCTGCACGACGAGACGGTGATCGCTCCAGGCCCGTGCCGACCAGAGCACGAGGGCCGCAACGCCGAGCAGGCCGAGCGTGACCGCGATGGCCTTGAGCGGGGTCCGGTTGCGTCGGCTCCACTTGCCGAGCCGGTAGAGGGCCGAGGGCGGTCTCGTCTCGATGGGCTCATGGCGGAGGTAGCGGCGGAGGTCCGCGGCCAGCGCTCCCGCGTCGTCGTAACGCCGCGAGGGCTCGGGCTCGAGCGCCGCGTGCACGATGACCTCGACGTCCCGCGGGAGCTCGGGCAGCAGCGAGCGCAGCCGGGGGGCCTCTTCCCCCCGCGTCAGCAGCTCGGCGGTCCCCTGCGCACCGGTGTCGTGGGGACGACGACCGGAGAGCAGCTCGTAGAGGATGGTGCCGAGGGCGTGGACGTCGGTGGGCGGTCCGATCGCGTCGGGCCGTCCCGCGAGCTGCTCCGGCGCCATGTAGACGAGCGTCCCGAGGACCTCGCCGGTGGCGGTCTGCGCGAGGGTCGCACCGAGCTCGGCATCGCGGATCGAGGCGACGCCGAAGTCGATGACCTTGGGCTGACCCTCGCGGTCGACGAGGCAGTTGCTCGGCTTGAGGTCGCGATGGACGATGCCGCGTCGGTGCGCGTGCCCCACCGCCTCGGCGATGCGGGCGACCAGCTCGATGACCTCGTCCACCGGCAGCGATCGTGAGCCGACGTGCTCATCGAGATGCATGCCGTCGACGTGCTCCATCGCGATGAAGCGGACACGCTCGCCGCCCGGCATCGTGCCGAGGCCGACCTCGAACACCTTGGCGATGCCGACGTGATCGAGAGCGCCGAGCACCGCCGCCTCGACGCGGAAGCGTCGGGCCGCGTCCTCCGAGCCCAGCTCGCGGAGGAGCTTCAACGCGACCCGCCGGCGCGGCTCGTCCTGCTCGGCCTCGTAGACCACCGCCATCCCACCACTGCTGATCCGTCGAACGATGGTGTAGCGACCGAGCTCGAAGCCGGCGGGCAGGCCCGGCGCGTGCTCGGAAGTCGGTCCGGCCAGGCCCTCGATCACCGAGGGCGTGACGTCACCCCAGACGACCTCGCCCAGGTCCATGTCGGAGCGATCGGCCTCGAGGAGGGTCTCCACCTCGGCCAGGAGCTCCGCGTCACCCTCGCAGGCCTCGACGAGAGAGCGCCGACGGTGCTCCTCATCGAGCTCCAGGGCCTCGGTGAAGAGACGGTAAGCCCGTGCGCGGCGGTCCTCGGGGTTCATGCCGGGGGGCGTGGTCTCACGACGAGGCCGGCGCCGGTCCGGCGTTCAGCTCCTTGACCAGCCAGGCCCGGGCCGCGCGGAGCGAGCGGGTCACGGTGTGTCGGGAAACGCCGAGCACCTCGCCGATCTCATCGACCTGCATCCCACCGAAGTGCCGGCAGACGATGACCTCGGCGCCGCGGGGGTCGACCTCCTGGAGTCGCTCGAGGGAAGACTCGAGGTCGAGGACGTCGACGGGGTCGGACGTGGAGGCGACGTCGTCGAGCCCGGTCTCGAGGGTGACCAGTCGGTCGCCGTCACCCCGCTTGGCGGCGCCCTTGCGGCGGGCGCGGTCGATGAGGACCTGGCGCATGGCCTTGGCGGCAACGGCCAGGAAGTGGGCGCGGCTCTGCCAGTCGATGCCGTCGCTACCGGAGAGGCGGAGGAAGGCCTCGTGGACGAGCTCGGTGGCCTGGATGCTGGAGGGGCCCGACGCGCGGACGATGGCGGCCTGGGCGAGCCGCCGAAGGTCGCCGTAGAGCAGGTCGGAGAGCTCCCGGGTCGCCTCGCCGTCGCCGGCGCGGACCTGGGGCAGGAGCTCGAGGGTGCGAGGAGTGGACGACATGGTGGGGCTCAGCTTGCCCGAGGCGGAGGGAAGGCTCAAGCGAAGTCGAGTTGCAAGGCTGGGGTCGCTCCTCGGTCCTCACCGCACTAACGAGCACGCTCCCGGCTCTCATTCCCCGATTCACACCGGATTGAGCCGCGGGCCTCTAGCCCGGACACTTCATGAGTGTTCGTCGCGAGTGTCCGGAGGCGCTAGCCGAGAAGGGCGAACGTAGCCTCGAGGCCCGGAAGCGCACTTGACGGTGCGTTGAGGACCGAGGGGCGAGTACGCCCTTCGCAGGCAGCGGATCTGGTCACGCAGCAGGAGACTCATGAATTGTCCGGGCTAGATCACGTGGGCGGTGCCCCCCTTGGGTTACCTCGTGGGCCAAGGCCCGAGCGGCACTTCTGAGCTAGCACCTCCCGCCACCCGCGACGAAAACTCGTGAATGGTCCGGGCTAAGAGTCGGTCTCAGTCCCGTCCAAGAGCGGTCTCAGCACCACTCGGCGCAGGAGCCGATCCCGTCCCAGGTCCTCAGCCGGGGCGCAGCGGAGGGCCTCTTCCATCCGTTCCCGGGCCTCGTCGACGTCCTCGAGAGTCGCCGCGATCTCGGCCAGGGTCGACTCGACGTCGAAGCAGCGGCGGGAGCCCTTGCCCCGAGCCACGTGGCGGCCGGCCAGCGCCAGGTCGCGGCGGGCCTCCACCACGTCACCGGCCAGCCAACGGGCTTGCCCCCGAGCGATGAGCAGGTCGAGGGCGTGGGGATCCCGGCCGGCGAGCTCGGAGACGAGGTGGGGCGTGGTTCGGAGGCCAGCGACCACGTGAGGCTCGGCGAGGTGACTCTCGATCGCGTCGCCCCAGGCCTCGTGCAGGAGCTCGAGAAAGCCGTCCGTGCCCAGGGCTTCCTGGAGGGGCCGCGCCACCTCCGCGGGAGCCAGGCGCAGCATCCCGGCCGCCACGCTCCGTGAGACCGGCTCGGCGAGCAAGTTGCGAAGAGCGGCCGGCTCTCGTCGCGTGCCGGAGAGCAACTCGGCGAGCTCCACTCCGCGGCGCTCGCCGATCGAGGGAGCAGAGCGGTCGACGCGCAGTCCTTGCAGGCGAATCTCGCGGAGCTCCAGGTGCGCCCAGGCACTGTCGATGGAGGGAGACGAGCGTGTCCGCACGACGAGCTCCCAGGCTTCGTCTTCCCTCTCGTGCGTCTTGGGCACGAACGAACGATGGATCCCACGAGAGTCCGTCAACGTCCGCCAGGTCCCCTCGCCGGGCCGCGCGAGGAGGGAGACGACGTTGCTCCCGGTGACGTTCGGTTGGCTCGTGTCGACCCAACCCCCGAGCTGTTCGTGCTTGCCTTGCACGAAGGAGCCAACGTCTCGGAAGAGGAAGCCACCCCATCCGAAACCGCTCCAACGAACGCCCAGGGCGGCTTCTTCGCTGCCTCGAGGTCGGAGCAGGATCTCGACGATGCTCCCCCGCTCGAAGTGCTCGAGCTCCGCTTCCACGGAGATCCCGAGGTCCTCACCGACACGTCGCAGCGGGAGTCGCAACAGCTCCTCGGTTCCCGAGAAGGCGTCGATGTCGAGAGCTCCCCCCCGAGGGTCGTGCCGCACGAGCAGTGGCTGCTCGAGCTGCCAGGAGTCCTCGAGCTTGCCATCGAAGACGAGGACCTCCTCGAGCTCCGGCCGACCGAGAGGCGCCAGTGCCTCGAGACGCTTCCGCGTCCACTCCGTCATCTCCGGGGAGAGCCCTCCGTCGGCGAGTCGCTCTTCGAGGAGAGGCGTGGCCTCGTCGAAGCGCCCCTGGTGCCAGAGGATCTCGATCCCTTCCCGCCAGAGCTGGACGTCGTCCGGATCGGCTCGGACCGCCGCAAGCCGGGCTTCCGCCGCGAGACCATCTCGACTCCCGTCACTGCTGACTTGATGGAGCGCGGCCGCTTCCAGGAGAAGACGGCTTCGTTCCTTGCCCCCCGCCTCGAAGCTCGAGAGATGCTCCAGGGACTCGGCGGCGATGTCGGTCAGCCCCAGGCCGGCGAGCTGCTGCGCGCGTTGCCGGGCGGCGGAGCCACGCGACCGCATGGCTGTTGGCTTGCTTCGTTCCCGAACGGGCAGCGGCTCCCCCTCGAGTCCGAGAGCACGGAGCTCCACCGGCCCCGACCAGCTCAGGTCCGTGCGGAGGATGACGACCTCGAGCTCCGGATCCGCATCGAGCTGGGCCAGGCTCCGGACCTCCCAACCCTCCACCAGCAGGCCGGCGAATGAAGTGCTGGGCGGAGCGTCCGATGGCAACTGTCTCAGCAAGCGCACCTGCCGGGCATCCGCGTGGACGAGGTCGGCAAGACCGTCGCCGTCGATGTCGCCAGCGTGAAGGTGGCGAAACTCGGTGTCAGTGGGGTCCAGGCTCGAGCTGCCGACGTGAATGAGAGAGTCACCAGCCAGGCCGTGGAGGTAGATGCCACGCGGAGGTCCGCCGTGGTCACCCTCCGGAAACATCGTCTTGCTCTTGTGCCAGCGCGAAGTGGACACCGCGGCCAGAGAACGACCGTCACCGGTCGGCAGGCCCACGAGAGCATGGGGGTAGCCGATGCGGCAGCGCGCCAGGAGCCGCAACGGTCCCTCGGTGTCGTAGGCCCGCAGCTCGAAGCCCTCCGGTGGACCCAGCCCGACGACGAGCTCCTCGTCGCCGTCGGCGTCGAGGTCCATGGTCGCCATGGTCGTGATGTAGGACTCCCAGGCCTCGGTGTCGGGATGCGCCGACGTGACCTCGCCCCTCGCGAGATCGATCTCCCAGAAGTGGTTCTCCGCCCAGGCCGAGCCTGCGAAGACCCGCGTTGCGCCGGAGGAGCTCGTGAGCGACGCGAGGGAGAAGACCGACTCGCCCGCCCATCGGAAGCGCTCGACCAGCTCCGTCGCGTGCACCTCGGCCAGGACATTCTCGGCCGTCGTCGCGTCACGCAGAACGAGCGCGAGCACGGTCCCACCACCGTCGGCCCGCGGGATGACAATGAGGTGCTCGCCGGTGATCGTGAGGTCGTAGCCCGCGAGCCCCTCCGGAAGGCTCAGCGTCGTGAGCTGGCCGCTGGCGGTGAGCCAGGCGAGGTCCTTCTTGTCGAGAGCCACGAGCAGCTCGTCGCGGCCGTCGGCATCGTGGTCGTGGACGGCCAAGGTCGTGACGTCGGCAGCGGGCTCGAAGCTGGCCAGGATCGCGGCCGAGGCGAGAAGGTCGAGCAAGGGCTCGCGAGCGTCGTCGACGCTGAGCCGGGCTCTCGCGGCGGTCAGGTCGGCTCGCGCGACGGCTGTCTCGAAGTGAAGGTCATCGAGCCCCGGCAGGGCTCGTCCGGGGTGCTGCTCCTCGAGGAGCGCCAGCACGGCGTCGGCCGCGAGCAGGTCTCCCTGACGATGGTGCGTCCGCAGGAGTCGCTCGAGCGACTCGGCGCGCAGCGCCGACGTGGGCGCCGAGGTGTAGGCGAATCCGAAGGCCCGCACGGCGTCGGCCAGCCGCTCATCTTCGAACAGACGTGTCCCGTGATCGAGCCAGGCACGGGTCACGGCTCGTGACCCGGCGTGGCCGGGCTCGCTGACGAATTCGTCGAAGAGCGCAGCAGCGGCCTGGTCCTCGCTCTCGTCCCGAAGGATCCGCATCCGGTCCTGCACGACCGCGAGTCGAGTGGCGAGGTCGCTCTCGCGACGCTCGGCGACCCGATGGTCGCTCCAGGCCCGAACACCCCAAGCCGCGGCCGCCAGCACGGCCAGCAGCCCCAGGGTCGCCCCCATCGCCTTCAGCGGAGCGCGGTTGCGACGCGACCACTTCTCCAGTCGATAGAGCGCCGACGGCGGTCGCGCCTCGATGGGCTCGTGCCGCACGAAACGCCGGAGGTCGGCGGCGAAGGCCTCGGCGTCGGGGTAGCGACGCTTCGGATCGGGCTCGAGGGCCGCGTGAACGATCACCTCGACGTCACGGGGCAGGTCGGGAACCAGCGTTCTCAAGCGCGGCGCCTCGGCTTCGCGCGCGAGCAGCACCGCGGTCGACTGCGTGCCCGTGTCGTGGGGACGACGTCCGGCGAGCAGCTCGTAGAGCAAGGTACCGAGTGCGTGCACGTCGGTGGGTGGTCCGATGGCGTCCGGGTTCCCGGCGAGCTGCTCGGGCGCCATGTAGACCACGGTGCCGAGCACCTCCCCAGTGGCGGTGGGGGCGACCGTGGCCGACAGCTCGGCGTCGCGGATCGAGGCGATGCCGAAGTCGATGACCTTGGGTCGACCTTCGCGATCGACGAGGCAGTTGCCAGGCTTGAGATCGCGATGAACGATGCCGCGGCGGTGCGCGTGCCCGACGGCCTCGGCGACCTGGGCGATGAGCTCGACGACCGCCTCGACGTCGGGCCGCTGGGGTCGCACGTGGTCGTCGACGTGGGCGCCATCGACGTACTCCATCGCGATGAAGCGGACGGTCTCGCCCTCGGGCAGGGTGCCGAGTCCGACCTCATACACGCGGGCGATGCCGGGATGCTCGAGGGCGCCGAGCACGGCGGCCTCCACGCGGAAGCGACGGGCGGCTTCTTCGGAGCCGAGCTCCCGGAGGAGCTTGAGGGCGACGCGACGGCGTGGCTCGTCCTGCTCGGCCTCGTAGACGACGGCCATCCCCCCGCTCGAGATGCGGCGGACGATCGTGTAGCCGCCGAGCCGGAAGCCGGCCGGGAGCCCGACCGTGCGCTCGGGGGCGGGGCCGGCGAGGGCGCCGACGATGGAGGGCGTGACGTCACCCCAGGCGACCTCGGCGAGATCCATCTCGGAGTCGTCGGCGGCGAGGAGGGCCTCGACCTCGGCGGCGAGCTCGGGGTCGCGGTCCTTCAGCTCGTCGAGGGCGCGGGTGCGCTCGGCGGGGTCGTGCTCGACGATCTCCGCGAAGAGACGGTAGATCTCGGCGGAGCGGTCGGCGTCAGTCGTCATGACCGGCGGACAGCTCGCGGACGAGCCAGGCCCGGGCAGTCCGGAGCGAGCGGGTCACGGTGTGTCGGGAGACGCCGAGCACCTCGCCGATCTCGTCGACCTGCATGCCTCCGAAGAGCCGGCAGACGACGACCTCGGCGCCGCGGGGGTCGATCTCCTGGAGTCGCTCCAGTGAGGACTCGAGATCGAGGACGTCGACGGGGTCGGAGGTGGACGCGACGTCGAGCCCGCCCTGGAGGGTGACGGGTCGGTCGCCGTCGCCCCGCTTGGCGGCGCCCTTGCGGCGGGCGCGGTCGATGAGGACCTGGCGCATGGCCTTGGCAGCGACGGCGAGGAAGTGGGCGCGGCTCTGCCAGTCGATGCCAGCGCTGCCGGAGAGGCGGAGGAAGACCTCGTGGACGAGCTCGGTGGCCTGGATGCTCGAGGGTCCCGACGCGCGGCCGATGGCGGCCTGGGCGAGCCGTCGGAGGTCGCCGTAGAGCAGGTCGGAGAGCTCCCGGGTCGCCTCGCCGTCGCCGGCGCGGACCTGGGGCAGGAGCTCGAGGGTGCGAGGAGTGGACGCCATGGTGGAGCTCAGCTTGCCCGAGGGGGACGGAAGGCTCAAGGGAAGTGCGCAGACGGAGCGCTCGCTCTCATCAGCCCATCGGTTCGAGAACGGCGTCGGTGAGTGGGCGTCTTTCGCCCGTGATGCGGCTTCGCTCGGAGCGTTCTGGTGAGTGGGCGTCGTCGTGACGCCCGGCCGCTCGTCCCTTGGCGGCGGTCCTTCCTACCGGAGACTCCCCATGTCCATCCCCTGTACCTGCCGAGTGACCCTGTTCCTCCTCTCCTTCACGCTTGCTCTGACGGCCGTCGGGATCGCCAGCCCGGCTCACGCGCGGTCCGACAGTGACCCTGGTGCCCTGATGCAGGCCTGTCACGAGAACGTCGTTGCGGTGTTCCGGGACGGTGCTGCCGCACGGGGCTACGAGATCGAGAGTCTCAGCGAGAAGGCTTCGGTGACAGAACGTGACGCGGTCGTCGTCGGCAAGCTGGCCGACTCGGAGGACTTGTTCATCTACGTGTCGGGGACCGAGCTCGAGGACGGCTACTACCTGGTGGACGTCCCATCGGCCGACGAAGTGCTCTGCAGTGGCCTCGAGCTGGAAGGCCTGGTCGTGCAGGGCAAGGCCAAGCTACTCAACGTGGACACGGGTGAGGCGGTGTTCGCTCCACTCGAGGTCCAGTTACTCGCCGAGCCGACCGACGAGACGACTGGTCTCCAGGTCGCACCACGCACGAAGTACGTCTGGGTGTACGACAGCGGTCTCTGCGCCGCTGTTTGCGTTCAACGTCCTCCCCGTCACTAGCAAGTCAGCTTCCTGAACGACGTCCCGCGTGCTCCGGGGAGCGCACGCGAGGGCGTCGTCGTGATGTCCTCCCTCCCGTCACGACGAGCGTCTGTCCGCCGGGGACCACGGTCAAGGACGAGCTCGCTTCGCTCGTCCTTCGGATCCTTGACCGCGGACCCCGACGAACAGGAGCGGCTCATGTGACGGCAAGGGCGGGGCCTGAGGTTGTTCGGGGTGACCCGCGCCTAGCGTCGGCTCCGAGGTCCCAGGTCTCACGGAAAAGACCACGCCAAGCGAAAACCGACGAGGCCGCCCGTGCCCTCGGGCGGGTAGGCGTGGCGGAACGCGGAACGCAGGTAGTTCGGATGACCGTTGAACGACCCACCACGCAACACGCGCCTGTCGCCTCTCTCAGGTCCTGTCGGATCCGACTCTCGGTCTCCGCTTGGATAGGTCGCCTGCCAGTCGTGACACCACTCCCAGACATTGCCCGCCAAGTCGAGAGCGCCCTCGGCACTGGCACCCTTGGGATAGGTCCCCACCGGAGTGGTGTCTCCCACGCCCCCACCGAAGTTGGCCAGCTCACGGTTCGGCGCGTCGTCACCCCAGGGGTGGCGGCGCTCACCCCCACCCGGTCCCTTCGCCGCTCGCTCCCACTGGGCCTCCGTCGGGAGCCTGAATGCCCCCGCTGACTCGGTGCGCTTGCCAAGCCAGGTCGCAAAGGCGACGGCATCGTGCCAGGACACGTGTGTCACCGGGTGCTCTTCCTTGGACTCGAGCGACCGTCCGTCTTCCCAGTGAGACGGCACCCCCTTCCCGGTCTCGGCGACGTAGACCGCATACTGGGCGTTCGTCACGGGATGACGTGCCAATCGGTACTCAGAGAGCGAAACCTCGTGACGGGGCCGCTCGGCCTCATCCTTCTCCTCGGCCCCCATCCAGAAAGAACCCGCAGGGATGGTGACCCAAGCGTCGCTCTCGGGCTCGTCGAGCCCTTGCAGGTCTCCAAGGGCGGCGCGCTGACGGGAGGATCGTGAGGGGGACTCATCGCGTGTCGGGGAACCGTGATGCAGCAGGACGTTGCGCTGGGCAAGGTCGAGACCGTCGAGCTCCTCGAGGTAAGGTCCGAGTCCATCCCGCGCTCGCAGGGCAACGACCTCTTCACGCAGCGGATCATCGCCGCTCGACTCGGAAGGTTCCTCCCTGCGACGCCACTCGAGCAGGAGCTGCTCCAGGTTCCCGAGCCCAGCACGGACCCAGGTTCGCCTCTCCTCTGAGAGGCTTGCGAGTAGGAGATGCCAGGCCACGACCGCCTGCGGCGTCACGACCACCGGTGGGTCGCCCTTTTCCCCCGCGTCGCGACGGGTCTGCTGTTCGATCACCGTGTTCTGAAGGACGGCAATCCGGATCGACAAGTCATTGAGGAAGCGCTTGAGCGTCCGTGGATGACGGTGGTCGAGAACCCGAGCGATGGCCTCGACGTCGCTGACGTCGTCTCCCACGGTGACTCGCAAGTGCTCCACCAGCGGCGAGCCATCGACCAAGTCCGACACATACTCAGCCGCCTGCCGCTCGTTGACCTCCGGAAGGTCGAACGCCACCTGCACGATCTTGTCGAGGAACTCCTCTTCGTGCCCGGCCACCGCCTTCGGGAGAGCGTCCTTGAGGCGGTCCCACGCCACGCCCAGGTAGAAGCACACGCCCGGCAGGTCGAGGAAGAGATTGATCGCTTCGAGCACCTCGATGATGCGCTCTTCCTTGCAGCGGTCGAGATCGTCGAGGAAGACCGCGATGGCAGCCTCGTCCTGCTTCTCCCGCCACTGCTTCTCGAGGTCGCGATGACCGAGGTCTTCGCCAGCAGCACTCTTGAAGGACCACACGTACGAGAAGTAGAGAAACAGCTCCCGGAAGGTGTCGTGAAAGGCCCGTCCCTCGGCGACGCGCTCGGAGGACGAGGGTTGCTTGCCTCCCTTGAGCAAGACTCCGGACAGCCCCGCTTGCAACCCATCGAGCAGCACGCTCGCCAGCCACTCCTTGTTCTCAGCCAGGGCGAGCTTGGCCTGGTCGGTCCAGTCGCCCCTACCGATGGCGTCGTAGAGAGCACCCAGCAGGCCGGCGAGGACCTTCTCCTCGCTGGGGTACTTCCAGGCGTTGAACCAGACCGTCCGCACCTTTCGGGCTTGTCCCTCGGGAGTCCGGACTTGGTCCGAGTCGAGAATGTCCTGCACGCGTCGGAGGAGCGTGGTCTAGCCACGTCCCCAGCCACCCCGCACGACGACGGTGAACGGCGTGCCGTTGGCGCGATTGGCGGCGAGGCCACCGAGGGTCTGGGCGAGGGCCTCGGACTCGAAGTGAAGCCGCTTCTCCTTCGGAACCGGCAGGTCCGGGAAGAGATGAGCGAGCGTGGCGTCAGGAGTCGTCGGCTTCTTCGGCATCGGTCGTCACTCCCTCGCTGGCTCCGAGGCTCGGAACGCAAGGCTCATCCTAATGCGCCGCCGCCACCAGCTACGAGGAGCAGGAAAGTCCGCGAGACAGTGACGGACCAAGAGCGTCTCCAAGCCCCCGACCTCTCGGCTCACGCCACCCGAACCACCCCGCAATCTCTGAGCTTGCCCTCCCCCATCCGAGCCCCTCACCCTGGGGACCTCAGCACCGTCACGTCTGCTCTCGAAGGAGGCTCGTCATGGCCCGCATCGCTGTCGCCACCGTCGTCGGCGCCCTCATCCTCTTCATCTGGGGCTACCTCACCTGGGTCGCCGTCCCCCTCCACATGCCGACCATCAACGCGTTGCCCAACGAGGCCGCGGTGACCACGGCGCTCACGTCCCAGAACATCGAGACCGGCGCCTACGTCATCCCCTGGAGCAACGACTCGTCCGACTGGGAGAACCCCGAGTCTCAGTGGCACAAAAATCATCTCGCCGGCCCGCTCTACACCATCTACTACCACCGCGACGGAGATCAGGTGATGAGCCCGAAGATCTTCGCCGGCGGCTTCATCATCGACATCATCGCCGCCTTCATCGCCGCGATGCTCCTCCACCTCGCGCTCCCGCTCCCCAAGGGCTACCTCGGACGCGTCGGCTTCGTCGCCGCCATCGGCCTGCTCATGGCCGTCTACGCTCACGGCGGCTACTGGAACTGGATGCGCTTCCCGACCGACTACACCGTCGCCTGGGTCCTCGACCTCGCCATCGGCTGGACCCTCGTCGGCCTCGCCTTCGGCAAGATCATCACCGGGCGCACCGAGCCGGCCGTCGAAGCGTGAGCGACTGGACCCTCCTCCTCGGCAATCGCAACTATTCCTCCTGGTCGCTGCGCGCCTGGCTCGCCGTCCGGCAGGCCGGCGTCGACGTCCGGGAGGAGATGGTCTTCTTCGACGGGGACCAGGACCGAGCTCAGTGGCTCACCCACGGGCCCACCGGCAAGGTGCCCCTCCTGAAACACGGCGAGCGCGTCATCTGGGACTCGCTCGCCATCGGTGAGTACCCAGTGTCCTGAGCCAGAGATTCGCTTGCAGTCTCGGCGCGCCTCGGAGCCTCTGGCGTCGTTCTCTTCCCTCGAGAATCCTCACGTGGGATCAGCCACGCTCCGGTTCTCTCGGTCGTCGGGCCTCGCCAGCGACTCCGATCCATCGCCGATCCAAGCAAGGAATCTCTGACTCAGGACACGAGCCGAGCAATTCCCCGAGCGCGGACTCTGGCCGGACGAGCCCACGGCACGAGCCACCGCCCGCTCGCTCTGCGCGGAGATGCACTCCGGCTTCCCGGCCCTGCGTGCCGAGCTGCCGATGAACATCCGCCTCCGCAAGAGCCGGCGCGACCGAGGTGAGGCCGTGGCCGCCGATGTCGAGCGCGTGGTCACCGCCTGGAGCACGACCCGGGCGGAGCACGGTACCGGCGGTCCCTACCTCTTCGGCGCCTGGTGTCTCGCCGACGCCTTCTTCGCTCCCGTGGTCACCCGCTTCGTGACCTACGACGTCGCGCTGGACGGAAGCGCCGCCGAGTACCGCGACGCCGTGCTCGCCCACGAGCCCTTGGTCGAGTGGAGCCGCCTGGCCGAAACCGAGGGCCACCCGCTCCCGGACTACGACGCGATGACCTGAGCCCTCGAACGGAGGGCCCAGCGTCAGGCGAACTCCTGGAAGGGCACCTTCCTCTTGATCTGGCGGCTGAACGAGAAGATCAGCGCGACCAGGATCCAGAAGAGGTACATGGGCACGGTCTGACGGGCGATCCACTCGAGCTTCCCGTGTATTGCCATGCCCAAGAGGGCTGCACCTCCCGCGAGGATCACCTGAGCCCGCAAGTCACCTCGACCCAGCCAGGCCCACTTCAAGGCCATGAGGATCGGGAGAAACGTCACCAACACGTAGGTGATCAGTCCGAGATAACCGAGCTCTGCGAGGGTCAACCAGTAGATGTTGTGGACGAGACCGGTGGAGTCGTAGCCACGGATGTTCGCGCGGTAGGCGTAGTTCGAGCCCTCGAGCACCGCGGAGAAGTTGTTCATCCCGATGCCCATGGGCTTGTCGTCGAGCATGAGCGCCGAAGCGTGCTCGAAGCGCTCGCGCGCACGCTCCGAGGCTTTCGGAGCGTTCGTGAAGCGCGCGACAATCGAGTCGAGGGACTTCGCCATCACCCCCCCGAGGCAGATCAACGCTGCAAAGCCGACCATGATCTTCCGGGGCGTGATCTTCCAGGTCAGGCTCCCGAAATAGACCATCCCCATGGTCGCTGGATAAACCATCATCACGCCGCGTGACAGCGACAGCACCGCCACGACCGCGCCACAGCCCAGGGCCAGCGAGTTCAGCGGACCGGCCGGACGCATGAGCATGATGGAGAAGAAGATCGGCGCCACGAGGTAGACCGCCATCCCCAGCGTGTTCTGGTGATGGAAGGTCCCGTAGATCTGGTGCAGGCCCTCCACGTACCTTTGCTTCAGGCAGATGAAGGTCACGTAGATGAGCCCGACCGCCAGCCCGCGTATGAGCCAGCGGGCGATGACTGTATCCCGTAACGCCTTGGTCAGCACCACCGCCAGGAAGTACGCCCGGAGCGACTTCCAGGCCGACCACAGGGCGTAGTCGGAGTAGGCGGCCATGAACCACGAGAACCAGCAGACCAGCAGGTAGGCCACCGTCACGCCGAACAGCGGGGCCTTGACCTTGGGCTTCTTCGCGAAGGCCACCGCCAGGACGACGGCCAGGATGTCGATGATGGTGACCTCGAAGCCCCGGGAGTCACCCCGATAGCTGGGCTCCGTGATCGGGTTGATCGCCAGCCCCTCCAGCCCGTAGAACGGCAGGAAGCCGATCAGGAACGGGGGGATGAACATGTACTTCGGCTTGTAGCGCAGGCGCTTGCCGATGTACATCGCGCCGAAGACGGCGGCGTAGACGATGAACCACTTGGTCGACACGAGAGGCTAATGACCGGCTGCTGCCTCGCCCGTCCCCTCCCCTCAGGCGTCCCGGCAGCCCACCGGACTCACCCATCTTCGGCGATCCGGCGGCTCAGGGAAAGCACGCGGGCCGTGGACGACGCCCCGTCCACGGCCCGAGCCCGGACCGACGGCCCCCCATCCCGTCCGGGGCCGCGGTCCGATTCAGCCCTCCCCGAGAAGGGAGCTCAGCGTCCCCGACGCCGGCTCGTCCGCTCCTCCCGAGCCCGGAAGACGTACGGCCCCCGGACCTCATTCTCCCGCCCGTCGTTGAACACGACCTCGATCTCGTAGCGCCCGGTGACCGCCCGCCGGTCCTCGGTGGCCAGGCGATGGACGCCTCCCTCGACCCCCACGGCCGGGATGAGCCCCCCGTTCACCCGGCTGCGGCCGGAGGCTCCCAGCCGGTAGACGTCGTAGCCAGCCACCTCGGCGGGCTCCAGCCCGACGACCAGCTCCAGGCCGGACGTGCCGCCCCGCAGCTCGACCTGGCCCGCCGCCGAGAGGGGGTTCGACGCCGTGCAGCCCAGCAGCGGCGCCGACAGGACCGGGCGGCCCTCCACCGTGAGACCGAGCCCCGGGAGACCCATGAAGGCCTGCGGGCTGAAGAACTCGGGCTCGCCGTCGCCCGTGAGGTCGAGGCCGCCGTCGAGCTGACGCGGGTCGAATCCGAGGGGCACGCGCGCGAGGACCGTGGTCTCGTCGAAGTCGAAGTAGTCGCCGTCGACCACCGGCTGGATGACGTACCAGTGCGAGTCCGCGCAGGCCCGCTGCGGCGCCGGGCGGCCCGAGGGGCGCGGTGCCTCGTCGAGACCCGAGTCCGAGTAGAACAAGAACTCGTTGCCGTCCTGGGGCGTGGTGTTCAGGTCCTGGAAGCCGGCGAGGTCACCGGGCTCGTCGACGTAGGGAATGAAGTCGAGCCAGTGCTCGGAGGTCCAGCTCGTGGGCTCGGGAACCGAGCCGAGATCGGGCTGGCGGTAGATGTTGTAGCCGATGACGAGACCCTGGTCGGGCCGGGCCTGGTGGGGCAAGGCCATGCCGAAGCCGCAGCCAGGACCGGGTGCGTAGAGGGCGGGCTGATAGTCGATGAGGGCACCGAACACGAGGTCGATCGCGGACGAGGCCGGAGCCGGGAACATCCGCTCGCCGGCCCCCAGGTCGATGGAGACCGGAGAGCCGCTGCCGTCCAGGACGAGGCCCGTGCCCGCATGAAGATCATGCGCCGGGTTGATGGTCTCCCCGACCACCTGGAAAGTCATCGCGCCATGGTTGGGCGTGCTGCTGTCGGAGGAGTCCAGCGCGACGGCGTCACCGCGGCCGTCGGTCCCGGGCCGGGTGATGATGATGTAGAAGCGATCCCGCACCGAGACCGGCACCGTGTGGTTGCCGGGGTTCAGCGAGTACGAGAGGCCCGACATCCAAAGGCCGGCGTTGCTCTCCCCCCGCTTGAACCAGTGCCAGTCGGTCAGGTCGAGACCCCCCTGGGTCATCTTCATCGAGTAGAGCTCGGCACCGGTGGTGTCCGCGGGCTCGCAGATCCCCTCCGGCGTCGGGTCGACGATGATCCCGGTGTGGCTCACCTGGGCGACGGCGGAGCCAGCAACGACGAGCACGAAACAGCAGGTGACGAGAGCAAGCAGCGTGCGAGACGACATGGGGACGACCTCCTTGGCCCGGGTCTCGAGCAGACCGGGACGACGTCAAGCTAGTGCTTTCCGGGCGAGGGCGTCGGCCGACTGTACGGAGAGCAGCCAGGGCCGGACAACGATCAACGACGGTGGTCGGGAAGACTGAACGCGGAGGTCCTGACCGAGGAATGACCGGCACCGGGCCGCCCGACGACGATAAAGTCACCGTTTCGGACCGACGATCGAACGCGCATGTCTTCCTCCCCCAACCCCGAGCTCGCCGCCCGCATCGACGCCCGATGCGAGCGTGGCGCGATCCCCGACGAGCACCGGCCGACCTTCCAGCTCCTCGTCGGCCGCCGCCTGGCCCAGGCCGACTCCGAGCTCGAGCAGGCCTGGGAGGCCGTCCACGAGGACTACGCCGACTGGCAGTCCTACTGCGCCGCCTGCGACGGCGACGAGGTCGCCCAGACGGAGTTCTACGGGGCCTGGCGGCGTCGCGCCCGGGCCTACTACCGCCAGCTCGGCGTCGACGACGACTCCTGGGAGGATCTCTTCCAGCAGTTCTCGGAGCGGCTCCTCCGTTACAAGGTGCGCGAGCGCTTCCAGTGGACGTCGTCCTTCCGCGCCTACTGCTACACGATGCTGCGTCGGCTCGGCACCCAGCGGCAGGTGACCTGGCACCGCCGAGCGGAGACCGAGCTCACCGTCGACCCGCCCACGACCGCTCCCGGTCCCGACGAGTCGCTCCCCGCCCGCGAGGAGGAAGAGCTCCTCGAGAAGGCCTTCGAGCAGCTCGGCGATCTCGACCGCCGGGTGCTCCTGGCGTTCTACGCGGAGGACCTGTCGGCCGGCGCCATCGCCAAGAACCTGGGCCTCCAGCCCGCCGCGGTGCACCAGCGCATCAGCCGGGCCCGCAAGCGCCTGGCGAAGCTGGTGTCAGCTTTGACAGCCACCCCGGTTGAGGAGAGGAGAGACCGAGGAGGTTCACGGGGATGAAAGAAGACCTGACGCCCAGGCTACGCCGGCTCGGGGCGCGGCTGAAGGCTCGCGCCACACCCTGTCCGGAGCCCGAAGAGCTCGCGGAGCACGCGGTGGGGATGCTCGATCCGACCCGCGTGGCGACCGTTCGCGAGCATCTTTCCGGCTGCAACGACTGCCTGCGCGAGCTCGTCGCCATCGAGACCGCGGAAGGCTCCAACCTGACCCTCGTCAAGCTCGCCTCCACGGCCGTCCGCCTGCGCCGCCTGGTGAGCTTCGAGATCCCGACCTACCAACCGCTGGGCGCCGTCCGCGACGCCGACGAGACGCCCGACCCTGCCGACGACTTCGCCGTGGGCATGGCCCACTACAGCGCCGGCGAGCACGCCTCTGCCGTGCCGGCCCTGGAGAAGGCGGCCGCCCAGCGCGGCGCTCCGGCCCAGGTCGCGCTCTACCTCGGGGTGAGCTACCTCGCCGAGGAGCGGGCCGAGGAAGCCGTGACCGCGCTTCAAAAGGCCAAGAAGAAGAGCCCCCGGGCTCCGGTCATCCCCTGGCTCCTGGCCCAGGCTCAACTCTCGGCGGGTGACGGACTCGCCGCGGAGAAGACCCTGACGTCCATCGCCAAGGGGGCCGGCCCCCACGCGGCCGAGGCCGCCACCCAACTCGCTGAGCTGAAAGAGGTCCTGGCCTCCGACTAGTGGGGTGTCACGTTAGTTCGGTGCATTGATCGGTGGAGGATCGGCGTTCCTGGCGCGACGCGAATCGCGCGGATAGTGGGGCCTATCCAAGTGATGAGCAACACTGCCAGGGGCGTCGAGGACCGCCGAGAAATGTGGCGAACTAACGTGACGCCCCACTAGTGGTTGCGACCGCGCCGATCCCTGACCGACACTCGCCGCTTGAGGACGAGGGGTCGAGGCCGTGGGAGCCGGCAGGAGGATGAAGCGGGGCCCTGGCCTCGCTTCCGGGAGGCCCTTGCGGTCCTCGACTCGCGGAAGACGCACCGAGCGCTGCGGCTGCTTCATGCGCTGATCGAGGACCACCCGACCTTTCCTTGGGCGTATCCGCGGCTCGTGTTGACCTACCACGGGCGAGGCGAGCTCCCCGCCGCCACCCGCTGGCTCGACGAACGACTCGAGCACGACCCCGGCGACGCGTACGCCCACTGGGCCCGCGGGCTTCTCGCCTTCTGGACCTTCGACCAGACGACGGCTCGCAGCGCGATGGAGCGAGCCGTGGAGCTCGATCCGGAGCTCACGGCCGCCGCCGCCGATCTCGGGCTGCTGGAAAGCGTCTTCGGGGGGGGCCTTGGGGAGAAGCGGCTCGAAGACGCGCTCGCACGCTGGCAAGACGAAGACGAGTGGGGCGTGGCGGCAGCCTCTCACACGCTGGGGACGCTCACGCGACAGCGGCATGACCTCGCCACCGCGATGACTCACTACGAAGCGGCCCTGTCGCTCCGTCAACGCCTCGGCGACACCTTCGGTGAGCTGGCCACGCGGATGGCTCTCGGAGGGCTCGACTTTCGCGTCTTCGACCTCGAGGGCGCCCTCGCCCACTTCCAGGCTGCTCTCGCACTCCAGGAACGGATCGGCGACCGCCTGCTGCGCTGGAACATCCTGGCCAACATCGGCACCGTGCAGACCAAGGCCGGAGACCTCGAGGTCGCCGAGACGACCCTGCGTCGCGCGCTCGGGGCTGCCCGGCAGAACGGGACCCTTGAGGGTCAGGCGCTCGTGCTCGGTGATCTCGCCATCGTCGCCGGTCTCTCCGGTCGTGCCCGCCTTGGTCAGCAGCGGGTCGAGCGTGCTCGCGGCTTGGGGACGCTCGGCCCCGCCCTGACCGCCTCGCTGTCGCGAATTCACGGCTGGCTGTTGCTTGAGCGAGGGCGTCACCAGGAGGCCCGAGCCTCCCTCGACGACGCGTTGAGCACCTGCCACGAGGCCGGCCTCCAGGAAGAGGAGATCCACGTCCGCTACGAGCTGGCGAAGCTCGCTCTCGCGATGGATCAGCCAGCGACCGCGCTCGACCACGCGGAGGCCAGCATCGAACTCTCCGCTCGCCTGATCCCCGGGAGCGGCCCGTTCATCGAGGAGCTTCGGCCCCGCCTCCACCGGGCGGAGGCCCTCCGGGCGCTCGAGAAGCCCACTCCGGCCTGGGACGAGCTCCAGTCGATCCTGGGCGACCTGGACGTCCTGCTCGGGCGCCATGGTCGCAGCGACCACCAGCTCGGCATCCTCGAGACCGTGCGCGACGCCTTCGCTCAGGCGGTCCGGCTCGTCCTCGACGAGCCCGAGGCCTGCGGAAGCACGCGGCCCGCAGAGACCTCGCTCGTCCTCGCCGACGCCTCTCGAGCCCGTGTTCTCAACCAGCTCCTGACCCGTCGTCACCGCCGAGCACCCGACGATCGCGAGCGCCGTCTCGTCGGGGCCGCTCTCCGCGAGATCAACGCCGCGGCCCTGCGCACCCCGGACGACGCTCGGCTCCAGGCACGTCAGCAGGAGCTCCAGGACCGCCTGGCCGAGCTGCTCCGCCGAGAAGAGTCCCGAAGCCACCAGGGCAGCTCACCCGCACTTCCCGACCTCGATCCAAAGCGACTCCAGAGCGCCCTGCCACCGAACACGGCACTGCTGAGTTTCTTCGTGAGCCCCCGGCGCAGCCACGCCTGGCTGGTCACCCGAGACGGCCTCGAGGTCCGAACTCTCACCCCGACGACCCGCTCCCTCGAGCGGGCGGTCACGCAGCACGTGGCCAGCTTCCGACAGGCCACGGCGAGCAGCGACCTCGGTCTTCTACTCGATGAATTCGATCCGCTCCTCGCTCGGCGCCTGCACCGCTGGCTCGTCGGTCCATTCGAGAAGCAGCTCGTGGGCATCGACGAGCTCGTCGTCGTGCCCGACGGCGTCCTCCACTACCTGCCCTTCGAGACCCTGGTCACCGAGCTCGACGCGGAGCCGGAGGCCGTTGCGCACTGGACCCGCTGTCGCTACCTCGTCGAGCGCTTCGTGCTCCGGCTCGCGCCCTCCCTGCACACGCTGCAGGCCCGTCGTCGTCGCCCGGAGCGCGATGGCGTGCTCGCCCTCGGTGCCCCCGTCGCCGACGCCTTCCCTCCCCTCCCCGCCAGCAAGCGGGAGCTCGACGTGGTGGCCACCACCCACGAGGGAACCTGTCGGCTCGCCGCTCGCGAGGCCACCGTGGCCGCCTACCGGGAGCACGCCGGCTCGAAGCGTCTTCTCCACCTCGCCACGCACGCACTCACCGACGATCTCAGGCCCGACTCCTCCGGCCTGGTCCTCTCCTCACCCGACCACGAACACGGCGAGCTCCTTCACGCCCACGAGATCGCCGCGTGTCCACTGGCCGCCGAGCTCGTCGTGCTCAGCGGCTGCCAGACTGGCACGGGTCGCCTCCGTCGGGCCGAGGGCTTCCTGAGCCTGGCGCGGGCCTTCCTGCTTGCCGGCGCCGAGTCGGCCCTGGTCAGCCTCTGGAACGCACACGACGCGACGACCCTCCAGTGGATGGCCGACTTCCACGAGGGACTGTCGGACGACCAGCCCGCCGCGGTCGCTGCCACGCACGCAAAGCGGGCGGCCCTGGCAGCGAGCCGTCGTGGCGACGATCCGCTGCGGGGCCACCCGCTGTTCTGGGCGGCGTTCGTCCTCGTGGACACCGCCGCCCTCCGACCGACCGCGACCGCTCACGCGCGCGGTTAGCCTCGGCTCACGGGCACGGCCCACCGAGCTCCAGCCGCAGGCCGCCGAAACGCTCCTTGTTCAGGATGTAGTCCTCGGTCTCGCCACACTCGAAGCATGTCGGAACCCAGCTCGGGGTGTTCGAAAGGTTCGGGTTGGTCCCGTTACTGCCGTCCCAGCAAGCACCGTCCATGCGATCCGCGACCTTCTCGGCCGTCAGCGTGACCCGGACACGGAAGTCGCCCGAGAGCACCGGCACGGTGAGCCCCTCCGCAGCGAGGTCAATGGGCACCACGTGCGAGCTGCCCAGCCCCATGATCTCGTGGTCTTCCAGAACCCATTCGGAGCACGTCGACCAGTCGAGTGACTGATCGAGATCGATGAGAACGTTGAGGAAGAGGCCCTGCTGGCTCGGGCAGCTGTCAAGGTCGGACGGAGTGGTGACGCGGATCTTGAGCGTGTCTCCGTCGAGCTCCACGCCATCGTCCTCACCATCCCCATCGTCGAAGAGAAGCCAGAACGTGTTGGAACAGCCCGCGTTGGTCGGGTCGTCCGCGTCGGGCGAGAACGCGGTGGCCAAGTCCAGGTCGCTCTCCTCGCTCTCGTAGACGCCGAGGACGGGGAAGCCCTGGGCGGGAGTGAGGATCTTGGGACCCCAGTCGACGCCTTCGCCCGGCGCGGTCAGGCAATGATCGATGGCCGGGAACGAACCGCCGTGGACGATGGGCGCGTCGCCGAAGTCGCGGCGGCCGAACAGGGAGTCGGCGATGAGCAGCCCCGTCACCGGTCCGTCGTCGACGTGCTCCTCCAGCCGCCCTGTCGGATCGGAGATCACGGCCCGGATGGCGAAGTCCTTGCCTTGGATGCCAGTGGGGTCCGTACGAAGAATGCTCTCCATGAACTCGGGGTTCTCGAAGGTCACCGGCCGTGCGGGCAGGCCCGCACCGGTGAAGCGGTGCTCGATGGCGACTTGTTTCGTCTCACCTGGTGCGACGTCGAAGCCCGCGATCACGACGCGCCAGCCGGTGCGTGTCGCCTCAACGGACTGGCTCGAGCCCTCCGGCTGAATGCGGACCGAGCCGAAGGCGGACCCCGCGGAGACCTCGAGCTCGGCGGTGAGATCGGCGGCCACCACGTCCCCAGTGTTGCGGACGTCGAGGCGAGAGATGATGCGATCACCGACCACGAGGACCGTGCCGTTGGGATCGATCGTGGTGAGAGTCGACTGCGAGAGATCGGCGGTGAGGCGCCCCCGCGGCGACCGCGCGAGGGTCGTGGCGGCGACGAGGATCAGGCACGAGGCCCAAAGAACTCGGGTGGAAGACGGTCGGTTCATTGCTGTAGCTCCTGGTGTTGATGGGTCCGGACT
Source organism: Acidobacteriota bacterium (assembly GCA_039029535.1). Lineage (GTDB taxonomy): Bacteria > Acidobacteriota > JBCCFW01 > JBCCFW01 > JBCCFW01 > JBCCFW01. The sequence continues at coordinate 30,772 of JBCCFW010000032.1, forward strand.
CAGGGTCACGGCAGCCTTCGGGTCAGGCCCGAAGACCAAGCTCCGAAGGAAGCAACCCCGGCCCGGCCAGGAACTGACAACCCGTGCCGAAAAAAAATCTCAGGCCGAGGAGGGCCGATCGTCAAGGAGGGCCTCGAGCTCGTCCCAGCGGAGCAGCCACTCGCGGGCCTCATCTCCCTGACTCCCCTCCCGCGAGGCCAGGGTCTCCAGCGACTTCCGGGCCGTCTCGCGGTCGCCATCGGCCACCTGGGCCAGGGCCTCCAGCCAGGCGGGCCCCCACGCCCGGGGCATGTCCTTGCGCGCGACCTTCAGGTGCCGTCGGGCCGTCTCGGGTCGACCCTCCCGTAGCTCCAGGGCGCCGAGGTAGTAGGCCGCCAGGGACCTCCTGTCCCCGTCGTCCAGGGCCTCCTCGAGATGCCGCGCGGCGAGCTCGTGATCACCCCGCTCGTAGGCGGCCATGCCCTCGGCGAAGCGATCGCTGCCCTCGGCGCTCCGAACGGTGCCGAACGCCTCGTAGGACGGCATCTCGAAGCAGAGGAACTCCCGGACCCCGTCGGCCAGGCGCCGCAGGCTCTCGGCCACGCGGCCGACCGCGGTGGTCGTCTCGGCCCTCCGGACGGCCTCGACCTCGCAGAGACAGTCGTCACAGGCGAGCAGGTGCGTGCGGACCCGCGCGACGACCGCCGGCTCGGCCATCCCCAGCGCGTGCGCTGCCAGCTCGTCGTGCTCGGGGCAGTCCACGGCCGTCGCCTGTTGGTGCAGGCGTCGAGCGACGGTGCCGAGGAGCTCGTCGAAGTTCGTCATGCCTCTCCCTCCCGCTCGGTCGGCTCCTCGTCACGGAGCCGCTCGCGGAGCCGTCGACGCAGGCGGCTCAGCCGCTGCTGGACGGCGTTCGTCCCGAGGCCGAGGTCGGCACCGATCGAGGCCGCCTTGAGACCCTCGGCGTGGAACTTGATGAAGATACGCCGATCGAGCTCACCCAGCCCTCGGAGCTCCTCCATCAGCCGCTGGACGTCTTCCTGGGCGGCGACCTCCTCGTCCGGCTGACGTGGCGGCGGAGGCAGGGGCGTGTCCTGAGTCGCGGCGCTGCGACGACCGAGACGTCGGTGATGGTCGGCCAGCAGCGAGCGCAGCATCGCGTAGAGGTAAGCGCGGAACGAGGTCGTCCACTGGAAGCGCTCGGCCACCCGGTGCCGGAGCAGACGCTCGCAGAAGACCTGCGCGAGGTCCTCTTCTTCTCCGTCGGTCACCCCCCGGGCGCGGAGGTAACGACCCGCACGTCGAAGCCAGGCCTGGAAGAACTCCTCCTGGGCTCTCTCGTCACCCGAGCAGGCCTGGAGGAACGACTGCCAGTCGCGGTAGTCCTCGAGGACGTGCTCCCAGGCTGCCGCGGAGCTCCCACCGGTGCGACGACGCCAGAGACGGGCGAAGTCGTGCAAGGCCTCGCGGTGCACGGACTCCACGCCCTCGGATTCGCACAGCTCTGCGAACCCGGGCTCGAGCTCGCGCCCCGCTGACTCCTCGTTCTCGTCGCGACTCATCTCTCCCCGCAACCCCGCCGAGATCGTAGCCTGACTCGCTCATGACCATTCATCGTTCGATCTCACGCTCCGCAGCCAGCCCCCGAGAGGACTCGTCCGACGAGCTGCTCCGCCTCGCGGTGGAGGATCTCGACGCCGGTCGCGCGCTGCGGGCCCGACGTCGACTCGCGTCGCTGATCGCAGCGGACCAGGCCGGCTCACGTGCCTGGCACTCCTGGCTTCGCACGCATCAAGTCCGCAACGACCTCCCCGCCGCGCTCGACGAGCTCGACCGCCTGGAGGCCGAGTGGCCGGACTCGGCGCTCGTCGCCTACGCCCGCGGCCACGCCCAGCGGAGACTCTCGGCACTTCCCGCCGCCGTCGAGAGCTTCCGCGTCGCCCTCGCACGCGACCCGGGCTGTCATCTCGCGGCGGGCGAGCTCGGCTTCGTCGAGCATTGCCTCGGCCTGGACGGTGGCCGTGAGCGGATCGAGGCCGCCCTCGATGGAGAACGCGCTGACGGTCACGCTTGGGGAGAGGGCGCCGCGCTCAACTCGCTGGCCAACGTCGCCTGGCGGCTGGGCGAGTTCGCCTGGGCGCGCGAGCTCTACGAGGCCGCCCTGGTGATCTTCCGCGAGCTGCCCGACGGCGGCGGGCAGGCCAGCGTTCTCGCCAACCTCGGCACCATCCACTACCGCCTCTTCGACTTCGCTGCCGCCCGACGCTGCTATGAAGAAGCCGCCGCGCACTACCAGGCCTGCGGCGATCACTTCGGCGCGTGGAACGTCATCGGCAACCTCGGCTTCGAGGCCTACCACTTCAAGGACATGCGGGCCGCCCGGACCCACCTCCGTCACGCCCTGCGTCTCGAGCGCAAGCTCGACCCGTTGCAACTCGCACCCTCCGCTCTCGCCGGCATGGCGCAAGTCTCCAACTTCCTCGGCCGTCACGAGCGTGCCGACGAGCTCTACGCCCAGGTCCTCGCCGATCGCAGCACGCCGCCGCACGTTCGCATCGGCTGTCTCCAGGCACGGGGAGGCTTGGCGCGTCAGGCCGGCGACCTCGAAGCCGAGGGTCGCTGGCTGGAGGCGGCGCTGCGCCTCGCCCGAAAGCGCGGGGACCGCGAGCGCGAGATCCACGTGCGCCTGTCGCTGGCCGAGCGGGCGCTGCTGCGGACGGACCGCCCACGCTCGGCCCTCGCTCAAGCATGCCGGGCCGTCGCGTTGGCCCAAGAGCTGAGCGCCGGTCTCTCCGCACCGTACTTCCGCGCCGTCGACGCCCAGCTCGAGCTCGCGCAGGCCGAGGCCGCTCTCGGTCGGGTGGCCGCCGCCTGGGAGAGCAACCTCGTCGGTCTCGATCTCACCGACCGACTCTTCGTGCGTCAGGCCCAGCCCGACTTGCAGGCCGGGCTCATCGAGCTGGTCCGCGGTCTCATCGAGGGAGCGGTCGAGCTCACCGCGTCGCCGGAGTTCGCTCGTGTCACCGGCCTCGACCCCGACCGCGCGGGTCTCGAGATCGCCGAGCGCGGTCGGGCTCGCGTCCTGCGCCAGCTCCTGTTGGGAAGCACCGGCACCGCCGAGCTGCCGACATCGCTCCGACGTCGCAAGGAGAGCGCCGAGAAGACCCTGCGCCGCCTCCACGCCCGGCGTCTCTCCGCACGTACTCCCGCGGCTCGGAAACGTCTCGACACGCCCCTAGAAGAGGCCAAGCGACGGCTCGAGGACACCCTCCGGGCTTGCGACGCACACCACGCGGCTGGTGAAGCGGAGCGGCTCGACCTCGACCGCTTGCAGGCCGGCATTCCCGAGAACACCGCGGTGGTCGCGTATCTCGTCGGCGAGCGCGAGTCGGTGGCGTGGGTGCTCCGCCACGACCGGCTGACGACCGTGCGCCTGCCCGTCGACCGCGACCGCCTCGGCCGTTGGCTGACGACCCTGCTCGCGCCGCTGCGCTCGGTCGACGCGAGCACTCCCCTCGCCTTGCTCACCGAGCGACATCGGATGGACCTGGCCCACCGTCTCTACCGGGTGCTGGTGGCACCGCTGCAAGACGAGCTCGAGACGGCGGACCATCTCGTCGTCGTGCCGGACGGGCTGCTCCACGAGCTGCCCTTCGAGCTCCTCACGCCCGATCGCTGTCCGGACGAGCACGACCCCGGAGACTGCTGGCGTCGTCATCGTTACCTGGTCGAGCGCTGGACCGTGCAGACCTCACCTTCGCTGGCGTTGATCGGTCGCCGTCAGCGGTCGGGTCGCCGTGCGAGCAAGGGTCTCCTCGTGGTCGCCGCCGACCAGGGCGTGCGCGTGCCGACGACCGGCGAGGAGCTGCCACCCCTGCCGGCCGCAGCCCGCGAGTCGAAGGCCATCGCGCGAGACACCGACGATGCCGAGCTGCTCCTCGGGGACGACGCGACCAAGCCCGCCCTGGTCGCCGCGGCTCCGCATCATCGTCAGGTGCATGTCATCGCGCACGCCGTGCTCGACGAACGCGCCCCGGACCTCTCCGGCATCGTGCTGGCCGACGACGGCGACTCCGATGTCGATCCGGTGTTGCGGGCCCACGAGATCGCCGGCCTGCGCCTGGCGGCGGAGCTGGTCGTGCTGAGCGCCTGTCGCAGCGGCGCCGGTGAGCTGCGCACTGGTGAAGGCTTGCTCGGCCTGCGCCGGGCCTTCCAGCGCGCGGGAGCCGCGGCGACCATCGCGAGCCTTTGGAACGCCAGCGACGAGGTCGGTCGGCTGCTCTTCCCCCGCTTTCACCGTGCGCTCGGCCGCGGCGCCTCGCGGGCCGAGGCGTTGGCGGAGGTCAAGCGAGCGCTCATCGCACGAGGCCGGGAGAAGGGCGACGTGGTGCCGGGTCACCCGGCCTGCTGGGCGACGCACGTGTTGCAGGACGACCGACTCGACTGAGGCGCTGCGTGTCAGGTCCGGCCAGACGCCTGATTTGTCTCAGGTGTCGCCGCCACCCATGCCGGCGCGGCTCCCCAGGAGGAAGTCCATGCGTCTCGTCCGTACCATCCCCGCGCTCGTCACCGTCCTGCTTCTCGCTCGGTGCCTGCCGGCTCAGGCCGGCTCGGAGCGCGAGCACCTCATCCGACTCTCGACAGAGACGGGTCTTTCCGTCGCTCAGGTCCGCGCCGGTCTCGCCGTCTTCGCGGAGGAGAGTCAGGTCGTCATCCTGCACGGCGATCAGCGAGCGCTCGTCGGCTTCGGTTCCTACGCGACGGACCGAGGAAGCGGCATCGACCGGGCCTGCGTGGCGAGCGACGAGACCATCGAGGTCACCGACGCCATGCTCAGTCTCTTCACGCCCGGCCTGAACGACATCATCACCTGGCCGGAGATCTGCTGGACCGACGACGGCATCTCGCTGCTCCACGTCCATCGCAACCGGGCCGACCTCGGCGAGCCGCAGGTCTTCGACATCGAGGTCACGGACCCTGGCGGCGAGATCATCGGCGGAGGAGCGCTGCTCCGTGCTGGTGGCGGAGGCGTCCTCATCACCGAGTCCATCATCGACCGCGCCGAGTGGGTCGTGCCGACCGACGCGTTGTTGGGCGAGGTCGACGACACCGATGCCGGCAGCACGCTCGATCTCTTCCTCGAGCTCGTCGCGGAGCTGACCGGCACGGAGGTGACCGCCGAGACCGAGATCGCGTTCTGGGAGAGCCTCGCCATCGACCCGCGCTTCGTGGCGGCCCGCGACGACGACGTCCGCGGGACCCACGCCAGCCGGGAGGAGCTCGCCGCTGCCGTGGGTGCACGAGCGCGCATCGGCAGCTCGCAGGCACTGACGCTCATCGAGACCCATCTCGCCCTGGCCGGAACGGGTGACTGGGCCAGCGATGACGCCCTCTCCGGCGCGGTCCTGTTCGGACGCCCCCACGTCCCGGCCCCCGCCAGCGGTGGCGTCAAGGTCGTCCCCATCACCAAGGGCACGCGCTGAGTCATCGCGCTCGCTCGTCAGCATCCGTCCCGTCGAGCGTTCTTCAAAGCAGACCATGCGTCTCCGGAGACGTTCGGGACCTGATTCCGAACCGAGAGCCCCTGCGACGTCGCGTTGCTCCTGCGACGTCGCAGGGGCCTCTCATTTTTCTCGTGCACGACCGCTCGTTCAGGGTGCTGGTTTGAGGTGATTCACGGCCAATCGCTGCGCTAACCTGCCGGCCTCAATCGAACCGTGGCCTTCGAGGCCGAGGAGCTGTCTCCCACGATGTCTGCCGTCAGCCGTCGCCGTTCCCTGCTGCCCGCGCTTCTTTTCCTGCTCGCCTCCTCCGCGCAGGCCGAGCCGGAGTGGTCGCGCTACCTCAACCTCGACGTCGAGGGCACGACCCACCGCCTCGCGGGCTCCGCTGACGTCCAGCTTCCCCTGGCCCAGGGGCCGAACTGGGCCTTCATGGGCGACCTCCGGTTCACCGGCGCCGACGACGACAGCCAGCAGGGCAGCCTCGGTCTCGCGTACCGACGCCTCCTCGGCGGTGAGCGCTTCCTCTTCGGCGTCAACGCCTTCTACGACTTCGCCGAGACCGCGCACGGCAACGACTTCACCCAGGGCTCGCTCGGCGTGGAGCTCATGTGGCCCCACGTCCGGGTCCACGCCAACGGCTACTTCGCCGGCAGTGACCTCGAGAGCCGCGGCTTCCCCACGCTGGAGGAGGTCGAGCTCGTCGGCACCGACGTCATGCGTGTCGACACCGACTTCTTCGAGGGCGCCATCGACGGCTGGGACGCCGGCGTCGCCTTCCGCGTGCCCTTCGAGCGACATCAGCTCTGGCTCCGCGGCGGCTACCGGGACTTCGATCGTCCGGGCTTCACCGACCTCGGCGGGACCGAGCTCGGCTTCGAGTGGATCGGCGAGCTGGCCACCGAGGGCCGCTGGTCCGGCTCCCAGCTCGTGGTCGGCGGTCTCTGGCAGGAGAACGGCCGCGGTGACGAGCGAGACGAGAGCGTCGTGCACGTCGGCGTCCGCATCCCCCTGAACGAGTCGGCCGGAACCGCGCGCCGACACCCGGGCGAGGACTGGGACGTCCACGCCATGCAGTCGCGCATCCGACGTCAGCGAGCGGTCAAGGTCGGCAACACCTCGGTCAGCGCGAGCTTCGCGCTCGTCGATTCGCTGACCGGCGAGAACGTCAACGTCTTCTTCGTCGACGGCAGCGGCGGCGGCGACGGCACCCAGGACCAGCCGCTGACTCTCGAGGACGCCCTCGCCGCGGCCGGCCCGAGCGACGTGCTGTTCTTCCTCGGCGGCGGCGGTGACATCCAGCTCACCGCCCCCTTCACCCTCGAGGCCAACCAGGCCCTGGTCGGGCTCGGCACGGACACGGACAGCGCCAGCGTGCCCCTGCCCGAGGGCTTCAACCTGACGATCACCGCCGACGGCGGGATGCCGACCCTGGTCCAGACCGGCATGGGCCCGGTCATCGAGCTGGCCGACGGCAACCATCTCTCGGGTCTCGAGCTGGTCGGTGGCGAGAACGGCCTGCACGGTGACGGCATCACCGACCTGAGCCTGAGCGACCTCGTCATCCGTGACTCGACCGGCCACGGCGTGTTCCTCGAGAGCTTCTCCGGCGTCCTCGACACGACGGGCTCGATCACCATCACCAACGTCGGTGGTGACGGCATCCTCGTCAGCGATCCCGGGAGCACGTTGAACCTCGGCGATCTCACCATCATGGGCACGGCTGGCAACGGACTGACCGTCACCGGCGGCTCGCCCGACACGACCTACCACTTCGACAGCGTCACGATCAGCGACACGGGCGGTCACGGGATCGCCTACTTCGGTGCCGTGTCCAACGCCACCGTCGGCGGCGACTTCTCCATCGAGAACACCGGCGGTGACGGGATGACGGTCCAGGCAGGCAGCACGCTTTCCCTCGACGTCGCCGGAGACGCGTCGTTCGACTCCCTGGGAGAACGCGGCATCGAGGTCATCGACTCCGCGGCCGACTTCTCCTTCGGCAGCCTCACCGTGGAGAACACCGACAGCCTGGCCTTCGGCTTCGAGCGCGCGGGCATCCACTACGAGAACGCGAGCGGAAGCGTCGCGGTGACGGGTGATGCCGCGATCCGCAACATCGGTGGTGACGGCATCTTCACCGAGGACGCCAACCTTGACCTGTCGTTCGGAAGCTTGAGCATCGACGGCACGACCAACACCGGCATGTCCTTCGAGGAAGCCACCGACGTCACCCTGACGGTGGCCGGCCACGCCGACATCCGCAATGTCGCCGCGGACGGCATCCAGGTCGAGGACGGCGGCATCAACGCCGACCTGAGCTTCGGGAGCCTCAGCATCGACAACGCCGGCGTCAAGGGCATCGAGCTCGACGAAGGCCAGGGCACCTTCACCGTCGACGGCCACGCCGAGCTGACCAACCTGGGCTCCCAGGGGATCGAGGTGAAGGACGACTCCGACTTCGACCTGAGCTTCGGCAGCCTCACCATCGACGGCTCGGATGGTGGCGGCATCCACGTCAACTTCCGGAGCGACGCCGACATCACCATCACCGGCGACACCATCATCCGCAACGTCGAGGGGGCCGCCATCGAGACCTTCCGTGACAGCCACGCCGACCTCGACATGCAAGGCAACCTGACGATCGACGGCGTCGACAGCAGCGACGCCATCCGCTTCAGCGACGCGACGGGCAGCCTCACGGTCGGCGGGGCCACCACCCTCGACACCGTCAATCTCAACGCCATCAAGGTCGATGATGGCGCCGACGCGGACCTCTCCTTCGGCAGCCTCGATGTCGGCACCGTCGGCGGCAACGGCATCGAGTTCAGCGACAGCAGCATGGGCTCGGTCACCGTCACGGGCGACGCCTCCATCGACCAGGCCGGCATGGCCGGCATCATCGTCGAGGAGGGCTCCGACGCCGACCTCTCCTTCGGCAGCCTCACCGTCGGCACCACCGGTGGCCACGCCATCGCGTTCAGCGAGGCCGGCATGGGCTCGGTCACGGTCACCGGTCATGCCAGCATCGACCAGGCCGGAGCCGGCGCTCTCGTCGCCGAGGAAGGTGCCGCGGTCGACTTCGCCTTCGGCAGCCTCGACGTCGTGACAACAGGCACCAGCGGCATCGAGTTCAGTGACAGCAGCCAGGGCTCGGTCACCGTCACTGGTGACGCCACCTTCGGCTCGGTCAGCCGCCACGGCCTGATCGTCGAGGAGGGCTCCGAGGCCGACCTCTCCTTCGGAAGCCTCGACATCGCCGACACCGGCAACCAGGGCATCCACTTCACCGACAGCAGCAGCGGCTCGGTCACCGTCACCGGCAACGCCGACATCGGTGGGACCGGTGGTGACGGCATCGCCGTCGAGAACGGCTCCGAGGCGGACCTCTCCTTTGGCAGCCTCGACATCGGCGACACTGGCGATGACGGCATCACCTTCGACAATGCTGGGCGCGGCTCCTTGACGGTCACCGGTGACGCCACCCTCGGCAACCCGGGAGACCATGGGCTCGCCGTCAGGAACGGCTCCGAGGCCGACCTCTCCTTCGGCAGCCTCACCGTGGGCACGACCGGCGGCAACGGGATCGACTTCAGTGATGGCAGCCGCGGATCGGTCACGGTCACCGGCGACACCATCATCACCGAGACCGGCGGCGCCGGCCTCGTCGTCGAGGATGGTGCAGGGGCCGACCTCTCCTTCGGCAGTCTCACCATCGGCCCCATCGGTGGTCACGGCATCGAGTTCAGCAACGGCAGCAGTGGCTCGGTCACGGTCGCCGGCGACGCCATGCTCGGGGACACCGGTCGCGCCGGCATCATGGTCGAGCAGGGCTCGGAGGCCGACCTCTCCTTCGGCAGCCTCACCATCGGCACCACCAGCAGCTCCGGCATCGAGTTCACCGAAGGTGGCAAGGGCTCGATCACCGTCACCGGCGACGCGAGCATCGACGAGACCAGCAACTCCGGCATCGTCGTCAAGAACGGCGCGGAGGTCGACATGTCCTTCGGAAGCTTGACCATCGGCCTCACCGGTGGCGACGGCATCGACTTCGGCGGTGGCGGCGACGGTTCGATCACCGTCACGGGTGACGTCGACCTCGACGAGACCGTCGGCAACGGCATCAGCGCCGAGGACGGTGCTCAGGCCGATTTCTCCTTCGGGAATCTCACCATCGGAATGGCCGGCGGCCACGGCATCAGTCTCACCAACGGCAGCTCGGGAACCTGGACCATCACCGGCAACACCACCATCGGCCAGGCCGCAGGCAACGGCATCTTCTTCAGCGACGGCCCCGACTTCGACATCACCTCGGGCAGCCTCAGCATCACGAACACGGGCAGCCACGGCATCGAGCTCACCAATGGCCCGGGGGGCTCGATCACCATCACCGGCAGCACGCTGATCGATCAGGTCGCGGGCGACGGCATCTTCCTGGAGAACGGCGCCGGTGTCGCGTTCACCTTCGACGACCTCACCATCTCCAACGCGGCTGTTGACGGCATCGAGTCCTCCGCCGGCGGCGATGGCTCCATCACGGTCACCGGCACCGCCCAGCTCATCAACCTCGGAAACCACGGCCTGAACGTCGCTCAGAGCCACAGCGACTTCTCGTTCGCCAACCTGGTGATCGATGGCGCGACGACCGGCATCGACCTGACCGACTTCGACCAGATGCTGACCGTCAACGGCGGCAGCATCACGAACGTCACCAACGGCATCGACCTCTCCAATGCCCTCGGCGGTCTCATCGAGAACGTCGCCTTCGACCAGGTCACCAATGCCGTCGTCCGGGCGACCGGCTCGACGCTGGGCGGCGGCACCGGCAACACCGCCGCCAACTTCAACCAGATCTACGAGGACCTGGGCGGCAACACCGGGACCATGACGTTCACCACGCCGCCGACGGTGCTCAACGACTGAGCTGAGACCGTTCGCCCATCAGCCGCCCCTTCGGGGGCGGGGTCGAGCAGGTTCCGGTTCGCCGGAGCCTGCTCGTTTTGGTGAGCGGGCTTCTCGTCGGGCGGACCTGCGCCTCTCCGCCGGATCGCTCGAGACCGGCCTGAGAACGGCCTGGAGCCTCTTCTCGAGACCAAGCCGGGCACGAAGAAACCGGGCCTCGGTTTCTCAGTACTCCCCTTGCGATCGCTCCTGCCGCGAGCGACATTCTGGGCACGCTCGTTCTCAGCTCGCCTGCCGGTCTCGGACCGGCCTGGAGCACGCGACATGACACTCAGCACCCAACTCTGCGCGGGCGCCGATCCCTGGCTCGAAGCGCAGTGACCCCGACCCCTTCCTTCGAGTCGGGCGCCTCACGCGCCCGACTCGGCAGAGGAGACCCGACATGAACCTGAATACTGAAGTCCACGCCGGTGGCTTCGTCTGGAACGACTGATTCATCCCCTTCGGCTCGGAGCACTCCCTCCTTGCCTCGAGGAGAACGAAGATGACGACCACGACCGACCTGCGGGCCGGGGACAACCCCTGGTTCGATTAGCCCGGACCATTCATGAGTCTCCTGCTGCGTGACCAGATCTGCTGCCTGCGAAGGGCGTACTCGCCTCTCGGTCCTCAACGCACCGTCAAGTGCGCCTCCGGTCCTCGAGACTACGTTCGCCCTTCTCGGCTAGCATCTCCGGCCACTCGCGACGAACACTCATGAATGGTCCAGGCAAGGAGCCACGATCATGACGACCACGACCGACCTGCATGCCGGGTCCAACCCCTGGTTCGATTGACATGACGACCACGACCGACCTGAGGGCCGGGGCCAACCCCTGGTTCGATTAGGAGCCCATGACATGACCATCACGACCGACCTGCGCGCCGGCGCCAGCCCCTGGCTGGAAGACAAGGGCGACTGACTCCTGCGGCCGAGCACCGTGCGGGTCGCCCCCGACACGGAGCTCGGCCGGCTCCCCGGCTCGTCCGGGCGCGAACGCACCCGAGCGAGCCTTGCTTCGACTAGCCGCCCGTCCCGAGGATGGGGTCGGGCTCCTCGGTCATGACGTCCACCCCCGCCCGGAGCTGGGTGCGGATGACCAGCTTGGGAACGGTCGACTCGGGCGTTCTCTCGTCTTCACGCTTCTTCATCACTGGAAGTCTCCTCGTGTCTAGAAGGGGCCAGGGTCTTCGGTCATCCCGTCCGTCCCGGCCCTGAGCCGGGTCTTCACCTTCAGGGCGCGCGGGCGTCTCTCGACGGGTCTCTTCTCGTTCTTGCTCTTCTTCATGCAGACCTCCTGAGCGGGGTTCGCGGACGTGCAACCGACATGCACCTGAAAGGAGGCTAAGAACGGCCGCTCCCGGACACCATCGCGACGCACGAAAAGTGTCCCAACCTTCGATTGAGACACTTCATCGGCGTGTCACTCGGTCAGACCTCCTTGACCGCTAGTCTCAGCCAGCCCCGACACCGCTCCTCAGCACCGCGAGCCCACCGTGGCGACTCCCTTCCCCCGAACTCTCCGCTCGCTCCAGGCCGAGCGCGCCGACGGACGACCGCTCGCGATCGCGGCGTGCTTCCTCCTCCTCGCTACCTGGACTGCCTGGTTCCTGAATGCACGGATCCCCGTGCTCAAGACCAGCCACTCGGCGAGCCTGGCGCTGAGCGATCACGCGACGGCAGTCGCGTCCCCCGTTCAGGGCCGCATCTCGGCGCTCCACGCCAAGGTCGGCGAGCCCGTGAGCGCTGGCGACGTCCTCGTCGAGCTCGACTCCCCCGAGCTCCTCGCCCAGCTCGAGGAGGCGCGAAGCCGCGCGGCCATGCTGACGGCCCACGTCGCTGCCCTCGACGAGCAGCTCGCTGCCGAGGACCGCGCCCTCTCAGAGTTCCAGGTCTCGACCGGGGCCATCCGCGCCGAGGAGCGCTCGCGCCAGGCCGGAGCCGAGCTCGAAGCGGAGGCCGCTCGACGCGAGCTCGCCCGTCTCTCCCGGCTCGCCGCTCGCTCGCTCATCTCCGAGAACGAGCTGGCCGACGCCCGCTCCCGCAGCGAGGTCGCCGACACCACCGTCGAGACGCTCCGGCTGGCCGTGGCACGACGAGAAAGAGAACAGGCCACCACTGCACGAGATCGCGAGACCCGCCTGGCTGCCCTGCGCGCCGACGCCGAGCGGCTGCGGGGCGAGGTGACCGTCGCCAACGCCACGCGACGACGCCTGGAGGTCGAGCGCGAGCGCCACCTGCTGCGTGCCCCCGTCGACGGGACCATCGGCGAGCTGGCCGCGCTCGCGGTGGGCGCCGTGGTCGAGGAGGGGCAGCCGATCGCCACGCTCACCCGCGAAGGCCCCGTGCAGGTCACCGCGGTCTTCCCCGCCACGACCTCGCTCGGTCACCTCCACGCCGGCCAGCCCGCACGCGTGCGTCTCCACGGCTTCACCTGGAGTCAGCACGGAAGCCTGCAAGCCCGCGTCGTGCGGGTCGGAACACAACCTCGTGAGCAGCTCCTGCAGGTCGTGCTCGAGGTGACCGGGACCGTCCCTCCCACGCTTCCGCTCACCCACGGTCTCGCGGGCGTGGTCGAGGTCGAGGTCGAGCGCATCTCCCCGGCGACCATGGTCCTGCGGGCCGCCGGCGACACGCTCACCCCCCGCGGCTCGGACGAACCGTCAGCGACCCTCGGCGGCTGACGTGAAGCGTCGACGCTGGCTCGTGCCGGAGGTCGTGCAGACCTCGGCGATGGACTGCGGTCCGGCCACCCTCAAGTGTCTCCTCGAGGGTCACGGCATCCCCGTGAGTTACGGACGGCTGCGCGAGGCCTGCCAGGTCGACGTGGACGGCACCTCGATCGACACGATGGAGCAGCTCGCCAAGCAGGTCGGCCTGGCCGCCGAGCAGGTCATGCTCCCGACCGACCACGTGCTCCTCGACAGCGCGAAGAGCCTGCCCGCCATCGTCGTCATGCGAGCCGCGAGCGGAGCCACCCACTTCATGCTCGCGTGGCGTCGATACGGTCCCTTCATCCAGGTCATGGACCCCGCGAAGGGGCGCCGCTGGATGACCCGCACGAGCTTCGCTGCCGAGCTCCACGCCCACGTTCATCCCGTGCCGGCGGCCGCCTGGCGCGCCTGGGCCGGGAGCGAGAGCTTCACCGACCCGCTCCGTGATCGCCTCGCCACGCTCGGCGTCTCACGCTCGGTCGTCGACTCACTCCTCGCCGAGGTCAGTGCCGAGCCCGACTGGTTCCCCTTCGGCTGCCTCGACGCCGTCACGCGCCTGGCGACGGAGTTGCAAGCCGCCGGCGGGCTGCCGAGCGGACGAGCCGGTGCCTTCGTCCGCACGCTCCTGAAGCAAGTCCGCGCCGAGCCTGACGACGCTCTCGAGCGCATCCCCGCCTCTTACTGGTCCGTGCTGCCCTCCTCGCCCGGTGCCGAAGGCCCTCCCGAGATGCGCTCGGCCGAGACGCTCGGGTTCCGGGGAGCCGTTCTGGTCCGGGTCGATCCCGACGCTCCCCTGCCCGTGGTCGACGCGACCGGCGACGACGAGCCCACCGGCAACCGGCTCTCGCCCGACCTGCCGCCCGAGGTCGCCGCGGCGTTGCGCGAGGGCGACGCCAAGCCGGGCCGTCGTCTCCTTGCCTGGCTGCGAGAGGAGTCGAACCTCTCCTGGCTCGCGCTCGTGACCGGAAGCGTGGTCGCCGCCGCCGGCGTGCTGCTCGAGCTCCTTCTCTTCCGAGGGCTCCTGGAGCTGGGACGCTGGCTCGAGTCCCCCTTGCAGCAAGTCGCGGCGCTCGGCCTGTTCAGCCTGCTCCTCATCGGCCTGCTCCTTCTCGAGCTTCCGCTGGTCGGCACGCTGCTCCGCTTCGGTCGTCATCTCGAGACGCGGATGCGCCTGGCGTTGCACGAGACCCTTCCGCGCATCGCCGACCGTTACTTCCAGAGCCGTCCGGCCTCCGACATGACCGAGCGGGCCCACGCCCTCCACCGGCTGCGGCTGCTGCCGGACCTCGGTGGCCAGGTCCTGCGCACGGCCCTTCTCTTGGCGTTCACCACCGCCGGCATCATCTGGCTCGATCCCCGAGTCCTCGTGCCGGCCCTGGTCGGTGCCGCCTGCGCTCCGGTCCTCGCCTGGCTCGCGCAGCCCTGGCTGGCCGAGCGCGACCTGCGGGTCCGCAATCACGGGAGCGCGCTGAGTCGCTTCCACGTCGATTCCCTGCTCGGCCTGGTCCCCATCCGTCTTCACGGCGCCGAGCGTGCGCTGCGTCGTGAGCACGAGGGACTCCTCGTCGAGTGGGCCCGCGCCAACCTCGCCCATCAACGAGGCTCGGTGCTCGTGGACGCGACTCAGGCCCTGCTCGGCTTCGGGGCGACGGCCTGGATCGTCGCCACGCACCTCACCCACGCCGGCGCGACGCCCTCGGTCCTGCTGCTGCTCTACTGGGCCCTGCGCTTGCCGGTGCTCGGTCAGACCTTGACCCAGCTCCTGGTGCAAGGGCCTCAGATGCGCAACATCACGTTGCGCCTGCTCGAGCCGCTCGGGGCGCCAGAGGTCGACGAGGCTCAGCCAGCCACGGACGACCCGGGCGGAGCCGACGCCGGTGCCTCTCCGGCGGACGCTCCCGGCGTCACCATCGAGCTGGACGGGGTCACCGTCCGTGCCGGTGGCCACGTGCTCCTCTCCGACGTCAGCTTGGAGCTCGCCGCGGGTGAGCAGGTCGCTCTCGTCGGTGCCTCGGGAGCCGGCAAGAGCAGCCTCGTCGGCCTGCTCCTCGGTCTTCACCGGGCCGCGACGGGGACCGTTCTCATCGACGGGCGTCCGCTCGACACGACCACGCTCCGTGAGCTGCGCCGGCAGGTCGCCTGGGTCGACCCGTCCGTCCACCTCTGGAATCGATCGCTGCTGGAGAACCTGCGCTACGGCAACGACGACGAAGGCGAGCCGCTCGACCGCTGCCTCGACGACGCCGAGCTCCTGGCAGTCCTGGAGCGTCTGCCCGACGGTCTCTCGACGGAGCTGGGTGAGTCCGGTGGGCTGGTCTCGGGCGGCGAGGGTCAGCGCGTGCGGCTCGGACGGGCGTTGCTGTCGGGTCGCGCGCGCCTGGTCCTGCTGGATGAAGCCCTGCGAGGGCTCGACCGCTCTCAGCGCCGCCGCCTTCTCGCCCGTGCCCGGGAGCGATGGGCCGGCGCCACCCTGATCTGCGTGACACACGATCTCGAAGCCTCCCGAGACTTCGAGCGCGTGCTCGTCCTCGAAGGCGGTCGTCTCGTGGAGCAGGGGTCCCCTTCCGAGCTGCATGAGCGTCAGGACTCACGCTATCGCGCGCTGCTCGACCGCGACGCCGACAACCGAAACGTGGCCTGGGCAGCCGCCGCGTGGCGACGGGTCGAGCTGCGGGCCGGCACGCTCCTCCACGACCTGCCGAGCGAGGAGCCGTGAGCACGCTGGCCGCGGTGTCCTGGCCGATCGCGCGAGCCGACGAGGCGCTGCGCGAGCTGGCTCGACACGCCGACCTGCTCGAGCGCGAAGGTCCCGTCCCTGTTCGCAGGGCCCCCAGCTCAGGGAAGCTGACGTCGTGGCTGGAGGAGGCCGGCCGACGCCTGGGCCTCGAGGTGGAGGCCGTCGCCTTCCGTCATGGCGAGATCGATGACCTGTTGACGGGTTCCGCGCCGGCCGTGCTGCGTCACACCCTGGATGGCGAGCCTGCCTTGCTCGTCCTGCTCCGCTCGGACCGACGTCAGCTGCTGGTTCTCGATCCCGAGCTCCGCCAACGCCGCGTTCCCGCCGGCCTGCTTCGCGAGTCGTGGCAGCAGGAGCTGCTGGGCGACGGAGGTGGCGACGTCGAGGCCTTGCTGGACGCGGCGGGTACCACGAACCGACGACGAGGCGTCGTGCGAGACGCCCTCCTCAGTCAGCGTCTCCGCGATCGCCGTCTCTCCAATTGCTGGTTGCTGCGTCCTCAGCCGGGCAGCTCACCGGGTCGTCAGCTCACGCGGGCCGGGGTCGTCGGGCAGCTCGGAGAGCTGGTGCTCTGGCACCTTCTCTACTCGGCGACCTTCCTCGGTTCCTGGTGGTTGATCGGACGCGGTGCCTTGAGTGGACGCATCGAGCCCGGCTGGTTCTCCGCCTGGATCCTCTCGCTGCTCACCCTGCTCCCGCTGCGCGTGCTCGCGAGCTGGACCCAGGCCCGCCTCAGCGTGACGGCCGGTGTCCTCCTCAGGCGTCGACTGCTCCAGGGCTCGCTGCGACTCCATCCCGATGAAGTACGCCATCAAGGAGTGGGCCGCCAGCTCGGCCGCGTGCTCGAGTCCCAAGCCCTGGAGCAGCTCGCCTTGAACGGCGGCTTCCTCGCGCTGTTCTCCGGGCTCGAGCTGGTCCTCGCCGGCCTCGTGCTCGCCGCCGGCGCGGCGGGGCCCTGGCACGTCGGCCTGCTGCTCGCGTGGCTCATCCTCACCGGCTGGCTGACGCTGAGCCTGCATCGTCGTCGTCATCGGTGGACTGAGCAGCGTCTCCGCATGACCCAGGACCTCGTGGAGAAGCTGCTCGGTCATCGGACTCGGCTCGTGCAGCAGTCACCGGAGCGTTGGCACGAGGACGAGGACCCCGCCCTCGCCACCTACCTCGCTCTCGGAAGCTCTCTCGATGCGAGCACGGCTCGGCTCAGGGCCCTGGTCGCCCGGGGCTTCGGGGCGTTGGGCGTGCTCGCCCTGGCTCCGGCGCTCTTCGCCGGTGACGCCAGCCTCCCCGCGCTGGCGGTGAGCGTGGGCGGCCTGCTCTTCGCAGGCCAAGCCTTCGCCAAGCTGACGACCAGCGCCGGTCAGCTCTCGGGCGCCTGGATCGCCTGGCAGGAGATCCGCGATCTCTTCCATGCCGCTGCGAGAACGGGAGAGGAGGGCAATGCAGCGGTGGACCCGAGCCGACCATCGCCTGCGACGTCCGAGCTCGCTGACGACGAGTCCGAGGTCTCCACCCCTCGCGTGCTGGACGTGCGCAACCTGGGATTCCGCCATGCCGGTCGCACCGAGCCCGTCCTACGCGATTGTCAACTTCGCGTGGAGCTCGGTGAGCGCTGGCTCCTGCACGGGGCTTCGGGTGGCGGCAAGTCGACCCTCGCCTCACTCGTGCTGGGCTTGAGGAAGCCGAGCTCGGGCCTGGTCCTCAGCCGAGGCCTCGACCTGTCCACCGTGGGTGACCACGGCTGGCGTCGACGCATCGCCGGAGTCCCCCAGTTCCACGAGAACTTCGTCCTCGGGGAGACCTTCGCCTTCAACCTCCTCTTCGGTCGGGCTTGGCCGCCGACCCGGGAGGACATGCGGGAGGCTCATCGAACCTGCGAGGCCCTGGGTCTGGGCGAGCTGCTCCGGCGAATGCCCGGCGGGCTCATGCAGCGGATCGGCGAGACGGGCTGGCAGCTCTCGCACGGCGAGATGAGCCGCTTGTTTCTCGCGCGTGCCTTGCTTCAGGAAGGCGACCTGCTCGTCCTCGACGAGAGCTTCGCAGCGCTCGACCCTGACAACCTGCAGCGCGCCCTGGCCGAGGTGACGAGACGTCCGAGCGCGGTGCTGCTCATCGCGCACGCCTGAGGCCTCATGAGTCGCCCGCGGCGTGACCTCGCGTCAGCTCGCTCTCCAGCCAGGCCCGACCGACGGCCCAGTCCTGCTTGACCGTCCAGTCGCTGACCTCGAGCTCTTCAGCGACCTCATCGAGGGTCAGGCCACCGAACCACCTCAGCTCGATCACTCGCGCCTGTCGCTCGTGGATCGCCTGCAAGCGTTCGAGCGCCTGATGGAGCGCGAGGATCTCGACATCCGCTGCCGGAGAGACGAGCTGCCCTTGCGGTGAGCCGAGCGTGACACGACGCCAGCCCCCTCCTCGCTTGTCCCGTCCCCGAGCCCGGGCGTGCTCGACCAGCACCCGCCGCATGGCGACGGCAGCGATGGCGAGGAACTGCCGACGATTCTGCCAGTCCGGGCTCGCATCGCCGACGAGCCGCAGCCAGGCCTCGTTCACCAGGGCCGTCGGCTGCAGGCTGTGACCTTGACGCTCGCCCTTCATCAAGGCCCCGGCGATGCGCTGCAGCTCGTCCTGGACGAGCGGGATCAGCTCGTGGTGAGCGTCGCGTCGCCCCTCACGAAGCTCGCCCAACAGCCGTGTCACCTCGCCTGCCCCACCGTGACTCGACATGGCCTCCCCTTAGAGCAACCAAGGACCAGGCTAGCACGTGCAATGGGCTGCAAGAACGGCTCGCTGGTGCCGTGCGAAGATGCGCGATGGGCCCCGGGGACGAACGGCAACGACACGCCTGGATCAGCGAGCTGGTCGGTCGTGTGATGGGCACGCCGGCGGCCGAACGCGAGTCCCTTCTCGCCGCCGCCTGTGGCGACGATCAGGAGCTGCGACGTCGCGTCGACTCCCTGCTGGCACGGATCGACGAACCGGCCGACTTTCTCCAGGGCCCGGCGCCGGGCGAGGCGCTCCGGCACGTCCACGACGAGCTGCCGCTGCCGCGGGACGGCGCTGAAGCGGCAGCGGTTCGCTCGCAGACCCAGCCGAGATGGGGTCGGAGCCTGCCAGGTGCCGATCGGTCCTCGTCGACGTTCCCCGAGTCGATCGGCCCCTACCGCATCCTGACCGAGCTCGGCCGCGGCGACATGGGCATCGTTTACGAAGCCGAGCAACTCCGACCGAAACGTCGAGTCGCCCTCAAGGTCCTGCCGCCCGGCCCGCTCGCCCCTCGGACCAGTTGGCGTTTCGAGCGCGAGTCGGAGCTTCTCGCCCGGCTGCGTCATCAAGGCATCGCCCAGGTCTTCGAAGCCGGTGTCGACGAGCGCATGCCCGGTGCCCCACTCCACTACTTCGCCATGGAGCTCGTCGACGGCCCGACGCTCCTCGAGCACGTCCGACGCCACGGGCTCTCCACCCACCAACGTCTCGAGCTCCTGGCGCGAGTCTGCGACGCGGTGGGCCACGCCCATCGTCACGGCATCGTCCACCGGGACCTCAAGCCCGACAACATCCTGGTCGACTCCACCGGTCAACCCAAGGTGCTCGACTTCGGGATCGCCCGCGCCGCCGACCTCGACGCCGAGACGACCCTGCAGACCTGCTCGGGTCTCATCATGGGCACGCTCTGCTACATGAGCCCCGAGCAGGCCATGGGACGCAGCGACGACGTCGACGCTCGCTCCGACGTCTACTCGCTGGGCGTGATCGCGTACGAGCTGCTGAGCGGGCGTCGCCCCCATGATCTCGACGACCACGCCCTGCCGGAGGCCGTGGGGATCATCCGCGACGTCGAACCGCAGACACTCGACTCCCTCGATCGCACCCTGGGCCGTGACGTCACCACCCTGGTCGCCAAGTCCCTCGCCAAGGAGCGCTCACGTCGCTACGCCGACGCCAGCGAGCTCGCCGAGGACATCCGACGCTTCCTCCGGCATGAGCCCATCGTCGCGCGCCCACCGAGCCGGGCCTATCGACTCGGTCGCTTCGTCCGGAGACACCGCTGGCTCGTCGCCGGAACGCTGGTCGTCATCAGCGCCCTGTCGATCGGGCTCGTCCTCGCCATCGGCTCCGCCCTGCGTGAGTCGGAGCTCCGCCGTCAGGCGCGGAGCGAGCAGTACGCCGCCCGACTCTCGGCCGCCAGCGCCGCCCTGCGCGACCTGGATCCGGTGGCGCTCGGACGCGAGCTCGAAGCCGCCCCCGTGGAGCATCGCGGCTGGGAGTGGCGGCACCTGCGCTCACGACGCGATGACAGCCTCGCGGTCCTCCCCGGAGCACCTGCTCGACACGCCGGGCTGGCTCATGACGGCCACTCGTTCCTCCTCTGGAACGACCACGCCGTGCGACGGCTCGGTCCAGACGAACGAACGTTCGTCGAGAGCCTCTGGACGGCGGGCCACGACGAGACCCTGCGATGGCTGACGCCAGACCTGGACTGGGCCTGGATTCAGCAGAGCAGCGGGACCGACACGCCGGTCTCCGTTCTCCTCCATCTTCCCAGCACGACCGAACGAGACCTGACTCCGCTCCTGACCGGTTCGGACGAGGGCGCCGTCCGCCGGTTTCGACCCGCCGGCCGGGGCTGGGCCCTGATCGAGCACGACCAGAGCGCCACGCTCGTCGAGCTCTCGACCGGCATCAGCCGCCCCCTGCTCGATCCCATCCACTTCTACGCGGGACTGACGACGAGCCCGGACGGCACGCTGCTGTTCTGCGGCGGCGTGAGCGCACGCCACCGTGGCGTGTCCGCCTGGACCACGGCGACCGGCGAGCTGCTTCGGAGCTACTCAGGCCTGGCCGCGAGCTCCCTGACGATCAGCCCCGACGGCCGGACCCTGGTCGGCGGCGCCGCCCGAGGAGAGGTCCAGGCCTGGGATGTCGAGACGGGCGACCTGCTGCCCTGGAACAGGCCCTCCCTCAGCGACGATACGATCCGGGACCTGACCATGAGCCCCGACGGCA
>JBCCFW010000033.1:0-51173 GCA_039029535.1 Acidobacteriota bacterium
CAGGGCCTCGTCGAAGGGCATCTCCTCCACCGTGAGGACCTCGGCTTCCTCGACCGCCTGAGTGCCCTCCGACAGGTCGTGGGCCGCTGGGGCCGATCCTCACCACGCCGGGCTTCACCGACGAGCGCATCCACCTCTACACGGCCCACGACCTGTCGGAGGGCACTCAGGCGGTCGAGGAAGCCGAGGTCCTCACGGTGGAGGAGATGCCCTTCGACGAGGCCCTGGCGATGGTGCGTCGAGGCGAGATCGACGACGCCAAGACCATGCTCGTGCTGCTCCGCGCCGAGCAGGAGCGCCGCGCGACGAGTTGAGCCCGCACCGCGGCGGGGGGCCTAGGACAGGCTCGGACCCACGCCGGGGAGCAGGGGCGCCCAGCGGTCGGGGCAGTGGAAGTCGAGAGGCTGACCCTCCAGCGTCGGCCAGCTCAGGTGGGCGCGCTCGGACCCGGGCCCTCTTCCGAGCACCGCGCAGGCCATCCCGTGCCATGGCCGGGCCCCGGCCACGCGCTCGATCACGGCCACCGGCAGGGCCGCCCGGCCTCGCCAGCGCTTGTCGGTGACCTCGTTGCTCAGGTCGGCGGGGACCAGGTCCCGCAGCTCGGCGCTGCGCTGGCGGACCTCGTCGAAGGAGAGCGC
The DNA here is from genome assembly GCA_039029535.1 of Acidobacteriota bacterium. Classification (GTDB taxonomy): domain Bacteria; phylum Acidobacteriota; class JBCCFW01; order JBCCFW01; family JBCCFW01; genus JBCCFW01. Next base: position 639 of record JBCCFW010000033.1, read on the forward strand.
GAGCCAGTGGCCGCCGGGGCCGAACTCGAGCTCCAGATAGGGCGTGGGGGAGGAACCGCGGAGAAAGAACTCGACGACGTCGTGCTCCCAGAGCCCGTCGAGCCACCCTGCCTCGGCCTCGGGGATGCTGGGTGGGGCCAGCAGCTGAAGGTCCCAGGAGAGCGTCAAGAAGGCGCTCTCGACCATCAGCTGCAGCCGCCCGCCGAGGCCATTCGGCGCGGGCTCACCATTCCATTCCTGCTGTAACAAGACCTGCACGATCCGATGCTACCTTCGAAATCTGAAGCCGATCGGCGGCCTCGGTCACGAAGTCGGGCGACCGCTCGGCAAGGTGACCGAGGGGGGGGCTCGCCGGCCTCTTTCTGACGAGCTAATTTATCTGTAGGTCAGAGGATCCGAAATGGGGGTTCGCGCCCCTCGCTCGCGCCCAGACCGTCCGCAGGAGACACACCAGTGGCGACGACGCCCGCCGAAACCCGTCAGGTTCAACGATCCCGCAGCGCGCGGATCGGATGCACCTGCTTCCTCGATCAAATCGCGTCTCCGGGCTGCTACGTCGTCCGTGAGACCGGCCGTCTCCTGCGGGTGACGGCCGAGCAGGTGAGGGACTACCACCGGCCGGGCGTTCCCTCCGACTTCCGGGTCACCAAGATCTCCAGTGACCCGGGCCTGAGCCGCATCCAGGCGCGTCAGGTCGCCGCCCGCTTCGATCTCGACGTCACGAGCTGAGCGACCGACGGCTCAGGCCTGGTCGATCCGCTCCTGAAACACGTCGAGGAGCTCGCCGGCGAGGTTGCGCCCGGTGGCGGCCTCGAGATGAGCGAAGCCTGGGCTCGCGTTCACCTCGAGCACGAGGGGGCCGTCCGTCGCCTCGATGAGGTCGACGCCGCCCAGCGCGAGCCCGAGGCTCTCCACCGCTTTCACGCAGAGCCCAGCCACCTCCGAGTCGAGCGTGACCTCCCGGGTCGGGCCGCCCCGCGACGCGTTGGTCCGAAAGTCGTCGTCGGGCGCGCTGCGCTCCATCGCGGCCAGCACCCGGCCCCCGGCCACGAGGACCCGCCGATCCCGACGCTCGGCCTCGGCGACGTAGCGTTGCACCAGCAGGGGCTCGGACCAGTCGGTCAGCGCCTCGATCATCGAGCGGGCCGCCGCCGGAGTGTCGGCCAGGATGACCCCGGTGCCCTTCCAGGAGCTCAGCCGCTTGAGGACGACCGGAGGTCCGCCCACGGACTCCAGCACGGCCTCGAGCTGTCCCGCCGAGGCGAGGGCGGCGCTGCGGGGCACCGGGAGCCCGACCGCGTGGAGGGCCTGAAGGGACGCCAGCTTGTCGCGCGCGAGGACCAGGCCGGTGCTGTCGTTGAGCGTGGGGACGCCCAGGAGCTCGAGTTGACGGAGCCAGGCGACGCCGGTGGCCTGGAGTGGAGGACCGAAGCGGGGATGAACCAGCTCGGTGCGCAGCGGTACCCCCTGGTGGAGGAGGGCTGGCTCGCCCTCACCGAGACGGAGGCTGAGGTCGAGGGTGTCGACGATCACAGCGCGATGACCACGGTCGTGGGACTCCTCGAGGAGGCGCAGCACGCCCTTGGCCTCGGGAGTGCGGGTGAGGAGGGTCCAGTCCATGGGCGTGATTTGGGTCCTGGCCAGGGAGGCCGTCATCGGCTTCCCTTCCCGTCCCTTCCAGACGGAAGGATAGGATGCCCGACCCGTGAGTCAGACCCCTAGCAAGTCCCTGCTCCAGCTCGCCTGGCCGCTCATCCTCTCGTTCTGGATGAGGTCGCTCTTCAACTTCGTCGACGCGGGCTTCGCGGCGACCCTCGGCGATGCCGCGGTCGCCGCCATCGGGATGACCGGAGCCCTCGAGTTCCTGTTCATCGCCTGCTGGGTGGGCACGAGCAACGGCCTGACCTCGCTGCTCTCTCAGGCCATGGGCGCCCGGCAAGGGGAGCGCATCGAACAGGTGCTGGCGGCCACTCGTCGGGTGGTCGTCGTGCTCATCGCCTTCTTCATGGTCGTGGGTGCCGCCGTCTGGCTGGGTGCCGACCTCCTGGCCCGCGAGCCCTTCGGGCTGGAGCCGCCGGTGGTGGAGGCCTTCCGGACCTACGCTTCGGTGCTCACCGTCGGGACGGCGCTCACCGGCTTCTGGTCGATCCTCCCCGACTCGATCGTCAAGGCCCATCAGGACACCCGCGCGACCATGTGGGCGGGCATCGCGTCGAACGTCCTCAACGTCACGCTCAACGCGATCTTCCTGTTCTGGTTCGGGTGGGGGATCTTCGGCATCGCCCTGTCCACGGTGCTCGGTCGCTTCGCCGGCCTGGTCTACGCCCTGAAGGTGGCCGACCGGCACGAGCGTGAGCGCAAGGCCGCGGGTGAAGACGTCGAGCCGGGGCTCGACCCGGCGCCCTACCGCTCGCTGGCGCGGCTCGGCGTGCCGGCAGGCCTCACCTTCGCGCTCATGGGGCTCGAAGGCCTGGTAGTGACCTGGCTCCTGGGAACCGGCGAGGACTCGACGGTGAGCCTCGCCGCGTTCACGGTCTACAGCCGCTGGCAGATGTTCTTCATGATGCCGATCATCGCCACCGGCGTCGCCCTGCTGCCCCACGTCGCCCGACGCTACGGCGCACGGGACTTCGCCGGCATCCGTCAGGGCTTCTGGCAAGGGATGGGGCTGGGGGCGGCCCACTCGATCCTGCTGGCCTGGCCGGTGTCGGTGTTCTTGAGCCGTCCGCTGGTGGCGGCCTTCACCGACTCGCCCCAGGCCGAGGACCTGGCCGCTCGGGCCATGCTCTTCGTGGCCCCGACCTGCCTCATCGCCCTGCCGTACTCGCTCTGTCGGCCGGTCTTCGAGGGCTTGCAGCGGGGTGCTCCCGGCCTCGTGATCGCTGCGTTGCGTTTCGGCCTCCTCACCATTCCGTGTGCCTTCATCGGTGCGGCCTGGGCCGTTCGTCGAGGCTGGCCCGAGCTGCTCGGGCTCATCCCGGGCCTGATGGTGGCGGGAGCGATCGCGTCCGTGGTGTTCCTGGCCTGGCTGTTGGTCTACTTTCGACGCTGCGCTGCCGAGTCGGCGGCGCCACCGGAGACGGATGGATGAGTCGCGCATTCACGACCGAGGACCTCCTCGAGCTGCGCCGCCTGGGTGACCTCGACTGCTCGCCCGACGGCCGCTGGCTGGTGGCTTGCGTCGACGAGATCTCCTCGGACGGCCGTCGCTACGAGACCAACCTCTACCGTTTCGATCTCCGCGAGACCGATGCCCCCGGCGTGGCGCTCACCTCCGACGGACGTCGCAAGAGCCAGCCGCGCTTTCGGGCCGACGGGCTGCTCGGCTACCTCGCCCAGCCCGACGCGGCCGCGCGGGCGGCCGGTGCTCCCGAGCTCGGTGACGAGGAGAGCGGCGACGACGCCCCTCTCCAGCTCCACCTCCTCGCCCTCGACGGCGGAGCACCGCGTCGGCTCACCGGTCATGGTCGGGGCGTGGGGGCCTTCGCTTGGGCGAAGGATCGGCTGGTGCTGCTCGCGCCCGTGTCCCCGAAGGCCGAGGACCTCGAGCACGACGCCGAGCTCCTGCGAGAGGAGCGCGACCGCAAGGATTCGGCCCTGGTCTTCGACTCCTTCCCGATCCGCTTCTGGGACCACTGGCTGGGACCTGCGCAAGCGCACCTGTTGGTGGGAGCTCCCGACGGCAGCGGGCTGCGTGATCTCACCCCCGGCATCGGTGTCGAGCTCGAGGAGACAAGCTTCGACGTGTCGCCCGACGGTCGTCACGCTTGCGTCGAGTGGTGGACGACGACCGGCCCGGGCCGACCGACCCGCGACCTCGTGCTCATCGACCTCGAGGACGGCGCGCGTCGCGAGCTCACCTCCGGCGACGACCGCGACTTCCACGAGCCGCGCTTCTCACCCGACGGGACCCGCCTCGCGTGCACGACCCAACCGTCCGCTCGGCGGGTCACCGGCAAGGTCGACCTCGCGACGATCCCCGTCGCCGGCGGCGAGCACGTGATCCACGGCGCCGAGGTCGACCTGTGGCCGGGGCGGCCGCGGTGGATCGACGACGAGCGCATCCTCTACGGAGCCGACGATCGCGGTCGGCACCTGCCTCGCATCCACTCGCTCGCCGACGGGACCGACCAGGCGCTCGCCGACAGCGGCTGTCATCGGCAGGCGACCGCGGTGGGCGACGAGATCGTCACGTCGTTCTCCCGCGTCGACGCACCGGCCGAGCTCGTGGCCTTGCCCATCGCGGGTGGGGAAGCACGCCGCCTGAGCGCGCTCAACGACGACAAGCTGGCGGACGTCGCGCTGTCCTCGGCGCGCTTCGAGACCTTCGAGGGCGCGAACGGTCGCGAGGTCCAGGCCATCGAGCTGCGTCCGCCCGACTTCGACGAGAGCAAGACCTACCCGCTCTGCGTGTGGATCCACGGTGGTCCTCTCCACGCCTACACCGACGAGTTCCACTACCGCTGGAACCCGCAGGTCCACGCGGCGCCGGGACGCATCATCCTCATGGTCAACCCGGCCGGCTCGACCGGCTTCGGACAGCAACACGTCGAGGACAACAACGGCGAGTGGGGCGGCACCTGCTTCGAGGACATCATGGCCGCCACGGAGACTTGGGCTGCCCGCGACCACGTCGACGACGGACGGATGGCCGCTCTCGGGGCTTCCTTCGGCGGCTACATGGTCAACTGGATCGCCGGGCACTCGCAGCGCTTCCGCTGCCTCGTGTCCCACGCCGGGCTCTACCACCTTCACGGCTTCCACGGCGTGACCGACCTCGGTCCGGCCTGGGAAGACGAGTTCGAGGGACCGCCTTGGGAAGGCTCGCCGCTGTACGAGCGCTGGTCGCCGAGCAACGGCGTGAAGGACTTCGCCACGCCGACCCTCGTCATCCACGGCGAGAAGGACTATCGCGTGCCGCTGGGGGAGGGCTTGCAAGTCTTCCAGGCGCTGCAGTCCCAGGGCGTGCGCTCGCGACTGGTCTACTTCCCTGACGAGAATCACTGGATCCTCAAGCCGGGGAACATGGCTCTCTGGAACGCGGAGGTCCTTGCCTGGCTCGACGAGTTCCTCGCCTGAGTCGCCGCCCGGACCGGCGGGAGTGCCGATGATGCGAAGGCCCTACAAGCTCCTCTTCCCGGTCGGCGCGGTGCTCGGTGCCGTGGGTGTCGGGCACTGGCTCGTCTACACGCTCGGGCTTCAGGAGGGCTACTCCGGTGATGCCCATGCCCTCGTGCAGGTTCAGGGCTTTCTCATGGCCTTCGCCGCGGGCTTCCTGCTGACGATGATCCCGCGACGCACGGGGACGCCGCCGGTCGGCACGGTGACCGTGGTGGCATCGGCCGTTCTCGTCGTGCTCTCGGCGGGGGCTGCCACGCTCGAGAAGTGGACGATCGCCCACCTCTCGTTCGCGGCGACGTTGCTCGTCCTGCTCGGCGTCGTGGGGCGACGCTTCCTGGCCCGCGAGGCCGGACGACGACCACCGGCGGTCTTCGTCTTCGTTCCCATCGGCTTGCTCTGCGGTCTCGCCGGCGTCGCCTTCGTGCTCGGCAACCAGCACGGCTTCGTCGGTCGCAACGCCTACGTGGCCGGTTGGCGGATGATCACCGAGGGCGTCTTCACCTGCTGGGTCGTCGGTCTCGGCGCCTTCGTCGTGCCGCTGCTCGGTGGACGCGAGACCCCACCCGACGCCGATGCGACCCCCGCGAGCCGGCGGCTCCTGATCCTGCACGCCCTCGTCGGTCTCACTCTCGTGGGGAGCTACCTGGTCGAGGCAGTGCTTCAGTCGCGGCTCGGGAGCGGGGTCGGTCTCCGAGTCGGGCTCGGGCTCCGCTTCGTCCTGGTCGTCTTCGAGCTCGTGGTGCTCACCCAGGCCTGGCGTCGGCCGCGTCAGGCGGGCATCCAGCGCACCTGGGTCTGGCTGGCGAATCTCATGGTCCCCTTCGGGCTGCTCCTCGCCACCCTCTTCCCGCACTCGAAGACGGCCTGGCTCCATCTCAGCTTCGTCGGTGGCTTCTCGCTCATGGCCCTGTCCCTGAGCGCCCACGTCGTGGCGGCTCATGGCGGCCACGAGACGGACACCGGTCGACGGCCCTGGCCCCTGGTGACCCTGGGCATCCTCGTGCTGATGGCGGGCTTGACCCGCGCGAGCGCGGACCACCACGGGAGCTACTTCAACCACCTGGCCTACGCGGCGGCCCTGTGGCTGCTCGGTCTCGGCTGCTGGCTCGTCTTCGTGATCCCGCGGCTGCGGGACGCCGAGAGTCCCGCGGAGGGCGGCTGAGCTTGCCGCCGGCGGTCCCTCGGGCGACGATCGGGGAGTGGTGCTGCCGATCCTGACCCGCGCCCTCGGGATGCTCGTCGTCCTGGGGGGGCTCGGGGTGACGCTCCCGGCCCGGGCCGAGGAGAATGCCGAGGCACTGGCACGCCTGCGCCTGCAGGCCGGTCGCCACGAGCTCCGGCAGGGGGCGGCCGGCTTCCACCTCCGGGCCGAGGTCCACGCGCTGCGGCTCTTCGACGGCGTCCGCACCGGTGCTCACGTCGGCGAGTACCTCCTCTGGTTCGAGAGCGACCGCCGCTGGCGTGAGGAGATCCGCTTCCGGGGCTACACCGAGGCGGAGATCCACCTCGATGGCGACATCCACCTCGTGCGACCGGTCGACTACGTGCCCGTGCGGGTCCATCAGCTCCGACGCCTGCTCGACCAGCAGGCCCACTTCGAGCGACGGCCCGGCGAGATGCTGACGGCCGTCGACGACTTCCGCCAGGACGGCCTGTCGATCTCGCGCTTCGTCTTCGGCACGCCGGGGGGCGCTGGTCGTCGGCTCGAGCTCGAGTCGGGCAGTGGCTTCCTGCGCACCGTGCGCGAGGATCGACTCGGCTTCGACTACCGGCGACCGCAGGAGATCTCCGGGCGCACCTGGCCAGGCATCGCGGTGGTGCGAGACGACGAGGGGCCGCTGGTCGCGTTCCGCATCACGAAGGTCGAGGAGCTCGATCGACTCCCGCCCGAGCTGGCCCGCGTGTCGGACGACGCCAGTGGACGCAGCGCCACCGCCGTGGAGGTCGGTGACGACGGTGCCGGCTGGCGTCCGTATCGCGAGCGGCTCCGTCGCATCGTGCACCACCACTGGCGGCTGCCTTCCGACGCGATGCAGGGACGCGAGGGCGTGGTCGAGCTCGGTTTTGCCATCCGTCCCGACGGCGAGGTGCAGGACCTCCGCCTCGAGCGCAGCAGCGGCAACCTGCAGCTCGACCGTGCGGCCTTGACGGCGGTCAGCGCCGCCGCACCCTTGCCGAGCCCGCCCGGTGCCGTCGAGGGGCCCGTGCCGGTGAGCTGGCAGATGCGCTACAACCTCGACGAGGCGTCGGCCGGCGTTCCCCGCGAGCTGCCGCCGCCGCTGCCTCGGATGGTCACCGGTGACGCGCCGGCCGAGCTCGCGCACTTCGACGAGGTCTTGCTCGCCTTCCTCGAGCGCGAGCGGGTTCCCGGCGCGGCGCTGGCGGTCGTGCGCCACGGTCGCCTGCTGATGTCACGTGGCTACGGCTGGGCGGACTTCGCCGCCGGTGAGCCCGTGCAGGCCGACTCGCTGTTCCGCGTCGGCAGCCTGAGCAAGCCGTGGACCTCGGTGGCGATCCTGCAGCTCGTCGACGAAGGCCGGCTCTCTCTCGATCGTCCTCTGCTCGATCAGGTCGACTGGGCCCGGTCGTTCGAAGACGTCGATCCCCGCTGGCGACGCGTGACCGTGCGTCAGCTCCTTCAACATCGCGGCGGGCTCGACCGCAACCTCACGCCGGAGCCGACCTGGTCGCTGCCGGCGGTCGCGTCCGACCTGGGCCTGAGTCGTGCGCTCGAGCCACGCGACCTCATCACCTGGCGCTTGTCCCGACCGCTCGACTTCGAGCCTGGCGAGCGCTTCGCCTACTCGAACTTCGGCTACGTCATTCTCGGTGCGCTGCTGGAAGAGCTCACGGGTCAGTCGCTGGAAGAGCGCATCCGCGAGCGGGTGCTCGACCCGATCGACGTCGTGGGCCCGCGCCTGGGGCGCACGGCCTGGGAAGACCGCGCGTCCAGCGAGGTGAGACCGCACTCGCGCGCCGACCGACTCAGCGGCACGCGGCAGAGCTGGGAAGGGCCGTCACCTCACGAGGGCTGGTCGCTGGAGCTCCTCGCGCCGGCCGCCGGCTGGCTCGCGTCGGCCGAGAACGTCGCGCTGTTCGCATCGACCTTCGATCGTCCGCGTCGCTGTCCGCTGCTGCCGCGCCGGCTCATCCGTCAGCTCTGGGCGCGGCCGCCGGGGCTCGCAGGCCACGACCGCTACGGGCGGATGCGCGTGCGGCACTACGGCTGTGGCTTCCAGGTCCGCACCGTCGGCTACTGGGGTGAGCACGAGCTCTCGCACGAGGGCCTGCTGCCGGGCAGCTCGTCGCTGCTGATCAGTCAGCCCGACGGCGTGCAGGCGGTGGTCCTCTTCAACCAGGACCGCGGCGCCGACGGGGTCGTGCTCTCGGCCGCCATCGCTCCCGTGCTGCGCGAGCTGCTCCGCGGCGTGGATCGCTGGCCGGACCTCGACCTGCGCGCCGGTCGACGCTGAAAAGCAAAACGGCCCGAGGACCTTCGTCCTCGAGCCGTCGATGGTGGGAGCCGCCGTGGCGACGGGGTCGTTACTCGACCCAGATGCGGACGGGCTCGGCGCCGTCCTGACGCACGGTGATGACGTCGGTGATGGCGCCGCTCTGCAGCTCGGCGATGACGCCGCGGAGGTTGAGCTCGTTCTTGCCGCCGGACAGCAGGACGTCGACGAGACGAGTGGGGAGGAGGATGTCGACCTCGGTCTTGCCGCTGCCCTCGACGACGTTCACCTCGAGGGCGTCGCCGCGGATGCCGGCCTTCACTCGAGCGTCCTTCTGGTCGATCGTGAGGAAGTCGCCTTCCATCTCCTTGAGCTCGGTCCAGGCTGCGCGGACCTCGTCGAGGTTCATCTTCTCGCTGATGGCGTTGTTGATCTCGGCCTGAATCTCCGCTTCACCGGCCATGCTCAGGGCCATCGAGGCGAAGGAGAGCGGAAGCGAGAGCTCGACCTTGTTGTCCTCGTTGGGGTCGTCCACGTGGACGTGGAGGAGGGGAGTCTTGGCGGAGGCACCGGCGGCGAGGATCAGGCTGGTGACGGTGGCGAGCAGCGCGGGGCGGGCGATCTTCATCGAACTCTCCTGGACCGGGGATGTTGTCGTGTCGCGGTCGTTGATGTGACGCGCGACCGGCTGGGGCGTTAGTGGGTCCACTGCAAGTCAAGACGACAGCCGCCTCCCGAAAGTTCACTTCGCTGCCGCTGCGCGACCCGGAGCGAGTGCCCGGTACGACCGCTAAGACCCTGCAGGACCGAGCCGGAGGGCTGTTCGGCCCGCTGCGTGGACGTCGTCCAGGGCCCTGGAGAAGTCGGCGCAATCGGCGGCCGGGACGGTCTCGGGGCCGAGCTCGAGCGTGCGCTCCCAGTGAAGGACGCCGTCGGCCAGGCGCGCGTCCTGCTCGTGGCGGACGACGGTCGAGTCGACGCTCGGGGACGTCGCGGCGTGGAGTTGGCGGAGCCCGGACGGCACGGTGAGGCGCCAGCGCTGATGAACCCGATGGGCCGCCACGCGGTGCGCCGCGTCGTGCGCGGCACAGTCGAGAGCGGGCAGTGGGAGGGGGGCCAGCCGACCTGGAGTGAGAACGAGACCGTCCTCGCCCAGGCGCTGTGCTCCGCGACGGAGGAGCACCTCGGCTTCCAGCCGGTGACCACTCGAACCTTCCAGCTCTGAACGCAGGCTCTCGATCGCGGCGCCAGGGAGTAGCGAGGTGATCGTCGAGCGCAGCTCCCGCTCGTGATCGGCCGCGCTGCGATGACGTGCGGACCACCGGAGCTGACCGGCGGGACGTCCGCGGCTGAGGAGGACCAGCGAGGCCGTGATGCCGCCGTCGGTCTTCAGCGTGCCCTCGAGCGTGAGCTCGCGAGCGTGGTCGCGGGGACGCTGAGCGGGGAAGGTGATGAGCCCACCACCGTCCGCGGTGCAGGCGAGCCCGACGGCTCCGTGGAGCGTCGCCGGCAAGGCGCCCAGGTCGCTGGCGCGATCCGTGGGATCGAAGAGCAGCAGGCTCCCGAGCCGCTCGTGCTCGACCACGGCCGGGGCGTCGTGACCGTCGGGCACCTCGAATCCGACGATGCAGTGGTTGAACTGACGCGGTGAGGGCCAAGCTTCGTGCAGGGGGCGTTCGGTGTGGACGAGCACCGGGTGAGCGCGGAGGCCCAGGGAGCCGGCGACCGAGCAGGCGAAGAGGCTCTGGTCCTTGCAGTCGCCGTAGCCGCTGCGCTGGACTTCGGTTGCCGGTCGGGGTCGATAGCCGCCGCCGCTGCCGAGCCCCGACTCGACCGACACGTAGCGGAGACGACGCACGGCGTCGACGACCAGGCCGAGTCGCTGCTCGAGCAGCAGGGGCGGGCCGCCGGGCAGCTCCGGGAGACCGGGGACGGGCGTGACGAGGGCGGGGGAGACTTGCTCAGATGCCCAGGTTGCGACGGCGGACCAGTCGTCGAATCCGCGGGTGGGTAGCGGGCGCGTGGCACCGCTTGGTGCCGACACGAAGTCGAAGAACGAGCGACCCGCGGGCTCGATCCGTTGCCAGGGGTCGTGGGGAAGGGCGGGCAGGTCCGTCAGCTCGAAGGTCGTGAGCCGACCCTCGCGATGCTGCGTCGGCGTGAGACCGAGGTGCTGCGAGACGAGCTGCCAATCCGTCGGTAGCTCGATCTCCACTCGCTCACGAGCGACCGGGTGCGGACCACCCCAAGTGGTCTCTTCCTGGGCGAAGAGCAGCCGACCGCGCAGCGTCCACTCGACCGCGATCGTCGTGCCCGGCTCGGCGATCGGCTCGGTCTCCAGCATGCGGACGCGGAGAGCTCCGTGGAGGACGTCGGGCTCGGCGGCGGCCTCGACGACCGCATCCTTGCCGAGGGTCTTCACCCGTCCGTCGCCTTGTCGATGCCAGCCGCGGAGCATGGTCACCGAGTCCGTGTCGGGGGCGTAGTGAACCCACGGCGTGGCAGCGTCACGACCGAGCGCGGACTCGATCCGCACGACCCGGCGTCCGCGCTCACGGAGACGACCATCGGGCTCCACCTCGATCCGCAGCTCGTCGAGCAAGACGGTGGCGCCCGTCGAGGACGGGGGGGCGGTCACCTGAGACGCCGCCGCCGCCCAGTCGGGCCAGGACCGCCGTGCGTTCGCCGACGGCGCGAGCGTTGCGATGAAGACGAGCAGCGAGAGCGCGGCGACCGGGCTGCGCCGGCTCATCGCGCGGGCTCGAGAGCCAGCACGGCGTCGCGCGAGTCTCGGGCCTCGGCCAGCAAGCGTCGGAGGGGGCTCTCGGCCTTGGCCGGGAAGCGCACGCGCCCGTTGCCGCCGAGCGAGAACGAACGGCTCAGTCGGACGCCGGCCTGCGTCGTCTCCGACGCGAGCTCGAAGGACGCGTCGGAGCCAGCGCGCAGTCGCACGGGCTCCGGTGGCGTCGACACGCGCCAGCCGTCGGGCAACGAGAGCTCGACGACGTCGTGCTCTTCCCAGGCGTGGTCGAAGGCGAAGGGATGACGTCGTGGGCCTTCGCCGAGCTCGGGTAGGTGGAGCAGGTGCCAGGGGAAGGCCGAGAGGACGGTGAGCCCGCCGGTGTCCTGAGCGAGGTCGTCGATCGACAGGGAGAGGCGGAGCTCCAGCGGCGCGCTGGGAGCGTCGAGCCCGGTGACTCGGAGGTCGGTCGGCACGACGCCGTCACCGAACGCCTGCTCCCAGGCCGACTCGAGCGATGCGCGGAGGGTGTCGGCGTCACGCTCGCTCTCGACCCGCCAGGCGCGCGCGAGGTGACCGGTCCAGCGGGTGACGACCTCTCCGTGCACGCGACCGTCGGGCTCGAGCCGCAGGCGGGCGGTGGTCCTGCGCTGGCTGTCACCGGCCGCTCGGGTCGGCGTGTCGACCAACCTGCCGCCCTTGGGATCGCCGACGAGGGCCTGACCGCCCTCGGTCCACCACGGCAACAGGGCCGCCGAGCGCTGATCGGCGCCCGGGGCCAACAGTCGGACGCCGTCTCCTTCCATCACGGCGACTCCGAGGTGAGGCAGGAGCGCTTCGATCGTGCGGCGCGGCGAGAAGGTGATGTCGCGACGATCGGGGAGCAGCGCGAGACGAGCGTCGAGGCCAGCCGCGCGAGCCAGGGCAGCGGCGACGAGACAGCGCTCCACGGGGTCGGCGCGACCCTCGTCGAGGATGGAGCCCGCCGACAGCTCGTTGAGTCGATGGAGAAGGACCATCCTCCGCCAGGGCTCGAGCTCCTCGCTCTCGAGCCGTCGCGCGTGGGCGAGCAGCGCATCGAGCCGAGCGTCGAGGTCGGCGTTGGCCTCGAGCCCCGAGAGCGCCTTGCCGGCAGCGGCGGTGATCGCGCGACCCGGTCGGGTGCCTGCCTTGCCCGCGAGCCCGAGTCGCTTGCCGACCTTCCGCCAGTAGTCCTCACCCCCGCCGAGTGACGGGTCGGCGTAGTGGAAGAGCACCGTGCCTTGCAGGTCGGCGTCGGCGGGTCGGTGCGGCTCGTCGACGAAGGCGGGCACGTTCTCGGCACGGAAGACCGTCGAACGGCCCTCGCTCGTGATGTCGAGCCAGCGAGCCCGCAGCGGCAGGGCGAGGGCGTCCCAACCCGGGATGGCGAGGTTGCTCACGCGCATCTCGAGACGACGCACCGGGAGGTCGAGCTGGACGTCGAGGAACGAGCCGTGAAGGAGGTAGCCGTTCCAGCGCTCCTGCCAGCGGTACTCGATGACCGCTCCCGGCACGACCGAGGGGATCGTGAAGCCATGACCGACGAGGGTCAGGTCCTCGCCCTGTTCGAGGACGGTGCGCCGCGTCCGATCGGCCTCCGCCAGGACGTGGATGCTCCCGTCGGGGTGAATGCTGCGGCCGGACACCCGACGGACGATGACGTCGTCGGGGACGACGACCTGCACCTCGCTCCGACGACGGGCTTCCTCGGCGGTGAAGATCTTGATCCGGCGGTACTGGTCGAAGACGAGGACGGCCTCGTCGTCGCGCTGGGAGGCCTGGACCCGATGGGTCCACTCGAGGACCTCGGCGCCGGCCGAGGCGTCCACGCTCGGGGCGGTCGCGGCGAGCTCGGCCGGGTCGGGGGGAGACCAGTCGGCGGCGTGAGCCGTGGTCGAGACCAGCAAGCCGAGGGCCGAGCCGAGGAGACGGAAGTGGTGATCGATGCGGACGACGGCGCGGGCAGGTGACACGGCTGCTCCCTCCTGAGCGGATCCTTGCACGAGGTCGTCGGGGAACGGAAGTCGGCGGGCCCGTGGAGGAGAGTGGACGTCGATTTCGTGACTGAACACGGTGCCCCGGCCGATGTTCCCGAGGGGTGACCACGCCGACCCGTGACGCAGACTCCTAGCGGGGTAGACTGCCCCATGCGGGGAGAGGAATGTCCGCGGACGACGTAGATAAGGACGAGCTGGTCGGTCAAGTTCTGGCCGACCGCTATGAGGTCGAATCCTTCCTGGCCGAAGGGGGCATGGGAAAGGTCTATCTCGCGACCGACCAGATGCTCTCCCGCAGGGTCGTCGTGAAGATCCCGCACGTGCAGTTCCTGGCCGATCGCGGCTTCAAGGAGCGCTTCCGTCGCGAGATCAAGAGCCTCATGACGCTCGAGCACCCGCACGTCGTGAAGGTGGTCGACGTCGGCGTGCACGGCCCCTCTCCCTACGCGCTCTTGCAGTACCTCGGCGGCGGTAGCCTCGAGGATCGGATGACCCGGTCGTTCGCGGCCAAGGAAGTCGCCGAGTGGCTCCGGCCGGTGGCCGACGCCCTCGACTTCATCCACGGCAAGGGCTTCATCCATCGCGACGTCAAGCCGGGCAACATCATGTTCGATGCCAACGGCTACCCCTTCCTCGGGGACTTCGGCATCGCGCGCGCTCTTGGCGAAGAAGAGGGCGGCAGCCTGACGCAGACCGGCTCGGTCCCGGGCTCCCCCCGCTACATGGCTCCCGAGGTCGCGCTGGGCAAGGAGCCGGGTCCCAGCTACGACCAGTACTCCCTCGCCGTCGTCGTCTACCAGGCGCTCTCGGGCAAGCTGCCGCACGAGGCCGACACGCCCATGGCGGTGGTGACGCAGAAGGCCGTCTCGCCCCCGAAGCCGCTGCGACCGCTGGTGCCCGCCGTGACCGACTCGGCCGTCGGGGCCGTGATGCGGGCGCTGGAGAAGGAACCGACGGCGCGCTACGGCTCCTGCCGCGAGTTCGCCGAGGCCTTCGTGAGCGGCACGCAGGGCAAGACCACGGTCTCCGTGCCGTCCCCGCCCAGCTCGCCGACCATGACCATCGACGTCGACACCGACGAGGTCACGCGTCGAGCGGCGGCAGCGGCGCGAATCAAGGCAGATCAAGCCGAGTCGACCCTGGTGCCGGAGCCGCGTCCGAAGGGCAAGGCGGCCCTGCTGATCGTCGGCCTGGCCATCGGAGCCGCAGCGGTGTGGCTGGGCATGTGGCTCGGTCAACGGGTCGATCCCCTCGCGGCCGGAGCCGAAGCGGCCCGCCTGGCTGAGCAGCTCCCCGACCAGATCCCCGGGACCACGACGCCAGATGGCCAGCCCGACGGCACGACGTCCGCGGTGGCGACCGAGCCGGACGACGGCGGCTCGGGTGCGTCGGGTAGCGGTGACTCGGGTGGACAGCCCTCGACGGGGACGTCGTCGGAGCCCCCGGCTGAAACGACGAGCAGCAGCACCGGCTCGGCAGACACGACCGGCGGCGAGACTTCACGCGAGCCCGCGACCTCACGCGAGCCGGAGCAGGCCGCAGCATCGGGCTCGGGGAGCAGTGACGGTGCGACCGACTCGTCGTCCTCTCGCGAGCCGGAGCCTCCCCGTCGAGATCCGGACCCGCCGCGCCGCGATCCGGAGCCGCCCCGTCGCGATCCCGAGCCCCCCCGCCGTGATCCGGAGCCTCCACGACGAGACCCGGAGCCCGAGCCGCCGCGCCGCGATCCCGAGCCGCCTGCACGCCGCGATCCGGAACCGCCCCCGGTCGAGCGCGCGAGTCCCTTGGAGTTGTCCGACCTCAACGCCGAGGAGGGGCAGACCCTGGCGATTGGCACCTTCACCCTGGAAGGCACCGCCGACGCCGACCTGGTCTCCGTGCGCGCCAACGGTGAGAGCTGCGCGGTGGTGGGACCGAGCTTCGCCTGCCGTCTCGAGATCACCGAGGGCGAGAACACGATCGACCTGGAAGCCATCGGGCCGGCCGAGCGTCAGGTCCAGCAGCGGCTCACCCTGGTCGGACAGGCGGCCCTGCGCGAGCGCGGACGCAACCCCGAGGGCTATCAGCTCCTCCGGCGTCCGAGGGACCGCGCCGAGATGGTGCTCGTTCCGGGAGGACGAGCACGACTCGGTCGCGACGACGGCAACGCCGACGAGGCCCCCAGCCACGACGTGCAGCTCTCGTCGTATCTCATCGACGTGAACGAGGTGACCTGGGGGCAGTTCGAGCTGTTCATGCGAGCGAAGAGCATTCGCACCTGGCGCATCCCCTCCTGGGATCCCGGCGACGATCACCCGGTGGTGAACGTGACCTGGGATCACGCGAGCGAGTTCTGCGACTGGGTGGGTGCCCGGCTGCCCACCGAGGCGGAGTGGGAGCACGCCGCGCGTGGTGACGGCGGTCGCTACCCCTGGGGCGAACGCTGGGAGGACGGCCGCGCCAACCTCGACTCGGGTCCCGACGGTCACTCGAAGACCGCGCCGGTGGGCTCGTACCCGAACGGACGCAGCCCCTACGGGCTGAACGACATGGCCGGCAACGTCGAGGAGTGGGTCGCCGACTGGCACGCCCCCGACGCCTACCGCCGCCGAACGCCGCGGGACCCCACGGGACCGCGGGCGGGGACCGAGCGGGTCATCCGTGGCGGCGCCTTCCACTCGCAGTCGCCCGACCACGTCCGCGTGACGCGTCGCAACCAGAAGCCGCCGGACCATCGTCGCGCCAACGTCGGCTTCCGCTGCGCCCAGGATCCCCCCTGAGCACCCGCGTCCTCCTCCTCGACCTCGGCGGCGTCCTCGTCCAGCTCACGGGCGACGCGACGCAGGCACGCTGGCTCGGTGAGGACGACCCCCTCCGGGCGCGGGCGCGCTGGCTCGAGTCACCGAGTCTCCACGCCTTCGAGACGGGTCGCCTCGACGAGACGACCTTCGCGGCCAACATCATCGAGGAGCTCGACCTGCCGGTCGGTCCCGACGAGCTCTTGCGCGAGTTCGGCTCCTGGCCGCGCGAGCTCTACCCGGGCGCGCTGGACCTGCTGACCTGCCTGCGGGGGCAGGCCGAGCTCGCCTGCCTGAGCAACACCAACGCCCTGCACTGGGAGATGCTCTGCGACGTGCATGCCCTGGGCGAGCACTTCGACCGCTGCCTCCTCTCGCACCGGCTCGGCCTGCTCAAGCCCGACCCGGCGATCTTCGAGCGGGCCCTGGATGAGCTGGGCTGCTCGGCCTCGGAGGTCTCGTTTTTCGACGATGGCCCGGGCCACGTCGCCGAGGCCCTTCGGCAGGGCTTCGACGCCGAGCAGGTCGACGGTCTCGACGGACTCCGCCAGGCCCTCGAGCGGAGGGGGTGGGGAACTTCCCCCTCCGGCACTCCGTAACGGGTCCTGGAGGTTCGATTCCATGAGCACGCAAGCGTCCTACACCGTCACCGATGGCTCCCCGGGCTTGATCCTGCGGGCCCTCTACTTCCTGGTCATCGGTCTCTGGCTCTCGGGCCCCTGGGTCGTCGTGGCCTGGATCGCCTGCGTGACGGTCATCGGGCTCCCGCTCGGCATCTGGATGCTGCACCGGCTCCCGCTCGTGACCACTCTCAAGCCGGTGGAGCGCCAGCTCGTCTTCGCCGACGGCGGCTGGCACGAGAGCCACCTCCCGCAGCTCCCCTTCCTGCTCCGGGCCCTCTGGTTCGTGCTGGTCGGCTGGTGGCTGTCGGCCCTCTGGCTCAAGCTGGCCTGGGCCGCCACGGTCGTCATCATCGGGCTGCCGCTGGCCTTCTGGATGTTCGATCGCACGCCGGCCATCCTGACCCTCGAGAGACGCTGAGCGGCGAGTCGCGGAGCGAACGCGGCCCGCCGTCGATGCTCGGGGATTTCACCCCTCCTCCGGTAGACTCCACGGCCTCTCATTCGGAGGGCCCGTGGCCAAGCTCGACGGTTACTACCGACATCCCACCCTGTCCGGCGACCTCGTCGTCTTCGTCGCCGAGGATGAGCTCTGCTCCGTCTCAGCCGAGGGAGGGGAGGCCCGTCGGCTCACCGCCGGCTGGGGCGCCGCGAGCTTCCCGGTGCTCTCACCCGACGGCACCAAGGTCGCCTTCACGTCGCGGCACGACGGCTCCGAGGAGGCCTTCGTCCTCGACCTCGACGGCGGGGTCCCTCGACGCCTGAGCCACACCGGCGGACCGACCCGCACGGTGGCTTGGTCGGCCGAAGGTGATGCCGTCATCTACCAGACCATGGCGGGGCAAGCCTTCCGCGGGAACATGGTCCTGGACCAGGCGCCGATCGATGGCTCGCCGATCGAGCGGTTGCCCCTCGGACCGGCCCGCGAGATCTCCTACGAGCCCGACGGCTACGGGACGGTCCTCTCGCGCAACGCCGGTGACCCCGCCCGCTGGAAGCGCTACCGAGGCGGCACGGCCGGCACCCTCTGGATCGACCGCGACGGCGAGGGCGAGTACGCGCCGCTGATCAAGCTCGACGGCAACCTCGCTGCTCCGTTCTGGGTGGGCAAGCGGATCTTCTTCCTGTCGGATCACGAGGGGCACGGGAACATCTACTCCTGCCTGCCGACGGGACGGGGTCTCAAGCGACACACGAATCACCAGGACTACTACGTCCGCTACCCGGGCTGCGACGGCGAGCGCTTCGTCTACCAGGCCGGTGCCGATCTCTACCTGCTCGATCCCTCGACCGACGAGGTGTCGTCCATCGAGATCGACTTCCCGGTCTCGGGTCGCGACCGCAGCCGGATCTTCGTCGCCGCCTCCGACTGGCACGAGTCGAGCCGTCTCCATCCGGAAGGTCACTCGCTGGCGTCCATCGTCCGCGGCGGGCTCTTCACCTTCGGTGCCTGGGACGGCGCCCCGCAGCGTCACGGTCCCGTCTCGTCGTCGCGTCAGCGTCTGGCCGCCTGGTTGTCCGACGGCGAGCACGTGGTGAGCGTGAGCGACGAGGATGGCGAGGAGAACCTGGTCGTCCGTCGCGCCGACGGCACGGGCACGGCGCGGACCATCAAGGGGGACTTCGGTCGGGTCCTCGACCTCGAGCCCTCGCCGGCCGGTCCTCTCCGCGTGGCCGTGGCCAACCACCGGCAGGAGCTGTTCATCGTCGACCTCGCCGGCAAGGGCAAGAAGCGTCGCGTGGACGTGTCCGAGCACGACCGCATCGGCGGGATGAGCTGGGCGCCCGACGGGCGGCACCTCGCCTACGGTTTCTCGCACGACCGTCGTAGCTCGTGCATCCGCATCGTCGAGGCTGCCAAGGGCAAGCCGCAGGACGTGACCGGGAGCGACTTCATCGATCACTCGCCGGTGTTCGACCCCGAAGGTCGGTAC
Source organism: Acidobacteriota bacterium (assembly GCA_039029535.1). Lineage (GTDB taxonomy): Bacteria > Acidobacteriota > JBCCFW01 > JBCCFW01 > JBCCFW01 > JBCCFW01. The sequence continues at coordinate 19,301 of JBCCFW010000033.1, forward strand.
CTCTACTTCCTGTCGCACCGCGTCTTCGACCCGATCTACGACAACCAGTACTTCGACCTCGGCTTCCCCAAGGGCACGCGTCCGCACCTCGTGACCCTTCGCGCGGACGAGCCCTCGCCCTTCGACTCCGCGGCTCGCTCACCGCAACCGCCCCGGCTCGAACCGCCGCGACGCGAGGACGAGAAGGACGGCAAGGACAACAAGATCGAGATCGAGCTCGACGGCATCGCCGAGCGGGTGCTCGCCTTTCCGGTCGAAGAGGGCATCTACCGCAGCATCGTGGCGGCGCCCGACCGCGTCTTCTTCACCTCCGTGCCGCCCGAAGGCAGCCTCGGCCAGACCTGGGCCGATGGGGACGACGAGGACCCGAAGGTGCTCGTGCAGGTGTACGACTACGAGCGGCACCGCACCGAGGACTTCCTCGAAGCGGTCTCCGACCTCAGCGGGACTCCCGACGGTCGCAGCCTGCTCGTCCGGATCGGGCGCAAGCTCCGGCTGCTGTCGGGCGGTCTCGATCCCAAGGACGTCCCGCCGCCGTGGGAGACCGGTCGCGAGGGTGGCTGGATCGACATCGACCGGCTGAGCGTCGAAGTGGTCCCCGGGCTCGAGTGGGTCCAGATGTTCGACGAGGCCTGGCGACTCCAGCGTGATCACTTCTGGACGCCGGACATGTCGAAGATCGACTGGAATGGCGTGCACGATCGCTACCGTCCGCTGGTCGATCGCGTCGCCACCCGAGGCGACTTCTCCGACCTCCTCTGGGAGCTCCAGGGCGAGCTCGGCACCTCGCACTGCTACGAGCTCGGTGGTGACTACCGCCACGAGCCGGACTGGACCCAGGGTCACCTGGGGGCGGACTTCGAGTGGGACTCGCGAGCGAAGGCGTGGAAGGTCTCCGACCTCCCGCGCGGCGACTCATGGGAGCCCGACGCGTCCTCGCCGCTGCTCACTCCCGGCGCGAACGTGTCGGTCGGCGACCAGGTCCTCGCCATCGACGGCGTGGAGCTGTCGGCGACGCGCTCGCCTCAGTCTTGTCTCGTCGATCGGGCCGGTCGGGAGCTGACCGTGCGGGTGCGCTCCGGCAAGTCCGAGCCTCGCTCGGTGAGCGTACGTGCGCTCGGCAACGAGATGCCGCTGCGCTACCGCGCGCAGGTCGAGGCCAACCGCGAGTGGGTACACGCCGAGTCCAGCGGTCGCGTCGGCTACGTCCACGTTCCCGACATGGGCCCGCGCGGCTACTCGGAGTTCCACCGCTACTTCCAGTCCGAGATGGACCGACCCGGGCTCATCATCGACGTTCGCTACAACGGAGGCGGGCACGTCTCCGAGCTGCTCCTCGAGAAGCTGCTGCGTCGTCGCATCGGTGGTGGCATCTCCCGCTGGATGGGTGAGGACCACTATCCGAGCGAGGCTCCGGTCGGGCCGATGGTCGCGCTGACCAACGAGCTGGCCGGCTCCGACGGCGACATCTTCAGTCACTCGTTCAAGCTCTTCGAGCTCGGGCCGCTCATCGGCAAGCGCACCTGGGGCGGCGTGGTCGGCATCTGGCCGCGGCACGCCCTGGTCGACGGGACCATCACCACCCAGGCCGAGTTCGCGTGCTGGTTCACCGACGTGGGCTGGGACGTCGAGAACTACGGCACCGATCCCGACGTCGAGGTCGACAACCTCCCGCAGGATCACGCGGCCGGTCGCGACCAGCAGCTCGAGCGTGCTCTCTTCGAGGTCAAGCAGCTCGTGCGTCACGCCGGTCGCCCCGCGCGTCCGCCGCTGCGTCGGCCCAACCTCAAGCCCCCCCGCCTCAGGAGATGAGTCGCAGCCGGGGGTGCTAACCTCCGGCGCACGGCCCAGTCAGCCAGACGGAGAAGCGAGATGGAGCGCGCGGAACTCATCAAGGCCCTGTCGACGGTCACGCTCTGCGAGGGGTTGTCCGAGGAGGAAGTCGGCACGCTGGCGGACGCCGGCAAGGTCGAGGAGGCCTACATGGACACCGCCCTCATGGAGGAGGGCGCGATCTCCGACTCGCTCATCATCGTCCTCGACGGTGAGGTCGAGGTGTTCAAGGACGACGATTCCGGTGAGGAGACCCAGCTCGCCACCGTGGGCACCGGCGCGATCCTCGGCGAGGTCGGGCTCCTCGAGTCCGTGCCTCGCACCGCCACCGCCAAGGCGATCTCTCCCGTGCGGCTCTACCGTCTCGAGCGGGCCGAGTTCGACGCGCTCTGCCGCAGCGGCAACCCGGCCGCTCTCGGGCTCGCGCTGGCCGTCGCACGCAGCCTGGCGCTTCGGCTCAAGCAGATGAACGAGAAGGTCATGGACTTGCTCGAGACCCCGGCCATGCGTGGGCCCAACCTCTCGTCCGTGCGGAGTGAGCTCGCCGGCGAATGGAGCCTGTACTAGCCGCTCGCCGTCAGCTCTGGTCGTCGGTCAGGGACGCGTGGAGCTCTCTCAGGCGAGTGACCTGCTCCCCGAGCTCCGAGTCGCGGGCGACGTCACAGTGCTCGAGGAGTCTCTCGCTCTCGGCGAGGCTCTGCTCGATGCTCTCCACCGAGAGCGTCGGCGCGTCGCCGAGGAGCCCGGGTCGGCCCATGATGACCTCGAGGCTGACCGCGCTCGCCAGCTCGTCGTGAGCCTCCAGGCACTCCGTCAGGGCACGGCGGGCGTGGTCCCAGCGGCCCTGAAGCCCGTGGAGCCGCGCCGACCAGCCCAGGAGCCTGGCGGCATGCTGCCGTTCGCCCAGCTCGCGTGAGATTCGCAGCGCCTTCTCGAGACAACGCTGGGCTTCTTCCAGGTGACTCAGCTCGATGAGGGCGAGCCCCAGCTCACCGAGGCAATGGCTCTCACCCGGTCGGTTGCCGATCGCCTGGCACAGGTCGAGGGCCGTCTCGTGCCGAGTCCGCGCCGACTCCACCCGTCCGCGGGCGAGGTCCAGGAGCCCGAGCGTCGAGAGGACGTTGCTCTCGAGTCGTCGGTTGCCCACGCGTCGGTGGACCTCGAGAGCCGTTTCGTTGAGCTCCTGAGCCTCGTCGAAGTTGCCGAGCAGGTAGTGCAGTCGGCCGAGACAGTTCAGCGCGATCCCCTCCAGCCGATGATTCGACACCGAGCTGAAGGCGACCCGGGCGGTCTCGTAGATCTCGAGTGCCTGCTCGACGTCGCCCTGGGTCTCGCAGAGCCGCCCTTGGTTCGTGAGCACGCTGGCCTCCATGTTCGTGTCGCCACGCTCACGGTGGATGGCCAGGGCCTGGTCGAAGTGCTCGCCGGCCTTCTCCATGCGGCCGAGCATGAAGTTGAGAGAGCCGACGTCGAGATGCGCATTGCCTTCCAGACGTCGGTGAGCGAGCTCACGATGAATGGAAAGCGAGCGCTGCAGGTGATGCTCGGCCTCCGCCCACTCACCCGCCGCCATGCAGGCCGGGCCCACGATGCTGCCGTGAAGTCGTCCGGTCGCCGCGGGAGTCAGGCCCGGCAGCTCGAGCGCGGCCTTGCCGAGCTCCAGCGCCGTCGGCAACGGGCCGGTCGAGCGGAGGATGCCCCAGGCGGCAGCGAGCGTGGCGACGGCCACTTCGCCGTCGTTGCGCTCGAGGGCGCCCCGACACGCGGCCAGGAGGTTGTCGAGCTCGGCGGTCAACGAGTGGCGGAGCTGTTCACCCCCGGGAAGGTCCAGGGAGCTGAGTCGGTCTTCGTCGCCGAGCGTCGCGAAGTGACGACCGAAGCGTTCTTGAAGCGAGGGCAGGGCGGCGGGGCCGGTGCCCGGAACGTTCTCGCCGCCGGCATCCCGAAGCTTCTCGGCCGCGTACTCGCGCACGCTCACCAGCAGGGCGTGTCGTGAGGGGCGAGCCGGCGTGTCGTTGTCGGGAGTCTCGGCCCAGCGTTGCAGCAGGCTCTTGTCCACGAGCGCCTGGATGACCTCGGGGACGTCGGGCGCGCGGTCGTGATCGGAGAGGTCCAGGACGGCCTCGGCCGCGTCGAGGGTGAAGCCGCCCTCGAACACCGACGACTGGGCGAGCGCCGTCATCTCCCAGGGCTCGAGGGCTTGCCACGACCAGTCGATCGCGGCGCGGAGCGTGGCTTGTCGTTCCCGGCTGCCTCGGGCGCCCGAGAGCAGGCGGAAGCGATCCTTCATGCGCGAGAGGAGCTGTCCCGGGGACAGGACTCGCGAACGACCGGCGGCCAGCTCGATCGCGAGCGGGAGCCCGTCGAGCAAGCGCGTCAGCTCCTGAAGGGTGGCGCGGTTCTGGTCGGTGAGATCGAAGCCCGGCTGGAGCGCGCGAGCGCGGGCGGCGAACAGCTCGGGTCCCTCCGCGTCGGCCGAGAGCGGTTCCAGGCTCAGCGGACACTCCTCCGGAAGACGCAGCAGCTCACGGCTGGTCACCACGAAACGGGCAGCGTCGGCGCGCTCGAGCCAGGCGCCGACGGTCGCGGGGGCATGCTCGACGACCTGCTCGAAGTTGTCGAGGATGACGAGACAGCGGCCTCGAGCGTGGATGGCGTGGCCGAGCTGGTCGACGGGGGAGGCACCGAGGGGGACCTCGAAGGTCGAGGCCACCGCGCGCTCGATGTCCTCGAGGCCGTTCGCTTCGGCGAGGTCGCAGAACCAGGCGCCGCCCGGCCAATCTCCATCGGGAGCCATCGCGTGCTGAAGGGCGAGACGGGTCTTGCCGACGCCGGGTGGGCCGAGCAGCGTGATCAGCCGGTCGCCGCCGTCGTGACGACGTCGGAGCTCCGCGAGCTCGCCCTCCCGTCCGATGAAGCTCGAGCTGGGAGTCGAGCGTCCCGCAAGGCGGGTCGGCAGGGGGACGAGGAGCTCGCCTTCGGGGACGTCCAGCTCGTTGAAGGCCCAGTCGACGAGACGCTCGAGGAGCTTGCGGGTCGGTTCGACCTCACCGTTCTCGAGCCGGCGGTAGTGACGTTCGGTGATCCCGAGAGCCGAGGCCATCTCGACCTGCCGGACCCGCTGGCGCTCCCGCTCCCGCTTGAGCACCTGGATGTCGAGTCGTCCACGCACCATCTCTCTCCATGCCGGCGTTCTCCTCCCCAGGGCCGCGGTCCCACGGAGCCGCGTGGCTCCGAAGGTCGCGATCGTCGCTCGTGCACCGGCAACCAGGATAACGTCCGGTCGTCGGGCACGCCGCCTGGGCTCCGGGGACTCAAGCCTGCGGGGGAGACGCTCTGTCGGTCCCGTCGATTCGACCCAGCAGCCCCCTCAGGGCCGCGATCTCCTGTCCCAGCGGCGACCGTGGGGCGACCTTGCCCTCGCAGGCTGCGGCTTCGGCCTGGGCGAGGCATCCGCGAGCCTGCTCGAGGGCGCCCTCCTCGGCCTCCAGGCGGCCTCGCTGTGCGATGAGAGTCGCGGAAGCGAGCCGATCCCCGGAGGCGTCAGCGTGCTCCAGGGCCTCGTCGTAGCAGGCTCGAGCTTCCGACAGTCGGTCTTGTCTCCAGTGCAGTCGGGCCAAGCCAGCGAGAGCCCAACCCACGTGGGCGCGGTTGCCGACCTCGCGGTTGATGCGGATGGCCTCCTCGTGACTGGCCCGAGCTTCGGCGTGTCGATCGAGCTCCTCGTACAGGAGACCCATCCGGTGCTGGCAGACACCCTCGTCGGGGCGGCTGCCGAGCTGTCGAGCGAGACGCAGGGCGGTCTCGAGATGGGGCTGGGCTTCCTCGACGCGTCCCTCGGTGAGGAGCAGGAGCCCGAGGAGGCCGAGGACCAGCTCTTCCTGATGAAGGTCCCGGCGCTGGCGGTGAACGAGCAGGGCGGCTTCGTAGAACTGTCGCGCGTCCTCGGCCTCGCCTAGATCGTGGTGCACCGCACCGAGCTTGATGAGGGCGTAACCCTCCATGCGACTGTCGCCTTGTTCGCGGAAGATGTCGTGGGCGGTCTCGAGGAGGTTCTTGGCTTCGGCGATCCGCTGTTGCCGGGCGTACCAGAGACCTTCCTGGAGCGCGATGCCGGCCTTCAGCTTCTGGTCGCCGGTCTCCTGCTGAATCGTGCGAGCGGCCGCGAAGCACTCGTGGGCTGCTTCGAGATCGGCGCGGTGGAGGTGCAGCGCGCCGAGGTTCTTCAGCGCAGCTCCCTCGGCTCGTCGATCGCCCTGGGCTCGGTGGAGCTCGATGGAGGACTCCAGGTGCTCTCGAGCGCGCGGCCAGGCACCCATCGCGATGCAGCCCGACACCAGGATGCTCAGGGTGCGACCCCGATGCTCGACGGACAGCTCGGGGAGCGCGAGCACGGCCTCGCCGAGCGTGACGCCGACGCTGAGAGGTCCGGCCGTCTTGAGCATCGACCACGCGGCGAACAACGTGTTCGTCGCGGTCGCGCCGTCGGATCGGTCGAGAGCGTGGCGGCAGGCGACGAGGAGATTGTCGAGCTCGAGGGCCAGGGTCGTCCGGAGCCTGGCCTGCTCGGGATGTTCCAGCAGCTTCTGCCGGTCTTTTTCTCCGAAGCGCGCGAAGTACATGCCGTGACGGCGACGAGTGGCCTCCTCGGAGTCGGCTCCGGGGCCGTGGCTCTCGAGCTTCTCGGCGGCGTGTTCTCGCAAGCTGACGAACAGGTCGTGACGGGGCTCGTCGTCGACGGTCGATGACGACAGCGTGCGGACCAGGCTCTTGTCGACCAGGGAGCGGAGAACCTCTCGGACCGGTGGTGCTTCGGGATGGGCCGACAGGTCGAGCACCTCGTCGGCGACGCTTGCGTCGAATCCCCCTTCGAAGACGGAGACCTGAGCGTAGGCCGCTTGCTCCCAGGGCTCGAGCGTGCTCCAGGACCAATCGATGGCGGCGTGCAGGGTGGCCTGACGCGCCGAGCCCTCGGGCCCTCGGGACAAGAGACGGAAGCGATCTCCCAGACGTTCGAGAAGCTGTGAAGGGGAGAGCACCATCGCGCGGGAGGCCGCCAGCTCGATGGCGAGAGGGAGCCCGTCCAGGAGACGGACCAGCTCTCGGAGCACTCCCTCGTTCTCGGGCGTCACCGCGAAGTCGGGCTGACGCGTGCGGGCCCGCAGCGCATGGAGCTGGAGCCCCTCGTCCGGCGACAGCGGATCGAGCATCAGGGTCGTCTCCTCGGCCAGGTGAAGCGGCTCCCGACTCGTCACGACGAATCGCGCGTCGGGGGCCAGCTCGAGCCAGGGCCCGAGGGTGTCCGCGGCGTGCTCGGCGACCTGTTCGAAGTTGTCGAGGATGACGAGGCAGCGCCCCCAGCTCGCGATGGCGTGGCCGAGCTGAAGCACGGGGGGGCCTCCGAGCGGCACGTCGAAGGTGAGCGCGACGGCGCGACCGATTTCGTCGGGCGTCGTGGCGCTCGAGAGATCGCAGAACCAGGTGCCGCCCGGTCGCTTGTCGGCCGAGGCGTCGGCGTGCTGGAGCACGAGGCGCGTCTTGCCGACACCCGGGGGGCCGACGATCGTGGTGAGCCGGGATCCGGTGGTCACCCGTCGGTCCAGCTCGCGGAGCTCGTCGCGTCGGCCGACGAAGCTCGAGCTCGGGACGCTGGTGCCGGCGAGTCGGGGAGCGGGTGGCCCGAGCAACTCGGACTCGGCCAGCTCGAGCTCGCTCAGGGCCCAGTCGAGCAGCCGTTCGAGGAGCTCCGGACTGGGGATGAGCTCGCCGTTCTCCACGCGGCGGTAATGACGCTCGGCGATGCTCAGGGCTGCCGCGGCGTCGGATTGACGCAGTCCTCGGCGCTCTCGTGCCCGCTTCAGGTTGCCGGAGTCCACGCGACCGCGAACCATGCTCACTCTCCCTCGCCGCCCTCCTCGTCGTCCTTGAGCGGGAGGGCCACCGTGAAGCGGGCTCCGCCCAGGGGGGAAGCACCTGCGGTGATGCGTCCACCATGGTGGACGACGACCTTGCGCGCCAGCGCGAGCCCGAGCCCGGTGCCTCGGTCCTTGCGGGTGAAGAAGGGGATGAACACGCGCTCTTCGTCTCCCTCCGAGATCCCCGGGCCGTCGTCGTCGACGTGGAGGAGGAGCTCGCCGGGCGAGGCCTCCGAGACGACCGCGATCCGACCGCCGTCGTCGATCACGTCGGCGGCGTTGCGAAGGAGGTTCGTGAACACGCGTCGGAGCAGGCCCTCGTCACCACCGATCTCGGGCACCGAGTCCGGCAGCTCGAGCTCGACGGTCTTGTCGGCGGCTCGCGTGAGCACGTCGGGACGCAGCTCTTCCAGGAGCGCGGCCAGGTCGACGCGTTCGATCACGAGCCGGGTCGGGTTCGCGAAGCGGAGGAAGTCGTCGATGACGAGACGGAGCGCCTGCACCTCGGCGCTGATCTCCTCGGCGTGCTCGACCACGGGACCCTCGCCCTGCTTTTCGATGAGGCGGGCGTTGCCGAGCAAGGTGCCGAGGCTGTTGCGGAACTCGTGAGCGATGCCCCCCGAGATCTCCCCGAGCTCGGCCATGTTCTGCTGCAAGCGCATCCGCTCTTCGAGACGACGAATCTCGGTGACGTCCACGAGAAGACACGAGGCCCCGATGGGATTGCCGTCGCGGTCGGCCATGGGCGAGAGCGTGAGCTCCAGGTCGCGACGGCCGATGCCGGGAAGGTTCAGGACCTGCGGCTCACGCTGGAACGTGGCGCCTTCTTTCAGGCATCGGCTCAAGATGGAGAGCAGCTCCGGATACGCGGCGAAGACGTCCTCGGCCGGTCGTCCGATGGCGCGCCCGGTCACCTGGAGGGCGTCTCGCGCGACGTCGTTGAGCGCGCGCACGCGACCCGAGCCGTCGAGCAGCAGCACGCCGGTGATCATCGAGTCGATGATCGACGTGTTGAGGTCCTGGAGCTCGTCGGCTCGATGCCGCTCGAGATCCTTGAGCCGTCTCAGCTCGCGCTCCTTGCCGCGCAGCTCGTCGACCATCTTGCGGTAGGTCTCGATGACGAAGCCCGTGTCGTCCTGTGCTTCGAGCTCGGCGGTCGTCTGGGGGTCGCGGCTGCTGGCGGTCTGGGCGAGGAGGCGGACGGGCTTGAGTGAGAAGCCGGCGAACCACGCCACGATGGCGACGAAGGTGACGAGTGAAAAGATCTCGATCAGGCTGTTCCAGCGCAGGGCTCGCGAGGAGCGCGCCAGGTTCTCGGCCTCGACGCCGACGGCAAGCACGGCCAGCAGCTCTCCGCTGCCGACGAGGATCGGGGTCAGCGCCAAGACCTCCGTGTTGCTGAGGTCGGCGCTCATGAGGCTGGTCGAGTCGACGACGGTCCGGCCGCTGCGGAGCCGTTCGAGAGTGTCGTCGTCGAAGCGTTCCACGGTCTCCAGGCCCTGCGGCAGCTCGCGTCCACGCAACGGCTCGCCGTCGGTGCCGAGCAGCAAGGCGAACGACAAGCCACGGGCGCGCAAGTAGGACGCCGGCGTGGAGAGCAGGGCGCGCGGCGTCGAGGAGCGAGAGAGCTCGCGCCGCAGTCGATCCGGATCCGACTCGCGAAGCACCATCCGGGCGGTCAGGCGAGCGCGGCGTTCGTTGTCGGCGACGAGGAGCTGGTGGGAGCGACGCTTCGACAACGCGTGCATCGTCTGCAGCGTCACGAGGTACCCGAGTACCAGCAAGAGGAACAGGCCGACGCGTCGCTCGAAGGCCTGGAGCGAGCGCTTCACGAGGGAGGAAGCTGACCGAGTGTGGGTGGCATGAAGCGCGACAGGTACCAGTCGATCAGGTCGGGCCCGGCCAGCAAGGCGATGAGCGCGCCGAGCCCGAGAAACACGCCGAAGGGAAGCGCCTGCTGCAGGAGCGGCGCGTCGGGGGCAGAGATGGGGGCGTCGTCGTCCTCGTCTTCCTCCAGGCGCGAGAGCTCGTCGTCTTCGGGAAGGAAGCGCGGCCGCAGGTGCAGCACGAGGAGCCATGCGGCGGCCACGCCCACCGCGAGCCCGAGGCCGATGCGGCCAGGAGGAAGCCCCGCCAGCGTGAGGACGAGCGGCACGAGCTCGAGTCGCTGGAGCCAGGGGGTGTCCTCGTCCACGTCGCTGCGCAGTCGCATCAACGCTTGCCCGGCCTTCATGAGCAGTATCCCGCCGAGGAGGCCGGTGAGGGCGGCTGCCGGACGCCCGAACGGGAGCAGGACGCTGATGACGAGGGCGAGCATCGTCAGCAGTCCAAGCAGCTCCTCGGGACGGCGTGGGGCATAGACCTGAAGGGCGGCGAGACCAGTGGGGGGCTCCTCTTCTTCGTTCTCTTCTTCCGGCTCGCCATCGGCCGGCTCAGACTCACCGCGAAGACGCTGGAGGATCAGCCCGGGGAGGCCGATGAGACAGCCGACCAGGCTGCCGAGGATGAGGGTGAGCAGGGTCATCTTCCAGCCGAGGAAGGCGCCCACCATCATCAGCATCTTCGTGTCGCCGGCGCCGAATCCATCGCGACCGCGTAGGAATCGGTAGAGCATGTTGATGCCCTCGATGATCGCGATGGCGAGCAGCACCGAGACGATGGCGTCCCGCGGGCCGTCGACGAGCGGGCTGAAGAAGCTCAGCGCCAGGCCGACGAAGGTCCCGTTGAGGGTGATCGCGTCCGGCAGGATCATGTGCTCGAGGTCGGTGAAGACGAGCGGAAGGACCAGGAGCGCGAAGAGCATCGCGATGACCAGCGTGGGCGACCATCCGAAGCGGAACCAGCAAAGCAGGCAGAGGACGGCCGCGGCGATCTCGACGAAGGTGTAGCGGAACGAGATCGATCGGCTGCACGACGAGCACCGACCGCGGAGCACGAGCCACGACACGACCGGGACGTTCTCGTACCAGGGGATGAGATGACCGCAGTCGGGACAGGTGGAGCGCGGATGCACCACCGACTCGTTGCGCGGCAGGCGGTGGATGACGACGTTCAGGAACGATCCGATGACCAGGCCGAACATGGCCAGCCACGCGGGGATGAAGCCCGACGGCACGTGAAGAGGCAGCTCCGCCAGGAACTCCTGAGTGCTCAGGTCCACGCCACCTCGGGCTCGGGGGGCTGCACGGTCAGCGGCGGAGCCACTGCCGGAAGTCCTCTGGCAGGTCGCCGTTGCGCTTGGCGGTGAGCTGCGTGTCCTTGCAGGGACACTCTCGCGGCAGCTCGTAGAGATCGACGAGCCACTCCATGAAGAGGGTGGGCATGCCGTTCTCGGTGAGCTTCACTCGCGAAGCTTCCTCCTCACTGAGCAGGCCTTCACCCGGCGTGCCCGGTGCCGGCGGTCGATCGACGGTGCCGTCGGCCCAGCACGCGATGTAGAGCACGGACGAATAGCAGAGCTCGAGCTCGCGCGCGAGGAAGGCCTCGGCCGCCAGCGACGGCCCGGCCGTGTCGGCGCCCAGGGCTCGCAGGGCAGCGGCCTCGGAGCGGGTGAGCTGACGCTGACCCGGCGTCACGCCGTGGACCGCACCGACCTTCGGCTCGAAGGGGCTGCTCGACAGCGACTGCCAGATCGCCTGCCGGCCCTCCGGACAGAAGAGAGGGTTGGGTCGGAAGTCGTGGCCCGTGCGCTCCTCGAAGAAGGTGGCGCGGATGCCGCGGAGGTCGAGGATGTCCTCGGGCATGACCAGGTCGCCCGGGCTGATCTCGTTCCGGAGGCTCCAGGCCGACGCGAAGGACACCACCTTGGTGACGCCGAGAACCTTGAGGGCCCAGATGTTGGCCTGGTTTGGCACCTTCGCCTGGGGGACCGTGACCGTCTCCTCACCCCGTCGCGAGAGCACCGCGAACTCGACCATCCCGTGCTGGAAGGTGTGGATGGGATGGGAGCGGCCAAAGGGGGTCTGGACCGGCTTGACGTCCTTGCGGTTCTCGCCTCGCTCCAGGTACGGCAAGTGACCGCCAGCGGGCGTGATCAAGGCGATCTGCGGCACGGCAACCTCCTGACCGAGCGAGCGAGCTCGTCCAGGTGATGCTCGCCTTCCGGGGGGGCCGTGGTCAACCGGAGACGGGAGGCGGCGCTCCGGCCGCGGTCGGGCGGGCCGGGAGACGGAATGACCAATTCCTCGTCACCCGCGCGGAAGGCCCACGACATGTGTGGAGAGACGGGGGCCGGGACCACCACATCTGGTGGTGACCGCGTGAAGGTGGGCGACGGATTGCCTGAAGTGGCGAAAGCGAGACGAAAACGCGGTGGCGGAAACGGCGATTTTCGGGCTCAGAACGCCCCCTAGGAGCTGACCTCGCGTTGACACCCGGGCCAGCTCGAACGGACACTTGGGCCAGAAGTGGGAAAGATGGGCTCGGATGGGTCGATAAATGGACCAACCGGGGCCAGCTGAACCCAACTCGGAAGCGAATGGAAGCAGGTGTCACTCCGTGGCTCACATCAGGCACGAATCGACGACCGGGGCCGACTCAAGGTCCCGGCGGAGTTCCGTCGCCAGGTGGAAGCCCAGTGGGGCACTGAGTTCTTCGTCACCTCCCTTCGGGGAGAAGAAGCCCTCGTCTACCCCCTCCCGGTCTGGGAGGAGTTCGAAGAGGGCCTCCGAAAGATGGGCCTGTTCAACCCGGTTCGGATGCGGATTCAGAAGGTCGTGAACTTCTACGGACAGACGCAGTCGATGGACTCGCAGGGCCGGATTCTCATCCAGCCGCAGCTGCGAGAGAAGGCGGGCCTCCAGAAGGAGGTCGCCGTGCTCGGGTCCACCGACCACCTGTACGTGCAAGGCCGCGAGCGCATCGAGACCGAGGTCGAGGAGCCCATCAGCGCCGAGGAGCTCGCCGCCCTCGACGCCCTCCTCAACGGCAACGGAGGTACCACTCCATGAGTCACGTCCAAGCCCCCGCCCGCTCCCCGCTGTCCCCGATGGCCCTCCGGGAAATGGTTCGTGCCGATCGTCGACGTCGCCGCACGGTGCGTCGTCGGCTGCGTCAGGCCACCGACTGCCTGGCCGCCGCCGACCTGCTCCTCGGCCTGAGCCACTCGGTCAGGAGCGTGGGAGCCCGCCCGTGACGGTGCATCGCGCGGTGCTGCTCGAGGAGACCGTCAGTCTCCTCGTGGGCGGGAGCTCGTCGTTCGAGCCCAGCCGCTGGGTGGACTGCACCCTGGGCGGGGGCTCGCACGCGGCCGCCTTGCTCGAGGCCGTCCCCGAGGGCGAGCTCCTCGGGCTCGACCGCGATCCCGAATCGCTGCGTCGCACCGAGGAGCAGCTCTCCGGCTACCGCCCGCGCTTCGAGGCGCAGCTCTCCGACTACCGCGACCTGCGCCGGGTCATCGAAAAAAAAACTGGCAGGGACGCGTCGCCGGTCTCATCGCCGACCTGGGCATCTCCAGCGACCAGCTCGACGATCCTGAGCGAGGTCTCTCCTTCCGCGCGGACGGCCCGCTGGACATGCGGCTCGACCGCGAGGGCGGCGGGCCGACGGCGGCGGAGCTTCTACGGACTCTCCCCGAAGCCGAGCTCGCCTCGATCTTGCGCCGCCACGGCGACGAGCCCCGCGCCCGTCGTCTCGCCGCGAGCCTCTGTCGACGCCGGAGGGAGGCGCCGGTGACCCGAACGCGTGAGCTCGCCTCCCTGGTGGAGGAAGTGGTCGGCGCGCCGCGCCGGGGGCAAGTGCACCCGGCGACGCGGACCTTCCAGGCCCTGCGCATCGCGGTCAACCGCGAGCTCGAGGGGCTGGAGGAGTTCGTGCGCGACGCCTGCGACGTGCTCGCGCCCGGAGGGCGGATGGTCTTCATCTCCTTCCATTCGGGTGAGGACCGACTCATCAAGCGAGCGCTGCGCGCGCTGTCGGGCGCCTGCACCTGCCCGCCGGAGCTGCCGCGCTGTGAGTGTGGCCGCGTGGCCCACGTCGACGTGCTCACCCGGCGACCCCTGCGTCCCAGTGACGAGGAAACCGCCGCCAACCCCCGTGCCCGCTCCGCCCGACTCCGGGCGGCCGAGCGGCTGGTGGCCTGAGGGGTTGGCATGAGCAGCAAGCGAGCCAGCGTGGAGAAGAAGGGGCGCGCCCGGGTGAAGGAGCAGCAGCTCTCGCGCCGGCGTGACGGCCTGTCGGGTGACCTCATGGTCACGGTGGTCGCCTCGATCTCCATCGCGCTGCCGCTGCTCTTCTACCTCAACCAGCACTCGCAGCTCCTGACCCACGGCTACGCCATGGAAGAGCTCGAGCAGGTGCGCAGCGAGCTGCGGAAGTCGCGTCGCGATCTCCTCGTCGAGCGTGCGCGGCTCTCGGAGCTGAGTCGCATCGAGCGCGCGGCCAGCGAGCAGGGGCTGACGCGACCGGCGGCGGTGCTCCGCCTGAATGAAACGGAAGCGGGATCGGAAGCGGTCCCCGGAAGAGAAACGAACGAACAGATGACCACGCCACGTCGTGTGGCGGCGCTCTCTGAAGCGAGGGGAGCGCCGTTCACTCGAGAAGGGGGCTGATCAGCAGGAGCGCTGAAAGGATCGGTTGAAGGGTGTCTAGGGGCAAGGGTGAGAGTGAGATGAGGCTGAGCCGCGTGCGGCTCGGCCTTCTGGGCGTGTCGGCAGGGGCAGTGCTGCTCCTGATCGGCCTGCGCCTGGTCTCCGTCTCGCTCGTGCAACGCGAGCGCTGGCTGGCCATCGGTCAGCGACAGCAGCAGCGCACCGTTCGCCTGGCTCCCGAACGAGGCTCCCTGCTCGACCGTGAAGGTCGTGAGCTCGCCGTCTCCCAGCGCGCCTGGTCTGCCTTCATCGATCCCTCGCTGCTGTCCTCGGACGAGGAGCGCGAGGCCGCCGTCGCCGCGCTGTCACCGGTCCTCGGTCAGACCGAGAGCCGCCTGCGCAAGAAGCTGAACCGCCCGGGCTCGTTCTCCTGGCTCGAGCGCAAGCTCGACGTCGAGCGGCGCGACGAGCTCGAGGCGCTGGACCTGACCGGCCTCGGCTTCGTGCCCGAGAGCAAGCGGGTCTTCCCCGGCGAAGAGCTGGCCGCCCACGTTCTCGGCGCGGTCGGCACCGACAACGACGGGCTCGAAGGGCTCGAGCACGTGCTCGACCCCATCGTCGCCGGCCGACCCGGTCAGCTGCTCACCATGAAGGATGCCCGGGGAGACGAGTTCCTTCCCGGTGGACTCTCGCACCGGCCCCCGACTCGGGGAGCCGACGTGGTGCTGACCCTCGATACGGTCGCCCAGTACCTGGCCGAGCGTGAGCTCGCGCGAGCCGTCGCCGAAACCGGCGCGACGGCAGGAACGGTGCTGGTGATGCTCCCTGGCAACGGGGACGTCGCCGCACTGAGCAACCTTCCTACCTTCAACCCCAACAACTTCCCCACCTACCCATCCCACCTCCGCACGAACCGGGCCGTAGCCTCGTGCTACGAGCCCGGTTCCACCTTCAAGATCTTCACGGTGGCGACGGCCCTCCAGGCCGGCTTGCTCGAGTCCGAGGAGATCATCGACTGCGGAAACGGGGCTCTCCGGGTGGGGAGCGTTCGGGTGAAGGACCATCGTCCCTTCGACCGGCTGGTCGTCGAGGACGTCCTCGCCTTGTCGAGCAACATCGGTGCGATCCGCATCGGGCAGCGTCTGGGGAATCATCGTCTCCACGCCTCGCTGACCGCGCTCGGCTTCGGCGGCAAGACGGGGGTCGAGGCTCCCGGTGAGAGCGCGGGCATCCTCCGCGCGCCGCGTCGCTGGACGCCGCTCTCGCTGGCCTCGATCTCGTTCGGTCACGAGGTGGCGGTGACCCCGCTGCAACTCGTGCGCGCGGGCTGTGCCGTGGCCAACGGCGGCCTGCTGCCCACGCCGCGTCTCGTGCGAGAGCACCGTCGTGAAGACGGCAGCGTGAAGACCCAGCCCGTGCCGCGACCGCGACGTGTCTTCACCGAGGACACCGCGCGTCTCGTCTCGAAGATGCTGGAAGCCACGGTCGAGCGGGGAACCGGTCGACTCGCCCAGGTGCCCGGTTACCGCGTCGCGGGCAAGACCGGCACGGCTCAGAAGCTCGGATCCGACGGTCGCTACGTGCACGATCGCCACGTCGCGTCCTTCCTCGGCTGGGCACCGGCCGACGACCCGGCCTTCGTGGCCCTCGTCGTCATCGACGAGCCGCGAGGTCCCCGCCAGCACGGCGGTGAGGTCGCCGCCCCGGTGTTCGCTCGACTCGCCCGCGATCTCCTGCGACACTGGGGAATCCCCCCGGAACCCACCCTCCTCGCCGAGTCCGAACGGACCGGCGGGTCACGCGTGGGAGGTGGCGATGCTGGCTAGCCCGCATTCACCACCGGTCATCGGGGACGATGCCCCGCCCGACGAGGACGACATGCGCCTCCAGGAGCTGCTGCTGGCGGCGGGGCTACCGGCCACCGTCGACTCCTCGCTGTCGGTCGGAGCGATCCGGCACGACTCGCGTCAGGTTCGACCGGGCGATCTCTTCGTCGCGGTCACCGGTGCCGTCGACGGTGCCGACTTCGCGGCCGCGGCTCGCGACGCCGGCGCGGTGGCGGTGGTCGCTGCGAGCGACGACCGTCAGCTCGGCATCCCCTGGATCCGCGTCGACGACGACCGTCGAGCGCTCGCCGAGCTCGCAGCCGCTCGCCTCGGCTGGCCCTCGCGCAAGCTCGCAGTGGTCGGCGTGACGGGGACGAACGGAAAGACGACGACCGCACAGGTTCTCGCTCACGTCCTCCGCGAGGCCGGTCGCTGCACGGGTGTCGTCGGCACCGTCGGCTGCCGCTTCGCCGACCAGAGCCGACCCAGCGCTCGCACGACCCCCGAGGCGCCCGAGCTGCAGGGCCTGCTCGAAGAGATGGTCGAGGCCGGCTGTCACGGCGCGGTCATCGAGGTGTCGTCGCATGGTCTCGAGCTCCAGCGAGCGGTGGGCACCCGCTTTGCGGCGGTGGCCTTCACGAATCTCTCGCAAGATCACCTCGACTGGCACGGCGACATGGAGTCGTACTACCAGGCCAAGCGGCGGCTCTTCTCCGAGCTCGCGCCCGACGCGCCCGTGGTGACCTGCGTCGACGACGAGTCGGGTCGACGCCTGGCCGCAGAGCTCGCGGCGCCAGGACGAGAGCTACTGCGTGTCGGCTACAACGACGAGGCCGACCTCACCGTCGCGAGCTTCGAGCCGACCGAGGACGGCGGTCGCCTGCGCCTGGCGGGCGAGGCCGCCACGGGCTTCCCGGAAGAGTTTCCGGTCACCGTGCGCTGCCGGCACGACGTGCAGAACCTCATGGTCGCTGCCGGCCTGGCGCGACTGCTCGGTCTGGACGGCGCGACGATCGCGCGGACCCTGGCGACCTTCGAGGGTGTCCGCGGTCGGATGGAGCGAGTCCATGGAGCGGGCCGCGACAGC
This sequence comes from Acidobacteriota bacterium, assembly GCA_039029535.1. Classification (GTDB taxonomy): domain Bacteria; phylum Acidobacteriota; class JBCCFW01; order JBCCFW01; family JBCCFW01; genus JBCCFW01. The sequence continues at coordinate 36,489 of JBCCFW010000033.1, forward strand.
CTGCAGGTCTACGTCGACTACGCCCACACGCCCGGTGCCTTGCGCAGCTCTCTGCAAGGAGCGCGAAGCCTCACCGACGGCAAGCTGCACTGCGTCTTCGGCTGTGGCGGCGATCGAGACACGGAGAAGCGGGAACCGATGGGTCGCACGGTCGCGCGACTGGCCGACCGCTGCATCGCGACCTCGGACAACCCGCGCAGTGAGGACCCCCTGGTGATCCTCGGATCGGTGGAAGAAGGCCTGCGGAACGGTGGGGCGACCGACGTGGTCGTCGAGCCGGACCGACGCAAGGCCATCGAGCTGGCCCTGCGAGGGGCCGCCCCTGGTGACCTCGTCCTCGTGGCGGGCAAGGGGCATGAGACCCAGCAGGACCTGGGTCATGGACGCGTCATCGAGTTCGACGATGCCGCGGTGGTGAGCGAGCTCTGGGCAGAGCTCTTCAGTGGTGACGAGCCGTCGGGTGACGACGGACCGTCGCGTGAGGAGATCGACCGCTCCTAGGCGCTCGATCTCGTTCGGGGTAAGTGGTGCAACTCGACCTGAAGACAATTGGGATCGCGACGAGGGGACAGATCCTCCTCGGACCGACGGGCCTCGTGCCCGACGGGATCTCGATCGACAGCCGGACAGTCTCGGACGGCCAGGTCTTCGTCGCCATCGTCGGCGAGCGTCACGATGGCCACGAGCACCTCGCCCAGGCCTTCGAGCGAGGAGCGGCCGGCTGCGTCGTCTCTCGTGAAGAGGCGAAGGGCGTCGTGCCCGAAGGTCGCGCCTGCCTCCTCGTCCCCGACACCACGCGCTTCCTCGGCGACCTCGCAGCTCACCTCCGTCGGCAGAGCGCTGCGGTGTTCCTCGGCATCACGGGCTCGGTGGGCAAGACGACCACCAAAGATCTCACGGCCCTGCTGATCGGCTCGGAGCGCAGGACGCACGCGAGCAAGGGCAACCTCAACAATCACTTCGGCCTGCCGCTGTCGCTCTTCGGCCTGTCGGACGACGCTCAGGCCTGCGTGCTCGAGATGGGGATCAGCACCCCCGGCGAGCTCGATCGCCTGGTTGAGATCGCCGAGCCGGACTACGGCCTGGTCACCGGCATCCATCACGCGCACGTGGGCAACTTCGCGGGCTTCGACGAGCTCGTCGTCGAGAAGCTCAAGCTGCCGCGCGGGGCGCGGCGTGCCGTGCTCTGTGTCGACGATCCCGAGCAGCGCTCGCGCATCGACGAGTTCGAGCAGCCCTTCCTCTTCGGGACGACCGAACACCTCGACTCGGGTCCCGACCGTCTCCGCTTGCTCGAGCGACGTCCCCGTGGCTTCGAGGGACAAGACGTCGTGCTCGAGCGCGACGGTGAGCGCTTCGAGATCTTCTTGCCGCTGGTCGGCGAGCATCAGGCTCGCAACCTCTTGGCGGCGGCTTCTCTCGCCGAGCTCGTCGGGATCTCTCGTCAGGGCATGGCCGAGGCGGCGCTGAAGGCGCGTCCTGCGGCGCATCGAGGCACGCAACACGCCGTGCGTGGCGCGGTCCTGCTCGACGACAGCTACAACGCGAACCCGAAGGCCATGCAGGCGGCCCTGGAGCTCATGGGACAGCTCGAGCCGGAAGGCCGACGCATCCTCATCGCCGGCGACATGCTCGAGCTGGGCGAGCTCTCCGAGAGCGCGCACGGAGAGCTCGGTCGTCAGGCGGCGGCGGCCGGACTCGACGTCCTCGTCGGCGTCGGTCCCGAGTGTGCGCACGCCGTCGAGGCCGCGCGCGAGGCCGGTCTCTCCGCCGAGCACCGCGACGATGCGACCGCCGCGGGCGAGTGGCTCGTCGAGAACGTGCAGGCCGGCGACCTCGTGGTCGTCAAGGGCTCGCGGGGCATCGGGCTCGACCGCAGTGTCGAGCTCTTCGTGGGGGAGGCGTCGTGATCTATCGCCTCCTCTACTCCGAGTGGCTGCGAGACCAGGTCTCGGGCTTCAACGTCTTCGGCTACATCACGTTCCGGGCCGCCATGGCGGCCCTGACCGCGCTGCTGCTGTCGGTCATGCTCGGCCCCTGGCTCATCGCGCGGCTTCGCGAGTCGCAGATCGGGCAGGAGATCCGGGAGGAGGGTCCGTCGACCCATGCCGCCAAGTCGGGCACCCCGACCATGGGCGGCCTGCTCATCCTCGTCTCGATCTTCGTGTCGACGCTGTTCTGGGGCGACCTGCAGAACCTGTCGGTCCTGGTCTGCCTCGGTAGCACCGCGGTTTTCGGCGCCATTGGCTTCATCGACGACTCGCGCAAGGTCCGCGGTCGTCAGAGTCTCGGTCTCACGCCACGTCAGAAGCTCGTCCTGCAGGTGGTCGCCGCCGCGGGTGTCGGCGCCTTCGTTCTCTGGCAGGCCGAGGTCGGCGCGGTCGACCTGCGCCTGGGCGTCCCCTTCATCAAGGACTTCACGCCCGACATCAGCTTCTTCTACCTGCCGTTGTCGGTGCTCGTCATCGTGGGAGCGGCCAACGCGGTGAACCTCACCGACGGCCTCGACGGGCTCGCCATCGGGTCGACCGGGATCGCGTTCACCGCCTACACGGCCGTGGCCTACGTCGTCGGTCACGCCGGCCTCTCGAAGTATCTCGGCGTCCTGCAGGTCAGCAGCGCGGCCGAGGTGACCGTCTTCTGCGCGTCGGTGGTGGGGGCGGCCCTGGGCTTCCTCTGGTTCAACTGCCCGCCCGCGGCGGTCTTCATGGGCGACACGGGCTCGATGGGCCTGGGCGGCGCCATCGGCACGGTGGCGGTCGTCATCAAGCAGGAGCTCATGCTCCTCCTGATCGGCGGCCTCTTCGTCATCGAGGCCCTGTCGGTCATGTTGCAGGTGGCCTCGTTCAAGCTGACCGGGACGCGCATCTTCAAGATGGCGCCGATCCACCATCACTTCGAGGCGCACCGACGCGACGTTCCCTCGCGCCTGGCCGGTCACCAGTGGGCCGAGTCTCAGGTGGTCGTGCGCTTCTGGATCCTCGCCATCCTCTTCGCCGTCGTCGGCCTCTCCTCGCTCAAGGTGCGGTGATGCGACGCTTTGCCGAAGAGCTGGCCGGCCGTCGCGTGGCCGTGCTCGGGTTCTCCCGCAGCGGTCGTGCCGCTGCGGAGCTGCTGCTCCTCGTCGGTGCCTCCGTCGTCATCATCGAGCGGGAGGCGAGCTCGGTCGACGAGACCGAGCGCGAGCGGCTCGCCGACCGCGGCGTGCGCTTCCAGCTCGGAGACCATCACGGTGGTCAGCTCGAAGGCATCGACTACCTCGTCGTCTCTCCGGGCGTGCCTCCGACCGCCCTCCCGTTGGTCGCGGCGACCGCCGCCGGGATCCCGGTGATGGGTGAGATGGAGCTGTCGACGCGCCTCGCCGTGGGCCGCCTGCTGGCGGTGACCGGCACCAACGGCAAGTCGACGACCGTCTCGCTCCTGGCGGAGATGCTCTCCTCGGCCGGCCAGGACGCGGTCGCGCTGGGCAACCTCGGCACGCCGCTCTCGCGTCGCTTGGTCGAGGGAGAGCGACGCGACGCCGTGCACTGTCTGGAGGTTTCGTCCTTCCAGGCCGAGACACTCTCGAGCGTGCGTCTCGACGGGGTCATCCAGCTCAACATCACGCCGGACCACCTCGACCGACACGGCGACCTCGACTCCTACGCCGAGGCCAAGCTCCGCCTGCTCGACCTCCAAGACGGCAACGGCATCGCGGTCCTCGGCGCCGACGACGCTCGCCTGCGTGCAGCCGCTGAGCGAGCCCAGGGCCACGTGTTCTGGTTCGGCTTCGGCGAGCTGCCGGGGCCGGGCCTGCGTCTGGTCGACGACGTCGTGGTCTCGACCCTCGACGACGAGGAGACCGAGGTCTTCCGGGCGAGCTCGCTGTGGTCGAGCGGTCGGGGTGACCTCGCCGATGCCATGGCAGCAGCGACTCTCGCGATGGCTTCGGGTGTCGCACCGAAGACCATTCGACGTGCTCTCGATGGCTTCATCGGTCTTCCGCACCGACGACGCGTGCTGCCGCTCGGGACGACGGGACCATGCTTCATCGACGACAGCAAGGCGACGAACGTGGCCGCAGCGGTCGCGTCCATCTCCGGGAGCCCCGAGGGTGTCGTGGTGATCCTCGGCGGTCGGCACGCCGGTGGTGACCTGACGCCCGTCATCGACGCCCTCGCCGAGCGCGACGGGCGTGCGGTGTTGCTCGGACGTGATCGTCCGCAGTTCGAAGAGACCATCGGTGAGCGCTTGCCCTGGGACGGGGCGACGACGCTCCCGGAAGCCGTGACCCTGGCCGCCGAGGCGGCCGGAGCGGAGGGCACGGTGCTGCTCGCACCGGCCTGTGCTTCGCTCGACATGTTCACCAACTTCGAGGAGCGAGGCCGGGTCTTCGAGCAGGCCGCTCGTGACTACCTCGCGGACGCGTCGGCGTGAGTCGGCGAAAGACCACGCCGGTCGAGGCGAACGACACCGTGACGACGCCGTCGTCGGCGGGGGATCCGTGGATCTTCGGGGTCCTCGTGGCCCTGCTGCTGCTCGGCGTGCTCATGGTGTACTCGAGCTCGACGGCGGTCAGCCTCGACCGTCACGGCACGCCGCATCACTTCCTGCTCAAGCACTGCGCAGGTCTGGTCGTGGGGCTGATCGCCATGGTCGGGCTCTGGCGTCTGCCGTACCGGCTGCTCGACAGCTCGGCGATCGTCCACGGGCTGTGGGGTTCGTGCACGCTCATGCTGGCGTTCACGCTCACGCAGCCCGAGGTGTCCGGCGCCAGCCGCTGGATCCGCTGGCACGGTCTCTCCCTCCAGCCGTCCGAGCTGGCCAAGATCGCGGTCATCCTGCTCTGCGCCTTCCAGCTCTCGCGGCGGGCGGATCGTCTCGACGATCCCTGGCGTGGCCTGGCGCCGCCGGTGCTGCTGGTCGGTCAGCTCGCCTTCCTCGTCGCCTTGCAGCCGGACTTCGGCACGACCGCCATGCTCGTGCTGCTGCTGGTCGTCGCCTGCTTCCTGGCCGGCACGCCCTGGAGCCTGCTGTTCAAGCTGGCCGGCGGCGCGGTGGCCGTTCTCGGCGTCTACATGATCCAGGAGCCCTACCGCTGGGTGCGGCTCCGAGCCTTCGTCGAGCCGAGCTTCGATCCGCTGGGGGCCAACTTCCAGCTCCGTCAGGCCCTGATCGCGATCGGCACGGGCGGGCTCGTCGGACGCAGTCACGAAGGGCTCGTGGGCACCGGCTTCGGCTGCTCGCTCCAGAAGCTGTTCTTCCTGCCCGAGCCCCACACCGACTTCGTCTTCGCCGTCATCGGCGAGGAGCTGGGGCTTTTCGGCACCCTGCTCGTGCTCGTGCTGCACGGGACCCTGCTCCTGCGGGGCCTGCACGTCGCGGCGATGGCGCCGGATCTCTTCGGTGGGCTCGTCGCCGCCGGCTCCGCCTGCGTCATCGGCTTGCAGGCGCTGGTCAACATCATGGTCGTGGTCGGCCTGCTGCCGACCAAGGGCATCCCGCTTCCCTTCCTCTCCGCCGGCGGCAGCTCGTTGCTCGTGTCCTGCATGGCCGGTGGTCTCCTTCTCTCGGTGTCACGTCATGTCGTCCGCTGAGCGAGGGAACCTCACCGACGTGGTGCTGACCTGTGGCGGCACCGGCGGTCACGTGTCACCGGCGGTGGCGATCGCCTCGGAGATCGCGCGGCGGCACGAGGGGGTCGCGCTCTCCTTCATCGTGCGCCCCGACAGCTACGAGTCGCGCGCGCTGGGTCAGGCGGGCTACGAGCTCGACCTCCTGTCGGTCGGTCGGCTCGTCGGTCAGTCGGTGACTCGCACCCTGAAGACGCTGGTCGGCTTGCCCCTGGCAGTGCTGTCGGCCCGGAAGATGCTGCGACGGCGCCGTCCGCAGGTGGTCATCGGCACGGGTGGCTTCGTGTCGGGTCCGGCCATGCTCGCGGCCGCGCTCTCCGGCTTCCCGACGCTGGTTCACGAGCAGAACGCCGTGGCCGGCCTGACCAACCGAGTGCTCGCCAAGGTCGTGTCGAAGGTCGCGCTGAGCCATCCGCGCGCCTCCGCGCCGAGCAAGATGACGCTCACCGGCAATCCGGTGCGCCCCGAGTTCTTCTCGATCGCTCCCTGGGAGGAGCGCACGCCCTTCCGCCTGCTGATCATGGGGGGGTCTCAAGGAGCGGTGGCGCTCAACCGGACGGTGTTGGCGGCCGCGCCGCTGCTGGCCGACCTGGAAGGGCGGCTCGAGATCGTCTGGCAGTGCGGGCAGCGTCACGGCGACGCCATGCGCGCCGAGGCCGAGAGGCTGGGCGTGTCGCTGCTGCACGTGCGGCCCTTCCTCGACGACGTCGCCGAGGAGCTCGAGCGTGCTCAACTCGTCGCTTGTCGTGCCGGTGCTTCGACGGTCTCGGAGATCTGCGCGGCGGGCCGTCCGTCCATCCTGGTGCCCTTCCCGGCAGCGGCGGGCGATCACCAGACGGCCAACGCCAAGGCGATGGAAGAGGCCGGGGCTGCCGAGCTCCGGCCGGAGAGCGAGCTGACTCCCGAGTGGCTGGCGCAGCGCGTGCGCGCGCTGGTCGAAGACCCGACTCCGCTCAGCGTCATGGCCCAGGCGGCGTCGCAGCTCGCGCGCCCCGACGCGGCCGGCGACATCGCCGACCTGGCGGAGGCCATCGCGCGACCGATGGAGAGGAGGGCCGCATGAGCGAGCACTCCTACCCGCGCTTCCGTCGGATCCACTTCGTGGGCATCGGCGGCATCGGCATGAGCGGCATCGCCGAGCTCCTGGCCAACCTCGGTTACGCCGTGTCGGGCTCGGACCTCAACGAGACGGCGGTGACCCGACGCCTCGTCGAGCACGGCGCGACCGTGTTCAAGGGCCACGACGCCTCGCAGGTCGAAGGGACCGACGTGGTGGTCGTGAGCTCGGCGGTGACCGACGCGAACCCGGAAGTGCGTCGCGCCCGCGAGCTCGCCATCCCGGTCATCCCCCGTGCCGAGATGCTGGCCGAGCTCATGCGGCTCAAGTACGGCATCGCCGTGGCCGGCTCGCACGGCAAGACGACGACGACCTCACTGGTGGCGGCGGTCGTTCACGGAGCCGGCCTCGACCCGACGGTGGTCGTCGGCGGACGGCTCGCCGCCCTGGGCACCAACGCCCTGCTCGGCCACGGTCGCTTCCTGGTCTGCGAGGCCGACGAGAGCGACGGTTCCTTCCTCAAGCTCTCGCCGACCATCGCGGTCGTGACCAACGTCGACCTCGAGCATCTCGAGGCCTACGCCGACGACGTCGCGCAGCTCGAGACCGCCTTCGTCGACTTCTGCAACGCCGTCCCGTTCTACGGTGCGGCCATCGTCTGCCAGGACGACCCGCGCCTGCGCGCGCTGCTGCCACGCATCGAGAGGCGGGTCGTGACCTACGGCGAGTCGGCCGGTGCCGAGCTGTCGCTGCGCGACCTCACCATCGCCGACGGCAAGACCTGTTTCACGGCCTTCCACCGTGGCGACGAGCTCGGTCGCATCGAGCTCGGCAGCCCCGGACGTCACTTTGCCCTCAACGCGCTCGCGGCGCTGGCGGTGGCCCTGGAGCTCGACCTGCCCTTCGAGGAGGCTGCCCGGTCACTGGCCGGCTTCCAGGGCGTCGATCGTCGGCTCAGCCATCGTGGCGAAGTCGACGGCGTGACGGTCATCGACGACTACGGACATCACCCGACCGAGATCGCGGTGACGCTGGAAGCCCTCCGCAACGGGCACTCGCCACGACGTCTCATCGCCATCTTCCAGCCGCACCGCTACTCACGCGTGCAGCGGCTGCTCGAAGACTTCGGCGGCTGCTTCCATCACGCCGATCACGTCATCACCTGTCCGGTGCACGCGGCGGGCGAAGCGCCGATCGAGGGCGTCGACTCCGAGGCCCTCGCCGAGAGTCTCGGACGTCACGGTCATCGGGACGTCGTGCTCGCCGAGAGCGTCGATGACGCCGTGCGTCAGGCTCTCGAGCTGGCGAGCGAGGGCGACCTCGTCGTGACCCTCGGTGCCGGGGACGTCACCCGGGCGGCCGATGCCATCGTCGCCGGGCTGAAGGACCGCGCGGGGGAGAGCTCATGACCCGGCGCGAGATGCAGGACCTGGCCGTGCGACTCGGTCAGGAGCACGGAGCGGGCGTGGAGCTCGACGCCGCGCTGGCGCCGCGCCTGTCCATGCGCGTGGGCGGTCGTGCTGCGGCCATCATCGAGCCGCGTGGGGCCGAAGAGGTCGCGTCGCTGGTGGAAGCGTTGCGGGCCGTGTCCGCGCCGCATCACCTTCTCGGTGGCGGGAGCAACGTGCTCGCCGACGACGGTGACCTCGACTTCCTCGTCGTGCAGGTGCCGGCCGATGCGTCCAGCGTGAGCATCGACGACGTGCTGCTGCGGGTCGGTGCCGGCGTGAAGCTGGCGGTGGTCCTGCGCGAAGCGGCGAAGGCGGGCCTGTCGGGGCTCGAGTGGGCGGCGGGCCTGCCCGGAACGATCGGTGGGGCGGTCTTCGGAAACGCCGGGGCCTTCGGCGGCGAGATCGGCCCGTCCGTGCGCGAGGTGGCTCTCCTCGACGCCCAGGGCGTGCTGCGTCGTCATCGCCCGGAGCCGAACGACTTCGCCTACCGGCACAGCTTCGTCCGCGAGGGCGAGCTCGTGCTCGAGGTCGAGCTGGAGCTCGAGCGCAGCACCCCCGAGGCGGTGCGCGACGAGATGAACCGGGTCAACACGCAGCGTTCGGCGAGCCAACCGAAGGGCGGTCACTCTTCGGGCTGCGTGTTCAAGAACCCCGAAGGTGGTCAGGCCGGCCGCCTCATCGACGAGTGTGGTCTCAAGGGACGTCGCGCCGGCGGCGTCCACGTGTCGGAGGCCCACGGCAACTTCTTCATCAACGACGGTGACGCCACCGCGGCCGACATCCACGCGCTCATCACGACCGTGCGTGACGAGGTGCGTCGGCAGCGGGGCATCGAGCTCGAGTGCGAGCTGCGTCACTGGGGCCCGCGTGACGACGGAGAAGGGGGGACGTCGTGAGTCGACGTCGACCTGCCCGTCGCTACTGGGGCTCGGCTTGGCTCGGGCCGGTGCCGCTCGTCCCGCCGCGGGGACCGCTCGTTCGCGAGGGCTTCCTGCGCGTGGGGTTGCAGGTGGCACTGGTCACCGCGCTCTTCCTCTTCGGCTCGGAGCTCTGGCACCAGTTGTCGACGGCGGAGCTGTTCCGCGTGCGGGAGCTGCGCTTCTCGGGGGTCGTGCAGGCCGACGAGAAGAGGCTGGCCCGGCTGGCGGATGCCGAGGGGCAGGCGAACCTGCTCGCTCTGGACCTCGACGGGTTGCGGCAGCGCTTGCTCGCCGAACCGTGGATCGAACAGGCGCGGCTGGCACGCAGTCTCCCCGACCTCCTCTTGGTGGACGTCGTGGAGCGCGAGGCCGTCGCCTGGGAAGCGCGGGAGGACGAGGTCCTCCTGCTCGACGCCTCCGGACGCCCCATCGTGCGCGTCGCGGAGGCACCGGCGTCCCTGCCCGAGATCGTCTTGCCCACCGAGCATCGGGCACGACGACCGTTGGCGACGGAGACGCTCTCCGCCTACCGCGCTGCGCGCGATCACCTGCCGACCCCGGAGCGACTCGAGCTCGGGGAGGGAGGTGGCTGGACGCTGAGCACGGCAGGGCTGCCGCCCATTCACTTGAACGGACCGGAGTCGGTCACGCGACTCACCCGCTTCCTCCAGGGGGCGCGTCCCTGGATGACCGATCGGGCAGCCGTCTCCCACCTCGACGCGAGGTGGCGGGGACGGGTGCACGTCGGCCTGCACGACGCGGGTTCACGACATCGTTTGCTTGGCCACTCCATCGATGGATGACAAGACCTTCTCGGAAGAGGAGCTAGCGACATGAGCAAGAACAGGGAACACGTGGTCGGCCTCGACATCGGCACGTCCAACATCCGGGTGGTCATCGCCGCCGCCGGAGAGGACGGAGGGCTCGACGTCGTGGGCATCGGCCGCTCGGCGAGCAAGGGCTTGCGGCGCGGCGTGGTGGTCAATCTCGACGCGACCGTCGAGGCCATCCGCGGTGCCGTGGAGGAGGCCGAGCTCATGGCCGGGCTCCCGGTCACCGCGGCTCACGTCGGCGTGGCCGGCGTGCACGTGAAGGGTCTCAACAGCCGGGGCGTCGTGGCGGTCGCGCGCAAGGACCAGCGCATCACCGACGACGAGATCGACCGGGTACTCGACGCGGCCAAGGCCATCCAGGTGCCGCGCGACCGGGAGATCCTCCACGTGCTGCCACAGGACTTCACGGTCGACGACCAGGACGGCGTGGCCGATCCGGCGGGCATGCAGGGGGCGCGGCTCGAGGCTGACGTCCACGTCGTGACCGCCGGGCTCACCGCGACGCAGAACCTCATCACCTGCGCCAATCGCGCGGGCATCGAGGTGGAGTCGCTGGCGCTCGAGAGCCTGGCGTCGGGCGAGTGCGTCCTCAACGACGACGAGAAGGAACTCGGCGTCGCCCTCGTCGACATCGGCGGCGGCACGACCGACCTCGCGGTCTACGAGCGTGGCGCGCTCTGGCACGTCGCCACGCTCCCGGTCGGTGGTGATCACTTCACCAACGACATCGCAGTGGGCCTCCGCACTCCGATCCCGGAGGCGGAGGCCCTCAAGAAGCGTCATGGCCATGCGCTGTCGGCGCTGCTTCCGGATGATGCCTCGGTGGACGTCCCCTCGGTGGGAGGCCGTGCTCCGCGCACGCTCTCGCTACAGGTGCTCGCCGAGATCATCCAGCCGCGAGCCGAGGAGATCTTCGGCTTGGTCCGGGAGGAGCTCGACCGCGCCGGCTATGGCAAGTCCGTTCATTCCGGCGTCGTCCTCACGGGCGGGGCCGTCAACATGCCGGGCACCGTCGAGGTGGCCGAGCAGGTCTTCGACCTGCCGGTCCGTCGGGGGATGCCCAAGGGCATCGGTGGGTTGGTCGACGTCGTCGCCACGCCTGCCTTCGCCACGGCGGTGGGGCTCACCCTCTGGGGTCGTTCCCGTCAGCAGGGAGCGCGTCCCGCCGCCACCGGGTTCTCACTGGGCCGAGTCGGCAACCGCTTCAAGGAGTGGCTCGCCGAGATCTTCGTTCCCGCAGCGGCTGTGGGAGGGAGGAGGGGCCGGTGAGGCACGGGCCGTATCAGTCATCAGTTTCGGGAGAGCGCTCTCCCGAGAGACCTGACCCGCTGCGTCCGTCAGCGTGGCGGGTCCGTCACCTGCCTTCGGTGGGTGGAGCTTCGAAGCTAGAGCAACAACGCGCCTCGTGGCGCCCCAGTGACGTCTTCGACGTCGAAAGGCGCCGCGTGCGCCAGCTTCCCGAAGGGGGCAGCAAGTGATCACCATTGACGAGAACGACCAGAAGAAGGGACTCCAGTACGCCCTGGACGAAGGCGTGACTTACGGAGCCAACATCAAGGTCATCGGCGTCGGCGGCGCCGGTGGCAACGCGGTCAACCGCATGATCGACGTCGGCCTCGCCGGTGTCGAGTTCATCGTGGCCAACACCGACGTGCAGGCCCTGCGCAACTCCAAGGCCAGCGTGAAGCTGCAGATCGGCAGCAAGATCACGCGTGGTCTCGGTGCCGGCGCGACGCCCGAAGTCGGCCGTCAGGCGGCGCTCGAGGACACCGACAAGATCATCGAGGTCCTCGAGGGGGCGGACATGGTCTTCATCACCGCGGGCATGGGCGGCGGCACCGGTACCGGTGCGGCTCCCATCATCTCGAGCCTCGCTGCCGAGCTGGGTGCGCTGGCGGTGGCCGTCGTGACCAAGCCCTTCGTCTTCGAGGGCAAGCAGCGTCTCGAGGCGGCCGACAAGGGCCTGGCCGAGCTCCACGACTCGGTGGACACGGTCATCACCATTCCGAACCAGCGCCTGCTGCTCACGGTCGACCGTGGCACGCCGCTGCAGGAGTCCTTCCAGCTCGCCGACGACGTGCTGCGTCAGGCGGTGCAGGGCATCTCCGACCTCATCACCGTGCCCGGCGAGATCAACCTCGACTTCGCCGACGTCAAGACCATCATGAGCGGCATGGGCATGGCGGTCATGGGCACGGGCATCGCCAAGGGCGAGCAGCGTGCGGTCGAAGCGGCCAACAAGGCCATCTCGAGCCCGCTCCTCGAGGAGGCCTCCATCGAGGGCGCCCGCGGCATCCTCATCAACATCACCGGTGGTGAGGACATGACGCTCTACGAGGTCTCCGAGGCCGCAGAGATCGTCCACGAGCACGCCCACCCCGAGGCGCAGATCATCTTCGGCACCGTCATCGACAAGAAGATGTCGGACAGCGTGAAGATCACGGTCATCGCCACGGGCTTCGAGACGGCCTTCAGCCAGCCGGCGCCGCAGAAGGTGGAGACCAAGGTCCACCCCATGCCGTCGGCGGCCCAGCGCATGGGTCTCCCGGGGGTCCCGCAGGGGGACAAGGTTCCGCCCTTCCTCCGGGGAACTCCGGCCCGCGCCGCCCAGCCCATGACGGGCTACGAGGCGGCCATGAAGAAGGACGGGACGCGGTCCGACGCCAAGGACCTCGACGTTCCGACCTTCCTCCGCAACCAGATGGACTGACTCTGATCCGGGCTCTGGCCCGGGTCCCTCCGCCGGCTCGTGCCGGCGGAGCTACAACCAGACCGTAGAACGGGGCCCTCCGGCGCGCGCGTCGGGGGGCCCTTCGCTCGTCGCTGGAGCTTCCCGTCGTCGATGGAGTTGCCCGTCGCCCGAGCGCCTTGTCATGATCTCTCGATGAGCTCGATGTCGACCGAGGAGGACCCACTGGAAGCCGTGCTCGAGCGCCCCTGCGATCTCCACATGCACTCGACCTGCTCCGACGGTCGTCTCGCTCCTGCCGAGATGATGGAGCGGGCGGCTCGCACGGGGCTGGGTCTCGTCTCCCTCACCGACCACGACACGGTCTCCGGCCTGGCCGAGGCGTCCGAGGCCGCCACGCGTCTGGGCCTGAGGTTCGTGTCGGGCATCGAGCTGACCTGCCGGCACCCGCGCTACAAGACGCTGCACTTCCTCGGGCACGGCCTGGACCCCGAGTCCGAGCAGCTGCGGAGCCGGCTGGACGAGCAGGTGCAGGCGCGGCGACGGCGGCTGGACGCCATCCTCGCCAAGCTGGCGAGCGAGGGGATCGAGCTGACCGTCGAGGAGGTCCTCGAGCAGGCCGGGAGCTCGCCGATCGGGCGTCCTCACGTGGCGGACGCCCTGGTGAAGCGCGGGGACGTGCGGAGCCGGCGGGAGGCCTTCGACCGCTGGCTCTCCGACCGGGGGCCGGCGGGAGTGGCCGCCGAGGCCATGAGCCCGGAGGAGGGCATCGAGCTGCTCCACGCCGCGGGCGCGCTGGTGTCCTGGGCCCATCCGCCGACCTTTGTCGAGGACCTGCTCCCCGAGCTGGTGGCGGCGGGGCTCGACGGCATCGAGGTCAAGCACCCGGGTGTCCCGGCAGCCCGTCAGGCGCTCCATGCTCGGCTCGCTGAGCAGCACGGGCTGCTGGAGGTGGGCGGTTCCGACTGCCATGGCGACCAGCAGGGTCTTTCGGCCTTGCGCGCCAAGCGCGTGCCAGGCACGGTGGGCGCGCAGCTCCTGGCGCGGCTGGGAGAGCGAGCCGTCACGGCGGATTCGACGACATGAAGCTCGATCACACCGATGGAGGGCAGACGACCTTCCTGGTCCGCTTCCGCGGGGTCCGGGGGAGCCATCCGGTCACCCGACCGGGCGCGCTCTACTTCGGCGGACACACCTCCTGCATCGAGGTGCAGACGGGGGACCTTCGCATCGTCTTCGACCTGGGCTCGGGCTGCATTCCCCTGGGAGAGGAGTTGGCCGAGGAGGAGACCGACCCCATCCGTCTCCTGGTTCTCGTCACGCACCTGCACCATGACCACACCATGGGCTTCCCCTTCTTCGCGCCGGCCTATGCGTCGGACACGAGCCTGACCCTGACGGGACCGGGGTTGGGTGGGCGGAGCTTCCAGGGCCTGCTCGAGATGGCGCACGGCACGCCGTTCTTCCCCGTGCCGCCCGAGAAGATGCCGGCGCACAAGACCTACCTCACCTTGGGTCACCAGGAGGTCTTGAGCTGGGCCTCACCCGACGAGCCGGTGCGTCGGCGGCAGCCCGACGAGGAGATCCCCGACGAGGAGCTGGTCATCCGGACCTTCCGGAACCTGGACCACCCCGATGGCGGCGTCTTGAACTACCGCCTCGAGCGGGCCGGCCGATCGCTCGTCCTGGCGACCGATGTCGAGGGCGGGACGGGTGAGAAGGGGGACACGACCCTGGTCGAGTTCGCCAAGGACACCGACCTCCTCATTCACGACGCCCAGTACACCGATGAGGAGTATGCGAGCCGGACGGGCTGGGGACACTCGACCTGGCGGATGGCCATCGAGGCGGCGAAGGCCGCGCAAGCTCGGCGTCTGGTGCTGTACTCCCACGACCCATCACACGACGACGTCGAGGTCGAAGACATCGAGAGACGCACTCGAGAGCTCTTCTCGGCGTCGATCGCGGCGTCCGAGGGCCTGGAAATCCGGCTCTAGGGGGCCCGGAGCACCCATGAGTCTCCGGCTGCGTGGCCGGATCTGCTGCCTGCGAAGGGCGTACTCGCTTCTCGGTCCTCAACGCACCGTCAAGTGCGCCTCCGGGCCTCGCCGCTACGTTCGCCC
>JBCCFW010000034.1:0-50350 GCA_039029535.1 Acidobacteriota bacterium
CTCGTCGGAGCGGTTGTCGTCGCGGAACGGGTCGCTCAGCCCTTCGCGCAGCCTCAGCTTCTCGGCGAGGTTCTCCAGCAGCGCACGCGAGGTCATCAGCGAGATGTAGAGGTCGGGATTGGCCGGCAACATCAGCGAGCCCGAGTCGGCTCGCTGGGCGCGGTCCTCGCCCACGTCCATGGAGCTGGCACTGACCTGAAGATCCAGCGCGGGCTTCTCACGCGGCAGCAGGACGACGTCGGCGGTCGCTCGATAGAACGACTCGGTCCGGCTCAGCTTGAGGACCGCGAGCGCGGTGCAGACCACGACGCAGAGAGCCAGTAGCGACCGTCGCGTGACGAAGGCCATCACCAGGTCGATCAGCGGCTCCTGCCACGCCGCGTCTCGCCAATCGAGAGTGGGCGGCTCCGTTCGCTCAGCCTGAGAGTCGTCGTGCGTCATCTTGCGAGTTCTTCTTCGGTGAGGTGGGCGTCCTGCCGATTCTTGGCAAGAGGCGTGCCGGTGCTCGTTAGTCGAACCGATAGGCACTGCGCCCTGCCGGCAAGAAACACATCGGCAACTGGCATGCAACCCGCAAGTGCTGCCTCAGAAGCTCGCGGAGACGGAGACCAGACGTCATGCGAATCGCGCTGTTTCACAACGTTTACTCTCATCTTGGAGGTGAGGAGCGAGTCGTCGACTTTCAGGAGAAGACCTTCACTGACGCCGGTCACGTGGTCGAGCGCTACGAGGTCCGAAACGAAGAGGTCTTCTCCGGCTCACGCCTGAACACGCTCGCTGCCGCCTGGCACGCCCCCTGGAACCCGAGCTCACACCGCGCGGTGGGTCGATTCGTCGAGGCCTTCCGACCAGATCTCGCTCACGTCCACAACTGGTTCCCCCTGCTGAGCCCCAGCCTCCACGACGCCGTGAAGGGCCGCGGCGTGCCAATCGTCCAGTCGCTGCACAATTACCGTCTCGGCTGTGCCTCCGCCGTGCTCCGTCGGCGAGGCGAGAACTGCACGGCCTGCCTCGATGGCTCCCGGCTCCGGGGCGTCCTGTCCGGTTGCTATCGCGGCTCTCGAGTGGCCAGCTTCGCCTGGTACCGCGTCATGCAGCGCGCCTGGAAGAGCGGGGTGCTCACCGAGCGCATCGACGCCTACCTCGCGCCGTCGCACACCGTCGCCGACCTGCACGCCAAGATGGGCTTGCCGTACGAGCGACTCCACGTGATCCCTCACGCGTGCGAGGACCCCCGCACCGAGATCGGTGACGTGAAGCGGCAAGGTGGTGGCGTCTTCGTCGGACGCTTGACGCCGGAGAAGGGGTTGACCCTCCTGCTCGAAGCCTGGCGCGACCTCCCTTCACCGCTACAAGTGGTCGGCAGCGGCCCCGCAGAAGACGAGCTCCGGGCCGCCGCGGCGAGCTCGACGAGCATCCAAGCCCATGGCTGGATGCACCGGACCCAGGTTCTCGAGACGATCGCAGGCGCCGACTTCCTCGTCTTCCCGAGCACCTGGCCCGAGCCCTTCGGTCAGGTCCTCATCGAGGCCATGGCGCTGGGACGACCGGTCATCGCCAGCCGACTCGGTGCTCCCACCGAGATCATCGATGAGGGCGAGACGGGCCTCCTCGTCGACCCCGAGGATCCAGCGGCCCTGACGGTCGCCTGTCGTCGTCTCCTCGACGACCCCGCCCTGTGTCGACGGATGGGCGAGCGCGCCCGGCAGGCCTACGAGGAGCGACACGCTCCCGGGGCCTATCTCGACTCCATGGAGTCGCTGCATCGGTCGTTGGTCACCGAGCGCGCTGCATGAGGCGTGCCCTGCTGTGCTCGCTCTCGGTGCCCTGGCCGCACCGACCGTTGCTCGGGTCGTACCACCTGAGCCAGGCCCGGGCGTTGACTCGTCTCGGCCTGACCACGGACATCGCGAGCCCGGCACCGTTCATCCCCGACTGGGCCGCTCCCCTCCACTCCCGTCTCCTCAATCACTGGAAGCGCCCGCAACGCTACGAGATGTCGGGCGTGACCATCCATTCGCCGCGGGTCCCCTTCGCCTTCCCCAAGACCTGGCGCTTCGACGTCGTGCCCCGTTGCCCGTGGCTCACCGGGGCGCTGGCCGCCACGGCATTGCAACCCGCCCTGGTCCGTCTCCTCGATCAGCTCGGGACCGACGTGCTGCTCGGCCACGGCATCCTCCCCTGGGGCGAGCTGCTCACGCGGCCTTCCGTTCGCCTGGATCGACGACTGGTCTTCATCGAGCACTCCTGGGAAGACGTCATGCGTCTTCGCTCGTCCACGCGCTTGGGTCGCGCCTACTGCAGCTGGGCTCGTCAGGCCGATGCCGTGGTGACCGTCAGCCGACCGCTCGCCGCTCACCTCCGCGACGAGCTGGGTCTCGAGAACGCCAGCTGGATTCCCAATGGTGCCGACCTCCCCTCGCGCTCCGTGAACGGCGAGCCGCGACCAGCCGAGCTGACGGACGTCCCCCTCCTGCTCGCTGCCGGCTCGTGCTATCGACGCAAGGGTTTCCCCGAGCTCCTCGCCGCGTTCGCACGACTGTCGGAACACTTCCCCACGGCCCGACTCGTCATCGTCACCGACCGTCACGAAGCGCTCCAGGCACGCGTCGACGAGCTCGACCTCGGTTCTCGCGTGCAGCTCTTGCCGCTCCTCTCGCCGGAGGAGCTCCGCCGGTGGATGTCGTGGTCCGACGTCTTCGTCATGCCGTCCTGGGACGAGGCCTTCGGTCTCGTGGCGGTGGAAGCACTGGCAGAAGGCACCCCCGTGATCGTGACCGAGGACTGCGGCGTCGCGTCGTCTCTCTCCCTCGTCGATCCCGAGGCCTCCCCCGACCCGACCGAATCGTCCCACGGATGGCGCGTGCCTTCTCGCGACGTCGACTCCTTGAGCGACGCCCTGACGGCCGCCCTGTCCGACCCGCAGCGCGCGCGACGCTTCGGCGCCGCCGGATGCGACGTCGTGCGCACCACTTTCTCCTGGACGAAGAACGCCGAGGCGTTGTTGAGCCGGCTCACGCCGGTGGGGAGAGCAGCATGACCACGAAGACGCCGAACAACCCCGACCGGTCCGCACCGGCCCCGTCCGACAAGATCTTCGCCCTGACGGGCACCGGTCTTCGCTCGCTGGCCCGCTTCGGATTCAACTTCGCCGTGGCCCGCCTGGTCGGTGAGAGCCTGCACGCGAGCTTCGTGCTCGCCGTCGCCGTCGAGGTGACCGTGCTCGCCATCGTTCAGGCCTGGGTGGTCGCCCCGTTCCTGACACTAGCGCCGGGACGCGACGCGGACGAGAAGACCGCCCTGTTCCGACACTCGCGGCAACGGCTCCGACGTCTGAGCTGGCTGGCCTTGCTCGGCCTGATGGCCTGCGTCCCGCTCGCTTCCGTGGATCCCGCACGAGCGCTGTTCGCTGGCGGTGTCATCGCGAGCATCGTCGCGGCGGCCTGGCGTGCGCTCGATCGCGGACGGGAGGAGAGCGCCTTCCGCGCCAGTCGCGCTCTCGCTCTCGACGTCCTCGCGCTGGCCGTTCACGTCCTCGTCGTCGTGGTGGCGATCGTCTCCGACCTTCCCGTGCTCGCCACCTGCTTCTGGGCGGCGGCTCTCGGCAACGCCCTCGCCTTGATCATCGCCCGCGTGATCCGGGGTTCCCTGGGGGCCACGTCACTCACGCCGGAGCTGAACCGTCGTTACGACTCTCTCGCCCGCCCCATGACCATCGGCTCGATGGGCAACGCGGTCGGCAGTCGACTCCAACCCTTCGTGCTGGCCGCCGCCGGCGGAGTGAGCGCGGTGAGCTCCTTCGGCCTGGCTGCGGGCCTGGTCGGCCCACTGCGTCTGGTCTCGATGGCCTTGTCCGGTGTCTTGCGACCGCGCTTCGCTCGCCACGTCAACGCCGGCGAGCCCGAGGACCTCCGCCACGCGCTCAAGCGAGCGCTTCAGCTCGTCGGCGTGTTGGCGCTCCTGGCGGCCATCGCCTTGCCACTGGCCGGCAACGTGCTGGTCGAGCTGCTGGTGGGTCGTGCCTACGAGCTCCGAGGCATTCTCCTGATCGCCAGCGTCTTCACCGGCCTGGAAGCGATCGGCGCGGTGCTCGTGGTGCACTCCCAGTGCAGCGACGAGTCCGGAGCCGCCCGCGTGACCAAGTGGCGTCTCTCCCTGGCCTTCCCCTCACTCGCGCTCACCTGGCCAGCCGCCGAGCTCTTCGGCGCCGCTGGCGCCTTCGGCACCATGGCCGTCTTCGAGGCGATCTTCGTGGGCGCACTGTTGAGCCGGGTCGTCTTCCGACGCCGTGACGACGAGAGTCACTCGCTCGCACGGCCCGTCACGACGGCACTCGTGCTCGTCGTCCTCGCCTCGCAGGCCCTCCCGGCCGAGGCCCGGCGCAAGTCGCGCTCGTCGGGTGAGGACCCTGCGAAGAAGCCCACGTGGATCGAGCACCTCGACGAGAAGGTCGAGCCCGTGCCGGTGGACGAGCCCGACGATCTCATCCGTCCGGCGATCACCACCCCCTTCATCCCCAAGGGACGCCCCCGCGACCTCACCGGTCGTCTCGCCGCTCCCGCGAAGCCGAAGCCGCCACCGCCGCCCAAGAAGGAGACGAAGGACCACGGCCACGGCGGTTGCTGCGGCGGCGGCTTCTGGCCTCCCCCCGATTGGCTCGACCGCGAAGAGAAGAAAGAGGCGACTCCCGCTCCGCCCAAGATTCGGTCTCTCCTCGAGAAGCTCTACTACGGACGCTTCGAGCGGAAGCCGAACCGTGACCTCAAGCAGTTCGGGTATGACTACTTCGCCGGCAACGGCTCGATGGACGAGCTGGGCCCCGTGCCGGAGAGCTACCTCATCGGAGCCGGAGACGAGATCCAGATCACCGTCTGGGGTAGCTTCGAGGACCGCCAAGTCCTGACCGTCGAACGCGACGGAACCGTCGCGATCGAGGGCATCGGCAGCGTGTTGGTCGCCGGTCGACGCTTCGGCGATCTCCACGACATCCTGCGCCGCGCCTACAACGGCACCCGACGCGACTACCAGCTCAGCGTGAGCATGGGTCAGCTTCGCCGCGTCCGCGTCCACGTGGTCGGCAACGTCGCGAAGCCCGGAATGACCGAAGTCCCGGCGCGAGCCAGCGTGCTCACGGCGCTCGTCGCGGCCGGTGGACCGACCAAGTCGGGCACGCTGCGTCGGGTTCAGCTCCGACGCGACGGCCGGGTCGGCTTCGTCGACCTCTACGAGTTCCTTCTCGGTGGTGAGTTGCCTCCAGGCGCTTGGCTGCAAGAAGGCGACGTGCTGCACGTCGGCGACATCGGCCCCACCATCGGCGTGGCCGGCTACGTGCAACGTCCCGGCATCTACGAGTGGCTGAACGAGCCCCTGCTCGAGGACGCCATCGCCCTCGCCGGAGGGCTGACGCCCTTCACCTTCAAGCCGCAGGTCCAGGTCGAGCGCACCGTCTCCGGCCGTGGTCGCGAGACCCTCGACGTCAACCTCGACGACGAGGGCCTCGGCTTGTCCCTCGGCGACGGCGAGCTCGTGCTCATCGGTGCCGTCGACTCCGAGCGTCAGCCGCGCGTGGAGATCGTGGGCGAGGTCGTTCGCCCCGGTCTCTTCCAGCACGTGCCGGGCCTGCGCGTCTCCGACCTGGTCGCGAAGGCCGACGGCCTCACCGTCGACGCCTTCCTGCCCCAGGCCTTCCTGTCACGGCTCGTCGGCGAGCCCGGCGCCGTCGAGATCGTCCCCGACCGCATGCAGGTCGGCAGCCGACGCCGCATCATCGTCGTCGACCTGCAGGCCGCCCTCGCCGGCGTGCCCGAGGAGGACCTCGAGCTCGAGCCCCTGGATCGACTGGAGATTCGATCTCGCAGCCAGTCGTTGGTCGAGTCCGAGGTGAAGATCTTCGGGGCGGTGCAACGTCCCGGGACCTATCGGCTCACGCCGGAGATGCGGGTCTCCGACCTCATCGCCCTCGCCGGGAACGTGCTGCCCGAGGTCTTCCACGACGAGGCCGAGCTCATCCGTCGTGTCCAGCACGCCGACGGCCGACGCCTGGACGTGCGCCGCTACCGCTTCGACCTGGGGCTCGCCCTCACGCGCTCGGCCGAGCACGACCCGGTCCTCCGAGCCGACGACGAGCTCGTCATCCGGGCCCTGCGCTCGGAGAAGGTCCGCGTGCGCATCGACGGCGAGGTGAGATTCCCCGGCACCTACGTCTTCCCCGCCGGCGCCCGGATCACCGATCTCCTGGCGGCAGCCGGAGGCGTCCTCGGCCACGCCGACCTCCGTGCCGCGGTCTTCTCGCGCGAGAAGGTGCGCCGTCAGCAGCAGAAACGCTTCCGTCACCTCGCGGAGACCACGCGTCGCCGCTACGAGGCTGCGCTCGAGCGGATGACCCAGACCGGCCATGCCCGCGAGGGCCTGGCGGCCAAGTTGGCGGTGATCCAGACCCAGGACTTGCTCAGCCGCATGGCCAACCAGCAGGTGACCGGGCGCGTGGTCATCCCCTTCGTTCGAGACGACTTCCCGGACAGCGAGTTCAACCTGACCCTGGAGAGCGGAGACGCCCTCGAGCTGCCACGTCAGCTCGAGACGGTGTCGATCAAGGGGCACGTGTTCAACCCCACGACCTTCGTCGCCGAAAGAGGGATGCGGGTGGTCGACCTGCTCGAGCGGGCGGGCGGAATCACCGAGCAGGCAGACGAGGAGCGGATCTATCTCATTCGAGCCGATGGGAACGTCGAACAGCTCGGCAAGCGAGGTCGAAAGAACCTCCGACGCAGCGAGCTCCTCGCGGGCGACACCGTGCTCGTGCCTCGACAGGCCCTGGAGCGGACCTTCGCCGCGAAGCTGGCGGACTTCCTCCTGATGGCGCGACACGGGGTCGAGACGGGCCTCCTCCTCTCTCACTACGGCGACGGGACCGGCGAGCTGTCCGTGACCGACGTCCTGCAGCCACCCGACTTCCCGAACGTCGGCAACTACGACGACACGATCTTGAAGCGATGAACCGCTTCCGAGCCGGAGCGACGCCATGACGACGAACCAGAACGGCAATGAGAGACGACGCGCCCTCATCACGGGGATCACGGGCCAGGACGGCTCCTACCTGACCGAGCTCCTCCTGGAGAAGGGCTATGAGGTGCACGGGCTCGTTCGACGCTCGTCGTCCTTCAACACGGGTCGCATCGATCACCTCTATCAGGACCCGCACGCGACCGACATCCGCCTGAAGCTCCATCGCGGCGACCTGTCGGACAGCTCCTCGCTCCAGCGCATCCTCCACGAGGTCGAGCCTCACGAGGTCTACAACCTGGGCGCCCAGAGCCACGTCCGCGAGTCGTTCGACATGCCGGAGTTCACCGCCGAGGTGACCGGGCTCGGCACCGTGCGTCTTCTCGAGGCCATCCGGGACAGCGGGCTCGGATGCCGCTTCTACCAGGCCTCGTCCAGCGAGCTCTACGGCAAGGTGGTCGAGACACCGCAGTCCGAGACGACGCCCTTCCACCCACGCAGCCCCTATGCCGCGGCGAAGGCGTACTCGTTCTACATCACTCAGAATTACCGCGAGGCGTACGGGATCTTCGCGTGCAACGGCATCCTGTTCAACCACGAGTCGCCGCGTCGTGGCGAGACCTTCGTCACCCGCAAGATCACGCGAGCGGCCTGCCGCATCAAGGTCGGCCTGCAAGAGAAGCTCTACCTCGGCAACATCGACGCCCGACGCGACTGGGGCTACGCCGGCGACTACGTCGACGCCATGTGGCGGATGCTCCAGGCCGACGAGGCGGACGACTACGTGGTCGCCACCGGCGAGACCCATTCGGTGCGCGAGTTCCTCGAGCGGGTGTTCGGCAAGCTCGACCTGGCCTGGGAAGACCACGTCGAGATCGACCCGCGTTACTTCCGCCCCGCCGAGGTCGATCTCCTGCTCGGCGACCCGACCAAGGCCAAGGAGAAGCTCAACTGGGAGCCCAGCGTGGACCTCGACGGGCTCGTCGAGCTCATGGTGGAGAACGACCTCGCCATCGCCGAAGCCACCAAGCGCGCCGGCATGGATGCCGAGCGCCTCGTGGTCTCGTCCGAAGAACGCTGAAGCCACTCACCAGGAGAGGAGACGTCGATGTTGGGATTCGTGCTCACCGAATGGATGGAGTTGATGGAGGAGGACCACGGCACCGAGTTCGTGGACGAGGTGATGGCCTCCTGCAACCTGACCGACGGTGGTGCCTACACCGCCATCGACGTCTACCCAGCCGAGGATCTCCACCAGATCCTCGGCGAGGTCTCCCGGCGTCTCGATCAGTCGGTCCCCCAGCTCCTCATGAGCTACGGCGAGCGACTCTTCCGCTCGCTCGCAGAAGGTCATCCGAAGATGATGGAGGGCTACTCGCACCCCTTCGACCTCTTCGAGCACCTGGAGTCTCACGTCCACGCCGAGGTCAAGTGCCTGCACGAGGGGGCCCAGGTCCCCACGCTGACCTTCCAACGTGAAGCGGAGAACGTCGCCGCCCTCCGCTATCGCTCCTCGCGAGGCCTGCCGGACCTGGCCGAGGGGCTCATGCGGGGCGCCTGTCGCCACTACGAACAGTCGATCGAGACCGTCGAGCGCATCCCTCACTCCGAGGACGCCACCGACGTGACGCTGGTCCTGACGCTGGCTTCCGTCGGCGGGTGAGCGGAGCTGCCGACACCCGCTGGCAGCGGGAACGTCGCGCCCGCAAGCGGGCCGAGGAGCTCCTCCGCGAGAAGGCCCGCGAGCTCTCCATCAAGAACGAGCAACTCGAGCGGCTGAACGAGTCACTCGAGGATCGCGTTCGCCGACGCACGCAGGAGCTCGTCTCGGCCAACACCGAGCTCACGCGCCGGACCACCGAGCTCGAGCGAGCCGAGCGCTTCCTCCAGCTCACCCAGGAGGCCATGGACCACGCCGGGGAGGCGATCTTCTGGCTGGACTCGGACGGCAAGATCACCTACGCGAACCGTAGCGCTCACCGCTCGCTCGGCCATGCTCCGAATGCACTGGTGGGCATGACGGTCTTCGACATCGACGAGCTGATGACCCGCGACATGTGGGCACCCCACTGGGAAGAGCTCAAGCAGGAGCGCAACCTCACGCTCGAGTCGGTCCACCTCGACGCCGACGGCCAGCGCATTCCCGTCGAGGTCTCCGTCAACTACATCCAACATCGCTCGGAAGAGCTCAACTGTGCGTTCGTCCGTGACATCCGCGAACGCAAGGCGGCAGAAGCGCGTCTCCGAGCGCGCGAGGCCGAGGCCCGGCAGCTCTCCCTCGTAGCGTCCCGCACGACGAACGCAGTCATCATCACCGACTCGGCCGGCCGCATCGAGTGGGTCAACGATGGCTTCCAGCGGCTCACCGGCTTCGCCTTCGACGAGGTGAAGGGCCGGACTCCCGGCTCGGTTCTCCAGGGTCCCGGCACCAATCCCGCGACCATCGACGAGATGCGCGAGCTGCTGAAGGGCGGCCGTGGTTTCTCGCGCGAGGTCCTCAACTACGGCAAGGACGGGACCCCCTACTGGGTCGAGATCGAGGTCCAGCCCGTCCTGGACGAGCTCGGGATCATCGAGCACTTCGTGGCGATCGAGACCGAGATCACCGAGCGCAAGCTGGGAGAGCTCCGCCTCGAGCGCCTGACTCAGCTCCGCGAGATGGTCGAGCGCACCGAGTCTGCCTTCCTCGACGTCTCGCCACTGGCGCCGACCATGGGTCAGTTCATGACCCAGGCCGCGCTCGCCCTCGATCTCGACCGCGCCTGGTGCGCGTGGATCGCACCGACGGGAGCACGAACGAGCTGGCAGCGAACGGGCATCGGCATCGAGTCGGGTCAGCTCAACGAGAGGGAGCGCCATGCTCTCCAGACTTGGGCCGCCTCCGGAGGCAGTCACCAGGACGTGCACGTGTCCAGCGGTCGAGGACCGCGTCAGCAGGACCGGAGCATCCTGGTCACGGACACGACCGCCTTCGTCATCATCCCGGTGCTCGTCCGAGGCGAGCTCTCGGGAATGCTCGCTCTCGAGTCGACGGACCCGGTGGACTGGGACGACGAGGTCGTCGGCCTGCTCGCGCGCACGGCCCTGGGTCTCGGTCGCAGCCTGGAACGGCAGCTCGCCGACGACGAGATCCGCGCGGCCGCCGAGGGCATGGAGAAGGCCCTGCTTCAGGCCCAGAAGGCGAGCGAGGCCAAGAGCAACTTCCTCGCCAACATGAGTCACGAG
This sequence comes from Acidobacteriota bacterium, assembly GCA_039029535.1. GTDB lineage: Bacteria > Acidobacteriota > JBCCFW01 > JBCCFW01 > JBCCFW01 > JBCCFW01. The sequence goes on from JBCCFW010000034.1 coordinate 10,228, forward strand.
ATCCGGACCCCCATGACCGCCATCGTGGGTCAGTCCGAGATCCTCGCACGCGGCGACCTCGACGCCGACGAGCGGGCCTACTGGGCGCGGCAAGTGCAGCGCAACGCCGACTACCTGCTCGGCCTTCTCAACGACGTGCTCGATCTCTCGAAGATCGAGGCTGGTCAGGTCGAGGCCATCCTCGGCGAGTGCAGCCTGACGAACCTGGTCGCCGAGGTCATGTCGTTGGTGCGTCCGCGCGCCACCGAGGCGGCCCTGGAGCTGGAGCTCGAGCTCTCGGCCCCCCTGCCGGATCGGGTCGTGACCGACGAGCTGCGATTGCGGCAGATCCTCATGAACCTGCTGACGAACGCGATCAAGTTCACCAAGGAGGGCTCGGTCAAGCTCTCACTCGAGTGCACCTCGCTCGGCAAGAGGTCGGTCCGCCTGCAGTTCGCGGTGGCGGACACCGGCGTCGGCATCTCGGCCGAGGATCAGACCAAGCTCTTCAAGCCCTTCGTCCAGGCCGAGGACGGACGGCCCGCGGTCGCCGGCACGGGCCTCGGCCTCACGATCTCACGACGCTTCGCGCGGATGCTCGGGGGCGACATCGAGCTCGCATCGGAGCCCGGTTCGGGGAGTGTCTTCACGACCACCTGCGTGTCCGGCCTGCCCGATGGCGTGGCTTGGCTCGACGAGACGACCTTCCGCGACGTCGACACTCGACACGACGACGACGACGTCGCCGCCCGCGTGATGCGGCTCGACGGCATCCACATCCACGTCACCGACGACAACCCGCAGAATCGCCAGATCCTCACCTTCCTCCTCGAGGAATCGGGCTGCGTGGTGACCACCTCCGAGGATGGCGAGGAGGCTTGCACGGAAATCCTGCGTCGCCGCGACGGGGGCGACTTGCCGGACCTGGTCCTCATGGACATGCAGATGCCGAGGCTCAACGGGTACCAGGCCACTCGCAAGCTGCGTGATGAAGGCTTGACCGAGCTCCCCATCGTCGCGCTGACGGCCTATGCCATGGCCGGCGACCGGGAGAAGTGCCTCGAAGCCGGCTGCGACGACTACCTCACCAAGCCCGTGCTCCCCGGCACGATGCGTCGGCTGATCGCCAAGAAGTTGAGCCTGCAGGCCGACTACAGCGAGCCGACGCCGCCGAGGAGCCCGAGTCAGTCCGGTCCGGATGCTGACGCAGCACCGACCACTCGGGCGGCCCCCTCGTCGACCACGACGGCATCAGCATCGTGCGAGGCCCCGAAGGCCGTGCTCAGCCCAGAAGAGGAAGAAGCACGGATGCTGGCCGAGCTCCTCGCCCCGCTGCGCGCGGAGTACGTGGCCTACCTTGCCGAATCACTCGAGAAGCTCGAGACGGCGTGGTCTGAGCGCGACGACAAGACGGTCATGACGACCGCCCATCAGCTCCGGGGCAACGCGTCGAATCACGGCTTCATCGACGTCGCCAAGCATGCCGGTGAGCTGGAGGACGCTCTCCGGCACGACAGGCCCGAAGACGTGGCCGAAACGGCAGCCCGAGACCTGCTCTCGGCGCTCACCACCGCGGTGGGCGATCGAGCCACCTCGAGCTGACTCACTTCAGAGTTCGGATGACGATCTCGTGCCGACCACGTGGCACGAAGGGAAAAGGGAAGAACAGCGATGAAGGGACTCGTTCCAAAGCGCGTGCTGGTCACCGGCGGAGCCGGATTCCTCGGTTCGCACCTGTGTGAGCGGCTGCTGGAGCAGGGCCACGAGGTGCTCTGCGTCGACAACTTCTACACGGGCACCAAGCGCAACCTGGCCGGCGTGCTCGACTCTCCCAACCTGGAGGTGATGCGTCACGACGTGACCTTCCCCCTCCACGTGGAGACCGACGAGATCTACAACTTTGCCTGCCCGGCATCACCGATCCACTACCAGTTCGATCCGGTGCAGACCACCAAGACCAGCGTCCACGGTGCGATCAACGTCCTCGGCCTGGCCAAGCGCGTCAAGGCCAAGATCTTCCAGGCGTCGACGAGCGAGGTTTACGGCGACCCGGAGGTCCACCCCCAGCCCGAGAGTTACTGGGGCAGGGTCAACCCGGTGGGCATCCGCTCCTGCTACGACGAGGGCAAGCGCTGCGCCGAGACCCTCTTCTTCGACTATCACCGTCAGCACGGGCTCGAGATCAAGGTCGCCCGGTTCTTCAACACCTACGGCCCGCGAATGCGCCCCGACGATGGCCGGGTCGTCTCGAACTTCATCGTGCAGGCGCTGATGGGCGAGCCCATCACGATCTATGGCAATGGCGAGCAGACCCGATCGTTCTGCTACGTCGACGACCTCATCGAGGCTTGCCTTCGCTTGATGGCGACGGGTGTCGAGATCACGGGACCGATGAACCTCGGCAACCCGGGTGAGTTCAGCATGGCGGAGCTGGCCGAGAAGGTCATCGCGATCACCGGCTCACGCTCCTCCATCGAGCATCGCCCGCTCCCTCAAGACGACCCCACCCGTCGTCGTCCAGACATCACCCAGGCCAGCGAGACGCTCGACTGGGCACCCACCACTCAGCTCGACGAGGGCCTGGAGAAGACCATCGCCTACTTCGACGATCTCCTCTCGGAGACCGTCACCGCGGACCGCTCTTTCCGCGGCGAGAAGTGCCTGGTCTGAGCGTTCTCCGAACGCCTACCTGAGATCGAGACCGACGTTGAGCTCCTGACCGGCTCGGACCTGGATGGTCTTCTCGACCACCACGCCGTCGGGAGTGATCAGCTCGAGCACGTGACGCCCTGCCGGCAGGACGAGCTTGGCGGGGTGTCCGTCCAGCGCGTCGGCGGTGCCCATGAACACGCCGTCGACGTGCACCTCGGTGCTCTTCGGGCGCACGTTGACGTCGACCTCTCCGGTGGCGCGCGTCACCTGTCGCGTCTGCCGCACCCGGCGCACCGGCGTCTTGATCTTGACCTTCGCGGCCGGTCGCAGGACGACCGTCGCGGAGTGCCGGTGCTTCCAGGGACGAGGGTGCGCCTCCGCCGTGACCGGCAAGACCGCGGTAGCGACCAGGGCCGAGGAGAGAAGTAAAACTGGGACTGTCTTGCGCAGGGCCATGGAGCCTCCGGGGCCGTATCTCCCCCCACCGGGTGAAACGACTCGACACCCTGGAGGGTTGAATGGCACGAGAGCTCCTAGCTCAAGACTCCTGCCAACCCGCTGGACGCCGACGCACGTGCCACAGCGCGAAAAGGCATGACCAGCACCGGAGCGCTCACTCTCGAGATGGAGAATCACGTCGACGAGCTGATCGGCTGCGCGAGCCGACCAGCGGGGCTTCACGTCAGACGACGCAACCGCTCGTCGACCCTGCGGAGCACCTCGTCGTGCTCGACCAACTCCTCGGACTCGGAGCTCGCACGCCCGAGGCGCACCTCATCTACGAGCTGGAGGTGATGCGGCACCGCGCTCAAGTCCGCTTCGAGATACGGCGCAACTCGAGCGAGGTCTTCATCGGAGAGTGCGTTGATTCGCTCGATGAGCTCTGCTCGTGTCATGAGAATCTCCGTGGGGCGAAACCGAGCCTGCACCGCCATTCCAGTGCCCGTTGGGCTGTCCCGCCAGCGCCCCACAACCTTCGCACCAGACCACTTCAGACCGAGGGACGCTCCGGTCGCAGCCCGTAGCCCACCAGCCCTGCGGGGATGCGATCGAGCAGGGGCAGGCTCGTGACGAGCCGCAGCGGCCAGGGCAACGTGAACGGACGATCGTCCAACGCCCGGCTCACGAGTCGCGCCTGAACGAAGCGCTGGAAGAATTGGATGAAGCGAGTCGGCAGCTCGCGACGTCGCTGCACGGCCGCGAGCTGCTCGTCCGTCAGCTCTCCCTGGGCCAGCGGCTCTCCCAGCAGGTTCGACGTCGCGATCGCGTCCTGGATCGCGTAGCTGAGGCCGACTCCCCCCACCGGTGACATGACGTGCGCCGCGTCGCCGATGAGCAGCGCGCCGGGACGGTGCCAGCGCTCCATCCGGCTCGACGCCACCGACAGGAAGCTCAGCTTCGACCAGTCGTCGAGCAGCGACACGCGGTCAGCGAGCTCGGGCAGGAGACGAGCGATCGACTCCTGAAACGCCACGAGCCCCGCCTTTCGCAAGGCACGCGCATCCCCCTTCAAGAGCACGTAGCCGACCTGCCACTCACGAGGACGCGTGAGCACGACCAGGAGACGACCCGGCTCGATGCGGAAGCCCGTCACCGCGCTCGCCGGCTCGTCGTCACGCCGAGGCAGCGCGAACCAGTAGACGTCCATGGGAGGCGAGCCGGCGATGGGCTCGGGGAAGCCCAGCTTGCGCACGCGAGAGGCTCGACCGTCGGCCCCGACCACCAAGTCGGCGCGGATCTCACGCTCGCCCGCCCCGTCCCGGTGTCGCACGCCGACAACGCGACCGTCGTCCTCGACCAGCTCGTGGACTCGCGCGCCGAGCCGGAGCTCGAAGCTCGGCAGGGCCGACGCCTTCTCAGCCAGGAAGTCGAGAAGGGCCGCCTGCGGGATGAGCGCGACCCAGGGAAAGCGGCCACCGAGCCGGCCGAAGTCCGCGAGCACCGTGGACCTGCCGCCGCTGCGAACCGTCATCCGCTCGAGCCGTGCGTGGTCGAGCGCGAGCAGCTCGTCGACCAGGCCCAGGTCGGCGAAGGCCTCGAGCGTCGAGGGATGAACCGTGTCGCCCCGGAAGTCGCGCTCGAAGTCGTCCTGCGCCTCGAGAACGATCGTCCGCACTCCGCGACGGGCCAGCAGGTAGCCGAGGACCATCCCTGCCGGCCCGCCACCGACGATGCACGTCGTGACGCGATCGACCTCGCTCAAGGGCAACCGAGCAGGCGCCCGGCCCGGCACGGCGTCGGGGAGGACGGTCGCTCGACACCCGCCGAGTCGACACCCGCGCTGCCTTCGTCCGTGGCCGTCACCGGGATGATCAGGTAGTACCGCCCCCCGTCACCGGGAGTGATGGTCGCCGACACCAGCGCCCCCTCGGTGTCGCAGAGCAGCGCCTCATGGCTGTACCAGTTCCCGAGGATGCCCTCGTGAACCGTGTGGTCCACCGCCTCGGCGCTGCAGCTCGTCGACCAGCTCAGGATGAGCTCGGTGCCCGACCTCCGAATGGTCAGCGGATCTCCGGGTCGATCGGCGGTGCCGGAGGGCACGGCCCCTGGCAGGGCCGCGGTGCACTTCACCACCGCACAGTCGGTGCCGTCGCCGGCGTAGGTCCCCGAGAGCCCCGCGCAGCTCATGGCGTCGAGATTCACGCAGGTCGAGTCGGGCAGGCAGCAGGCCCCCATCCCGCAGGACACCGTCGCGCAGCTGCTCCCCGCACCCTGGGCGACGCCACCGGTGACCATGCAATCGGCCGGCGTGACGTCGGCACAGGTCCCGTCGGGGTAGCAGCAGGCCTGAATCATCGCCGGCTCGCACTCGGTGTCGGCGCAAGTGCTGCCCTCGCCCTGCGGCATGCCGCCCTGGATCGTGCAGTCCTCCACGGTCAGGTCGTTGCAGAAGGGCATGCCGAAGTCGAGGCAGCAGGCCTCGATGGCACAGCTCGTGGTCGCGCAGCTCGTGCCCGGAGGCTGAGGCGCACCGCCCATGGTGAAGCACTCGAAGAAGTCGACGTCGGCGCAGGTGCCGTCGGGCAGGCAGCACGCGCTGGCGTTGCAGTCGATGTCGGCGCAGCGAGTGCCCTCGCCCCGGCTCTCGCCGCCCATCGCCGTGCAGTCGGCGACGATCAAGTCCATGCACTCCATCTCGAAGGGACCGAAGATGCAGCAGGCTTCCGTCTCGGGGCAGGTCGTCGTCGCGCACTCGCTGCCGACCCCCTGTGGGAAGCCGCCGAGCGGACCACACTCACCGGCCACCTCGTCGGAGCAGGTCGAGTCGGGGAAGCAGCACGCCATGACGGCCGAACAGTCGTCGGCGGTGCAGTTCGTGTCTTCGCCGAGGAAGCTGCCGCCCACCGTCCCGCACTGAACGCGAGTGAGCTCGCGACAGGTGAAGCCTCCCCCACCGTCGTCCTGGCAGCAGGCGCCGATGGTCTCCTCGCAACGGGGCCCGGTGCAGGGCATCCCGGGATCGCGCGACATGCCACCGGCGCCGGCACACTCCATCGGGTCGAGGTCGAGGCAGCTTCCGTCAGGGAAGCAGCACCCCGTCGCGTCGCAGTCGGTGGTCGCACAGGTGGTGCCCGCCCCCTGCGAGGTACCGCCCCGCATGGCGCACTCGGCTGGCTCGAGATCCTCGCAGGTCGACGGACCGCCGGGCCCGGCCGGCAGGCAGCAGGCCTCGACCACCGGACAGGTCGTCCCGGCGCAGTCAGTGCCGGTGCCCTGGGGCGTTCCGCCGGCGACCGAGCAGTCGGTCACCGTCTCGTCGGTGCAGGTGCCTTCCGGGAAGCAGCAAGCCTGCATCTCGTTGCAGTCGACGCCCATGCAGTCGGTACCGACCCCGAAGAACACCCCGCCGTCGGCGGTGCAGTCGGCTTCGCTGCGCAGCTCACAGGTGTTCCCACCGGGATCGGCCAGGCAGCACGCTCCCCTCGTGTCGGGGCAGGTGACGTCCATGCAGCTCATGCCCGGCATGTCGGGGGCGCCGCCCATCCCGATGCAGGTCATGAAGTCGAGGTCCATGCAGCTTCCGTCGGGGAAGCAGCAGGCGCTCATGTCGCAGGCGGTGTCGGCGCAACTCGTCCCCGCTCCCTGCGGCATGCCGGCCATGGCCATGCAGTCGTCGGGAGTCAGGTCTTGGCAGAAGCCGGGCCCTCCCGGGAAGGTGATGCAGCAGGCCTGGATGTCGGGGCAGGCCGTGCTCGCGCAATCGGTGCCAGGCCCCTGAGAGACCCCGCCCGACAGGTCGCAGTCGGCGACGCCGAGGTCCATGCAGCTGGCGTCGTCGGCACAGCAGGCCTGCACCTCATTGCAGTCGAGACTCATGCAATCGGTGCCGTCTCCGCGGAAGCTGCCGCCGGCCGCCTCACAGCCGGTGCGAGTCAGGACTTCGCAAGCGAAGCCCAACGGACCCGGCACGCAGCAGGCCCCGGTGGGCACCATGCACGGCAGGTCCATGCAACTCGCCCCGTCGATGGGCAAGCCACCGACCATGGCGCACTCGAAGACGCCGATGTCGAGACAGGTACCGTCATCGAAGCAGCAAGCCGAGCCATCACACGCGACGGCGTCACAGGTCGTCCCGGGCCCCTGGGCCTCGCCACCCATCGGAGCGCAGTCCGCAGGAGGTAGCTCGAGGCAGCCGTCGGGACCGAAGGGGAGACAGCACGCTTGCGGGGCGAGGCAGTCGACGCTGGCGCACTCCGTCCCGACGCCCTGAAAGCCCCCCAACATCGCTCGGCAGTCGTCCGCGGTGGTGTCCATGCAGAGTCCGCCCGGAAGACAACAGGCCCCGACCGCCGGAAGGCAGATCACGCCAGCACAGTCGGAACCAGGCCCTTGCGGCGCACCGCCCATGCCCAGGCAAGCCATGGGATCGAGATCGGCACAACTGCCGTCGGTGAAGCAGCAGGCCTCCTGGGCTCGAGCTCCGGTCGCCGCCAGCGCGATCAGGCAACAGGACACGAGCAGGCTCGTGCGAAGGGCAGGCAGGTTCCACGAAATCCAGCTCATGTCCTCACTCCTCGTGCGCGGAACTTACTCCGTCCCGAGGAGCTGCGGGAACAGTGTCGATCGACCCTGGGTCGATTTGACATGAATGACCCTTCAAGTCAGAGTGTGGTGGTGACCACCGAAGCGAGCACCACCTCCTGCGCCGAGCTCCTGCGCGCCCTCGCCGACGGCACCCGCCTCTCGGTGCTGCGCGAGCTCCAGGACGGCCCTCGCACGGTCGCCGAGATCAACGAGCAGCTCCAGCTCGAGCAGAGCCTGCTCTCACACCACCTGCGGGTCCTCCGCGAGCACGGGCTGGTCAGCTCGGAACGGCGGGGCAAGGGTGTCCTCTACCGACTGACCCGTGACGACGACCGGGCGCCGGGCGAACTCGATCTCGGCTGCTGCCGCTTGAACTTCGAAGACCCCGCCTGATGACTCGTCTCCTCCCCTGCCTGCTGCTCGTGGCGCTGAGCCTCGGCTGCTCGCGACCCGATCCCGACCTCCGGCTCATCCTCACCGGTTCGAGCACGGTGGCGCCCCTCGCCACCGAGATCGCCCATCACTTCGAGAGCGAGAACCCAGGCATCCGCGTGGACGTCCAGTCGGGTGGCTCGTCCCGCGGCGTGGCCGACACCCGCCGAGGGCTGGCCGACATCGGGATGATCTCCCGCGACCTCTTGCCTGAAGAGACCGACCTGATCGCCCACGTGATCGCACGCGACGGCATCGGCGTCATCGTCCACGCCGACAACCCCATCCAACGACTCAGCAGCACGCAGCTCCGCGCCATCTACACGAGGGCGGTGACCGACTGGGCCGAGCTCGGTGGCGCGCCGGGTCGCATCACCGTCGTGAACAAGGCCGCTGGTCGCGCGACGCTCGCGGTCTTCCTCGAGCACCTGCAGCTGCGTCCCGACGAGGTGAGCGCGGACGTCGTCATCGGTGAAAACGAGCACGGCATCAAGACGGTCGCCGGCGACCCCGGCGCGATCGGCTACGTGAGCATCGGCGCAGCCGAGCACGACCGGGGGCTCGGCATTCCCGTTCGGCTCGTCGAGCTCGACGGAGTGACGGCCTCCCGCACCGCGGTCGCGACCGGTCGCTACCCGATGAGTCGCCCCCTCTGTCTCGTCACGCACGGCCCTCCTGCCGGACTCGCCCGACGCTTCATCGACCACGCCCGTTCCGAGAGCGCACATGAGCTGGCCGCGACTCAGTCCTTCGTCCCCGCCAGCTCGTGACCGCATCCTCGGCCTCACCGCCCGCGCGACCGGCTTGCTCGGCGTGTCGGCCGTGGTGTTGGTCGGGCTCTTCCTCCTGAAGGAGACCGGCTCACTCCTCGGCCGCGTCCCTCTCGAGGCCCTCTTCGGCTCCGAGTGGCAGCCCTCCCTCGGCCGTTACGGGCTCGCTCCGATCCTCGTCGGCTCGGTGACGGTGACCCTGGGCTCGGTCCTGCTCGCGACGCCGCTCGGCGTCTTGCTGGCGGTGTTTCTCCAGTTCCACGCGCCTCCGTCGGTCGCGACCGTCCTGCTTCGTGGGCTCGAGCTCCTCGCCGGCGTCCCGTCGGTGGTCTTCGGCTTCCTCGGCCTGACGAGCCTCGCTCCCCTCCTCGGCCAGACGCTGCTGACGGGCGTCCTCGTCCTCGGCCTGATGATCTTGCCGACGCTCGCGCTGCTCGCTCACTCGGGCCTGGCCTCCGTGGGCTCGGGTCCTCGCCTCGCGGCGGCGGCCCTCGGCCTGAGCGTCCCCGCCATCGCCTGGCGCGTGATCGTCCCGGCTGCGCGACGCACCCTGACCACGGCAGTGCTGCTCGCGACGGGTCGTGCGCTGGGGGAGACCATGGCCGTGCTCATGGTGACCGGCAACGTCATCGACTGGCCTCGTTCTCTCACCGCACCGGTGCGCACCCTGACCGCACACGTCGCGCTCGAGATGTCCTACGCCGAAGGCGACCACCGTGCCGCGCTCTTCCTGAGCGGTCTCGTCTTGTTCCTGCTGGCCGGTGCGCTCGTCGTGCTCGGCGCTCGGCTCGGTCGAGCCGGAGCGACCGCTCGTGGATGACTCGCTGCGAGACCGCGTCGCGACGGCCGCCGCCTGGGCCGCGGCCGTGCTGGTCGGCCTCGTGCTGACCTGGCTCCTGTTCGACCTCGCCCGTCGCGGTCTCCCCGCCTGGTCGCTCGAGCTGGTGGTCGCCAGCCCTCGCGACGCCGGACGCGCGGGCGGCATCGCCCCCATCCTCGTGTCGACGGCGCTCATCCTTCTCACTTGCCTGGCGGCCGTCGTCCCGGTGGGGCTCGGAACGGCGGTGCTGCTCTCGGAGGTGCTGAGCGAGGACAGGCTCATCACCCGCGTGAGTCGACGCAGCCTCGACCTCCTCGCGGGCGTCCCGTCCATCGTCTTCGGACTCTTCGGCAACGCCTTCTTCTGTGTCGCTCTGGGCCTCGGCTTCTCCATCCTGTCGGGAGGCCTGACCCTGGCCGTCATGGTCTTGCCGCTCTTCGCCCGCGCCTCGGAAGAAGCCCTGCGCTCGGTGGGTCGCCGTGATCGATTGGCCGCCGCCGCGCTCGGCCTCTCGCGCACGCGCACGCTCTGGTCGGTGCTCTTGCCCCGCGCCTTGCCGGCATTGATCGCAGCGCTCGTCCTGTCGCTGGGTCGGGCCGCTGCCGAAACGGCCGCCCTGGTCTTCACCAGCGGCTACGTCGCCCGGATGCCGAGCTCGCTCTTCGACTCGGGTCGCGCGCTCTCGGTTCACGTGCTCGACCTGGCCCTCAACGTGCCCGGCGGCGACGCGCGGGCGGCCGCCTCCGCCCTGCTCCTCCTCGTCGTCTTGCTGATGATCAACTCGGGTGCCCTGGCGCTCGGCTCACGGCTGCAGCGCCGGTTGGTGGCGACCGCATGAGCGAGATCCGTTCGCGCCCCAAGCTCGTGATCGAGAACCTCTCCGTTCGTTATGGTGCTCGCTGGGCCTTCCGAGACGTGAGCTTCGAGATCCCCGACGGTGGCCTCACCGCCCTGGTCGGACCGTCGGGCTGTGGCAAGTCGAGCCTGCTCCACTGTCTCGATCGTCTCACCGACCTCATCCCGGGCGCCCGCGTCGACGGCTCGATCCGACTCGACGACGAGGAGGTCCTCGGGCCGAAGGTCGACGTGCTCGCCCTGCGCCGGCGGATCGGGCTCATCTCTCAGGCGCCCAACCCCTTCGCCGCGAGCCTCCGCAAGAACGTCGAGATGCCCCTGACGGAGCACGGCATGAAGGATCCGCAAGAGCGACAAGACGTCCTGGAGAGAGTCCTGCGCGAGGTCGGGCTCTGGGACGAGGTCGCGGATCGACTCGATGTCGACGCGCTCTCGCTCTCGGGCGGTCAGCAGCAACGCCTGTGCATCGCGCGAGCATTGGCACTTCAGCCCGAGGTGCTGCTGCTCGACGAGCCGTGCAGTGCCCTCGACCCGCTCGCCCGGGGCGTCGTCGAGGACCTCCTCACGGCGCTCGCGGAGCGAATGAGCCTGGTCGTCGTGACTCACGATCTCGCGCAGGCCCGTCGTCTCGCCGACGAGCTGGCCGTGTTCTGGTGGCGGGGCGGGGCCGGTTGCCTCGTCGCGTCCGGACCGGCCGAGCGAGTCTTCGTCGACCCGGCCGACCCCGACGCGGCTGCCTACCTGCGAGGCGAGCGGAGCTGAGCCGACCGTCCTCTCGGCTCGAGTCGCGCTTGCGATCGCGTCCGACCGGCCGGCCGGTGTGGAGCCGCCGGGCCTGACGCTGCACGGTGGAGTGCGCCACTCCGAGGATGCGAGCGATCTTGCGCAACGCCACGTGCCCGACCAGCTCCGCGATGGGTTCCTGAAGGTCGGGCCTCCGCAGCCAGTAGGTCGAACAGAAGGTCTGACTCGAAAACGAGAGGCTGCAGTGCAGGCAGCGGAAGCGCTGCACCTCGTGGGGCGGGGCCTTGCGACGGTAGACACCGTTGCGCTCGTAGCGCCAGCCGGTGGAAGTCCGATGAAAGCGACAGCTCGGTCGGGGGCAGAAGGGTGGTTCGAAGCGGAGTGGTTCAGTCATGCCTCGTGACAGAGCACGAAGCTTGCCAACCGGCGAGATCGCCCTCCTGGACGGTCTCACGACCTCTCACGCCGATGAGCCGTCGACCGATTCGTCGGCTCGTCCTGACGACTGTCGGGGAGGCTGGACGATTCAGCGCACGCTCAGCTCCCCACCGCGTAGCGGAACCACGGGAGCTGCACGAGCGGGTGGTTGAGCCAGCCGAGCAGCGGCACGTAGACGAAGAACTGCGCCACGTAGACTTGGATGCCGAACGCGAGGCCGAGAAGCAGGAGTCCCCCAACGTGTAGGAGACGCCACGCCCGCCCACCGGTCGCCCGCGCCACTCGCACCAGGGTTGGCGCGTCCTCGTGCTCGGGTGCTCCATCGAGGTCCAGGTGGCGCAAGGCGTCCTGCTCGCGCGGGTGAAGCTCGTCGATCCCGACTCGACCCGAGGCGACCGCGTCGACGAGCAAGGTGGCGTGCAGCCGACCCGCGAGCCACTTGAGAGTGGTCGCGGCGGCCATGACCCAGGTCGCGATGACCAGGAAGTAGAGCCCGAGGAGGTCTTCGGCTTGCTTCGCCGTCATGCCCGCCGGAGCCCACTCGGGGTTCTCGAGGAAGGTCGGCACCACGCGCAAGAGGAGGAGTGGCAGTCCAGCCACGACCCAGGCGGCGCTCAGCAAGAGCACGCGGGTCGGTCGGGTGCCGAGCAGGCGTCGCTGAAGTCGGAGCTGCCAGAACACGCTCCAGTCTTCCGTCAGCGACAGGCGGGCTTGAGCCAGGGGAAGATGCCAGAGCGCGAGGGCAAAGAGCAGCAGGCCCAGCCAACCCAGCAGCGGCCCCATGGAGGCGAGCTCGTATCCCTTGTGGAAGGAGTTTTCCCAGCCAGCACGCCATGAGAAGGCCCAAAGCGCCGTCCCCGGGAGCGTGAGCAACAGCACGTGAACGAAGCCTCGCAGGCCCCGCATGAGGTTGCGTCCCAGCACGCGGAAACCGGGACCACGTCGATGGAGCCAGGCCGGCCAGGCCGCCATCTCCTCGAGCTCACTGCCCGCGACGGCGTCCGCCAGGGCGACACCCTTCTCGCTCGAGGGGCTACGACGATGGAGACCCTGCAAGAACGACCGTCTTTGGATCGCGAGCATCCAGCCGAGGGAGAGGAAGGCCGTCGGCAAGAACTGACAGCAGAACGCACCGATGACGAAGCTGGAAAGCCAGCGCCAGGCTCGACGGAGGAGCCCGGGCTCGGCTCGAGTCTCGGACGAGATCGTCGACTCGACGACGGGTTGCGGCAGGCTGCTCACGAGAACACCTCCGGCAGCACGCCGCCGGTGGCGTGCTCGGTGTCGAAGCCCATGAGCGTGCCGATGGTCGAGGTCACGTCGACCTGCTCGACCTCGCGCTCGATCCGCTGTCCGGCCGGTACCTTCGGCCCCATGACGAAGGCGAAGATCTCGCGTGAGGAGCGACCGGGGAAGTGGTGCTGATAAGGCACGGGGATGAGCGGGTTCGCCGAACGACCGCAGTCGGGGACGACGATGAAGACGGTGTCGTCCCGATACTCCTCATCGGCCTCGACCGCCGCGACGAGACGCTGCAAGCCCTCGTCGATGATCTTGATGCCCCAGGTGTAGTGGTTGGGATTGCCCCAGTGCACGTAGTCGGGGTCCTGGTAGTTGATCATCATGAGCTTCGGCTTGAGCTCGGCCAGAGCCCGAATCGACAGCTCGGTGAGCAGGCGATCGCCACGCGGGTTGCGCAGGCCGTCCTCGCCGTAGCGCTCCCGCCAGCGCTCCCAGAAGCCCTCGATGACCGGGCTGTGCAGGTCGTGGCCGACGGTACGGGGATCGAGGTCGGCGACCTCTTCGAGCGCCTTGGTCTTGGCGGCGATCTCCTCGTCGGTCAGGCGACCACCAGCCAACTGACGACGCAGGAGGTGCTCCTTGAAGCGAAACAGGGAGAGCGTGTGCGAGCGATACTCGATGCCGTGGAGCCGGTGGTTGCTGAAGTTGAAGTACTCCTCGTCCTTGCGATCCTCGCCGTTGACGATGAGCGCCTGCTCCGACGGCACGTCGAAGGCCTTGCGGAGATACTCGAAGAGGGTCGGCACCGGCGGCTCGAAGCGGGTGCCGATGAGAGCCTCCTGGGCGTCTTGGTAGGCGCCGTACTCCCCCGTCAGGAGGTGGAGCGTCCCCTCGCCGTGGCTGGTCTCTCCCTCCGACATGACCATGTTGGAGTAGAGCGTGCCGCGCTTCAGGAGCTCGTGGCGGAAGTAGGGCGCCCAGCAGTCCTCCACGGGACCGATGGTCTCCTGTCGGCGCACGCCGCCGCCGAAGCGGACGAGGATGACCTTGGGACCGGCATAGCCCGGGCGCGCCAAGCTCGCGCGAGCCCAGCCCGGCAACAGGCTCGAGGCTCCGAGCCCCAGCGCACCGGCCGCTCCCGCTCGGAGCAGGGCACGGCGGTCGAGAGAGAGTCGTTCGAGACGGGAAGACGGGCTCATCGACGGGCCTCCTCGGGGATCGAGCCACGATGAGGTGACTCGGGCTCACGAGGAGAGGAACGGAAGCAACACGACCCTGGGTTCATTAACGATCCTCCACGTGGGTCAATGTTCACTGAGCCCGTGGAGAACGTGAACCCTCCCCCTGCGTCCTGTCTCGGTTGGTTCGATTAAATCGCGGACAGGTGGGGCCGGATCAGAGCCGACCCTTCCCGTCGTGACCCATGACCCGGTCCACCCAGGCTGCGAGAGCATCGAGGGAGCCGTCCCAGGGAAGCACCTTCCCCTCGCGCACGCGGAAGATCACCGGAGCCGCCGTGACGTCGGCGGCGGTGAGATCGTCGCCCACGAGCCAGTCGTGTCCCTTCAGGCGTTCGACCAGCTCGCTCCCGGCCTCGGCGAACTCGGCGCCGCAGCGGGTGAGCGTCTCGTCGGAGACCTCCTCACCACGAACGCGAGTGAGCACGACCTCCATCATCGGGGCGGCGAGCTCCGTTCGGGCAAAGCCCTCCCAGCTCTCGATGGCGCGCTGCTCGTGATAGTCGCTACCGAAGAGGCGCGGCGTGTCGAGGAAGTTCGCGTCGAGGTAACGAAGGATCGCCGCCGAGTCGAAGATGCGACGGTCACCGTGCTCGAGCACCGGCGTGAAGTGCTGACCGGTGAGCCCGTGGATGGTGGTGCGGTCCTTCGGGTCGACCTCGAGAAACTCGTACGGCAGGCCCTTGTAGCCGAGGGCCACGCGGACCTTCATGTTGTTCGAGGTCTCGAAGCCATGGACGCGGAGGGGGTCGGACACGGGGAGCTCCTGAAGAATCGGGATCGAGCTTCATCATGGCCGAGGAATCCACGCGGCGCACCCCGTTCGAGCCTCGTCCGACTCGAGGGGGAGTGACCACTCGTGGGCCCGCCGCTTGAAAAGCGGAAACGGCCTACCGAACTTGCGTCATGTCAACGTGGACGCCCCGCTCCAGCCGCAACGCGATCGCCCTGTCCGCCCTACTCTGCCTCTTCCTGGGGAAGCCTCTCCTCGCGCAGGAGAGCTGCACCAACTGCGAGGACGACGATGGCGATGGGCTGGTCGACTGCCACGACCCCGACTGTCATGGCGATCTCGACGCCTGCGGCTCCCACTTCCTCGTGAGCGGTGCGGATGAGCCCGTGGACTGTGATCCGCTGCTCATCTTCGCCGAGGTCTGGCGAGTCCCGGCCTGGAGCAGCGTCCCCCACTCGCTCCACCTGGTCGCCGATCTCGACGCCGACGGCGTGGTCGAGGTCATCGACGCAGGCAACCTGGACGTCCGCGACGGCCGCGATGGCACGCTCCTCCTCACTCGTCCCGAGATCTCGCCGCTCGTCGCTGGCCAGGCGGTCCTGGGCGATGTCGACCTCGACGGAACCGTCGAGATCTTCAAGGCCCGACACGGTCGAGACCTCGTGCAGGTCGCCCGCTTCGAGCACGATCTCTCGCTGACCTACCACGTCGACGAGGGGGGCCCCGCCGGTAGTCCCTACCACCCGTGGCCGAGCCTGATCGACGCCGACCACGACGGCTGGCCCGAGCTGCTCCATCAGGGCTCGCTCCATCGGCCGGAAGACGGCTCCTTTCTGATGGACGTGAGACGCCAGCTCACCCGCAACGCCCATCAGGTCATGATGGCCGACCTCCTCCCCGACGACGCCTGTGCCTGGTGCACCGGCCTCGAGCTGACGACCGGTGATCGCGTCTACTCCGTCGACCTGAGCACCGGCCGGATCCAGCTCGAGGAGAGCCTCGGCTCGCCAGGAGGACGGTTCGCCCTGGCCGACTGGGATGGCGACCACTCGCTCGACATCCTCTCCGTCGTCGGCGACTACCCCGGCCAGGCGCTCGTCTGGAATCCCCGCACCGATCGGGCACTGAGAGCCAGCCTGGGCACTCCACCGCAGGCGGAGATCCTTCAGGTTCCCTGCATCGCGGACTTCGATGGAGACGGAGAGCTGGAGGCCGTCTTCACGATTCACGACCATGAGCCGGTCATGCCGGATGGGCTCGACGCGTTCCTCCGCGTCGTCGACAACGACTTCAGCATCCTCGTCGACATTCCCATCGAAGAGAACTCGGGATGGACCTCGAGCTCGGCCTTCGACTTCGACTCGGACGGAGCCGCCGAGATCGTTCATCGGGGGAGCGAGTTCCTCACCATCTGGAACCTCGCCGGTGGCCTGCGCCAGCTCGCCGAGTTCCCCTGCGGCTCCGGGACCGTCGACCGGGGCGAGCGGACGACCGTGGCCGACATCAACGGCGATGGTGACGCGGACATGCTCTCCGGCTGTGAGGACGGGCCTCTCTCCGAGCTCGTGGCCTGGACCGGGATCGACAGCGCGCCGGCACGCGCCGTGATGAACCAGTACGAGTACTTCAACGTCAACATCAACGACGACCTCACCATCCCTTGCCACCAACAGGACCACGCCGCAGCAGGCATCCATCGCTCTCTCACCGGCTTCCTCTGGCAGGCGCCCCTCATGAGAGATGGCAGCCCGAACAGCGACGAGTGCCGATGCGGTGGGCCCATCACCGTCGCTCCGACGCCACCATCACCTCTCTGCGAAGAAGGCGGGCCCGTCATGCTCGATGCCGTGAGCAGCACGAGCTGCACGTCCGGCGTGCTGTACCGCTGGATCGACGAAGACGGCGAGGTCCTCTGTGACTGGTCACCTGAGACGACCTGCGCTGCCGTCGTGGACACGACCCGCCGCTACAGGGTCACCATCGCCTGCGCCGAGGACGCGGCTTGCTGGTCCTCAGCCCAACTGACGGTGAACGTCGCCCATCCGCCCACGGAGCTCACTGCCGGTGAGATCGACCCGTGCAACCGGGGCATCGACGTCTCCTGGAACGCCGCCGGCTGGTCGGACCCGAGCATCGGCGGCGTCTACCGCGTGCATCGCGACCAGGGTGACGACCCCGCCGCCTTGTCCTGCGAGAACGCCCTGCTGGCTGCCCCCTTGGTGACGGACCTGACGACGTCCCAGTGGCTCGACGAGTCGACGTCCGAGGGGCAGTACCACCTCTATCTCGTCGAGGCCCACGACCTCGCCACCGACTGCCTCATGCGAACCTGCCTCGGCGAGCCGGTGCTCGACACGCAGCGTCCGCCCTTGCCCGACGGCGTCTACGCGACCTTGCGCGTCGCCAACCAGGGCGAGGAGATCACGGCGCACTGGGCTGGCGCCCGGGAGCTCGGGCCGACCGAGAGCTACGCGCTCCTCAAGACGCGGCACGCGCCCACCGAGCTCTTCTTCCAAGCCAACCCGGTGGGCGACACGAGCCGCAGTCACTCCGAGCTCGACCTCACCGCCAGCTATCAGGCCTTCGACCTGAGGGTCGCCAACGGCTGCGGCGAGCTCTCGGAAGACGAGTACCCGCCGACGATCGCGTTCCCCTGACTCAGGAGGCGCCGACCACGCCCGCCGGTCGCTCCGTTTCCACGGCCGCGAAGCGCGCGTACTCCTCGAGCGTGAACGAGTCGACGCGGATGGCCTCCGCTCGTGCTTCCTCGGCCCGGGCGACGAGGGCGGCCTCGTCCTCGGTGATGATCCCCGACTCGACGCCGGTGCTCACCAGCTCGGCGGGAGCTGCCTTCTTCAGACGCTTGCGCTTGACCGCCTGCCGGAGCCGACGCACGACCTGGTCCGCCTCGTGGCAGAGCCGGTGCGCGTGCTCGAGCCGCGCCAGCGCTTCGTCTTCGTCGGTCGGCAAGTAAAGGCCGGAGGTGACCGCGTCCCGTGCCTCGTCGGGCACCTGCAAGGCGCGGGCGACCCGACCACCCAGCTCGTCGGAGGGCTCGGTCGCGATGGGGTTCATCCGCGACCAGCCGACCAGCACCGGACGGATCAGCCAACCGACCACCGGCACGTGCAGGTTGCGGAAGATCCCGTCGAAGGCCTCCTGAATCCGGGCCAGCCCGTGCTGAAGGCTCCATTCGAGATAAGGGAGATCTTCCTTCTTGCGTCCTTCGGCCTCGAAGCGACGCAGGCCCGCGTTGCAGAGATAGAGCCAGCCGAACACGTCGGCGAAACGACCGGTGAGCTTCTCGCGTCGCTTGAGGTCGCCGCCCAGCGACGCCATCGCCACGTCGGCAAAGAGGGCGAACGACGCCGACGCCCACGACAGCTTGCGCACGTGCGACGCCACTGGCCCACCGACCGGGCTGCTCGCGAGCCAACCACGGCTGAGCGTCATGAGGAGGGTGCGACAGGCGTTGCGCGCCACGTGACCGAGATGGCCCCAGAAGGCCTGGTCGAAAGCGACGGTGTCGCGCGCCGCCGCGGCTTGCACCTCGGCGTAGGCGTACGGGTGACAGCGGATCGCACCCTGCCCGAAGATCATGAGCGTGCGGGTGAGGATGTTCGCTCCCTCGACCGTGATCATGATCGGCGCCCCAGTGTAGCCCGGGCCGAGCAGGTTGCGTGGACCTCGAGAGATGCCGTTGCCGCCGAGCACGTCCATCCCGTCGTTGGCGACACGACGGAAGAGCTCGGTCGCGTGGAGCTTGGCCATGGCGGTGACCACCGCCGGCTTGGCGCCCTGGTCGATGCCTCCGGTCGTGTAGCGACGCATGGCTTCGAGCAGCCAGGCAAAGCCGCCGATGCGCGCCAGCGGCTCCTCGATGCCTTCGAAGCGTCCGATGGGCAGGCCGAACTGCTTGCGCACCGCCGCGTGGGCCGAGGCCACGCGAGCGACCAGCTTGGCGCCACCGGCACCGGCAGCAGGCAGGGAGATCCCACGTCCCGCGGCGAGCGCCTCCATGAGCATCTGCCAGCCGCGTCCGACACCGTCGACCCCGCCGATGACGGCGGTCAGCGGCACGACGACGTCGTGACCCTGCGTCGGGCAGTTGTAGAAGGGAACGCCGAGGGGGTCGTGACGACGTCCGAGCTCGACGCCCGGCGTGTCGGAGGGAACGAGCGCGCAGGTGATGCCGCGGTCTTCGGGACCGCCGAGCAAGCCCTCGGGATCACGCAGGCGGAAGGCGAGACCGATGACGGTCGAGATCGCAGCCAAGGTGATGTAGCGCTTGTCCCAGCTCAGACGGAGATGCGGCTGTCCATCTTCGCCGCGGAAGACGACGCCTTCGGACTGGATCGAGCCGGCGTCCGAGCCGGCGCCGGGCTCGGTGAGGGCGAAGCACGGGATCTCTTCGCCGCTGGCGAGGCGCGGCAGGTAGTGCGCACGCTGCTCATCGGTACCGTGGTGCAGCAAGAGCTCGGCAGGACCGAGCGAGTTGGGCACCATGACGGTGATGGCCAGGGTCTGCGAGCGCGACGCGAGCTTGCCGATGACGGCCGACTGCGCGGTCGCAGAGAAGCCGAGACCACCGTGTTCCTCGGGAACGATCATCCCGAAGAAGCGTTCCTGCTTGAGGTGGTCCCAGACTGCAGGAGGAAGATCCCGGAGCTCCTGAACCTCCCAGTCGGGGCAGAGACGGCAGGCCTCCTCCACCGGCCCGTCGAGGAAGGCCTGCTCGCGCGGGGTGAGCTCGGGCCAGGGCTGCGACAGGAGACGACGCCAGTCGGGTCGACCGGAGAAGAGGTCACCGTCGACCCACACCGTCCCTGCCTCGATCGCCGTGCGCTCGGTGTCGGAGATCCGCGGCAGGAAGCCGAGCTTGTTCATGACACCGAGGATCGGCGCCGACAGCAGCGGACGCCGCAAGGCCGGCAGCAGGAGGACGACACCACCGAGGGCGGCGAGGATCACGAGCCAACCCGGAGCTGCGAGCAGCTGCAAGACGGCGGCCGGAGCGAAGAGCCAGACCCTGCGAGGTCTCTTGGCCAGACCCGTGTCGAGCACGGCCACGACGACCAGCAGCCCCGCGACCCAGGCAGAGTGCTCGGTGAGAACGGTACGGAGTGTGTCGATCATGAGGGGCTCCGGGTCGTGACGGGCTCGTCGTCGGAGTGGACGGCCGCGAGGTCGTCGGGGAAGGCCGCCCGCACCCGCGCACGCCGGACCTTCAGCGTCGGCGTCAGCAAGCCGTTCTCGACGGTGAGCTCACCATCCACGAGACGGAAGCGCTTGATGGTCTCCCACTCGGGAAGGGCGAGGTTCGCGGCGTCGACGAGCTCCTGATAGCGCTCGTGGATGACGGGGTGTTGAAGCAGCTCCGAGTACTCGATCTCGCCGAGCTCGAGCTCCTGCGCGAGCTGCTCGAGGGCCTCGCGTGAAGGGAACACGAGGGCTGCGCAGAACTTCTGCTCGGCACCCAGCACCACCGCATGCTCGACGATGGAGTCCGAGCCGAGTCGAGCCTCCAGGGGCGCCGGGCTGACGTACTTGCCGGTCGACAGCTTGAAGACGTTCTTCTTTCTGTCGGTGACTCGCAGGAAGCCCTGCTCGTCGAGCTGCCCGATGTCGCCGGTGTGGAGCCAACCGTCCTCGTCGATGACCTCGGCGGTCGCCTCGTCGTCGAGGTAGTAGCCCTTCATGACGTGCGGACCGCGCGTGAGGATCTCGCCGTCCTCGGCGATGAGGACCTCGACCCCGGGAATGGCGGGGCCGACCGTGCCGGCGCGGTTCCGGCTCACGCGGTTGGTCGAGACGATGGGCGAGGCCTCGGAGAGCCCGTAGCCCTGACAGACGGGGATGCCGGACGCGGTGAAGATGCGCACGAGGTTGGCCGACAAGGCCGCGCCGCCGCAGGCCACCCAGCGCAGCCTCCCACCGGCCGCCGCACGCCACTTCGACCACACCAAGCGGTCGGCGAGCTGATGCTGCACCGCGTCGAGAGCCGCGGGCGGTCGCTCGGGGTCGTGCTGGCGGGCCAGGGTCATCGCCCAGTCGAAGAGTCCTCGCTGGATGGGCTTGAGCTGCGAGCCTGCCAGGCAGATCTTCTCGTGGATGCGCTCGAGCACGCGGGGCACCGTCGCGAAGATCGTCGGCTTGACGCTCTTGAGGTCGTCGGACAAGCGCAACGGCGAGCTGAAGTAGGTCGAGTGCCCGCGTGACACGAAGCCGTACCAGATCGCTCGCCCGAAGGCATGCGACAGCGGCAGGAAGTTGAGCGTCGTCTCCTCGTCGCCGTAGCCCACGGACTCACCGCAGGCGAAGGAGGCCAGCGCGTTGAACGACAGGTTCTCGTGCGTGAGCAGCACGCCCTTGGGCGTGCCGGTCGTCCCCGAGGTGTAGACGATGGTCGCGAGGTCCTGGGGCGAGACCACGTCGGAGAGGACCTGCACGGTCTCCGGGTTGGCGAGACGCCGCCGACCCAGCGACTCGACCTCCGCACCGCAGCGGATTGCCAGGCCCTCCGGCCAGCCCTTCGGCGGCGCGGGCGGCTCACCGTCTTGCATGACGAGCACGAGCTCGAGGGCCGGAGTGTTGCCGACGAAGGTCGCGACCTCGTCGAGCTGCTCGTGGGTTCCCACCACCATCGCTCGCGCCCCGGAGTGATGCGTGACGTAGGCGTTGTTCTCCGGTGAGTTGCTCAAGTAGAGCGGCACGTCGACCAAGCCCGCGGTGAGACAGGCCATGTCAGCGAGCACGAAGGTCAGGTCCGACTCGGTGTAGAGCGCGACGCGGTCACCGTGGTGCAAGCCCTGACCGAGCAAGCCGGATGCGAAGGCACGGGCTCGCTCGCGGAAGTCGGTGTTCGAGAGCCGCAGCCAGCCGTCCTCGGTGGGCTGGTTCAGGGCCGTGTCGTTGGGGTGCCGGTCGCATGCCTCGTCGAGAAGGTCCGGCACGCAGCGACCGAGGAAGCCCTCGATGTCGTGCTCCGGCTCCGCCTCGGCTACTGCTGGAGCAGCCGTGACCGGGGCGCTTGTCGCGACGACGCGCCCACAGCAACCACGCAGGGCTTGCTCGACGGCTCGCTCGAGAAACACCTCTCGCTCATGTCGGGTGTCCAGTCGTCGCGAGCTCGCCAGCGACACGGCACCATGCAACGCCGACCAGAGCACGCTCGCTGCAAGCCATGGGTCACCGAGCGGCTCGCAAGCCCCCGCGGCCTCGAGCTCGCCGAGCGCGGACGCGAAGAGATCGAGGTTCGCCCGAGCACGCCGGTAACTCTCGGCTGGGTAACGAGCGACGGTGTCGACCGGCACCGAGAACATGACCTGGTAGTACTCGGGCAGCTCCATCCCGAAGGCCACGTAGCGACGGCACAGGGCCTCGAGTCGGGCTTGGGGCTGGGCTTCCCCGTCGGCGGCGGACTGAAGCTGGTCGTGTAGGTGAGCGAAGCCCTCGTCGATGAGGGCGTGGACCAGGGCGTCCTTGCTGGGGAAGTGCAGGTAGATGGACGTCGCGCTGCGGTCCACCGCCTTGGCCACCTGTCGCATGGACAAGGCAGCCGGCCCATCGGTCACGAGGATCTCGCGAGCAGCCGCCAGGATGGCGGTCCTCAGCGGCCGCTCGTCCTCCGTGGTCGATGAGCTGTCTGGTCGGTCCGCCATGATGTCTCGCCTCCGACTTAACAGTGTTAACCTATCGACGCCGTGGGCCTGGGGACAAGCCGTCCTGGGCCGCCCGGGATGACGTGGTGGCAGAACGACCCGATCTGAGTGCAGAAATGGGCTGGGAGGCCGTTCAGCCGTTCCCGGCCTCGGTCGCCGGCCGGTCGTTCGTGTCGGGCCCACCGACCAGCCGCGCCCTCCAGGTCGCCTGGTTCCGGCGCGTCGACGACGGGGTTCTCTTCGGCAAGGTCTGGTTCGGACCCGAGACCCTCGGTCCACCGGGCAATGCTCACGGCGGCTCCCAGGCCGCCGTGCTCGACGAGGCCATGGGTGCGGCCGCTTGGCTCGCAGGCCATCGCGTGCTGGCCGGAAGGCTCGAAGTGGACTTCGTCTCGATGGTGCCCCTCGGTGAGGTCGCACGGGTGGAGGCCCGCGTGGTCGAGGTGGAGCGGCGCAAGGTCCACACCGAGGCCAGGCTCTCGTCCACGGACGGCACCGTTCGAGCCGAAGCCCGCGGCCTCTTCGTCGAGCTCAGCGAAGCCCAGCTCGACGAATTGATCCGGACCAGGAGCTGAGCACGGGCAATCTCTCCCTTCGAGACTGTTCGAGACGTGGAGGAGAGGTTAGCCTGACAGGTCGGCGGGCTCCCGTCGTCGCCCCCACCCCATGAGCACGACCTCTCCCCTCTCCGCGGGCTCCGCCTCCGCCCCCATCCCTCGCGGTCCTCAAGACCTCACGCGAGAGTGGCTCGAGCTCCACGTCGGACTCGAGGAGATCGCCTCCGTTCGCGTCTGGCCTCCCGTGGAAGACCAGGGCTTCACGGGAACCGTCGTGCGCTTGCAGGTCACCCGCAAGAACGGCGAGGACACCTGGCTGTTCGCCAAGTTCTTCGACCCGACCCGCGGCACGCTCGGACGCCAGCATCACGTCAACGAGCTGGCCTTCCATCGCGAGCTCGCCGAGCGCTCCGGCCTCCGCGTCCCCCGCGCCTGGCATGGCAGCGTCGACGACGAGGGTCACGGCCTGCTCCTTCTCGACGACCTCACCCAACGCACTCGCTCGGGCGACGTCTTCGGTAGCAGCAGTCTCACCGACACGGAACAGCTCCTCGACGAGCTGGCGAAGCTGCACGGGGCCACGTTCGACTCCTCGGGCCTGAGCTGGCTCCCCCGACCGACCATCGACGCCGCCGAGCAGGCCGTCGCGTTCGAGCCGATCCTCGCCGCCTTTCGCGAACGCCACGATCGACGCTGCCCATCGGGCATCCAGGCAGTGCTCGACTGGCTCGCCACCAGTTACGAGACGCTCGTCGAGCGCATGCTGAAGGTGCCGTTCGCAGTCGTACACGGCGACCTCAACCTCGGCAACGTGCTGCGTGATGAAGACGACGGACCTCCCTGGCTGGTCGACTGGCAGCTCGTGGCCGTCCTGCCCCTCGCGATCGACCTGTCGTTGGTTCTCGGCGAACACCTCCTCACGGAACATCGCCGTCGGTCCGAGCGCGAGCTGCTGAGCCGCTACCACTCGCGTCTTCCCGAGGCCTGTCGCGACCGCTACCCGCCGGAGCGTCTCGTCGATGACTACCGCTGGGGCCTGCTGTTCCGCCTCACCGTGCAGGTGCGCTTCTGGTCGGAGCGCGCCGGCACGGGCCCGCAGCGCCGCTGGCTCGAGCACTTCATGAGCGAGGGCCGACTCTTCGCCGCGGTGCAGGACCACTGGGAGAGCCTCCTACAATCGAACGACTAAGAACGTTTGAGCTGGACTTCACTCAGAGCCGCTGACAGTCTCGGCCGATGTCGAGCTCAACCCGCTCTCCTCGTCGTCTCGGTGACGCCCCCTCCCTCCAGTCCGTCGACGTCCCCACCACTCCACCACCGGAAGACTCGATCTCCTGGAAGCTGTGGCTGGGAGCGCAGGACTTGGCACGAGACGCCCTGCAGTCCGACTTCGTGCAGGGCATCGCGAACGGCAGCCTCGATCCCAACGCCTACGGCCACTACTCCATCCAGGACGTGGCGTACTGCGTGCACGGCGAGTCGGACTACGCGAAGACCGTCGAGCGAGCCAACGCTGCGGGAGAACCCGTCCTCGCCGCCTTCGCTCAGGCGCGGCACGACAGCTACCGGTCCTACACCAGCTCGCTACTCGAGTCCTGGCACTTGAACAACGATCAGGCCGTCACGCCGGGACCCGCCGCACGGGCCTACATCGACTTCGAGCAGATGGTGGCGAGCACGCTCCCTCCGATCTACCTCATCGTGGCGATGATCCCCTGCGATCAGCTCTGGCCCTGGCTTGCCGAGCAGGTCGGCCCGAAGGTGAAGCCCGGCAACGTCTACGCCTTCTGGCCGAAGGAGAACGGCGGCTGGCACGGCGCGTACCGACTCGACAACTTCGTCGACCGCTGGTTCGCCGATCACCCCGATCAGCACGACGAGGCGACGGCGACCTGGGTCTTCCGAAGCTGCGTGACCGGTGAGGTCAACTTCTTCAGAAGCGCCTGCGGTCAGTCGCTCCTGCCGATGCCTCAGCGGCCGCCGTCCACACCCGAAGCCTGAGTGGACACGACGACCGGCGCGAGCCGGTCCGCGCGCTCACTTCGAGCTCAATCAGTCTCGCGCTCGCGCCTCAGGCCGCTCCCGTCGCTTCGGCGAGTTGCTCGCAGCGCAGCGTCCACTGCACCGCCCGCAACACGTCGCGTCGGCTGATTTGACCGACGAGCTTGCCGTCCTTCACCACCGGGAAGCGGCGATACGGCTTGCGAAGGAACATGCCGGCCGCGTAGTAGAGGTCCATGTCGGGGGGAAGCGTCTCCACTTCCCGAGTCATGAAGTCCGACACGGTGCCCTGCGGCGTCTGGGCGTTGACGCCCTCGGCAACGAGCTTGAGACAGTCCTTCTCCGAGAGCACGCCGATGAGACGACCGAGGTCGTCCACGACGGGGGCTCCCGAGATGGCGTGCTCGGCGAGGAAGTCGACCGCCTTGAGGATGTCGGTCTCGCCTTGCAGGGTGCGCAACTTGCTTGCCATGAAGTCCCGAACGAGGGGTAGCTCTTGCACCATCCCACACCTCCTGTCCAAGAAGATCGTAGGTGTTCGCGACGCCCCCAGCCAGCCGCCCCCTTGCTCAACTGAATAGAAAACGCTGCTCGTCAGAATGAAATCAACTGACCAACTTTGCGTTGGCCGTGTTTGACGTCGTTTCTCCTGCGTTTCGCGTCACCGGGTCATTTCATCCCGGAGAGCGGCCGAGGTGAGACGAATCGGCTCGCTCGGCAGGCTAGGATGCTCGGGTGAGCGAGCACGAAGGCCCCGAGCCACCCCCCGTCGACCCCGGTGCGCCGACGCAGGACCCGGCGACCACCGTCACCGGCCCGACCGACGCGAAAGGCCCCGCCGAGGCGACCACGCTCCTCCCGGATCGCGTCGGACCGGTCCGCGTCGAGCGCTTCCTCGGGCGCGGTGGAATGGGCGTCGTGGCCAAGGGCTACGACGAGAGCGCTCGACGACCGGTCGCCGTCAAGTTCCTGGGCCGCAATCCCACCGACTCGCACGGCCGGATGACCGGTCCCGACTCCGACCAGGACGAGGACGAGCTGCTGCGGGTCGAGCGTGAGGCGCGCCTTCTCTCGGCCATGCGTCACCCACACGTCCTGCCGATCCTGGGCGTCGAGGAGCACGAAGGGCGACCCGTCCTCGTGCTCCAGCTCGCCGAAGGCGGCTCGCTCGGCGACCGCCTCCGGGACGGGCCCCTGGAGCCCGCACCGGCTCTCCGTCTCCTGACCCAGGTCGCCGCAGCGCTCGAAGAAGCTCACTCGCGCGGCATCGTCCATCGCGACCTCAAGCCCGACAACGTTCTCCTCGACACCGACGACTCCGCCCTGGTGGCCGACTTCGGCCTGGCCTGCCGCCTGGAGAGCAGCACGCTCCGCTCCCTCGCGTCGGAGACCATCGACCTCCACGACGGCAGCGGCGCCGGGACGCCGGGCTACGCCAGCCCCGAGCAGTTCAAGGGAGAGGAGCCCGACGAGAGCGCCGACACCTGGGCGCTGGCCTGCCTCGCGCACCGCTGCCTCACGGGGGCCTCCGTCATCCCCGGCGACGACGCCCGCGAGCAGATCCTGTCCACCTTGATGGGTGACGTGCAGCGACAGCCCTTGCCGGCCACCATCCCCGGTGAAGTCGACGCGCTGCTCGATGAGGCACTCGAGCTGGAACCAACTCGACGGCTTCGCGACATGACACGCGCTCGGGAGGTCTTCGCCCGAGCCCACGAAGAGCTCACCGGTGAGGCGGTCGTCCTCGTCGGCGTCAGCAGCGCGCCGTCACCTTCAGAAGACACGCCCGGCCCACGACTCCCCCGCGCCCGTTCCGCCTTCGTCGGTCGTGATGAAGAGCTCAGCGAGGTGCTCGCAGCCTTGCACGCCCAGCGTCTCGTCACCTTGGTGGGCACCGGTGGTGCGGGCAAGACACGACTCGCCCTGGAAGCGGGCCTGCACCTGGAGCACGAACGCGATGAGCTCGTCGCCCATGGCGCGGTCTTCGTGGAGCTCGGCGTCCTCCGTCCCACCGACTCGCCCGTCACCGTGCTCGCCGCCGCGCTCCAACTCTCGGACCGTCCCGGCTCATCGACCCTCGAGACAGTCCGCGAGGCCCTGGCCGACAAGGCCGTGCTCGTCATCCTCGACAACTGTGAGCATCTCTCCGGAGCGGTGAAGGAGCTCGTCACCGAGCTGCTCGACGACTGCCCCGGCCTTCGCTTCCTCGCAAGCAGTCGCGAGCCGTTGGGGCACGACGCCGAGCACGCCGTGACACTGGGCCCTCTCGGCCTGCCTCCTGCGGAGGAGTCGATCGAGCCCGAAGAGCTCCTCGCGACCGGCGCCATCGCCTTGTTCGTGGACCGCGGTCGTCTCGCCGATCGGGGCTTCCGCCTCGACGCCAGCACGGCCAGCGCGGTCGTCCGCTGCTGCCGACGGCTCGACGGCATCCCGTTGGCCATCGAGCTCGCCGCCGCCCGTCTTCGCACGACGCGCGTCGACGTGCTCGCCGACGAGCTGGAAGAGAGCCTGAGCGCCCTGCAAGGTGGTCATCAGGCAGCCTTGCCACGTCACCGAGCCCTGGCCGCCACCATCGACTGGAGCCACGACCGTCTCGGCGATCGCGAGCGTGCTCTCTATCGCCGCCTCGCCGTCTTGACCGGTCCGTTCACCCTGGCCTTCGCCGAGCGGGTGGGGCCGGGAGCGGAGCTGGAGCAGGGTGAGGTGCTCCCCACCCTGCTGCGTCTCGTCGACCGCTCGCTCCTTCAGTCGGAGCCGGGCGGCCGCCTGCCGACCTGGCGCCTGCTCGAACCGGTGCGTCAGCACGCCGGTGAGCAGCTCACGAACGCCCGCGAAGAGACCACGTCTCGCTCGGCTCTCATCGCGGCGACCTGGGACCTCGCGCGGGAGAGCCAGCCGCGGATCGACGGCGGGGGCCTCGCCGACTGCTTGGCCGAGCTCGATCAGGTCCGCGCGCTCCTCGTCTCTGCCGTCCGTGCCTGCCTCGACGCTGGCGACGCCCGCTCGGGTCTCGGGATCGCCGCGGGCCTGTCCGGCTACTGGATCGCACGCGGCCACTGGAGGGAAGGACGAGAGCTCCTCGATGCCGTGCTCGCGCTGCCGCAGGATCGCGACACCGCCGAGCGCGCACCGTCCCTCATCGCCAGTGGCCAGCTCGCGATGCTGCTCGGTGATGGTGACGCGTCACGGGAGCTCCTGGAGGACGCCCTCCGGCTGCTCGAGTCCAGTGGCCCCGACACCGACGCCGTCGCCCGCAGCGATGCTCAGAACTCCCTCGCGCTCCTGGCCCTCGAACGTCAGGACCTCGCGACTGCTCGACGACGAGGCGAGGAGTCGCTGGCCCTGAGAAGGACCCTCGGACGCCCGGACCTCGTCGCCAACTCCCTCAACCTCCTGGGCAACACCACCCGGCAGGAGGGCGACTTCGAGGCAGCCAAGCGTTACCTCGAGGAGGCTTACCGCATCCAAGAGGAGGAGGTCGGGAACGACCTGGCGCTGGCGGCGATGGCCGTGAACCTCGGCACCGTCGCCATCGAGCTGGAGGACTTCGAGTCCGGCCGCCGCTTCCTCCTCCGTGGAGGCGAGCACGCGCGGGCCTGCGGGTCCGACCGTGGCGAGCTCTTCGTCCTCATCAACCTCGCTGCCATCGATCACAAGGAGCGGCGCTTGAGCGCCAGCCTGGGACATCTCACGAAGGCCGCGGCGACCTGCCGCAGGCTCTCCGACGCCGCGGCGGCCACGGTGCTCTTTCTCCGTCTTGGAAAGGTCTGTACCGAGCTGGAGCGCCCGGAGGAGGCGGCGCGCTTCCTCGGGGGAGCCATGGCGCTCCGCATCGCCAGCGGCGCCGAGCGCTTCCAGGACCAGGAGGGCTACGAGGCCGTGGTCACGGCGTTGCGCGTCGACCTCGGCGACGACCGATACGACACGCTCCATGCCGAGGGACAGTCTCAGGCACTCGACGAGCTCCTCGCCCAGGCGGCCGCCTTGCCGGTGACCGACACCCCATCCTGATGCCCAAGGACCCGACACCTGCCATGCTCACGTTCATGAGAACCGCACTCGTCTCGCTCCTCGCCCTCCTTCTCGTCGCCTGTGCCGGAGCCGGCGCCAAGGCGCCCACCGAGCTGGCCTCCGACGACACGCCGGCTGCCGTCTTCGCGGGCGGCTGCTTCTGGTGTGTCGAGTCGGCCTTCGACGGCGTGCCGGGCGTGATCGACGCGGTGTCGGGCTACACGGGCGGCCCCGAGAAGAACCCGAGCTACAAGGACGTCGCCTACGGCCGCACCGGTCACCTCGAGGCCGTGCGCGTTCGCTACCAGCCGGAGCGCATCAGCTACGACCAGCTCCTCGACATCTTCTGGCGCAGCATCGATCCCACCGACGCGGGTGGCCAGTTCGCCGACCGCGGACCGCACTACGAGACGGCCATCTACGTCGCCAATGCGGAGGAGCGGAAGCTGGCCGAGGCTTCCAAGGCGGCGCTCGCGGCGACCGGTCGCTTCGACAAGCCCCTGGTCGTCCCCATCCTCGATGCCGAGCCGTTCTGGATCGCCGAGGAGTACCACCAGGACTACCACGTCAAGAACAGCTCCCATTACAAGCGGTACTACGAGGGCTCGGGTCGAGGCCCCTACCTCCGCAAGGTCTGGGCCGACGAGAAGGGCCAGAAGACGGCCTTCACCAAGCCGAGCGAAGCCGAGCTCCGAACCAAGCTCTCGCCCATGCAGTTCAAGGTCACCCAGCGCGACGGCACGGAGCCGCCGTTCAAGAACGAGTTCTGGGACAACAAGAAGAAGGGGCTCTACGTCGACATCGTCAGCGGTGAGCCGCTGTTCTGGTCCGACGACAAGTTCCGCAGCGGCACCGGCTGGCCCAGCTTCACGCGCCCGATCGCTCCCGACGCCGTGATCGAGCACGAGGACCGCAAGTTCGGGATGGTCCGCGTCGAGGTCCGCAGCAAGGTGGCCGACAGTCACCTCGGCCACGTCTTCCCCGACGGGCCCAAGCCCACCGGGCTGCGCTACTGCATCAACAGCGCGGCGCTCCGGTTCATTCCACAGAAGGACCTGGAGAAGGAAGGCTACGGCAGCCTCATGCCGAGCAACTGAGGGCCGCGTGACCACGACGGACCCTGAGGAGGGCAGGACCGTCAGCGAGATGCTCGGCTCCGGCGGCTGGGAGGAGCTCCCAGGCTGCCCCGGTCGTCACCGTCTTCGCCCGCCCAGGCCGAGCACCTCGCCCCAGGAGCTGGCGGGCGTCGCCGTCGAACCCGAACGGCTCGTCAGCGCGAAGTGCCGCGACCCGATCGAGCTCCTGCGCCTACCGGACGGGGCTCTTCTCTCCTACCGTCGCAGCGACGGGAGCTGGGGGCACACCCTGAACACGACGAGCGGGCTCGAGCGGAAGCTCCGACAGCTGGAGCTACTCCGACACGACCCCGACTTGTCCTGACGCTCCGGGCACGCGATCCTCATTCATGCCCGAGCTGCCGGACCTCACCGTCTATCTCGAGAGCCTCGAACGACGTGTCCTCGACCGTCGTCTCGAGAAGGTCCGGCTGGCCAGCCCGTTCCTCCTCCGCAGCGTGCGACCTCCGATTCGCGAGGCCGAGGGCAGAACGGTCCGCGGCCTGCGTCTGATCGGCAAGCGCCTGGTCATCGAGCTCGACGACCAGCTCTTCCTCGTTCTCCACCTCATGATCGCCGGCCGTCTCCGCTGGCGGGATCGCGGCTGCAGCATCCCGAAGAAAGTCGGGCTCGCGGCCTTCGACTTCGAGGACGGCAGCCTGCTCCTCACCGAGGCCAGCTCGAAGAAGCGCGCCTCGCTGCACGTGGTCGAGAGCGAGCGCGTCCTGCGCGGCTTCGACCGCGGCGGGCTCGAGGTGCTCGACGCCACGTCGGAGCAGTTCGACGAGGCGCTCCTTCGCGAGAACCGCACGCTCAAGCGCGCCCTCACCGACCCGCGTCTCTTCTCCGGCATCGGCAACGCCTACTCCGACGAGATCCTCCACCGAGCCGGCCTGTCCCCCGTGACCTGGACGACCCGTCTCGACGAGGACGGACGTCGACGTCTGGAGTCCGCCGTGCGCGAGGTCTTGGTCGAGTGGACCGAGCGACTCCGCGATGCGAACGGCGACGGCTTCCCGGAGAAGGTCACCGCCTTCCATGACGAGATGGCCGTCCACGGACGCTACGGACAGCCCTGTCCGAGCTGCGAGACGAAGGTCCAACGCATCGTCCACGCCGAGAACGAGACCAACTACTGCCCGCGTTGCCAGACCGGCGGCAAGCTCCTCGCCGACCGCGCGCTCTCCCGTCTCCTCAAGAAGGACTGGCCCAAGAGCATCGAAGAGCTCGAGGGAATTCAGGCCCAGCGATGAGCTCTCGTGAAGCACAGGACGGAGAGGTCACGACCTCCCTGCGAGAGCTCGCTCTGCGCGAGCTGTCGTCACCCGAGCAAGACGCCCGTCTCGTCCGGATCGCGAGCTTCGCCGCCGCCTTGGCCGTCCTCCCGTTGGGCTTGCTCGCGGTCACGCGTCGGGCCGCCACTGGAGCCGAGGTGCTTCTCGGCACCCTGGGAACGACAATCCTGGCCGTTCTGCTCGTCATGCTCGGCGTGGCCTTCTCCGAGCCGAAGCGACGGAACATCGACTGACGACCGGACGTCTCGCGTCGTCCCGGCTCATCTTCTACTCTTCCGCTCGCACCCCCCGAGGATCCCGACCGATGAGCGAGCCAGCGACCTCTCCCGACAACCCGCGCACGCTGGTGATCGACATCGGCGGCACCGGCCTCAAGATGATCGTCCTCGGGGGCGACGGTCAGCCAGTGAACGAGCGCGCTCGCGAGCTGACGCCCCGTCCCTCCTCGCCGAAGACGGTGATGGACGTCCTGAAGGGCATGGTCGGCGATCAGCCCGAGCACGATCGCGTGTCGGTGGGCTTCCCCGGAGTGGTCAAGCGAGGCGTGGTGCAAACGGCCCCCAACCTCGGCACGAGCCACTGGGCGAGCTTCGATCTCGGCGCCGAGATCGAGGCGATGACCGGCAAGCCGACGCGGGCGATGAACGACGCCGACCTCCAGGGCTACGGCGTCATCGAGGGCGTGGGAAGCGAGCTGGTCCTCACCCTGGGCACCGGCCTGGGGTCGGCGGTCTTCATCGACGGACGTCTCGTGCCCAACCTCGAGCTGGCTCACCAGCGCTTCCGCAAGGGCGACACCTACGAGCAGCGCGTGAGCAACGCGGCTCTCGAGCGCAAGGGCAAGCGCAACTGGAGCGAGCGCGTGCACCGGATGCTCGAAGAGCTCGAGCGCATCTGGAACTACGACCTGCTCCATCTCGGTGGCGGCAACACCAAGAAGCTCCAGGGCAAGCTGCCCAAGAACGTGCGCACCTTCACCAACGTCGAGGGGATGACCGGCGGCGCCATGCTCTGGGACGACCGACTCGACGAGAAGGGTGTCCGACGCGAGGCCTGCATCGACACGACGGCTTCGTCCGGCGAATGAGCCCGCTCCACCACCCCGACAGCTCCGCCGAGCATCGACGGCTCGTCGACTCGGAAGCGCGACGCGCCGACTGGAAGAACTGGGGCCCCTACCTCGCCGAGCGAGCCTGGGGAACGGTCCGCGAGGACTACAGCAGCAAGGGTGACGCCTGGCGCTACTTCCCCCACGAGCACGCCCGCAGCCGGGCCTATCGCTGGAACGAGGACGGCCTCGCGGGCACGTGCAATCGGCACCAGAACGCCTGCCTCGCCCTCGCGCTCTGGAACGAGCGCGACCCCATCCTCAAGGAGAGGTTGTTCGGCCTGACGGGTCCACAGGGCAACCACGGCGAGGACGTCAAGGAGTACTACTTCTACCTCGACAACGTCCCGAGCCACGCGTGGATGCGGATGCTCTACAAGTACCCGCAGGTCGAGTTCCCCTACCGAGAGCTCGTCGAGGGCAACGCGAAGCGGGGCACCTCCGATCCCGAGCTCGAGCTCGCCGACTTGCTCGACGACGTCTTCGCGGAAGGTCGCTACTTCGACGTGTTCGTCGACCACGCCAAGGCCGGCGAGGACGACCTGCTCTGCCGCATCACCGCGCACAACCGCGGTCCTGAGCCCGCGCCGCTGCACGTCCTGCCCCATCTCTGGTTCCGCAACACCTGGTCCTGGGGCCACGACGACCGCAAGCCTCGGCTGCACGCCCGCGACGACGGCTCGGTGGAGGCTCACGAACGTCATCTCGGCACCCGCTACTGGTGGTCGCGTTGTTCGACGGGTGAATCAGCCCGTCATCTCTTCACCGAGAACGAGACCAACCACGCCCGTCTTCACGACGCGGGCAATCGCTCGCCCCACGTGAAGGACGCCTTCCACGAGCGCGTGATCGACGGCCGCGAGGAGGCCGTCAACCCGGACGAGGTCGGCACCAAGTGCGCCGCCTGGTTCTCCGCCACCGTGCCGGCCGGTGAGAGCCTCACCGTCGAGTGGCGCTTCGCCGACGTGGACCACGCCGATCCCTTCGCCGACTTCGACGCCATCGTCGAGACGCGCCGCTCCGAGGCCGACGAGTTCCACGCGCTCCTCGCTCCAGCGGGCGCGAGCGACGAAGAGCGTCGTGTCCAGCGGCAGGCCCTGGCCGGTCTGCTCTGGACCAAGCAGTTCTACCACTACAGCGTCGAGCACTGGATCGCCGGCGACCCCGCGTCACCGCCCCCTCCTTCCGCTCGCCTGAATGGTCGGAATCGTCACTGGCGACACGTCCACTGCTACGACGTCATTTCCATGCCCGACAAGTGGGAGTACCCCTGGTTCGCGGCCTGGGATCTCGCCTTCCACGTCGTGCCGCTGGCGCGCATCGATCCCGAGTGGGCCAAGCGCCAGCTCGTGATTTTCCTGCGCGAGTGGTACCAGCACCCCAACGGCCAGATCCCGGCCTATGAGTGGGCGCTCGACGACGTGAACCCTCCCGTCCATGCCTGGGCCTGCTGGCAGGTCTATCAGGTGAGCCGCGAGATCACGGGCGAGGCCGACACCGACTTCCTGGAGAGGGTCTTCCACAAGCTCTTGCTCAACTTCACCTGGTGGGTGAACCGCAAGGACCGAGACGGCAACGACATCTTCTCCGGCGGCTTCCTCGGCCTGGACAACATCGCCGTCTTCGACCGCAGCCATCCACCGCCCACCGGCGGTCACGTCGAGCAAGCCGACAGCACCGGTTGGATGGCGATGTTCAGCCTGAACATGATGCGCATCGCCCTCGAGCTGGCGCAGACACGTCCGCCGTATGAAGACGTCGCCACCAAGTTCTTCGAGCACTTCTTGGCCATCACCAGGGCGATCCGCTCGATGGGCATCGAGAAGCACGGACTCTGGGACGAGAGGGCCGGCTTCTTTCACGACGTCATCCATCTTCCCGACGGTCGTCACGTGCCGCTGGAGGTCCGCTCCATGGTCGGCCTCGTGCCGCTCTTCGCGACCGAGGTGCTCGAGCCCGAGCTCCTCGACGCCGTCCCCCGCTTCCGTCGTCGGATGCAGTGGGTCATCGACAACCGACCGCACTGGGTCGAGCCGGTTCCCGGTCTCCTGAAGGAAGGCAGCGACGGACGTCGCCTGCTCTCGCTGGTCACCCGCCCCATGCTCGAGCGCATCCTCGAGCGTCTCCTCGACACCAAGCAGTTCCTGTCGCCCCACGGCCTGCGGGGTCTCTCACGCGAGCACGCGGACAAGCCCTTCGCGTTGCAGGTGGATGGGCGCTCCCACGACGTCCGCTACGAGCCCGGCGAGTCGCAGACGAAGATGTTCGGTGGCAACTCGAACTGGCGGGGCCCCGTCTGGTTCCCGCTCAACTTCCTCGCCATCGAAGCGCTGGAGGCCCACCACCGCTATCACGGCGATGACCTGGCAGTGGAGCTCCCGCGGGGCTCCGGACGACGGGTCCCCCTCGACGAGGTCGCGGGCGATCTCTCCCGTCGACTGGCCTCGCTCTTCCTCCCCGATCCGAGCCGCGGCGGTCGCCGCCCCTGCGTGGCGAGCTCGGAGCTCCAGGCCGACGACCCCCACTGGAAGGACCATGTCCCCTTCCACGAGTTCTTCGATGGAGACGACGGGACGGGCCTCGGCGCCAGCCATCAGACCGGCTGGACGGCCCTGGTGGCCGAGCTCATCCACCGGCACGGAGGGCGCTGAGCGGCGCGGGAGTCGAGAACCGAACGTGCCTTGGCAGGCCTCTCCCGTTGCGTGCTAGCCTCTCCTCGGACTGGCAGCCAACAGTGGAGGAGAGTCATGAAGCACGCGAGTTGGGCTGTCTTGCTGGGTTTCGCGGTCTTGACGGGCTGCGGGGGGAGCGAGCAGGTCGCCGGCTCCCTCGTCTCACCTGCGCAAGACGACGAGGTGTTGGTCGAGGAGAGCGCCCCGGACACGGATGGCGACACCGTCCCCGACCACGTCGACAACTGCCCTCACGATCGCAATCGTTCTCAAGACGACAGCGACTACGACGGCAACGGGAACGCCTGCGACAACTGTCGCGACTTTCCGAATCGCGACCAGGCCGACTGGGATGGGAACGGACTGGGCGACTTCTGCGACGATCACGACGGCGATGGCTTCGTGGACGCTTGGGACAATTGCCCTGAGCTGCCCGACGAGAACCAAACCGATCGCGATGGCGACGGCATCGGCGACGCCTGCGACGACAGCGACGACGACGGCGTCCTCGACGGGAGCGACAACTGTCCGACGGTCGCCAACCCCGCGCAGGTCGACGCTGACGAGGACGGCGTGGGCGACGACTGTGAGCTGCTCGTCGTGACGGTCATCGCCGTCGCCGAGGAGCCCGTCATCCTCG
Organism: Acidobacteriota bacterium; assembly: GCA_039029535.1. Classification (GTDB taxonomy): domain Bacteria; phylum Acidobacteriota; class JBCCFW01; order JBCCFW01; family JBCCFW01; genus JBCCFW01. The sequence continues at coordinate 46,216 of JBCCFW010000034.1, forward strand.
ACGGCTTCCAGCTCGAGCTGGCCTTCCCGGAGGGAGAGCTCGACTACGCTCACTCCACCTTGCTCGGGCCAGCGGTGGGCGGCATCAGCGCCGTCAACAGCTTCGACGACGGGCTCATCCTCGGTGTCGTTCAGATCGGCATGGAGCTGCCCGCCGGAGAGACTCCGCTGATGCTGCTGGCCTTCGGCGCCACATCCGGGTTCTTCGTCGACGATGAACTCGTCATCGTGACCGAGACGCTGACGACCGAGGGCATCACCTTCGAGCTGCGCTGAGGTAGCGGCTGACCCACGTCGGTGCTAACTTCACCACCGGACGGCAACCGGACTTGAAGGACTCTGACGATGCCCTCTCGTCCCTCGATCCTCGGTCTTCTCTTCGTCGTGCTGAGCGCCCTCGGCGCCTCGGCCCAGCCCTACCACGTCGCGACCGCCGCCGATGGCGGTGACGACGGCAACGACGGGAGCCCAGGCGCTCCCTGGGCGACCATCACCCACGCCCTCGACACCGTCCCCGACGAGAGCCTCATCCTCGTCGCGCCGGGCACCTACACGGGACGCATCAGAATCCGCGGCAGCTTCCCGGTCGGCGTGACCGTGCGCTCCGAGGTGCCCTACGAGGCCCGCCTCCGCCATGACGCCGCCGTGCTCACGGTGTACGACGGTCAGGGCATCACCATCGAGGGTTTCGACGTCGCCCATTCCGGTCCCGGTGCCGGCGGCCTGGTGATCCAGGTCCAAGACCTCATCGGCGAACCCGGCGGCGCCGATCGCGTCGAGCGCATCGTCCTCCGCAACAACATCCTTCACGACAGCTACAACAACGACGTCTTGAAGGTGAACAACGGCGCCGCCGACGTGCTCATCGAGGGCAACCTCTTCTACAACCAGACGGGCTCGGACGAGCACATCGACATCAACAGCGTCGAGCGAGTCGTCGTCCAGGACAACATCTTCCTCAACGACTTCGCGGCGAGCGGTCGAGTCAACGAGGGCAACACGAGCAGCTTCATCGTCGTCAAGGACTCGAACGCCGACTCGGACACGGTCGTCGGCTCTCGCGACATCACCGTCCGACGCAACGTGTTCTTGAACTTCGAGGGCGGCACCGGCGCCAACTACCTGCTCTTCGGCGAGGACGGCCAGCCCTTCTACGAGACCATCGGCGGGGTCGTCGAGAACAACCTCATGATCGGCACGAGCATCGATCGTTTCCGAGCCCCCTTCGGCGTCAAGGGCTGTCAGGACATCGACTTCCGTCACAACACCCTCGCCGGCGACATGTTCTCCCGGGCCTTCGTCGCCCGCATCAACACCGAGGGCGCGAACCTGCCCATCGACCAGCTCGTCATGGTCGGCAATGTCTTCTCCGACCCGACGGGGACGATGGACGACTTCACCGACTCCCCCATCGGCCAGACCAACTCGTTCACCCTCGCACGCAACCTCTACTGGAACGGCGGCAACCCGATCCCCGCCGAGGCCGACGACATGATCAACTTCGCCGACGACCCCGCGCCGGTGCTCGGCGACCCCGTCCTCGGCGATCAGGCCGGACTGCTCGTGCCCACCTGGGATGAGAGCAGCGGTCGCTTCCGAGACGGCTCCGCGACCATCCGTGAGGCCTTCGAGCGTCTCGTCGAGCTCTACGGCACGCCGGGCGCGGGCAGCGCCGCCGTCGATGCCGGCGATCCGGGTGACGCGCCGCTCGACGACATTCTCGGCAACCCCCGACCCTCGGGCAGCGCCCCCGACCTCGGCGCCGTCGAGGTGCAGGTCGTCGAGCCGCCCGAGCTGGTGCTGCGAGTGACCGGCGGAGCCCTGGCCGACGTGACCTGGGAAGCCGTGCCCGGCGCGTTGCATCACGACACCTACCGCGGGAGCCTCCCGCCCTTCGGCTTGTCGAGTCGTGGCGCGGGGCTTGCAGTCTACGACCACGTCTGCTTCGAGGCGGCCGACGCTCTCGGCGACGGTCCGCTGCAGACTCGGGACGGCGACCCACCGAGCCCCGGCAACGTCGGGTGGTACTACCTGGTCAGCGTGACCGATGGTGCGGGCGAAGGCTCGCTCGGTCGGGCGAGCAGCGACCTCGATGCAGTCACGCCAGGCGTCCAGCTCCTCCGACCCAACGACGCTCCCTGTCCGTGATCACGTGACACGCCACTAGTCCATCGCCGCACGCGAGCTGCGTGCTACCGTGCGGCGATGGCGACCGGCGACGAGACTCAGGGACTACCCGAGCCTAAGGTGCTCGGCGCGCTGGTGCTCGTCCAGGTCCTGTTCGGCATCCACTACTCGGTCGTCAAGGAGCTCCTGGCGACGATGTCGCCGCCCGCCTGGGCGACCCTTCGCGTGGCGGCTGCTGCCGTCTTGCTCGTCATCCTGGCCCGAGGTCGCGGACGTCTCCTGCCCCGTGGCCCGCGGGAGTGGGCCTTCGCCATCGCGCTGGCGTTCTTCGGCGTCATCCTCAACCAGATCTGCTTCGTCGAGGGTCTCGCCCGCACCCTGCCCGCGCACTCCGCGCTCATCGCGACGACCATCCCACTGTGGACGCTGGTCTTCGCCGTCCTGCGCAAGACCGAGCAGCCCACTCTCCGACGGGGTCTCGCCCTGCTGCTCGGGCTCGCGGGCGTCTGGGTCCTGCTCGAGATCGATCGCTTCCACCTCGACAGCGAGCTCCTCGTCGGCGACCTCCTCAACCTGCTCAACTCGGCGAGCTACGGCCTCTTCCTCGTCTTGAGTCAGGGCTACGCCAGCACCCACGGTGCTCTCACGGCCACGGCACGCATCTTCTCCATCGGCGCGGTGGGTATCGCCTTCTACGGACTGGGCGATCTCGTGACGACCGACTTCGGTGCGTTGCCTGCGAGCACCTGGTGGCAGGCTGCCTACGCCGTCCTCGGGGCGACCATCGCCACCTACGGGCTGAACCTCTGGCTCACGAGCCGCGCGAGCTCCTCGCTCGTCGCCCTCTTCATCTACCTGCAACCGGTCATCGCCACGCTCGTCGATGGCCTGGTGCTGGGGCGCTGGCCGTCGTGGCGCTTTCCGGTCGCCGCCGTGCTGGTGGCAGCCGGCGTCGCCCTGGGCGTGAGTCGCTCCAAGGAGCCTGCTGCCAAGGGCGACTGAGTCAGGGCGTGTAGATCTCGACGATCCTCGAGGCCGAGCTCCCCACCACCGGGCCGCCTCCCGCGACGACGATCGTCCCGGCGTGTAGGAGCGGGAAGATCCCATGACGCGCGGTGGGCAGGGCTGCACCGAGTCGCCAGGTATTCGCGACGGGATCGTAGACGTCGACTCGGTCGTAGGTGAGGTCCGGGCCCGCACCCGCGCCGGTCAAGGTCTCCCCACCGATGACGTACAGCTCGCCCCGGTGGAAGACCGCCTTGCCCATGCCGCCTCGTTCCTGCGGGAGCGGCACGAGCGATGACCCAGGCTCAGCGCTGCTCTGCCAGGTGTTCGTCGCGAGGTCGTAGCACTGGACGTCGGCGAAGCCGTCAGCCGGCACGTTGCCATCGCCGCTGCCGGGGCCACGACCTCCGATGACCCAGAAGCGACGACCGTCGCTCACCGCCGCGGCGTGGTTGCGCGGGAGAGGCAGGGGCGCCAGCGACGTCCAGGTGTTCGCGCTGGGATCGAAGAAGGCGCAGTCGGCGACGGTGCGGTCGTCGACGATGCCACCGCAGGCCACGAGCCCCGAGCCGATGAGCCCCGTCGCCACCGAGCCCGCCGCGAACGGCAGGCGAGCCGCGAGCGTCCAACGATTCTCTTCCGGGTCGTAGACCTGGACCCGTCCTTCGGAGTCACCGCCGAGCCCTCCGATGAGATGGAGCCGTCCGTCGACGACCTCGGCCGCATGATGATGACCCGGGAAGGGCCGCGTGGCCGCGGTGGCCAGCGGGAGCCACTCACCGGTGCTCGAGTCGAAGACCAGGGTGGCCGGCCAACCCTCGCCCACGAGGTAGAGCCGGTCGTCGATGATGCCGCCGGCCACCTCCCCCAGGGCCACGGGCATGACGGGAGCCGACTCCCACTCGTCGACGCGCGCCCCCTCACTCAGTCCTAGCAAGGTAGAAAGAAGGCGGGACAGCTACGTACAGTATGTATGTCCCAAAAAGCCTAACTCTTCTTCTTCC
>JBCCFW010000035.1:0-49212 GCA_039029535.1 Acidobacteriota bacterium
GCGCCAGCTCGTCGACCTACCCACGGCCGAGGTCGCACGCGAAGCGCTCGCCAGCGGCGGCGTGATCGAGGTCGGAAGCCTGGACGAGGCCGCCGCGGCCTGCGATGCGCTTCGCGTGCGACCTCGGCCGTGGGTAGGTCGACGAGCTGGCGCTCCAACGCGGCGCGCACGTCGACGACCAGGCCCTCGTCGAGGCTGACGAGCAGCGGCCAGGCGGCGGGGTCGTGCTCGGCCTGGGCCAGGAGGTCGGCGGCGATCCACTCAGGATCAGCGTCACGGTCGGCCACGACGACCAGCTCCGAGGGACCCGCGAGCATGTCGATGCCCACGCGGCCGGCCACGAGCTGCTTGGCTGCCGTGACCCAGTGACTGCCGGGACCCACGATGACGTCCGCCTGCGGGACGACGACGCCATGCGCCAGCGCCGCGATCGCTTGAGCGCCTCCCACTGCGAGCACGCCGTCGACGTCGGCCAGGGCAGCCGCGGCAAGAGTGATGGGCGCCGGACGCGGGCTCGCGACCCAGACTTCCTCGACCCCGGCCACGCGAGCCGGGATGGCCGTCATGAGCACGGAAGAGGGAAGCGGATGCCGCCCGCCCGGTGCATGGCAGCCGGCTCGCTGAACCGGCACGGAGCGGGTGCCCGCCACGCCACCGGGGATCGGCGCGGCGGTTTCCGAGCGGGCCAGGAGCTGAGCCTGGGCAAAGGTGCGGATGCGAACGGCCACCGATTCGAGTCGCGTGCGATCGTCGGGTGACAAGTCATCGAGGGCCTGATGCAAGGACTCGCGCTCGAGGACGAGCGGCTCACCGGGGGCCCGGTCACCGAGACGTTCGGCGTGCTCGCGGAGCGCCGGCTCACCGCGACGTCGCACGTCGTCCACGATCTCGCTGGCCACCCGCAAGGCCTCGGACGGAAGCTCACGCCGCGCGTCGACGTCGAGCTCGGCGAGAGTGCGCTTCGGGAAGAGCTCGTCGCTCATGCCTGCACCTCCCGCTCCGGCTTGGCGATCATCGGACGACGTCCGATGCGACGGGAGCGTCGCTCGAGCTCGCGCTGCACCTGCGACCAGGTACCACCGGCCGCGATGAGCTTGACGAGCGCGAAGTACGTGAGATCTGCCGTCTCGTGGACGACGTCGTCCGAGCCCGTCGCCGCCGCCAGCTCTTCGGCCTCCTCCTTCAACTTGGACGTGAGCAAGCCTGGATCGTCCAGCAGCTTCACGGTTCCGGAGCCCGGCACGCGCGCTTCGAGTCGTTCGTGCAGGCTGCGCTCGAGCGTGCTCGTCTCGAAGGTTTCGGGCCAGCAGCCCCAGGTGTCTCGGTGGCAGAAGCCCGTGCCCGCTTGCCGCACGAGGAAGCGGAGCGCGTCGCGATCGCAGTCGAGGTCGACGCGAAGCAGCTCCTGCGTGTTGCCGGAGCTCGCGCCCTTGAGCCAGGTTTCTTGGCGGGAGCGCGACCAGTAGATGCCACGGCGCTCGGTCACCGCGAGGGCCAGCGAGTCTCGTGAGCTCCAGGCGAGCCCGAGGGCCCGACCGCTCTCGTCACAGGTCACCGTCGGCCACAGCTCGTCGACGGGACGCTGCAAGGGGGCAGCGATCGCCGTGCCCAGCGGCAGGACTCCGTTGTAGAGCGCGAGCCCGACCTGGGCGTCGACGCCGAGACGATCGAGAGAGGCGATCTCTTCGGGTCGAGTGATGCCGCCGGCGGCGGTCACGCGCAGGTCACCGGCGCGCTCGATCACGGACTCGACCAAGGAGTGGTCGTAGCCGGCGAGGCCGCCTTCGTGCTCCACCTGAGTGACGAGCAAGCCCGACACGTGTGGGGCGAGCTCGGCGATGCGATCGAGCACGTGCCGGCCCGTGGGCTCACGCCAACCGTCGACGACGACCTCGCCGACACGGGCGTCGAGCGCGGCGATGACGCGGTCGCGCGGCAACTGCGAGCAGACCTCGGTCGTGGCGGCCGTGCCGAGGACGACGCGAGTCGCGCCGGCGTCGAGCCAGGCGCGGGCTCGCTCGACGTCGCGGATGCCGCCGCCCACTCGACAGGGCGCGCGTCTCACCATCTCGCGAATGAGCTCTTCGTTGGAGCCTCGGCCGAGAGCGGCGTCGAGATCGACCACCGCGACCTCGCCGGCCACGGACATCTCCGTCAGACGCTCGAGAGGGTCGCCGCCGTCGAGCACGTGCTCGCGTCCCTGTCGGAGCTGCACGGCGCGACCGTTCATGATGTCGATGCTGGGGATGATCACGGGACCTCCTCGTTCATCACGGGTTCGAGAGGGGGGCGAGTGGGCAGGCCGGCAGCGGCGAGCGCTTGCTTGAGGTCGTTCACCGTGAGCTCGCGGTCATGAAGGACCGAGGCGGCGAGCACGGCGTCGGCTCCGGCCCGCACCGCGTCGACCACGTGCTCGGCGGTGCCGATCCCGCCGGAGGCGATGAGGGGAACCGTCGTCACCCGACGAGTGGCGTCGAGCGAAGCCAGGTCGCATCCAGCGCGCGTGCCGTCGCGATCCCAGCTCGTGAGGAGCACTTCGCCGGCACCGAGCTCGGTGGCCTCGGCGATCCACTCGAGGGCGTCGCGACCCGTCGGCTCGTGTCCACCGGAGACGAGGACTTCCCAGCGTGGCATCGATCCTGGAGAGGTCTTCCTCCGCCGCACGTCGACGGCGAGGACCACGCACTGACGTCCGAAGGCCGAGGCCAGCTCGGCGAGGAGCTCGGGTCGACGCACGGCCGCGGTGTTCACCGTGACCTTGTCGGCACCCGCGGTCAGCAGCGCCCGAGCGTCGTCGACGCCGCGCACGCCGCCGCCGGCGGTGAGGGGGATGCGGAGGGCCGCGCGCACGCGACGCACGGTCTCGACCTGCGTGTCACGACGTGACGGCGTGGCCCCGATGTCGAGCACGACGATCTCGTCGGCGCCGTGACGCTCGTGCAGCGCCGCGAGCTCGGCGGGATCTCCCACGTCCCGGAGACCGGAGAACTGCACGCCCTTGAGGACGCGCCCGTCCCGCACGTCGAGGCAGGGAACGACACGTCGAACCGAAGAGGCACGGTCGGAGCTCGGTGGTGACGATGTCGCCCGTCGGCACGGCTCGTCACGGAGCCAGCGCGTCAAGAGAGCGTGTCCCCAGGTGCTCGACAGCTCCGGGTGGAACTGACACGCGAGGAGGTTGTCGCGCTCCAGGGCGGCCACGAAGCGCGTGCCGTGCTCGGACCAAGCGACGCAGCAATCCGGCGGGGCGTCTTGCAAGGCGAAGGAGTGAGCGAAGGCGGCCCAGCCCTCGTCGAGCCAGCGGGTGCTCGGCTCGGGTCGGACCTGGTTCCAGCCGAGGTGCGGAACACGGACGTCGGCTGGCAGGCGTCGGGCACGGCCCGTCACGAGACCGAGCCCGTTTCGTCCCGGCGACTCGTCGCTGCCGTCGAGCAGCAGTTGAAGACCGAGACAGATCGCCAGCGTCGGCACGCCTCGAGTGACGGCCTCACGAAGGGCGCTGTTCGAACCGGTCTCGTTCAAGGTCTCGAGAGCGGCCGCGTAGGAGCCGACGCCAGGCAAGACGAGACGCGACGCGCTGGCGATGTCCTCGGGACGTCGCGAGCACTCGACCGTCAGGCCCAGCGCGTGCAACGAGCCGAGCACCGAGGCCAGGTTGGCCACGCCCGAGTCGACGACGAGCACGTCGGTCGTCACAGGACCCCCTTCGTGCTGGGCACGTCGCCGTGACCCGAGCGGGCCACGGCGTCGCGAAGCGCCAGGGCCGTCGCCTTGAAGGCGGCCTCCGCGCGGTGGTGGTCGTTCTCTCCTCGCAAGACGTCGACGTGGAGCGTGAGTCGGGCCGCGGTGGCCAGTGAGCGCAGCACGTGGCTCACGTTTTCGGTGGAGAGCGTGCCGAGCCACTCGCGGCGGAGCCCGAGCTGCACGTCGGCGAAGGGACGGCCGGAGATGTCGACCACCGAGCGCACCAGCGCTTCGTCGAGCGGGGCGTAGGCGTGACCGAAGCGTCGGATGTCGCGGCGCTCACCGAGGGCTTCGTCGAGCGCGGTACCGAGGGCGAGGGCACAGTCCTCGGCCGAGTGATGGTCGTCGACCTCCAGGTCGCCTTCGCAGCGCAACGAGAGATCGAAGCGCGCGTGGCGGGCGAGCGCGGTGAGGAGGTGATCGAGGAAGCCGACGCCCGTCGCGATCTCGGTCACGCCGGTGCCGTCGAGTCGGAGCGTCAGCTCGATGTCCGTCTCTCGCGTCGTGCGACGCAGCGTGGCCGTGCGATCGGGGCTACTCGTCTCGATGCTGCTCATGGCAAGAGCTCCACGAGCTCGTTCAGGCCGGTGAGGACGCGTGCGGCACCGGCTGACCGCAGCGACCGTCGCGCGGTCTCGGCGTCGCTTGTCGAAAGACCCGGCGGCAAGACGGCCAGGGGTAGCACTCCCGCGCTGCGAGCTGCTCTCGTGTCGTCGGACGTGTCGCCGACCATCCAGGCCCGGCCGAAACCGAGCCGGTCGAGCGCGAGCCGGACCGGCTCCGGGTCGGGCTTGAGCGCGGCGTCGTCACGTGTGATGACGATGGAGAACAGCGAGGTGAGCTCGGTCCGATCGAGGAAGAGCTCCGCCTCGGCGCGCGGTCGACCCGTCACCACCGCCAGCGGTCGCTCGGCTGCGAGACGAGCCAGCAGCTCTCGTGGCGGGATGAGACCCTCGCGAGCCTGTAGGCCGGGTCGTTCGTCCGTGCCGAGGTACCGCTGCTGGTAACGCTCGGTCACCGCTTCCAGGGCGACCTCGACGCCGGCACGTGCCAGCAGCCGTTGCGTGAGACGCCAGTCGTCGTTGGCGTCACCAGCGAGCTGGGCAGCGCGCACGTCACTCTCGGTGAGCGTGACGTTCCAGTCGGCGGCGGTCGCGAGGATGCACGCGAGCTGTGAGCAGGTGACGTCGGCGAGCACGCCGTCGAGATCGAGGAGCAGCGCTTCAGGCTCGCGCACGATCGAGAGCGCCTCTGACAGCCGGGCGCTCTCGGCCTCGTCGCCTGGCATGGTCACGCGCACTCCCTCCGCCTGGGGAAGCCAGCGCACGATGACGCCGAGTGACTCGAGGGCGTCGACGAGGAAGGGTGGTGACGTGTCGTCATCGGCCTTCGTTGCCTCGTCGAGGAAGACGAAGTTGGCTTGGCTGGGTCGTGGTGAGAGACCGAGTCGCTCGGCTCGGGTCGTGAAGCTCGCTCGCTCCCTGCGAACACGTCGGACGTGAGGCTCCAGGCTCTCGTCTCCCTCCGCGAAGCGTCGACGAGCGATCGCCAGCGAGGGCGCTGCCAAGGGGTGGGGTGCGCCGGCGCGCTTCAGGACGGCGAGGACCTCGGGGTCACCGAGGCCGTAGCCGACCCGACAGCCGGCCAGGCCCCAGGCCTTCGAGAAGGTGCGGAGGACGACGACGTTGGGCCATTGCAGGGCGAGCCGGGTGAGGTCCTCGTCGGCATGCTCGACGTAGGCATGGTCGAGGAGCATGAGCGTGTCGGGGAGCCCGACGATCACGCGCTCGAGCTCGTCGGCAGAGACGACGGCACCGGTGGGGTTGTTGGGGCTCACCACCGGGAGCAGGCCGACGGGCTCACCCTCGGCTGCCGCAGCGAGCAGTCGGTCGACCGGGTAGCCTTCGCGCCCCCACGGAACTCGCTCGATGCGGCAGCCGGTGAGCGAGGCGTAGCGCTCGAACATCTCGAAGGTCGGCGAGGGCAACAGCAAGCGACGACCGGGGCCGAGCTGGGCGCGACAACAGCGATCGATGAGGTCGTCGCCGCCGGCGGTGAGCAGCACGCGATCGGTGGAGAGCTCCCAGCGAGCGGCGATGTCGGTGGTGAGCGGATCCTGGTTCGGATAGCGACGGAGCTCCTCGGTGGTGAGGTCATCGAGTGCTCGCACGAGCAACCCGGGATCGGGGCGGGTCCCCTCGTTGCCGTCGAGACGGAGAACGTCGTCACCGAGAACGACGCGACGTGAGTAGGCAGTACCCGGTGGCAGGACGGGCGCAGGGACAGGCATGACGCTGACTCCTCGTCCGCTCAGGGCACGATTTGAGAGGGGGTCGACACGACGACGTCGGTGGCGCCGGCGGCCTTGAGGGCCGGGACGATCTCGGGGAGTCGTCGTCGAGGCACGGCCGCCTTCACCGCGTGACCGGCCTCGCCGAAGAGAGGCGAGACGGTCGGCTGACGCATGCTGGGCAGCAGCGCGACGATGGCCTCGAGGCGATCGGAGGGTGCGTTGACCTCCACGAGAACTCGTTGCCGTGCGGCGAGCACGCTGTCGAGGAGGAGCTGCAGGTCTTCGATGCGCGAGCGTCGACCGGGATCGTCGAGGGCGGCCGGGCTGGCGAGCAGGCGGGTCGACGATCGAGCGAGGACGTCGAGGACCTCGAGCCCGTTGGCGCGCAGGGTCTCGCCCGTGGCGCTGTTGTCGATGATGACGTCGGCGTCTTCGGGAGGGAACACCTCGGTGGCGCCGTAGGAGCGGACGAAGCGGGCGTCGAGCTCGCGTCCTCGGATCCAGCTCGCGGCCAGGCGGGGATACTCGGAGGCGACCACGAGGGCGCGCTGGGGGAGAGCCCCGCTCGCGTCCAGGAGCGAGCTCGGAGCGGCGGCGACGAGGGTCACCGGGTCGAGGTCGGTGTCGACCAGCTCGACGACCTCGGCCTCGAGCTCGGTGACCCAGTCGGCGCCGGCGAAGCCGATGTCGCGGCTGCCGGCGGCGAGCATCTCGATGATGTTCTGCGGCTTGAGCAGCTTGGCCTCGATCCCGCTCAGGGAGACCGTGGGCCGATAGCTGCGGGCCGAAGGCGTGACGGCGAGGCCGGCTTCGTCGAGAAGACGGAGAACGCCGGCCTGCATGCGCCCCTTGGGGAGCGCGAGGCGAAGAGGGTTCGGGCTGGTCGAAGGCATGGGGTTCCCTGGTTGGATGGGGACCCCGGCGCCGCGGGCCGCGTGAAGCGCGAGTCAGGTGCCTGAAACACGAAACGCCGGCCCGAGGGGCCGGCGTCGGCATGTCTCGCTGAGCTCGCGAGCTACACCCTCACCGCGCCCACTCTCCCGAGTGGTGATGCGGATGATGGTGGTGGTGCGTCGCGGTGATCATCGCGGGGAAGGTAGTGCGGGAAAGAGCGAGCGTCAAGGTGGTCGCCGACACGTGTTTTCCTGGTGGAGGGAGGGCTGTCAGGATCCCGCGAGTGCCCCGCTAGACCAGGGCATCACTCTTCTCATGATCGTTGGGCCATCGCCGAGGCCCGGACCTGGAGGGATCCCATGAAGAGCTCCCTGCTCTCTTCCTGCCCGCTCTTGCTCGTTCTCGCTCTCACTGGCTGTCGCGCGGCCGCGCCCTCCGGCGTTCCCGGTTACCGGGGCCTGACGCCTGGAGTGACGACCCTCGACGAGATGGCCGACCTCCTGGGTGAGCCAGAGCGGGCACCGAGCTTCGGCCAGGGTGGGAACTACGAGTACGCCGACTTCACGGTGAGCTACCAGGAGCCCGGTCCCGAGATCAACACGGTCGTCGTGCACGGTGATGCGAGCTACGAGACTCCGACCGGAGTTGGGCTCGGCTCCAGTCGAAGCGAGGTGGCCGCCACCATCGCCGATCGACAGGAGACCAGCCGTCCGCAGCCTGCGTGGACCGACCGACCTCGGAATCTCACGTACTGGTTCGACTCCAGTGGTCGGGTCGAGAAGATCGTCCTCGTGAACTTCGAGGTCATGTGGGGAAAGAAGCGCGAGCAGCCGGAACCCTCACGGACGCAGCGGCGGCGGAAGCCGTCGACGCCGACTCCTCCCGACGATCGAGAAAGAGGAGAGCCGCCGGTCTACCGGGGAGTGACGGCCGGAGTGACCAGCCTGGCAAGGGTTCAGGAGCTGTTCGGACAGCCCCGAGACATCCGCGACATCATGAACGGCGAGCGTCACGTCTACGACGAGTTCTTCATCAACTACGCGGACCTGGACGACCTGACGGTGAACACGATTGTCATCTTCGGTGACGAAGAGTACGAGACCACGACCGGTGTTCGTCTCTGGGACGATCGAAAGAAGGTGCTGGCGACGCTCGAGCCATTGGAGCTGGAGAGGGTCCAGCCGACCTACGCCGGCGACCATGACGCGAGCATCGCCTACGCGATTCGCAATGGTGAGGTCGCGCAGATCGTGCTCGGTTCGGGAAGCCTGCGGCGATGATGGTCGGGCTGTGGCGGTCGTTGCTCGAGCGATTGGGGTTCGGGCCGCCACGCGAGGAAGATCCGGAGCCAGAGGAAGAGCTGAACCCGTTCGAGAAGATCTTCGGGAAGATCGAGGTCCACGAGGGGCCCTTCGAGCCGATCGTGCACGAGAACCCGGTGTTCGGTCGGATCGACACGGCTGAAGCCAGCGAGTGGAAGGTCGAGATCGACCATGAAGGCCAGGTCCTCGAGGTCAGCGCCTCGGTGTGGCGTCCCAGCTTCGACCCGGACGAGCTCGACGAGCTGACCGCCCACTTGCAAGACCTGCCTTCGCTTCAGGACAGCGCCCGGGAAGCACTCATCGTCGAGCATGAGGAGGAGGGACCCTCGTCGACGCTCACGTACCTCTGGGAAGACCACCTGGAGAAGGAGGACTCGCGTGGGCCGCTCCCCGGCGACCTGCGAACTCTCACGCGTGGGTTCCGGCTGAAGACCGTCGAGATGTTCCTCTTCAACGAGAACGACTTCCGGGTGGACCTGGTTCACGAAGTCCACGGTCGTCGGACCACCGTGTACTTCGATCCCGACGGTCGAGCACGGACCGTCATCAACGGCGAGCTCGGTCCGTGCCGGACACGGCGGCGCCGATACGTCATGACCGGCAAGTGGGCTGATTACCGACACCCGATCTTCGGTCCCGTCGATCCGGAGACCAGCGAGAGTTGGGACTGGTACGTCGACTTCGAGGACGACGGTTTCGAGCACCCCACGTGGCTTTGGGTCGACATCGAGACCTTCGACCCGGTCATCCTGGAGCAGATGACCGAGGTCTTGAACGATCTCCCGGGCCTGGAGGAGCGCTGTCTCGAGGCGGCGCTTCGCGACCACTACGAGATGCTGCGGACCAAGCCAGGAGAGCAGTCGGCCCTGGCCGAGCTCCAGGAGAAGTGCCTCGACGATTCGCTGGCCGTCTCCGAGGAGCGCAAGCTCACGGACGAGGAGAGGATCGACATCGAGGCCTTCGCGGACGGCTGCTTCCTGTATCGGTTCAGCTTCCACCAGGACGGCGGTCAACATCGGTACGTGGTGGAGCTTCAGAATCCCATCGGAATGGAGGAGTACCTCACCGTGAGCTTCGACGCCGACGGCGAGGCCCGCAACGTGTGGCTCGATCGCACCTAGACCTCGTTAACAGTCGGGCCCTCCGCTGCGTCCTGGGTCGAGTAGGCTGGCGTCGACCGCCGCCGCCACCACGGAGGTGACTCGTGACCCGACTCGTCCTGTCCGCCGCGCTCCTGACCGCCCTGTCCGCTTCCTCGGCACTTGCCGGACCACCCCTGCTCTGCCATCCGCTGGAGATCGGTGAGGCCGAGTCCCTCCCCTGGCAGGAAGCCAAGGCCTGGCGGGGATTGGCCGACGGATACGACACGAGCCGGATCGCGGCCGACACGCTGAAGCTGGTGGCGGCCGAGTCCTCCCCGGTCGTCCGCATGGAGACGCTGCGCCGCGCTGCCGTCTACTGCCTCAAGAGCCGGGAAACGACCCGCGACCTCCTGCTCGGCCTGAGCGCTCGCGCCGCCAGCTCGGAGCCCGATTCCGTCGCCCGCTTCGATCTCGCCTACTTCCTGGCTGCCTGCCGGCAAGGTCGGGAGTTCTTCGAGCGCGAGGGTCATGAGGACCTGCTCGAGCTCTTCGAAGACTTCGACGTGCGAGGCGTCATTCTCGAGAGCGCGCGCGCTCGACCCGAGCAGGCCGACTTCCTCCTCGCCGCCGCCGTGCTGACCGAGATGGGCTCCCGCAGCGAGCACCAGCGTCACGTGCGTCGGGTGCGGGCCGCGGCTCGGCCGGGGACCCTGAGCTGGCGCAACGTTCGGGCGCGATACGCTGACATTCGTTGACCACGGCCCCGCTCAGCCAGCCCGATGGTGACGCCGACGCGCGTGAGGACGCCGCCGAAGCGGGAGCGTCGCGAGGACCGAGCGAGTCGACGCTCGTCGTCGTTCGTGCGGCCCGCGGCGGTGATCGCGCCGCGCTCGAGAGTCTCTATCTCGAGTTCGGCGCGACCGTGCACGGCCTGCTCCTCGCGCGCGTGTCGGCAGCTGAGGCCGACGACCTCGTTCAGGAGGTCTTCGTGAAGGTACTGCACGCGCTCCCGAGCCTGCGGGACGAGCGAGCCTTCCCCGCCTGGCTGGCTCAGCTCACCCGCCGGATGGCCGTCGATCACCTGCGTCGACGTCGGCCGACCGAGGAGCTCGACGAGACGACGGCCGGGACCGTCGATCCCGATGGTCTCGAAGCCGACGAGGTCCTCGCCGTGATCCGAGGGCTTCCCGAGGCCCACGTGGAGCCGCTGATGCTTCGCCTCGTGGAGGGGCTGACGGGGCCCGAGATCGCCGAGCGGACAGGGCTGACTCATGGCTCGGTCCGCGTGAACCTGCACCGTGGGATGAAGCTGCTGCGGGAACGACTGACGGGTGAGACATCGTGAACGAACACGAGCTGCAAGACCTGCTGGCCGACCGACGCTTCCGGCCCGACCCCGACGACCTGCGAGCTCGGCTCGAGCGTTCGGCGCCCCGTCGATTCGGACGTCGGCTCATCGTCTTCGCAGCGGCTGCCGGGGTGCTCCTCGCATTGACTGCGACTTGGTGGAGCGTGCGCGGTGGTGAGACCTGGACGCTCACCACCCTCGACGGCACGACTCGACTCGAAGGGGAGGTCGTCAGTGGTCGTCACTCGTTGAGACCGGGGCAGGAGCTCACGACCGCGTCCTCGGGGAGTGCCGAGCTGCTGCTCGGAGAGCTCGGTCGCGTGCGTCTGCTCGAAGAGACGACGTTGCGGGTCCTCAGCGCCGGACGACGTTGGGGGCTGGCGCTCGAGAGAGGAACCATCGAGGCCGTCACCGTCGCGCCGCCCGACGTGTTCTTCGTGGAGACACCCTCCGGCCTTGCGACCGATCTCGGCTGCGCGTTCGAGCTCGAGACCGATGAAGAAGGACACGGTCGTCTGGTCGTCAGCGCCGGGTGGGTGTCCTTCGAGGTCGAGAGTCGTCGTTGCTACGTGCCCGCCGGTGCGAGTTGCCGTCTCGATCCGGCTCTCGGTCCGGGCACGCCGGTGCGGGACGCGGCTTCACCCGAGCTCCGAGCCGCGCTCGAACGAATCGATGCGAGCTCCGAGCACGGAGCTGAGCTGGATCTCGCCTTGCGCGAGTCGCGGACCGAAGACGCGCTCACCCTCTGGCACCTCGTGTCGCGGGTGCCCGTCGCGTCGCGCCCTCAGGTGATCGAGCGCCTGGAGAGCCTCGCACCACGACCGCCGACGGTGTCGGCCGAGGCGGTGCAAGCCGGCGATCCCGACGCCCTGAACGATTGGCTCCGCAGCTTCTCCGGGGCACCGGTGCGCTGAAGCGAGCGGATCAGAACAGGCTCAGGAGCTCCGACGACAGCGGGCTGTCCGGGCTTCCGACGCACCACGCCCACATCTGCGCCAGGGTGTTGGTCTCGGCGGCGCTCGCGTGAACCTTGGTGAAGGTGCTGTAGTACGGGAAGCTCGCGAACTCGCCGTGACCCGAGCGCTGCCCGGTGGTGATGGCGTTGCTCAGGGCCTCGTTCGTGACCTGGGACTGCCATGCACGGACCACGGCGTTCTGGACCCAGAGAACCGTGAGTGGGGTGTCCCGGGCCTCGACGCCCGCGGTGGCATTGGCCAGCACGGTCAGTGACTGTCGGAAGAACGCCGGACCGGACTGGTCGCCGGAGCCGTTGGCGGCGTGGAGCCCTTCGCGGAGGGCGGCGAACTCGTCGGCCGAGTTGTCGAAGACCTGGATGAAGCCCTTCGGGTCGACCTGTTCGGTGAAGGGGTTCACGCCATCCGGTTCGTAGGCCTGGAACTGCTTCGACACGGAGTCCCAGGCGACGCCGAACAGGGGAGCGGCCTGTGCGGCTGCGACGATCACCCCATCGGACGTCTGTTCCAAGGGAACGTCCGTGTTCATGAAGGAGACGATCGTCGCGACGTCGGTCTGGGCCAGCATGCCGAGGACGCCCGTGTTGTCCAGGTTGCCGCCGTCGGCGAACTGAGTCGACGTGTTGGCCGCCGGGCCCTCGTCGGCTCGTGCGACCGGCCAGTAGTCGTAGCGTGGGACCAGGTCGGAAGGCTCGACCTTCGCGGCCTCCTCGAGGAGGGATGCGAGCTTCGTCTTGGACTCGGTGCAGAGAAGCTGCTCCGCTTCTTCACCGAGCTTGGCGCGAAGTGAGTCCTCGTCCAGCTCGGACAGCATCCTTGCAGCCGTCGGCACGCGTTCAGCCAGCGCGGCAGCGAAGAAGGCACTGGACGAGCAGGTGATGTCGACGAGGCCATGGGTCCGCGGGAACGCCGAGGTCACGGGGCTCTCGGTGGTCGTGGACTGGAGCTGGGACGTGAAGGCGAAGGACTCGACGCTGCCGCCGCCGAGAGGAGGCTCGGGCCTGGTCGGATCCGAGCCGAGGCTGCCTCCGCTGACCGGGCTGACCTGGATCGGGACGAGGATGGGGCCCATGGCTCCCGAGGGTGTCGGTCCGACGATGTTGGTGTTGATGACGTGGATCGGGCGGTTCGGAGATCCCTCGGCGCCGCCATGCACGTACACGAATCCGTCCGCAAGCGGTGGCAGTGGCAGGTCGAGCACGTGAGCCGCCGCGTAGCTCTTCGAGAGAGTGAAGGACTTCGCGCCCTCGTAGCTCCAGGGTGGCTCACCCTTCAGTACGGATTCGATCGAGTAGTCGTAGAGCGAGAAGGGCCGCAGGACGTTGAGTCCCACGATGTACATCCAGAGCCAGGGAAGGGACTCGGAGAGCTTCCGGCCTTGCAGGCCCACGATGAGGAGGAACTCGGCGATGATGTTCTTCAGTGGATCGGGCTCGAATAGGCTCTCGAAGTCCTGCGGCACTCGCCCCATGGCCAGGGGACCCATCTCGGAGACGTCCATCCCACCGGACGGAGGGGTGCCGATGGCGAGGTCACCGGGGTTCACGAGCGGCGAGAAGAACTCGTCTTCCGGCACCGACTCGGGCAGGTAGACCCAGAGGGCCGAGGCCCAGGTGCCGCCGGAGACCGAGGAGAGGTAGCGGATCCTGTCGAGCAGGCTCTCGTCCCCGATCGTCAGGTTCCGGAGTCCGATCATCTGACCCCAGGCACAGGTCAGAGCCCGTGAGCCGCCCCCCGAGAAACAGACGCCGACGTCGGCTCGACTGGGATCGGCGTTGCTGATCGTCGGGTTGGAGCCGTCTCGTGGGTAGAGATTGGCGTCGTACTCAGGCGTGATCACGATCCCTCCATCATGACCCGAGGGACCGGACGTCACCGGGTGACGACGTCCGGTCTCGGAGAGCGCGTCACGGGCTGCGCAACGACTCGCCCGCGCAATTCACTCGTGACAGCAGGTAGAAGTAGAGCGGCTCGGTGAGGCCGGTGTCGGTCCAGGTCGGATCGACGTGGTCGTCGGGGGTGAGGAGGACGTCGAGCGCGGCTGGGTTGGTCCCGCGTCGGAGCACGTAGGCTTCGCCTGGATCCAGGATCAAGCCGGTGAAGTCCCACTGGACCCGGTCGAGACCGAAGTCGGCACCGGCGCGCAGCACCGGGCCTGCCGGTGCGGGCGCAGCGGCGGCCGTGCAGTACGTCTCGCAGGTCAGGTCGCGCTGGAAGATCGACACGTCGTCGAGGTTCCAGCCGCCGGCCTCGCCGCTGTCGTCCGCAGCGAGCTCGAAGCGCACGCTCACGGCCGGGTTGTCGTCGGCGATCGCGCTGATGTCGATGACCTGCTCGACCCACTCGGTGTCGATGATCTCGGCGTCGGCGTTCGACCACACCACCGTGCCGTTGACCAGGATGCGGGCCCGGTCACCGGCGAGCACGGACAGCCAGCGACGGAAGCTCAGGTGGACGTTGCTGAAGCCGGCACAGTTCTGGGGCCGCGCCTCGAGATAGTTGTCGATGTTGGGAGCGTAGTTTCCGTCCCAGAAGTCACCGTCGCGGAAGCCGCTCAGGTCGTTGCCCCAGATGCTCTCGCCGGACCAGGCGGTGGTCGGATCGAAGGGGCTGAGGCCACCGGGGATGCCTTGCTGCCAGTCGTCCTCGTCGTTGCAGTCCGGAGGCATGGTGCAGTTGCTCCGGCTGGCGAAGTTGGCGGCCACCTCGAGATCGTCGAAGAAGATCGGCACCTGCATCTCGAGACCGACGAAGACCTCGAAGAACGACGTGAACGAGTAGCTGTCGGCCGGCCCGTCGTAGGTGACGTCGAGACGGAGCTCGACGGTCTCGCCACAGGAGCCGTCCTCGGGCAGCGTGATCTCGAAGTGCTCGGGCAGGTCGCCGCCGGTGGTGGCGCTCATGCCGGGGCCGACGTCCGGCCAGAGTCCGTCGGGGTCGCTGACCACCGTGCCCGGAGGTGCGGACACGACGGTCAGCAATCCGGTGACGGTCGTGGCGTCGGCATTGCCGGTGTTCTCGACGTCGACGGTGACCTTGACGCTCTCACCCGGGTCGATCAGGCCGTTGTCGTTGCCGGCAGCACCGCTCATGGGATCGTCGCGAGTGGTGGTCGCGGTCATGTCGAGACGCGGGCGAGGCGCTGCGGCCTCGCAGGTCCACACCGGTGAACGGATGACGAAGTCGTCGATCAAGACCTCGACCCGCGAGTCGTCGCCGACATCGCAGGCGTGGACCTTCATGGCGACCATGTCGGCCGGCTCGCCGAGGATCGTGTCGAGGTCGAGGCGGCGTTCGAGCCACTGACGCTCGTCGCCGTTGCCGTCGTGAGTGTCGAGCGTGGACCAGGTCATCCCGCCGTCGTTGGTGATCTCGACGAGGAGCATGTCGTCCGGCGTCTGACGCGTGTTGTACCAGAGCCAGTAGACGAGCTCGGTGCCGCTCCGGCCGCCCATGTCGTACACGGGGCTCTGCAGGGTCGTGCAGCCGCCATCGACGTCGGCGTCGTTCTGGCCAGCACCCTCGACGTTGCCGGTGATCCAGGCCTGCGTGCCCGGGTGGGGCGTGTGATCGTCGGCTGGCTGGTTGTTGCGGTTGGTCGGATGCGGGTCGCCCCACTCCCAGATGCCCTCGGTCGCGTCGTCGGTGCCGTCCGGATCGACCGTCCAGCCGCTGAGGACTTCCATGTCGTCGGAGGCATGGAAGGTGTAGCCGGTCTGCTGACCGACGGTGAAGCTGAAGAAGGCATCGGAGCAGGCGTCGGTGGCGTCGAGCTGAACCTCGAAGGTCACGATGTCACCGCAGCTCACCAGGCCGGGATCGAGCTCGACGACGAAGGGAGCCAGGCTCGTGCCGCTGGTGAAGGGGTCGAGGTCGTCATAGGACGCCGTGTCCGTGAGGATGCGGACGCCCGGATGAGTCGAGCTCAAGGTGCCGCTCACGCCCGTGGCGAGGGCCGCTGAGGCGTTGACCACCCCCACGGTGAGGTCGAGGACCTCACCCGGCTCGGGGACGCCGTTGCCGTTGCCGAAGCCGACGAAGTCGTCGGCCACGTAGCTCTCGTAGGCCAGGTTCGGCAGCGCGCCCACGGAGACGGTCGCCGAATCGTCGTTGATCGAAGTGCAGCCACCCGCATCGAGGACGATGATGCGGTAGCGGTAGTCGACGCCGTCGGTGATGTTGTCGTCGAGGTAGCTCGTGGCCGGCGGGGCGAAGCGAGCGACGGGGATGTCGGCGCCGACGCCGTCGGAGTCGTTGCGGACGAGGAGGTACTCCACGGCTCCCGGCACGTCGGTCCAGGAGACCTGCACCTGCCACAGCCCGGTGTCGGCGTTCATGGCGTCGACGAGGGTGATGGGCGGTGCCGTCGGGGGAGCGCACTCACCCGAGTCGGTGGCCAGGACCATCGAGGCGATCTCGTGATGGAGGAAGGCCTCGTTGATCTCGTCGCCGTTGGGCACGCCGTCGGCGAGGTCGCCGTTGTCGTCGTCGATGAGGACGACCGCGTCGTACACCGACGTCATCTGGTCGGGGATGTAGGTGTCGGAGATGGGGAGGCTCTGGAAGAAGAGACGCTCCGCAGCGTGCCAGCCTCCGACCTCGCCGTACTTGGCGATGAGGCTGTTCTTCATCCGCCAGAAGGTCTGCGAGAAGATGACGCCCTCGCAGTGAACCTGGCCGCCGGCAGGTCCGGTACCGCCAGGACAGACGTCGAGGAGGTTGCCGAGGGTGACGAGACCGAACACCGCCTCGTCGGCGTTGCGGATGCCCGCGGCCACGCCGACGTTGAAGTAGGGGCCGAGGTTCGAGTCGTGGGTGGAGAGCCACGCCACCACGTCGGAGAGACCCTCGCCACGGGCGCCGTCACCGGCGTTGCCGGTGGCCCGGTCGATGCCGTGACCCCACTCGTGTTGCATGACGTCGGCGATGGTGCCGGTGTTGTTGCAGCCGCCGCCCGCGCGATAGAAGTTCACGCTTCCGCCATCGAAGAAGGCGTTGCAGTTGGAGTCGATGTTGACGTTGGCCGGGAGCGGCGTCGTCAGGAAGCCGCCGGTGTCGGCATCGTCGAGGTGCTTGCCCGCGAGCTGACGCACGAGGGCGAGGTGGTAGTAGCAGTTGCGCTCGGCTGGGGTGGAGGTGCCGTTGCCGACCTCGTCGTTGCCGCCGAAGCCGAGGAAGAGGTTGCCGCCGTTGGGGTTGCGGGCGAAGACCTGCGGCGGGTTCACGCAGTCGACACAGTTCATGTCGAAGTAGAAGCCGTTGAGGCCCGTCTCGGACGGCGTGCCCGGCGTCGACGGGAAGAGACCGTTGAGGTCGGTGACGAGCGTGCCGCCGTGCTCGACCACGGTCTCGGGCATGCCACGCACGGTCTCCGAGACTTCCTCGATGGGACCGAGGAAGACACCGCCGGTCACGCGACCCTGCGGGATGGCCGAGGGCGGGCAGGCGTAGTGGTTGCCGTCGAAGAGCGCGACGATCTCGCCAGTGCGGGCGTCGACCTCGGCGGTCCAGGTCTCGTGACCGGTCTCGAGCCGGAAGATGACCTCGTAGGTCAAGCGGTAGCTCAGGCCTTCACCGAAGCGACCGTCGTGCTTGCGCGGATCGTCGGCGACCGGCACGAGGTGGAGCCGACCCGTCTCGACCACGTCGCGGATCTCCGGCAGCTCGAGCTGCGGACCGTAGGGAAGGAGCAGGCCGGTGGCTCGATGAAAGGCCAGGTCGAAGGCCTGCGTCGGAGCGAGCTCGGGCGTGACGTCGACGAGGCTGAGCTCGTCGGCAACGAAGGCCGAGCCGAGCTGGACGAGGTTGCCGTGGCTGAGTCGGAAGACGAGACCGGCTCGCTCGACGGGAACCTCGCCGCGATGGGCCTTCAGGCTGAGCTGCCAGGTGCGACCGTCGTCGAGACCGACGGAGGCGTCCGCGTCGACCTTCCAGTCGATGCCGGCGGGGAGGCGGAAGAGATCCGGGTGACTCGCGAGGAGCTCCCGCGCCTTCGTCTCGAGCAGCGCGCGGATGACGTCCCGGTCGGGCGTGCCCTGGTGACCGAGCGCTTCCCAGGTCAGGTCGTTGCCCTTGCCGGGGATCCACGGAAGGCCCGAGCCCTGAATGAGGGAGGGGCGGCCCGTGCGGGCGTCGGTGCGAAGCCACCAACGACCACCTTCCTCGGCGAGGAAGCGCTGCCAGCCTTCGTCGAGCTCGGCTCGGGCGGCGGCGAGGTCGGTCGGTTCTTGCACCTGCCAGAGGAAGGGGAGGCGGGTCTGTCCCTCGACCGCGTCGGACGGCTCCACGATGGCGTGGGCGAGACCGGTGGTCAGGACGAGCGAGAGAATGAGGACGGCGGAAGACAGACGGGGGACGAACACGGCGCAATCTCCGTGGACGGGACGAGGTCGGCTCGAAACGGTCGGATCGAATCTTCGACTGAATCACGCCCGATGAGGTTGAATCACCGGTTCGAATTCCATCCATTAGTCCCGGAATGACTCGTTAGAAAAAGAGTGCGCTGACGTGACGCTGCTGTTGACGACGGATCTCGGGCTCGAGTCGCTCCTCGCCGAGGAGGTCCGCGAGCTCCTGGATCCCGAGGCGCGGTTCGAGCTGCTGCCCGGGCGGGTCGTCACCGACGAGGGCCAGCCGGTCGGCGCGCACTGGCGGGACTTGCGTCTGACACATGAGCTCGGGCGCGTGATCGGCGACGTCGAAGTCGGCTCGCTCGACGACTTGCGGGCGGTGGCACGGGGGCTCGACCTGGACTGGCTCCGTCAGTCGTCGTCGTTTCGGGTCACGGCCTCCGGTGAGACGTCGGCCGGCTTCTCGCGGCGCGAGGCGGCCGGTGCGGTCGGGGCTGTCTTGCAAGAGGGTCACGGCACGGCGGTGGATCTCACGAACCCTGAGGCGACCGTGCGCCTGGACCTGATCGCCGATCGCGCGCTGCTGTGGAGTCCCTTTCGCGGGATGCTCTCCGACCGCATCCGCCGCGGGCGCAACCTACGCTCGGCGCTGCGTCCGACGGTGGCGGCGGCCATGGTTCGGATGCTCGGCCTGGTCGGTCGTCGTGAGCCGGCCCTCTTCCTCGATCCGACCTGTGGCTCGGGGACGATCGTGGTCGAGGCGGGTGAGGTTGCGCCGGGTCTCGAGCTGCACGCCTCTGACTGGGACGCGGCGACGGTGGACGTCGCGCGAGCGACCTTCGCTGCTCACGAGCTCGAGGTGAGCTGCGCGACACGCGATGCGCGTCACCTGCCGGATGAGTGGAATGGACGCGTCGACTTCGTGGTGACGAACCCACCCTTCGGGATCCGGCTCGCGCGGCGGACGCTTTCCCTGCGTCGGCTCTACGCCGAGCTGCTCGAGAGCGTCGCGCGCGTGCTGAAGCCGGGTGGGCGCGTGGCCTTGCTGAGCCCGCGGCGCAAGGCGGTGGCCGAGGCGGCGAGTGAGCTTCCGCTGGAGCTCGTCGCGGAGCGTGAGGTGACGCTGGGTCAGCTCCGACCGGTCATCCACGTGTTCCGACGCGACTGAGACGAGGGCGAGCCTCGGCTCGATCAACCGAGGTCGTCGAGAGCCTCGAACACGCGCTCGGGTCGCAGGCGGATGCGCCAGTTCTCGGTCAGCTCCTTCCAGCGAACGGCGCCCTGCTCATCGATGAGGAAGGTGGCCGGGCGTGCCGCCGAGCTGCCGTCGATCGAGGCGCCGTCGTGTCGCAGGCCGTAGAGGTCGACGACGGTGAGGTCGGGATCGGAGAGCAGCGGGAACTCGATCCCGGCGCTCTCCGCCATCTTGCGTGATTCTTCGGGAGAGTCACCGCTGATGGCGAGGACCTCGACCCCGCGCTTCCGGAGCTCGGCCAGGTTCAGCTGCAAGCCTTGCAGCTCAGAGACGCAGAACGGTCACCACCAGCCGCGGTAGAAGACGATCAACACCTTCTTGCCACGAAACTCCGAGAGTGAGCGGGAGGCGCCCTGGTCGTCGGTGAGCGTGAAGTCGGGAGCGACGGTGAGAGCTTCCGTCGTCGCCGTCGGTTCGGGCACTTGGTAGGAGAGCCCGAAGACGTAGAACGGCAGGAGCAGCGAGACCAGCAGGCCGAAGGCTCCGAGCGCGAGGGCCCCGAGTCGGCGGAGCCACGCTCCCTGCTTCCACGCGAGCCCTGCACCGACGACGATCCAAGTCAGGATGAGCAGGCCGATGAGGAGGCTGGGCCAGGGGTGGTCGCGGAGGTCGGGCCACTTCACGAAGAAGGTGAAGTAAGCGATGAGGTTGGCGACGGCGAAGGGAACGCCGAGCCACCAACCGTTGCGCAGCCACCAGGGGCCCGGTGCCGTCGCGCCTTCGCTCATGCGGGTCGACTTGAGGTCATGCGGAAGGCGCGGATCTTGAGCCCGATTCCCACCAACATGCAGAGGATGCCGCCCGACAGGCCCCAGGGGCCGAAGGACAGCAGCGCGAGCCCTGCTACCAGCAGGACGTTGGGGAGCGTTCAGCAGAGGAACGATTCGGGCAGCATCATCGGCAGTAGGGTAGAGGAGCCGGAGTGATGGGTCCAGACGTGGCCTGTCACGCAGGCGAGGAGGACGACGACGTGTCGGCCGAGAAGGATCTCTCCGAAGCCCTGGCTGCTGTCGGGCTCAGCGTTCCCGAGGCTCTTCACCGAGTTCACGCGCTCGGGCTGACACGGCTCGAGCCCTGGTCTTTCCTGGAGGCCGAGGAGCTCAGCTCACGACTTGCCGGTCTGACCGAGCGCTACGTTACCCGACGCGTCGTGCCGTTCGCGGGTCGCCAAGACGACGACGACGTCGCGTGCTTCCTCGTCGCAGGAGAGGAGGGGCCTCCCGGGACGGTTCTCGTCATCCACGACTTCGCCAGCCCCGGCTGGGAAGTGCGGCAGGTCTTCGACTCGTTCTGGGGCTGGTTCCGACTTGCCATCGAGGATCTCATCGAGGGATCGGAGCTCGATCGAGGGAACGATGGGCCGTCGGACTAGCGGCCAGGTTGCGTCGACCTCAAATCAACAGGCCCTGGCCCGTCTCGAGATCCAACAACCGGCGCTTGACGTCCATCCCGCCGCCGAAGCCCGTGAGCTTGCCGTCGTTGCCGATGACCCGATGGCAGGGGATGACGATGGCGATGGGGTTCTTGTTGTTGGCTTGACCCACCGCGCGGGAGGCGTCGGGTGAGCCGATGCGTCGCGCCAGCTCGCCGTAGCTGATGGTCGTGCCGTAGGGGATCTCCTGCAGGCCCTGCCAGACGCGGTCCTGGAACTCCGTGCCCACCGTCTTCACGCGGATGCGGAACTCGCGACGACTCCCGCCGAAATACTCCTGGAGCTGAATGCGCAGGGGCTCGCAGCGGCCGTCGTCCCAGGCCACCCGTTCGTCCAGGGCGGCCAGGTCGTCCTCGAAGGTCTCCCGGCCGAGCTCATCGATGAAGCTCAGGCGGCAGAGCGTGCCCCGTTCGTCGATCGCGTAGGCGATCTCGCCGATCGGAGTGTCGAGAGCTTCGGCGTGGAGCATGAACGCGGATCCTTTCCCTCCAAAGGAATGGCGCGCGTTCAGTCGAAGCGCAACTCCGACAGTCCGCCGATGGTGCGGTCGGCTTGGATGTGGCCCCGGGCGTGGTCGGTCCGGACGAAGCAGGACTCCATGCCGGCGCGGTTGGCCGCGACCATGTCGAACTCCTGGTCGCCCACGTAGAGACAGTCCTCCGGGGGAGCGCCGATGCGCTCGGCCGCCATGAGGAGCCCGTCGGGGGCCGGCTTGTGCTTGCCCGGGGTGTCGTCGGCGGTGATGACGAGGTCGACGCGGGACCGGAGGTCGAGCACGGCGTCCATGGCGTCGACGTAGCTCACCCAGGCCGCCGTGACGATGGCCACCGGGGCTTGGGCGCGGGCCCGCTCGAGGAGCTCTGGAGCGCCGGACAGCCAGGAGACGTTGGCCAGCTCGCCGATGTAGCGCTCGTCACGTCGTCGTCGGAATTCGGGCTCGATCGAGGGGTCGAGGTTCAGGCTCTCCAGCACCTCACCCAGGGCTCGGTTCTTGAGATAGACCTCGGAGAGGAAGCGCTCGCGGGTGATCTCGGGGCCGAAGGAGGAGAGGGTCGCGAGCCAGGAGTCGACCCAGGCCACGACGGTGTCGACGAGGGTCCCGTCGAGGTCGAAGAGGATGCCGCGGTAACTCATCGGGGAGTTTCCCTTCCGAGCCCCCTGGGGCGTCAAGGAAGAAGCGGCAGCGCCTCACCGGCCCCCGCCGCGTCCGGAAGGCGACCGCGCCGACCCGTGACGCGGGCCCCCGGCTGGAGTCGGCCTCCGACCTGGGTCATGATCGCCACATGAGGCACCTCATCGGCGTCGCTCTCCTCCTCTTCGTCCTCCCTGCCTCGGTCGTGCGTGCCGGCACTCCCGTGGGTGACCCGCACCTCCACGTCGACCAGTTCGGCTGGCGTCCGATCGACACGAAGGTCGCCGTCCTCTCCGACCCCCGCGTCGGCTTCAACGCGCCCTCACCCTACACGCCGGGCGCCGACCTCCAGGTCCGTCGCGTTGCCGACGATGCCGTCGTCTTCACCGGTCCGGTCACGCAGTGGCGGGGTGGAGCGGTGCACGGCGAGAGCGGCGATGCCGCCTGGCACTTCGACTTCTCCGCTGTCACCGAGCCTGACGAGTACTACCTCCACGACGTCACCAACGACGTCTCGTCCCACGTCTTCCGCATCGCCGAGGACGTGTACTCGCCGGTTCTCCGGGCGGCCCTGCGCTCGCTGCTCTACCAGCGTTGCGGCGTCGAGAAGCACGCCGATCACGCGGGGGCCTCCTGGACCGACACCGCCTGTCACCTCGGTCCGGAGCAAGACCTCGACTGTCGTCCGGTGTTCGACCCGGGCGGCGCGGGCCTGGACCTCAGCGGCGGCTGGCACGACGCCGGTGACTACAACAAGTACGTGAACTTCACCGACGGTGCGATCCACGACTTGCTCGCAGCCTGGCGGGAGAACCCGGATGCGTTCACCGACGCTGCCGACCTCCCCGAGTCCGGCAACGGCATCCCCGACGTGCTCGACGAGGCGCGGGTCGAGCTCGACTGGTTCTTGAAGATGCAGCGACCCGACGGCTCGGTCATCCACAAGGTGTCCGTGACCGACTGGGCGATCGCCAGCCCGCCCAGCGCCGACACGGCGCCGCGTCGCTACTCGGAGACGACGGGCTCGGCGACCGTGTCGGCCTGCGGTGCTTTCGCCCACGCGGCGACGGTCTTCCGGATGCAGGGCTCGCCGGAGGCCCTGACCTACGCCGACGACATGGAGCGGGCGGCGCTCTCGGCCTGGGGCTGGCTCGAGGCCAACCCCGGCTCCTTCCCGAGCTACTACGGCAATGGTGGTTACTCCAGCGCCTCGGCCGAGGACAGCGACTACCACCAGCGAGCCAGCCGCACCTGCGCGGCCATCTATCTCTACGAGCTCACCGGCGAGACCCGCTTCCGCGATCACGTCGACGCGACCTTCCGTGAGCTGCACATGATGCAGTGGAACTTCGTCTACCCCTTCGAGCCCGAGTTCCAGGACGCCGCGCTCCTCTACGCCTCGCTCCCCGGCGCGACCCCTGCCACCGCCACGGCGCTGCGTGACACCTACGCCGGCTCGCTCTACGGCGGTGCGAACCTCCAGCATCACGCCGACGGCGACGATCCGTACCGCGCCTGGCTGCAGGCCGACAACTACACCTGGGCGAGCAACCGCACGCAGGCGCACTCCGGGCTCATGTACTACCTGGCCGTTCGTTACGGTCTCGATCCCGCCCGCGATGCCGAGGCGCTCGACGCAGCACGCGGATACACCCACTACCTCCACGGCATCAACCCGGTGGGGCTCGTCTATCTCACGAACATGGGCGGACACGGCGCCGAGACGTCGACGACCACGCTCTACCACGGCTGGTTCGCCGACGGCACCGACTGGGACCAGGTCGGCACGTCCCTGCACGGACCGCCTCCAGGCATCCTCCCCGGTGGACCCAACCGCTACTTCGCGCCAGACCCGTCCTATGGCGGGCCGCCGCTCGAGCCGCCGCAGAACCAGCCGGTCATGAAGAGCTACCGCGACTGGAACACGAGCTGGCCGGAGAACTCCTGGGAGGTCACCGAGAATCAGATCGCCTACCAGGCGGCCTACATCCGCTTGCTGGCCTGGTCGGCGCGACCCGCGACGGTGGCCTCGCCGACGATCGATCGTCAGCCGGTCGAGGCCGTGGGTTGCGACGGTGGCAGCGCGATGCTCTCGGTCGAGGCCAGCGGCGACGGCATGCTCGGCTTCGCCTGGCGTCGCGACGGCCTCGAGCTGGCCGAAGGGGCCCCGTACCTGGGCGTCGCGACGGCCTCGCTCACCGTCGACCCGGTGGGGCCGGGGACCGTGGGCACCTACGACGTCGTCATCACCGACGGGGGCGGCACGAGCGTGACCTCCGACGGTGCGGAGCTCCGGCTGGTCGGCCTGCCCGGTGCGGTCGGTCCGAGTCTCCGGCTCCGGCTCAGCGGCGGCGGTCACGAGCTGTCGTGGGCGGCGGCCACCGACGCGACCGAGTATCTCGTTCAGGCCTGCGTGGCCGACGCCGGGGCCTGCACGCCGATGACGCTGGCCACGGTGGACACGACGACCCACGAGGAGGCCGACGACGGCTCGAGCCTCGTCTGGTACCTCGTCAGTGCGTCGAATCCCTGTGGGGAGAACGACGGCTGAGACGCTGAGAGCTGTCAGGTCACGGGCCCGCCATGGTCTTCCGGCGTGAGGAGTCGATTCGAGGTGCGAAACCGCCTCGAGGACCTGCCGTACCGGAGCTCTCATGAAGATCTTCGTCGCCATTGCGATCGCGAGCCTGTTCGTCGTCCTCGTCACGCCCCTGGGCCGGTGGCTCGGCTTCTACCATCCGCCCCGGTCCGGGGCGAAGTGGCCGGCCACTTGGTACGGGCGCCCGACCTGGCGCTTCCACTTGGCCTGTGTCCTGTTCCTGGGAACGCAAGCAGCGGCCGCGCTGGTCGATGGACGCTGGGCACTGGCGCTGCTCTTCGGTCTCTTCACGCTGCCGGGTGTCGGGTTGGCCGTTCGTGAGGCGCGGTCGACCGCGGCTCTCACTGAGGGCGGTCCCACCTGAGGCGAGCGTCGTCGAGGACCGGCCCGCTCGCGATATCCTCCCGGGATGGACCCCCGTCACGACCAAGTCGGAGTGCGCTTTCTCGACGAGGAGCAGACGCTCCTCGTCATCGATTGGGCCGACGGTCACGAGAGCGTGTACCCCGTCGACTACCTCCGCGGCTGGTGTCCCTGCGCCAACTGCCAGGGACACGGCGGTGAGTCGAGCTTCATCCCCGTCGACAGCCCGCGGCTGGCGGGCCTGAGCTACGCCGGCAACTACGCCCTCTCCATGAGCTGGAAGGACGGGCATTCGACGGGCATCTATCCCTGGGAGCGGCTCCGCGAGTGGTGCCCTTGCGCCGACTGCGGGGGCGGGCTCGACGGGACGCCGCCGGAGGCGCTCGCGTCCCTACCGAGCTGAGCCTCGCTCAGTCCTGGGGCACGAGCGTCTTCGTCAGGTAGTAGCGCTCGTGTCCCGGCGGGAAGCTCGGGAGCGTCGCGACGACGCGGTAGCCGTGACGCTCGTAGAAGGGGCGGGCCTGGAAGCTGAAGGTGTCGAGAAGGGACTGCTGGCAGCCACGGTCGACGGCTTCGGTCTCGGCGGCGGTCAGCAGCGCGTGGCCATGTCCGTTGCCTCGCTGCTTGGCGTCGACCCAGAGAGTGTCGATGGCCAGCCACCCCCAGTAGGTCGTGGCGATCAGGCCGCCCAGTAACTCGCCGTCGTCGTCACGAAGGAAGAGGTGCAGCGGCTTCGAGTCGTCACCGACCGCATCGATGTTGAACGCGGTCAGCTCCCGGAAGACGCGTCGGGCCTCTTCCTGGCAGTGACGTCGATCGGTGACGAGCTCGAGCTCGGGCATGAGGGGGCTCCGTGGACCGGGTCGTTGGAGCCCCGAGTGTAGTCGCGAGCGTGTCGGGTAACATCCAAGCCCGAGGCCCGACTTCCCGGGCCGGCACGCGGGTCGAACGGGAGCTGGGAATCCGATGTCGTTCTCGCACGTGAGCCATTCCGAGGTTCTCGATCGAGAGCTGCGGTGCAACAGGGCCCACGGAGCTCGCTTCGGCGGTGGCATGAGCAACCACCTACCGATGGCGTTGCTGGCGATCGATGCCCTGGGGCTGGGCGATGAGGAGATCGAGCGGTTCGCCCGCTGCTACGAGGGACGGCTCGAGCCGGTCAGCGCCGGGCTGGGAGCAGTCGATGACTGGTCGAGCTGCCTCGGGGAGAGTGAGCGCGAGCCCGACCTGCTCGCTCACTTCGACGAGTCGATCGTGCGGAGGGGGCGAGAGGCCGTGCTGGCCGATGTCGTGCCCAGGCTCCTCGACGGCCTCATCACCGATGCCTTCCACCCACTGCTTCGGCTGAGCTACGGCCTGGCCTTCGGGCGCGAGGACGAGATCGCGGCGGGGCTCGCCTATTGGGTCGCGACGCATCGGTCCCTGCCTCCTCCGACACCGGTGTCCGGAGCTCGAATGAGCCCGGTCGAAGTCGCGACCCAGCTCTCCCGTGCTCTCGCAGACGCCGAGCCGATCACCAGTGGTGGTCTCATCACGCCCCGTCTCGTCCTGGCAGCAGGACGTCCCGAGTACCGTGAGCTGGTGGACCGCGCTGAGCCCTGCCTGTCCGAGCTGGCGGTGCTCGCCAGTCGGCTCTTCGTCGCGAGCGACACTTTCGTGTCGCTTCATGCCGTCACCGCGACTCATGCGGCTCGCGTGCTGCTCGAGCACGTGCCGAAGGTCGAGTCGGCCTTGCTGCGAGAGCTCACGCGTGCGCTCCTGGCAGTGCACGTCGTCGAGGGTTGCCCGGAGCTCGCTGAAGAACCGTCTGGCGAGGGTCTCCCCGACTGGCCCGAGCTCGTGGAGGCGACCCGGGGGAGCGACGACGATCACGGCTTCAAGCTGGTGCACTCGTGTCGGGAGGAAGAGCAGCAGCATGGCGGGACCGTCCATCGTTGGCTGGCGCGCCGACGGGTGAGTGATGCTCCTTGAGTCAGCGACCTGACGCTGGTCAGGCTCCGCATTCAGGTCGGTCGGTGGTCGTCGCCCTTGGCAGGTTCGGGGGTCAGGACGCATGCTCGCCTGAATGAGCGAACGAGAGCAGGAGTCGACCGAGACCGACGTGCTCCAGGCCTTCCGCAGGGCCGTGGATGCCATGAACGTCGGGCGACACGAAGAGGCGCGACGAGCCCTCCGGGACCTCACCGAGGAGGCTCCGGGATTCACCTGGGCATGGCAGGAGATGACGCAGGCCGCTCTGAGGTCGGGGAGTCATCGAGAGCTGGAAGAGGAGCTTCGCCGGCAGGGGAAGCAGCGGCCGAATGAGCCCGGACCGCGTCATGCCCTCGGCTACCTGAGCCGACGACTCGGTCGGCCCGTCGCCAAGACTCGGCGGTACCTCCAGAGCGCACTCGAAAGGGACGCAGCGTGCTGGCCGGCGGCCATGGAGCTCGCAGCGCTCGACATCGACATGGGGCGGCCGGAGCGTGCGGAGCCCAAGTTTCGGAGCTTGCAGGAGACATTCAGCAGGCTCGGGGATCTCTGGGGTGAGGCGACGGCTCTCAACTATCAAGGGCACGTGGCAAGAGCGAGGTTCGACTACGCGGCTGCACTGACGATCTACCCACGAGTCATGAAGCTCAAGATGGCGGTGGGTGACCTTGCGGGAGCGGCAGGTGCTCTCAGCAATCTCGGACTTCTCGCGCTCGAGGTGGGTGAGCATCGTGAGAGCCTGAAGTACTTCCGAGACTCACTCGAGCTCCAAGAGCGAGTGGGCGACCGCGTGGGGAGTGCGCACGTCATGATTCTCATGGCGGCAGCACACGAGGACAGGGGGCGCCTCGAAGATGCTCGTTCCCTGCTCCGAGTCGCTCAGCGCGTCGTCCGTCAGCTCGGTCACGAGCGACTCCTCGTCTACGTCCTCGTCAACCAGGCACACGTCGCGCTCCGGGGACGCCGCTTCTCTCGGGCGGAGGCACTGCTGAAGGAGGCCCTGGGCGAGGCGGAGCGGATTGGGATGGCCCGTGAACAGGCTGGCGCTCAGCTCTATCTCAGCTCCCTCGCGCGCGAGAGAGGACGCCTCGAGGAAGCAGAGGCTGGCTTGGCCAGGGCGAAGTCGCTCTCTCGCAGGTCGAGAGATCGACTTCATCGCGTGGCCGTTGCGACTGAAGAGGCGGCGCTGGCGCTGAGGCGTGGAGAACCAGCGCGCGCGCTGCGCGCAGCTCGCTTCGCAATGAGGCTTCATGCGCAACATCGGGGGCTGGGTGGAGGCCTCTGAGTGGACGACCTCCTCAGCTGGTTGAGATTGGGAGAGTCACTCGAGGCGCTGGGGCGTCCCCGCGATGCCCTCGCTGCCTATCGCGAGTTGATGGAGGGTTTGGACCGTGCCTTGCCGAGTGCTCGCCGCCAGGACCTTCAGCTCGACCTACAGGCGCTCTACCAACGACCCATGGAGAGAGCGGCCGCAATCATCCTAGAGGACGGCAGCAGGGTGCCAGCCGAGGCAGCGATCGAGAGCCTCTTGCTCGTCGATGCCGGCCGAGCTCGTGTCCTCCGGCATTCCTTCGGTGGGCAGATGGATGGTGCGACGGTGAGCGGTGAGGCCCGGGCATCGAGGGCGAGAGCACTGGCAGCCCTGAAGGCAGCGGAGTCTGCATTCGATGAGCAGGTGAATTCGGGTGACGAATCGGCGCATCTCTCGCGATTGCGTCGGCGGCGAGACGACCTGAGAACTCAGCTGGAAGAGAGCGACCGCCTTCTCGAAGAGTCGTCTGGTGGTGGCGAGGCGCACCTCGTTGATGACCTGAGTCTCATTCAAGAGTCGCTCGAAGAAACGACGGCACTCGTTCACTACCTGTTGGGGGAAGAAGAGGTTCGCGCATGGGTGGTCACTCGGGACGTCGTTCGGGCTCATCGCTTGCGCATCTCACCCCGTGGCCTCGAGCGCATGGTGAAGAAGTACCTCGATGGTCTTCGGGCACCCGAGACTGCATTCTCGCTCGGCTTGGGTCTCGAGGCTCACCCCTCCGCACTGGCTCGCAAGCTACACGAGGTTCTCTTGGGGCCGTTCTCGAGAGAGATCGATGGGCGGACCCGGCTCGTCATCGTGCCCGATGGCGTGCTGCACTTCGTGCCCTTCGAGTGCTTGAGCCCTCCAGGGCGGGAGCCAGGTCGCTGGGACGAGCTCGAGTACCTCATCGAGCGGATGAGTGTCGTCACCCTGCCGTCGCTCGGCCAGCTTCAGCGAGGCGAGATAGCCCGACGTCGGACCTCTTCTCTCGTTGCGTTCGCGGCCTCCGAGGAGTCCGTTGAAGGGCGCGTGCTCGATGAGCTCAGCCACGTCGAGGGTGAGCTGGACTTCCTGGCGCCCCTGTTTCCGAAGGCCCGTGTCCTTCGTGGGGGAGAGGCGACGGAGGCGGCGTATCGGCGCTGGGCCGGGACGGCCACGCACCTGCACCTCGCCGGCCATGCCGAGGTCGACGACGGCTCGCCGGCCTACTCGGGGCTCGTGTTGAGCTCGGGAGAGGATGGTCGAGCGGGACAGCTTCTCCACGCCCGCGAAGTGCGCCATGTCCCGCTGCGCTGCGAGCTCGTCATGCTCAGCGCCTGCTCGACGGGGTTGGGCCCGCTTCACCGGGGAGAGGGAGCTCTCAGCCTCGCCCGCTCCTTCCTCGCCGCCGGCGCGGACGCCGTCGTCATGAGCCTGTGGCGGGTGCTGGACAGCTCGACCGCCCGCTTTGCCCACGACTTCTATCGGGCCCTGCACGACGGGCGCTCCCGCGTGGATGCCTTGCGGGACGCCAAGCTGGGGTTCCTGCGAGCCGGTCGCGGCGGGACCGACGACCGGCTCGCACATCCCTGGTTCTGGGCGCCGTTCGTGCTGACCGACACCCGTCTCGTCAGGGAGTGAGCTGCCTGACGAGGCCGGTGCTCGCGCAGATGGTGCCGTAGAGCGCGTAGGTCATCGGCGGACCCGCCGACACGACGAGGAGGTAGTCCTCGGTCTCACCGCCGACGAGGTCACCGTCACCCGGCCAGCACGCTCCCCCCCCGAGCTGGTCGTTGCCGACGGTGACCCGAACCCAGTACTGACCCGGCGTCACGCCGGCCGAGGCCAGGTCGAGCTGGTAGGAGCTCGAGCCGAGCGGGATGTCCTTGAGCGCGTGCTCACCGCACTCCCAGGCACCGTCCCCGTCGAGGTCGATGAGCACGTTGAGGAAGCCCTGGCTCGAAGTCGTGGCCTGAACTTCGAGGCAGGCGCCACCGGCGGGACAGACGACGAGGTCCACGCCGTCGTCATGGCCGTCCATGTTCGGATCGCCACCGGGGGCCGGGTACTCGTTCGAGCAGCTGTCGTCGTCCTCGGAGAACGCCGCCCAGGTGTTCGCCTCCTCCGAAGCGAAGGCACCGAGGGTGATGAGCGGGTCGCTGACGCGGACGTGGCGGATGATGGGGTAGGCGATCGACGGGTTGCCCGCCGAGCTGGTGGGGGCGTCGCCGAAGTCGTTGACGCGGCCGTAGTTGATCGGGGGCTTGAAGGAGTCGGTGCGCGGCGGCCCGGCCACGGGGCCTTCCGGCAGGGACGGCACGCCACGTCCCTCGAAGCGTCGGTGCTCACCGGTGCTGCGCGGGGTGGAAGTGGCGACATGGCTCAGCGTGCTGAGCTGATTGGCGATCGCGTGACCGAGCTCCTTGCCACGAATGGGGTTGCCGAGGCTGGGGACGAGACCCTCTTCCTCGCCCTCACCACCACCGCCGCCGCCTCCCTCGGGGACGGGGGGCACGTCGAGGAGACGGGCCTCGTTGCTGACCGTGACGTCATCGAACTCGCCGTGGACATGGGCGCTGACGGTGAACAGGCCGAGATCGACGGGCGTGTTGGGACAGAGCACGAGGGGCTCGTCCGTGCCCGGGTCGCGCACGAAGTAGTGCTGGGATGCGAGCCCGGTGTACGTGCCCATGGTCGTGGTGGAGTACTCGGTGCTCATCTCGTTCACCGAGAAGTAGATGCCGAGCTGCTGGGAGGTCTCGCCCTCCAGGGTCAGGTCCTCGAGACTCACGTAGGACGGGGCGCCGGGGCTGGCCGGTGGCGTGTAGGACACGCTGGCACCGCTCGGGACGGCACCCAGGCCCGTGTAGACCATCGGATGAGGCAGCGTGACGTCCACCTGGAGGCCGTTCTTGGTCGTGGTGCCGTCGTTGCGCAGGTGCAGGCGCACCATCCCGCTGTCACCGAGCTCGTAGTGCGTGCCCTGGAGCTGCGTGCCTGGCAGGTACGAGATCGAGCCCCCCGGGTTGAAGACGACACCGCAGGGCGCCGGGCCGCCGTTGGGGTCGAGGAAGTCCAGGCGCGTGCCGGCGAGATCGCTGGCTGCGGCTGGGAGACTGGCGAGAACGAGAAGAGAAAGGGACAAGAGAACCCGTGGGACGGGTCGATTTCGATTGGCGGCGTGCTTCATTTGAAGAATCCCTCTGGGGACTTGATTCGTCGTCGAGTCGAACTGACCCGAACAGTGGTGGCTTGACCCCAAGTTGGTGGAGCCTCAGGTCCCGCATGCCCCAGAAGACGGGCTAGCTAGGTGGTCGTGACACGCAAAATTTAGGTCCGCGACGGTGGCGGAACCAGCCCTCCCCAGGTGCTGCCTAGGGAGTGGTCCGAGGGGTCGGTCGCGCTCGCTCTCGAGCGGGTCACGGGGTGGCCAAGGCTGTCGCATTCTGAGACGAGCAGGCTCAGCCCAGCCAGCTCTCGTCCCAGTCGAACAGCGTGGACGTCGGGGCCCCGTCGGCACGGAGCAGGTCTCGGGGGTACTCGGTCGCGAGTGGCGGGACCTCTCCCGGCCAGAACCACCGAAGCTCGGCGCTCTCGCCGTCGATGGCCTCGAGAGTGCCCTCGACGCGGGTGCAGAGGAAGAGCATCACGACGTGCTCGACTCGATCACCGTTGGGGTAGGCCGATCGGTACTCCTCGCCTCCGAAGATCCCCAGCACCTTCGTTGGACGCACCCGGAGTCCGGTCTCCTCGAAGACCTCCCGGACGACCGCGCGGGCCGGTGGCTCTCCTGGCTCGATCGCGCCGGCCGGCAGGCTCCAGCTGCCGTCGTGCCGTCGCTGAATCAGAACGTGGCCCGCCTCGTCGTGGATGACCGCGGCGACGCCCGGCATGAGCAGCAGGTCCGTGCCGACCTTCTGGCGCAGCCCGAGGTAGAAGTCGGACATGGGCATCCTCAGAGCCCGCCAGCGACGTCGAGGAGAGCACCGGTCGTGAAGGAGGCCTTCTCGGAGAGTAGCCAGAGGATCGCGTGTGCGACCTCGCCCGCCTCGCCGCCGCGCTTCATGGGCACGAGGTTTCGGAGACGCTCCACCCGATTCGGCTCGCCACCAGAGGCGTGAATCTCGGTGTGGATGAGCCCTGGCCGCACGGCGTTCACTCGGATGCCCTCCGTGGCGACTTCGCGGGCGAGACCCACGGTCATCGTGTCGACGGCGCCCTTGGAGGCAGCGTAGTCGACGTACTCGCCTGCCGAGCCCAGGCGTGCGGCCATGGACGACACGTTGACGATCGCGCCCCCGGTACCGCCTCGAGCGGTCGACATCCGACGGATGGCCTCGCGCGCACACAGGAAGGCCCCCGTGACGTTGACCGCGAAGATCCGAGACAGCCGCTCGGCGGTCACGTCCTCCACTCGACCCTGGGCCTCGAGGATGCCGGCGTTGTTGACGAGGGCAGTGAGCGTTCCCAGCTCGCGGTCACAGCGGGCGAAGAGAGAGAGGACGTCCTCCTCGCGGCCGATGTCTGCCCGAACCAGGAGAACACGTCGACCCGTGGCGGTGACTTCATCGGCCACGGCCTGGGCACTGGCTTCGTCGTTGCACCATGACAGGCAGACGTCGAAGCCACGCTGCGCGGCGAGACGGACCGTTGCAGCTCCGATGCCTCGACCGCCACCGGTGATGAGGAGGACCGGCGAGCTCATCGCTCAGTCCTCGATGCCGGGGCGATCGTGAATGGCCATGATCGTCGACTGCATGATCGCGATGGTCTTCTCGCCCGTTGCGCTCCGTGCGATCGCTTCGCCCTGACAGGCCGTGATCGTTCGGCCCGGCCGGATCACGCGACCGCGGGCCAGGAACGACTTTCCTTCGGCCGGCGCGACGAGGTTGATCTTGAACTCGACGGCGAGCACGCCCGCATCGACTGGCATGAGGGTGAACGCGGCGTAGCCGCAGGCACTGTCGAGCACCGTCGAGATCATCCCGGCGTGCATGAAGCCGTGCTGCTGGGTGAGCTCGGCGTCGTAGGGGAGAAGGATGTCGACCTCACCGGGGGTGACGCGCTCGAGCGTCGCGCCGATGCGGTGCATGGCTGCTTGCTTCTCGAAGCTGTCGCGGACCCGCGTCTCGAACTCGGGGTTGCGGGGCTCGAACTGCGTCATCGGTGACCTCCGGTTCGGTCCGGTCAGCCCAGCAGCCCAGCGTCATTGAGGCCCTCGGCGATCGAGCCGGTCACCTGAATCGCGTTGCCCTGGAACATGTTGCCGTCGTCGAACGAGAACTTGAACTTGCCGCTGGCGCCCACCAGCACCGACCCTGCCGTGAGCCGGCTCATGAACTCGGAGGCCTTGAGCGGTCGCTCGCCTTCACCGAGCCAGCTTTCGTTCTTGAGACCGAGCATTCGCTGCGCAGCATAGCTGCGGATGCGCTTGTCCCAGGCGGACTGCTCGAGCCAGAGCTTCTTGGCGATGAGCAAGGCCGTGGCCAGCGTGCCGTCGTTGCCGACGTGGGCGTAGAAGTGAACGGGGGTCAGGCCCCAACGTGCGCTCGTGCGATACCAGCCGGGCTGCTCCTCCTGAACGAAGGTGCCGAAGAAGTCGTCCTGGGCCGTGACCGGTTGCTGCATCTGAGCGGCGTGAGCAGCCAGCTCCTCGTCGGCTTCGCCCACCGTGACGACGAAGAGCAGCTCGGCGGCGTCGAGCTCCTCGTGTGGCCGGATGCGAACGCGCAGCACCTCGTGGGGGCGCGTGCGCTTCATGAACGCTCGGAGGTCCGAGCGATCGATGCTCTGGTAGATGGGCAGCTTGTCGGATTGGAGCTCACCACCGTCGAGCTTCCAGGGCTCGAGCGCGAAGCGCACCGTCCACGCGTCGCCCCGACCCTTGCCGGCGGTGACGCCCGAGGCGTGCACCATGCCGCTCAGCGTGAGGGTTCCGTCGGGGGAGACGGCTGGTCGAATGACGTCCCAGGGCATCGTGAGGTGGCGGGTCGCTGCGAGAGGAAGGTGATGAGGGCGCGGGCCGAGCCGGTGATGAAGGGCCGGCCGAGACCGAGAATCATATGCGAGCGACGACGGCCTGCGGCCTCACTCAGACGCCAATCTCGACCGCTGGTCTGCTTTCCGCGTCGGGACTGCGGGGCGGAGCGACCCATCCGACCAGCGCTCGTCGGGCTGCTTCGCGGAAGCCGAACCAGTCAGGCTCCACGAGGCTCGGGAACGAAGCCCGTCTCAGCTCGTCGGCAGGTAGCGCATCCACTCGTCGGACTCAGCGACCTGGCGGATGACCTCGCCCCTTCGGATGAGAAAGCGCCTCATGTACGCGGTCAGGAACAACCACTCGGCCAGCCAGCCGAGGGGGCCGAGCGGGGCATCGTAGTCGAAGCGCTCACGCACCATGGTGATCCCGTCCGCTTCCTCGAAGAAGTGGTCGTGGTCGAAGCGACGGAAGGCTCCCGACACCATGGCGTCGCTGAAGTGACGTGGGCGCTCGCAGGCGGTGATGACGCTGGTGAGGCGCTGCCGCACGCCGAAGTGCGTGGCCTCCCACGTGACCGTGTCGTCGAGCTCCATGAGACCGCTGGTCACGCCAGCGACCGGACGCTCGCGGGTGGCCGCCGTCGAGACGACGTGGAGGTCGACGGAGCGCGAGAGATCGAAGACCCGCTCGATGGGGGCTCGCACCTGGAGAGACAGCTCGATGATCGGCATTGCGCTCCGTTACCAACTTCGATCGAAGACGTGGACTTCGGGGTGATCCGGATCGGGTCCGCGGTCGATCCAGCCCTGCCGACGGTAGAACCGAATCGCCGGCTCGTTGGTTGGGCTCACGCGGAGTGATGCTCTGCTACAGCCAGCGCCACTGAGGATCTCGATGGCGTAACCGTCGAGCTGCGCGGCCAGGCCCCGGCCACGGTGCTCGGGTTCCAGGTAGAAAAGGAGGACTCGGCCAACGTCGGCACGTTGCGGGTGGAGACGGAGCTCGACCTGACCGACGATGCGGTCGTCGAGCCAGGCGTGGACGCAGCTCCCGGGGAGCTCCTCGTTGCGACGTCGCAGGACGTCGAGGTAGTGCTGACAGCCCGGTCCGGCTTCTTGGTAGAAGCGCTCGTCGCTGCCGAAGCTGCACGCGAACGAGTCGGCCCGGAACTGGATGCAGGTCTCGGCGTCCCGCTCGACATCGATCTCGCGGAAGACGAGCTGCGGAGAGGCCTCCACGAGACGAAACCCCTCAGCGGAAGCGGATCCGGAACAACACCGAGTACGCCACCGGCACGACCAGCAGCGTCAGCACCGTCGCGAACGCGAGGCCGAAGATGATGGACACGGCCATCGGCTCGAACATCGCCGTGCCGCCCCACCACAGCGGCATCATCCCGAGCACGGTGGTCGCCGTGGTGAGGAGGATGGGGCGCAGCCTCTGCTGGCAGGCATCGAGCACGGCGTCGGGTGGCTCCTTGCCCAGCTCGTCTTGCTCGATCTTGATCCGATCGATGAGGACGATCGCGTTGTTGATGATGATTCCCGCCAACGAGATGATGCCGAGGAGAGTGAAGAAGCCGAAGGAGGAGCGAGCGATGAGCAGGCCGGCGGTCACGCCGATGAGGCCGAGCGGGATCGTCATGAGCACGATGCCGACCCGACGCAGCGAGTTGAACTGACCGACGAGCAACAAGAGAATGGCCATGAGAGCCAGCGGCATCTTCGCTCCGATGGAGGCATTGGCCTCTTCGGAGTCTTCCGACTCGCCGCCGATCTGCCAGGCCGTCCCGCTGGGCCAGCTCTTGCCGTCGTCCTCGAGCCAAGGCTCCAGGATGGCGTTCGCGTCCGCTGCCGTCACGCCGTCGCGGAGCTGCACCTTCAGCGAGAGGGTCCGGCGCAGGTTCCGACGCTCGATGACGCCCGGCTCGAAGGTCACCTCGACGTCGGCGACCTGCTTGAGGGGCACCGACGAGCCGGTCGCGCTCGAGTAGACGCTGAGACCGTCCAGCTTGCCGATGTCGCGTCGGTCGGCGGCCACCGAGCGGAGCGTGATGGGCAGCAAGTCGTCACCGTCACGGAACTGGGTGAGCTCGATGCCCGACAGGCTCGACCGCAGCGAGAGTGCGACGTCGTCGCTGGTGACCGAGGAGCGTCGAGCACGTTCCTGGTCGACTTGCACGACGAGCTTCTTGGTCTGACGCCCCCAGGTGTTCTTGACTGCCGTGACCTCCGGCATCGACCAGAGCTTCTCGGTCACCCGGCTGGCGGCGGTTTCCAGGTCTTCGAGCTCGTCACCGGAGATGCGGATGACCACCGGGTAGCCCACCGGCGGCCCGTTCTCCAGCCGGGCCAGGCGCACGGAGAGGTCGGGCTGAGTCTCGCGAGCGTGGGTCTCCAGCCGTTCGATGAGGTCGGGGACGATGGAGCCCCGGCTGGCGTTGGCGACGAAGAACGAGTTGGCCGGGTTGCGGTTGGGAGGGTCGAGAGCCAGCGCGAAGCGAGGACCGCCGTCGCCGATGAAGCTCACCCAGTTGGTGATGCCGGCTTCACCCTCGCTGGCCTGGAGCTCGTCCTCGACGAAGCGGTCGAAGTCCTCGATGAGCTCGGTGCTCGCCTCGATGGAGGTACCCAGCGGCATCTCGAAGGTGCCGGTGAACGCGGGGTCCTCCGAGGGGGCGATGAAGACCTGGGGCACCTTGCCCATGAGCAGGATGGAGACGACGAAGAGACCGCTGATCGCGAGGACGAAGAGGAGACGCTGACGGAGACACAGGCCCAGGAAGCTTCGGTAAGCGTTCGACCATCGGCCAGGCGTGTCGTCTTCGCGCTTGGTGACCTTCAAGAAGCTCGTGCTCAGCATGGGGATGAAGGTCATCGCCAGCATCCAGGACACGAGCAGCGTGATGGTGACCACGTAGAAGATGTCGGCGGTGTACTCGCCGACGGCCGACTCCGCCAGGGCGATGGGCATGAAGGCGGCCGCGGTGGTGAGCGAGGAGATGAGCAGCGGAGCCTTGAGCTCGGAACCGGCGCTGATCGCGGCTTCGACCGCACCCATCCCTGCTTCGCGCTTCACGAGGATCGACTCGACGACGACGATCGCGTTGTCGACCAGCAGGCCGAGGGCGATGATGAGGGCCGCCAGCGAGATCTGGTTGATCGTGATCCCGAAGACCTGCATCAAGTAGAAGGTGATGATCATCGTCGTCGGGATGAGGCAGGCGACGACGAAGCCGGTGCGCAGCCCGAGGAAGAGCACCATGACCACGATGACGATGGCCACCGCCTGCAGCAGGTTGTTCACGAAGTCGTCGACGTTCTTCTCCACCAGCTCGGCCTGGAACCACACGCGGTCCAGCGTGACCCCCCAGGGCTGCTCGGCCTCGAGCTGGGGCATGAGCAGGTCGAGCTTCTCGCCCAGGGCGAGGATGTCTCCGCCCTCGCGGAGGGAGATGGCGATGGCCAGGGCGGGCTGACCGTTGGCTCGCACCAGGCTCTCCGGCGGGTCGATGACGTCGCGGTAGACGTCGACGATGTCGCCGAGGTAGACCACGCTGCCGGAGGGCAGGGGCA
Source organism: Acidobacteriota bacterium (assembly GCA_039029535.1). GTDB lineage: Bacteria > Acidobacteriota > JBCCFW01 > JBCCFW01 > JBCCFW01 > JBCCFW01. The sequence continues at coordinate 37,591 of JBCCFW010000035.1, forward strand.
CCACCGTGCGGCGGAGGTCTTCGACGCTCTCGAAGTTGCCGGTGGGCTCGAGGGCGATGCGCTCGCGCCCGCTGACGACGTCGCCGCCCGAGGACACGATGTTGACGCCCGAGAGCAGGCCGGTGAGCTGACCGGGGGAGAGACCGAGCTCGGTGAGGCGGGCGTTCTCGTACTCGACGAAGACGACCTCTTGCTGCGTGCCGTGGATGTCGACCTTCGAGACGTCGGGGAGCTCCAGCAAGCGGTCGCGCATGTCCTCGGCGACCTCCTCGAGCTGGACGAGGTCGTAGCCGTCGCCGGTGAGCACGTAGACCGAGCCGAACACGTCGCCGAACTCGTCGTTGACCACCGGCGGCCGGACCCCTTGAGGGAGCTCGCCCGTCAGGTCCTCGACCTTGCGTCGGAGCTTGTCGAAGATGGGCCGCATCTCCTTGTAGCTCTCTCGGAAGTTCACGGTGACGATGGAGATGCCCGTCCGCGACTCGCTGACGATGTTGTCGAGCTCCGGCATCTCCTGCACTTCTTGCTCGATCTTGTCGGTGACGAGCAGCTCGACCCGCTCCGGGCTCGCCCCGGGGAACGGGGTCATGACGACCGCCGTGCGGATCGTGAAGCCGGGGTCCTGGGCCTTGGGCAGGGTGGAGAAGGCCAGGAGGCCCGAGACGAAGAGGATCCCGACCAGCGTGAGGGTGATCCGGTTCTTCTCGATGGCAAAGCCGGTGAGACTCATGAGCGCTGCTCCGTCGGTGGGCTTGCGAGAACCGATGTCAGTCGTGGAGAAGGACGCGCTGGCCATCGCGGATGGACGAGGCTCCCGCGGTGATGACGCGGTCCCCTTGCTCGACACCCGAGAGAACCTGGAGCCCGCGCTCGGTGAGCTCGCCCACCGTCACGGCCCGTCGTCGGACGGTGGCCTCGCCGCCGCTACCGGGCTCGGCGATGAAGACCCAGGTGCCGTCTTGGTCGTTCAGCACGGAGCTGCCTGGAACGAAGTGCGCCGTGTCGTCGGCGCCACCGTGGAAGGTGAAGATGACCTCGGCGGCGAGACCCGAGCGGAGACCGCTGCGGTCGCCCTCCACCTGAACGGTCACCGGGAAGGTCGCGGCGCGGCTGCTGGCGGATCCAATCTCGGTCACGGTTCCCTCGAAGCTGCGGTCGGGGAGGGCGCCGAAGCGCAGGCGCGTCGTCATGCCCTGGGCGAGCTTCGAGATGAGCGTCTCTGGAACCGAGGTGACGACCTCGAAGCTCTCACCGCAGTTCACCACGGCGATGGGTGTGCCGCTGGCCACGTTCTCGTTGAGCTCGACGGCGACCTCGGCCACCGAGCAGTCGGTGTCCACCCGCAGCCGCGTGTAGGAGACCGAGAGTCGGGCCAGCTCCACTGCCTTGCGCGCGGCGCGGACCTGAGCCCGGGCCGACTCGGCCTGAGCTCTCGCGGCATCGAGGTCGGTGCGCGAGGCGTTGTTGTTCTCGTAGAGCCCCTTCACTCGCTGATAGCTCGCGTCGGCGTTGCGCTCGTTGGCCTCGGCCTGAACGAGGCTCGCCTGAGCCTGCTGCGCCTCGAGCTCGAAGGGCTTGGGGTCGAGCCGCGCGATGAGCTGACCCCTGCGCAGGCGGTCGCCGGCCGCGACGGGGAGGTCGATGACCGTCCCGGCGACCTTGAAGGACAGCCGCGCCTCCTGCGCCGCCTTGGAAGTGCCCGCGAACACCCGCTCCCTTCCACCGGCGGGCGACTGGAGCGTCAGCGTACGGACCGGGCGCAGGGGAGCCTCGGCAGGAGCCTCCTCCTTCTTGCACGAGCCGAGGATCAGGAGTCCGAGACAGGACAGCACGAGGGGATGACGGTTCATCAGGAGCTCCGACTCAGCGACCGCGCGAGGCGGTGACGTGCTCACGAAGGGTGTCGGCGACGGCTTGGCGCTCGGCAGGGTCGAGAAGGAAGTCGAACTCGCCGACGGCACGCTGAAGTTGCATGACGTCGATGAGGAAGTCGGCCAGGGCGTCGGCCTCGGCCTGGTCGGCCTCCAGGGACGCGTTCTGGGCGTCGAGGAGATCGATGACCGACACGACCCCCTTGGCGTAGGAGTCGGTGATGAGGTCGAGGTTCTTTCGGGCCGACTCGGCCGCCATGGCGGAGAGCTCGATGCCCGAGTAAGAGGCATTGGCGGAGTGGACCGCGGCCCGAATCGCCTGTTCGATGCGCTCCTTCGTGGCCCGCTCGAGGAGCCGGAGCTGCTCGAGCTGGAAGTTGGTGCGACGCAGCGCCGCGCGTCGAGCACCGCCCGAGAAGAGCGGGAGCTGCAGGCCGACGCTCACGCTCCAGTCGTTCTCGCCTTCCAGCAAGCCGGCGCCGGCACCTCCTTGGTCGAAGTTGTCGAGGTAGCTCCCCGACACCGCGATGTCCGGGCTCCAGAAGGCCCGCCGACGGAGGGTCTCTTCGCGCTCGGCCGCGGCGACCTGCGCTCCTAGCTGCGCCATCTCGGGTGAGTTGTCCAGGCCGCGTTCGACGAGGTGGTCGACGAAGATCTCGAAGCTCCGCGGGTTGTCGACCAGCTTCACGAACTCGGCTTCGCTGATGACCCAGGGATCGTCCACCGTCGCGGGCGTGACGCGGTAGCGCTCGGTCAGCGGGCGATGGAGCAAGCGGTTGAGCGCCTCCCGCGCCTGTTCCAGGGTGGCCCGCGCCTGCAGCAGGGAGCGTCGCGACTGAGCCATCTGACTCTCCCAGCGATAGACGTCGGCCGGTGAACTCGAGCCGATGCGGACGCGGTCCCTGGCGAGGTCGAGGTTGGCGCGCGTGACCTTGAGGTCGTCTTGCTGGACGGAGAGCTGCGTCTGGGCGCGGAGCACGTTGAAGAAGGCGGTGGTGGCGGCCTGGATCGTGTCGAGCCGCGCTTGCTCCAGCTCCTGCTCACGGCTGAGCTGAAGGTGCTTCTGAATGGTGAGGTTGCCCCGCGCCGACTCCGACCAGACGACCTGGCTCAGGTCCAGCCGACCGTCGAGCGACTCCTCCGCGAGCTGACCCGCGCGGACGGCCGCACCCACGCGTCGCTGCGACCGGCTCAGGCCCAGGTCGAGCTGGGGCCGCAGGTTGGCGCGGGCCTCCGCGATGTCCTGCTCGCCGGCGGCGACCACGAGCCGGGCGGCCGCGAGGTCGAGGTTGGCCGCTTCGGCCATCCGGGCGACCTCGATGAAGTCGTGCTCCAGGGTGATGTCGACCGGCTCCTCGTGGAGGAGCACGGCCTGCTCGAGCACGTCGAAGCGGGGTGACACGCCGATGCGGCGAGCCGTCTCCATGTTGATGGTGAGGACGCGCTTGCCCTCGAAGCCGACGGGTTGGTCCTCGGCCTTCTCACCCAGGAGCACCGCTTGCACGTTGAGCGCGTTGCGACGGGCGAGTCGGTTCCAGTCGGCGCGAGGGGCATCGGAGACGAGCAGGCCGTCCTTCACCGCCTCGTCACCGATGAGGCTGTAGGTGGGGAGCCGTCGCGTGGTGAGGTCCTCGATGACGGCGAGGTAGTCCTTCCGCGGCATGCGAGGGAGGCCGGCGACCATGACCGAGTCGACCTCGGGGGGGAGCTTCGAGACGAGGTCGTGATCGAGACCGTCGTGGCCGATGATGTGGACCGTGACGCCCTCTTCCAGCGAGAGACGCCGGGCCTCGGCCGTGATGGTCGGCACGGAGTCGATGACGACCTCGTCGACGAGCAGGCCCAGGTGACGCAAGGGCGCGAGCTGGCCGAAGGCCTGGAGGTCCTCGCTGAAGTCCACGCGGTCGGTCAGGTAGTTGAGGTTGGCCCGACCCGAGCTCTTCCCCGACTTCGGGGCGCCCATGAGCTGGGCGTCGAAGACGAAGGGCAGGAAGGTGGGCTTGGCGAAGCTCGCGTCGCTCACGCCGATCTGGTTGGCGCTGACCCCCACGACGAGGACGATGTCGACCGACGGTGATCGTTGGGCGCCGTCGAGCGCTCGCCGGATGCCCGCGAGCGTCCAGTCACCCTCGTGGCGCTCGAAGCGGAGGTCGAACTCGCCCTCGGTCAGGGCGAGCAGCTCGTCGACGAAGACCTGCTCGATCTCGCCGAGCTGCTGCACCGGACCGTCGGTGACCAGGCCGACCGTGACGGGCTCGGTGGCGGCCGAGCCGGGGAGAGAGAGGAGGCCCCAGGCGAGGCTGAGGGCGATGCTCAACAACGGGGCCGGAAGCGACCGGAGAGACGGCATCGGCTGGCTTTTTCTCGGGAGGAGTGAGGAGGGTGGCCGAGGGCCCGATGATGCCATGAGAGCGGTCACCTCATCCGGGCGCGTGTCACCACATGGTCCGGGTTAGCATCCGGCATGACCACCCTCACCTCGTCGTCCTTCGCCAGTCTCCTTCTCGGTGCCTTCGTCGCTGTCAGCGCTCTCGCCGCGCCGACCGTGCACGACTTCGCGGAAGGCTCGACAGGCACCTCGCACGTCCTGACCCGACACGGTGCGGAGCCCGGACCGACCGTGAAGGACGGACGGCTCATCCTGCTTCGCGGCCTGCGGGCGCGGGCGCCCCTGAGCAACTCCATCGCCTTCGAGCGCAGCGCGGAGGGGACCCACGAGGAGGTCGAGCTCCGCTTCCGCTTCGCGGTCGATCCCGGCGCTCACGGCTTCGGCGCGGCCCTGCTGAGCACGGCCGAGCATGGCGAGAGCGGACCGGCGCCCGAGGTGGAGGCCTGGGAAGCTCCGAGCGTGAAGGGCTCGTTCGCCGTGGGCATCGACGTCCACGATCCGGCCACGGGCCACTGGTTCGACGAGCACGGCAACTTCTACGACCGACCGCAGCGGCAGGTCTCGCTGCACCACGACGGTCGCGAGCTGCTCAAGCTCCTCAGCCCCGTCGAGTTCCGCGACCGCGAGCTGCACGAGATGGCCGTGGTCCTGCGGCACGACGCCGGCGGTGCCTTCGTCGACCTGACGATCGACGGTCAGTCTCTCCTGAAGAACCGCTTCCTTCCCGGCGTGCTGCCCTACGAGAGCCGCCTGGCCTTCGGTGGTCGCACCGGCAAGCTCACCACGGGCGTCGTCCTCGACGACGTTTCGCTCCAGTACCGACGGCCGCGACCGGCCGCCGAGATCTCGCCGGCGCCCCTGACGGTGCGGACCTTCGACGATGCGCACCTTCACATCGAGCAGAGGACCTTCCAGCAGACGTTCCAGCTCCCCCCGGCCGAGCTGCCGGTGCGGCGACTCCTTCTCACGGTCGATCTCGGACCGGCCCCGGAGGGCTGGGACGAGTGGGACCGCGGCGCAGCGATCCACGTGTTCCGGGGGAAAGGTGAGCAGCGGGAGAAGATCGAGGTCCTCCGCTACATCACTCCCTACGAGCGTGCGTACGCCTGGACCGCCGACGTCACCGACTTCCAGTCCGTGCTGCGTGGTGAGGTCGAGATGGAGCTCCAGGTCGACAGTTGGCAGGGGCACGGCTTCCTCATCGACGTCGACTTGCACTACTACCCGGGCCTGCCGGATCGCGAGGCCTTCGCGGTGGAGAACCTCTGGAACGTCTTCCACACCTTCGGCAACACGCCCGCCGAGATCGCCGCGTCGTTCCCGAGCCAGACACGCCGCGTGCCCACCGACGCCGAGGCGGGTCGGCTCCGCTTCTCGGTCACCGGCCATGGCGGGTTCGGCGAGTTCACCCCGGCGTGGCTCGTCGCGACGGTCGACGGCCGACGTCATCGTCATCATCTCTGGCGCGACGACTGCTACCTCAATCCGGTACGGCCACAAGGGGGCACCTGGAAGTTCGATCGGGCCGGCTGGGCTCCCGGCGACCTGGTCGAGCCCTGGTTCGTCGAGCTCCCCGCGGGCTCCCTGCGTCGTGGTGGAACGGTGAGCCTCGGCTACGGGCCGGAGCCCTTCGACCTCGAGCCCGGGCAGGAGATCCAGGCGTCCCACTGGGTGGCTTCCCAGCTCGTCTACTACCGCACGCCGGTGAAGCCGAGCGTCGACGTCGCCTGGCTCTCCGAGCTGTTGTCCTGGCGCGAGCAGAGGAATCGGGGCCTGCGACGCGAGACTGGCTACCTCGCGCTGGCCGGCCTGCACTGGCTCGACGAGGGGCGCAACCACTTCGGCTCAGGTGAAGACAACGACTTCGTTCACGACATGGAAGGCGTGCCCGAGCGGGTGGGAACCTTCTTCCTCCGAGGTGATCGGCTGAGCTTCCGCGCCGCGCCCGACGTGGAGGTGACCATCGAAGACGAGGCCGTGCGACGGGCCGAGCTCCGCTTCGACGATCATGAAGAGGGTCCGAGCCGCCTCACCATCGGCGACGTCGTGGTGTGGCCGATCCGTCGAGGTGACCAGCTCGGCTTGAGACTGCGCGACCCACGCAGTCACGTGCTGGCGAGCTTCGAGGGGGTCGAGAGCTTCGAGCCGGATCCCCGCTGGCGTCTCCAGGGACGCTTCGTCGCCCACGAGGAGCCGAAGACGATCGAGCAGCCGAACATCCTCGGTTCCTCCTACGAAGACACCAGCCCGGGTGACCTCCTGGTTTGGATTGACGGCGAGGAGCATCGGCTCGTGCCGACCGGCGATCCCGAGCGAGGGATGTTCCTCGTCCTGGGTGACGAGACCAACGCGGACACCACCTACGGCGGCGGTCGCTTCCTGGTGCTGCCGCCGGTCGGTGCGGACGGCTGGGTGGAGGTCGACTTCAACCGGGCGTACAACCCGCCCTGTGCCTTCAGCCCCTACACGACCTGTCCGATCCCGCTGGAGGAGAACATCCTGCCGGTAGCGATCGAGGCGGGGGAGACGCTGACGTCGTCCTGGGAGTGACGGAAACGCTGCGCTGCGCTGGCGTCAGCGAGTGGGTCGAGACGCCTCGTCAACGTGACTTTCGGCACCCTCCCACCTAGCTTCCCCTGTCCGCCATTTTAGGTTGCTGGCCGTCCGCCCTCATCGAGGTCGCCCGGACGGCCCGGGGGAAGATCCATGTCGGTCGTTCGTGACGCTCATCGTCTCGTCATCGCCTGCGCTGTCGGGCTCCTGCTGCTCGCCACGTCGGTCAGGGGTGAGGAGCGTCGTTCGAGCGAGCGTCGCGTTCACGTCGCGTCGCCCGACCTGGCCCGGGAGTCGGGAGTCGGTGGTCCGGGGACGGAGCCTGGCCGGCTGCCCACGGTCGGTCGCGACGTCCACGCCGACGTGGGGCTGACCAGGCCCGAGGTCGCTCTCGGGGCTCCGCTCGATCTCCTCTCACCGGCCGTGCACGAGCTCACGCTCTCGGACTGCGGATGCACGGGCGCGATCTCGACGGCGATGCTCGGCGTCACCAAGGCCGACGTGATGATGGCCATCGACCTCACGGGCTCGATGTTCCAGGAGCGTGCGGAGCTCATCAGGCATGCGCTGGGGATCTTCGAGGGGCTGCGTGGGGTGGTGCCCGACCTGGCCTGCGGGCTCATCTCTCACAAGGACTACTCGGCCAGCGCCGTGGTGATGGAGCCTTGTCCCTACGCGTCCACCTACGGGAGCAGGACCGACTACCCCTTCGCCCTGGAGCAGCCACTGACCACGGTGGCCGACGACGTGGTGACCGCAGTGAACGCGTTGCCGCTCGCCAGCGGCGGCTCCGACGCACCCGAGTCCTACAGCAGGGTGCTGTACGAGGTGCGGACCAACTCCGACATCGGTTGGCGTCCCGGAGCCGATCGCTTCCTCATCACCTTCGGCGACGAGATGCCGCACGACTGCAACGTGCTCGAGTGCCTGGGTGACACGACGCCCATCAACCGGGGCATCGACCTCGGTCCCGACGGTCTTCCAGACACCGGTGACGAGCTCGCGATCCAGGACGAGATCGACGGGCTCGCCGAGGAGGGCATCACGCTGGTCCACTTCGAGTCGTCGGGTGGCGGTGCGCTCGAGGGTGGCTACTCGAACCAGGAAATCTGGGATTGCTGGGCGGCGCAGACCGGCGGGCTCTCGGTGGCGCTGAACGCCGACGGCACCTCGATGGGGGGCGAGAACCTCGCCGAGCTCATCATCGACATCCTGGGCGGAATGATGGGGCCCTGCTCCGAGCTGTCGCTCCGGACGGAGGCCGGCTTCGAGGCCTGGCTCGTCGACGCGGGTCCCGTCTACATGGATGTCGTGCCACCTGCCCTGCGCGACTTCCCGATCACGGTTTGCGTGCCGCCGGACACGCCGCTGGGCGTGCATGAGTTCGAGATCATCCTCGACTGCTCGGGGACCGAGCTCGCCCGGCAACTCGTGAGGGTGACCGTCGACGAGGAGTGCTGAGTCGCCTGGCGTGAGCCCCGTGCCGAGAGGGGGTTGCGTCTCGGGTCGTCGTTATTGATAATGAGAGTCGATATCAACAAGAGCGAGGACTTCTCGAAATGCGACCCGACCTGCCGATCTACACCGACACCTGCCCCCACGGTCATCTCGTGGTCACCGTGGGCCGGACCAGCCTGCACCTCGACCCCGAGGAGGGGCGGCGGCTCGCCGAGGCCATCACCGAGACGCTTCACGCCCTGGAGCCCAGCCCGCCCCTGCCCCTGCGCGCGGTCACCCTGCCGGCGGACTCGCGGGCGCACTGAGGTCACGACGCGCCCCCGTGAGAAGATGCCGGTGGGAGAGGACGACAACCCGCTGAGCCCGATGGCCCGGTGTCTTCCGCGCCGCCGGGAGCAGCCCTCGCGAGGAGTGCTCATGACTTCGTCTCTCGACCGGCTCCTGCCGGTCTTCGTCCTGCTGGCCGGCGGGCTTCTGGCCCTGGCTTGCGGCACTCAGGCCCCCTCCGACGGAGGGAGCCCTGGTGCCAGCACGCAGACGGCGCCAACCAGCCAGCCGGCCTCGTCCGCGAGCCAGCCGGCGGCGACCACCCAGGCTGCCCGTTCGGCCGCGACCGACTTCACCCTCGTCGACGCCGCTGGCGTCACGCATCGTCTCTCGGAGCGCCGTGGTGAGCCGACCGTCCTGGTCTTCTACCGCGGCGTCTGGTGACCGTACTGCCGCACGCAGCTGGTCGAGCTGCAAGAGAACATCGAGAGCATCCGAGCCACCGGCGCCGAGGTCTGGGCGATCAGCGCCGATGAGCAGCAACGTCTCGCGGCCTTCGCGAAGGACTCGGGCGTGAGCTTCCCGCTCCTGGTCGACGAGGGAGCCAAGGTCATCGCGAGCTACGGCGTCGACAACGCCGGTGCGCGTCGACCGGTGCCACATCCTTCGATCGTCATCGTCGGAGCCGGTGGTGACGTCGTCTTCAAGCACGTCGATCCGAACTACGCGACGCGGCTGCCCGCCGAGCGCGTGATCGGGCTGCTGAAGAACCTCGCTGGGTCGTGAGCCGGTGACCAGCCGGTCTCGAACGCTGCCTGCGTTCGAGACCGGCAGCATCCGTTGCCATGGGCCTGGAGCTGGCGAAGACGGTCGTGGCGACAGGAGGACGCCATGGGAATGATCAACAGTCTGGCCGTGATGGCTGTTGCCTGGATGGTGATGGTCCATGGCGCCTTGCTTCAGAGCCAGCCGGACTCCGGAGCAGAGTGGTCTCCAGGTTGGGCACCTGGCAGCTCGGCTGAGGAATCGAGTCCGAGGCTTGATGCCATGGAGGCGCCGAACCAGCATGCTTGGCGCTCGGCGTGGCAAGTCGGAGAGCACTGGACCGAGCGGCATGCGTTGGAGCGAGCACCGGTCCAGCCAGACTGTTGGCGATGCCGTTTTCGGGGGATACCGCTGGCGTGGGTCGACTTGCGGTATCTGGTACGCAAGCCGGACCGAATCGAGGAGTTGCGCTACCACCCGAACGCCCTCGTCTTGGAGGTGACCTCCGAGCTGATCGAGTCCGATGGGACTCGCAGGGCGCGGTCTCCGGTGCTGATCACGTTCGATCCCGACAGCGGTGATGTCTTGCGCGTCTTGAGACTGAACCTCGAGAAGCGACGAGCACGAGCAGTTCGGGGCCGGCCTCGACAGGACTTGCGTGAGGTTGCCGGTGAGCTCCTGGCCGACAGGTGCAAGAACCTCCACCAATTGCGCTGGCCGCCCATCACGGGAGTCAATGACCAGGGGGAGTGGTTCCTGGGCCCGAGCTCCGAGCGTCTTGGCGTGAAGATGGAGCCAGGAGGGCAGGGCATGGCCCGAGCCGACTACTCGCTGGAGGAGGATCCGCGGGCTCGAGTCAAGGCGCGCCGGCAACACGAGTACACCCAATGGTCACCCTGGTATCGGGTCGTTGACATCGCTCCGGAGGCTTCGCACTCGAACCCGACACCTCTACCGGACATCTACCTGACTGATCTCGTCGACCATGGAGTTTGGACGGCTGAAGAGATCGAGTCGAAACGGATCGATCTCACCGGCATGGTCTGGGCTGCGAAGCCTCGGCTGACGCCAAGGGCCTTGGCGAGGCCTTGAGGCATTCGAGAGGTCCCCTCCTCCGCCATGGGTGCCCAGCTCGTCTCGCCCACTCGGGCCGAGGGAGCTTCTCAACATGAGCCGCGGCGCCCCCAAGCGACGGACGATCTCCGTCCACTGTGCGGGCTGTCGCTTCCTTCTCTACAAGTACGCGAAGGGAGGGACCGGCGGCCTCGTGAAGTGTCTCGAGGACCGCATCCTCGACGACCGCACGGCCGGCGATCAGCGTTGTCCCGAGTGTGGCCAGCAGTTCGCCCGCGCCCGCACGCTGCACGGCAAGACGGCTCACTTCATCATCTCGGGCAAGGTCTACACGAAGGGCATGACCCGCAAGTGAGGGTCACTCGTCGTCATGGAGGTCGACGAGGAAGAGGAGTGCGTGCTCACTGTCCGGCATCGGGATGTACGACGAGCTCGACGTGTTCTCCAGGTCCAGCATGGGGTCCAGGACCTGTCCGTTCAGCTCCAGGACCGACTCGAGCATCCAGCCCCTCCTTCCGAACCGAGCTTGAAGCCCCAAGCCGATCGCCGTGCGCGAGACCTCATCGGTGGCCTTCAGGTCCAGGCGCCCTGACTCGGCGAGCTCGGTCGTGGTCTCGATGAGGACCTGAGCCTCACCGGCATCGAGGAGACGCTGAAGCAGCTCTTCATCGTTGAGCGCCGGCCTCGGCAACCGCCTTCGGGTGCGAGGCGGGTAGCGTGCGGAGGGGAGTCGGGCGACCGTCACCGACACGGACTGCATGGCCGACTGCAGCTCGAGCGCGAACTCGACGCCCCTGGGGTTCGTCGTCTCCCGCACGGTTCGGGCCTCGAGGCTCGCGATCGCGCGATGCTCGCTCAGCTCGTGGAGATACTGAGCGAGCTTCTCCTGAGTCGGTGCCCATCCCACCGCAGCGCCGGCAGCCCCCGCGCGCGCGTAGGCCGTGATGTCGACTCGGTGGGGAAGCAGTCGAGCGGGCAGGAGCCCATCGAGCTCGGCCGTGACGCGGAGCTCGTCGGCTCGCGCTCGATGCAGGGCAGAGCTGGCGAGGACCAGGGCCAGCAGGCCAGCGACCGTCGTGAGCCTTCGCTTCATCCGTCGTCCTCCTGGTGAACGCGGCCGATGTCGTGCGTCGACCGAGGCCTGTTCATCCATGCGGAGGAGGAGCTGATTCCTTGTCACCCGCGCTGGGTGGAGGTGCGAGGGTCAGGATGTCGGCCTCGGGCCGACCCCAAAAAAAGAAACGC
>JBCCFW010000036.1:0-49003 GCA_039029535.1 Acidobacteriota bacterium
ACGCGATGAGCCCGACCTGGCAATGAGCGCCTCGGGAGGGGGGGCGCATGGACTCCACGTGGAGCCGTGGGCGAAATTCTCGACCAGCCAAGAACGTCCGACCCTTCCGGAGCTCGACCATGCGTCTCTCGCGTCCGTCGCTCGTCTTCTCGGCCCTCGCCTTCTTGCTCGTGATCGCGCCCGCAAGCGGCCAAGTCGATCCGACCACTGGTGCTCCCTGCACCCTGCCCGCCGATCCGGGCCCCTGTGACGGGGTCTTCCCCCGCTTCTTCTTCAACGCCCAGTCGGGACGCTGCGAGAGCTTCGTCTACGGCGGCTGCGAAGGAAACGACAACAACTACGAGACGCTCGAGCAATGCGAAGCCGGCTGCTCGACCTGTCGCCTCCCCGCCGACGTCGGTCCCTGCGACGCCGCGATCCCCCGCTGGTACTTCGACTCGGGCAGCGGTGCCTGCGAGATGTTCACCTACGGCGGCTGCGAGGGGAACGCGAACAACTTCGAGACCCAGGCCGAGTGTGAGCGGGCCTGCGACCTCTGCCGACTCGATCCCGACGTCGGTCCCTGTGACGGCGTCTGCCCCCGCTGGCACTTCGACGACGAGAGCGGAACCTGTCAGCTCTTCGATTGGGGCTGTTGCGGTGGCAACGCCAACAACTTCGAGACGGAGAGCGAGTGTCTCCGTGCCTGTCAGGTCGACGTCTGCCTCCTCCCGGCCGACCCCGGTCCTTGCGAGGCGGCGATTCCGCGCTGGTACTTCGACGCCACGACCGGCAACTGCGAGGAATTCCTCTACGGCGGCTGTGAAGGCAACGGGAACAACTTCGAAACCCAGCGCGAGTGCGAGCTGCACTGCAACGTCTGCGACCTCCCCGCCGACGTCGGTCCCTGCGACGCCATCTGCCCCCGCTGGTTCTTCAACTCCGAGAGCGGCGCCTGTGAGGAGTTCACCTGGGGCTGTTGTGGCGGCAACGCCAACAACTACGAGACGGAAGAGCAGTGCGAGGCGGCCTGTGGTCCCGATCCCTCTCCCTGCCTCCTGCCCCCCGACCCCGGTCCCTGTGACGGTGTCTTCCCCCGCTGGCACTTCGACGCGGGCACGGGCTCCTGCGATCAGTTCGTCTGGGGCGGCTGCGGTGGCAATGCCAACAACTACGAGACCGAAGAGCAGTGCGAGGCGGCTTGCAGCACCTGCGACCTGCCACCGGACCCCGGTCCCTGCGACGGCATCTGCCCACGCTGGTACCACGACGCCGAGACCGGAACCTGCGAGGTCTTCGACTACGGCTGCTGTGGCGGCAACGCCAACAACTACCTGACCGAGGCCGAGTGTCTTCGCGCCTGCGATCCGGCCACCTGCACGCTCCCGCCGGATCCGGGCGAATGCGACGCCGTGTTCCCACGCTGGTACTTCAACGCGGGCAGCGGCCAGTGCGAGATGTTCATCTGGGGCGGCTGCGGCGGCAACGGCAACAACTTCGAGACACAGGAGGAGTGCGAAGCCTCGTGCAACACCTGTGAGCTTCCAGCCGACGTCGGTCCCTGTGACGGGGTCTGCCCCCGCTGGTTCTTCAATGCGGAGACCGGGAGCTGCGAGGAGTTCACCTGGGGCTGTTGCGGCGGCAACGCCAACAACTTCGAGACCGCGGCCGAGTGTCTCGCTGCCTGCGACCCGACCTGTTGTCCGCCGGAAGTCGTGGCTCGGCTGCTCCAGCCGCTGCTCTTCCCCGGCGATGCACCTCCCGGAGGCATCGGCATCCCCGGCGATGCGCTCGACGGACGTCCCAGCGCGGAGTGCTGCGAGTACGCCGAGACGGTCTACCGCCGCCTCACCGGAGAGCCCCTACCGGACGACCATGCGTGCAACACGACCCGTCGTCCGCGGCCAGGCCCCGGCCTCAGTCGACGAGGGTTCTGATCGCGAGCAGGTCCGGGCGTGGCTACTGCGCTCGGACCTGCACCAGCTCGCCGACGCGGTCGAGCATCTTCCGCAGGGTGTCGTAGTCCGGGTGCTTGAGACGCACCCAGGCGTTGGCCTTGAAACCGGCTTCGACGGGTTGGGTCGGAGAACCCGGCGCCGGGAAGTGACTGTCGAAGACGTGCTCGCCCCAGCTCTCGAAGAGCTCGTCCTTGCCCTCGATGCCGACGATCCAGCCGTCGCGGTCGGGTCGGAGCGTGACGTGGCCGGTCGCATGGGAGCGCGACGGCCGACGCTCACGACGTCCGTGAACGAGGGCATGCGCCCACTCGCGGTAGACGCTGAGATCGTTGGCCTCGCTGTAGAGCCCCCAGGCCGACACGCCCGGTGGACGGCAGCCGATCTCGGAGAACTTCAGTCCCTTGGGCCCGAAGAACCACTCCATGTGCGTGGCCGAGGTACCGATGCCAAGGACCTCGATGACCTTCGCGGCCATGGCCCGGACATCGTCGTAGCCCGGGGCGTTCAACCGGTTCGTCACGACGATCTGCGGCGAGATCCACCGCGTGCGCATGGCCTCGAGCACGTTCGGATAGTAGTGCGACACGAACTCGTGCACGACCTCGCCATCGATGCTGATGGTGTCGTAGAAGCCCTCGTGTCCGTCGACGAACTCCTCGATGGCGGCGGCAGCTCCGTCGGCGACCCGTGACTCGGCCAGCGCGTGGGGGAGCTCGTTCGGACCGTCGACACGGAACGTGCCGGCCGCACCAGCAGCATCGCGCGGCTTGATGATGATCGGGTAACCCACCTCGGCGGCGAAGTCCTCCACTTCCTTCGCCGAGCTCGCACCCGTCGAGCGCGCGCAAGGCACGCCGGCCTTGCGAAGCGCTTCCTTCATCGCCGGCTTGTCACGACAGAGGAAGGTCGTCTCGACCGAGGTGCCGGGAATGCCGCAGGCCTGACGCACCTTTGCGGCCGCCATGACGTGGGCTTCGACCGTCGCTTCGAGCCGGTCGACCCAACCTCGAGCCTGGATCCGCTTGACGGCCCCGTGCAGCTCGGTCTCGTTGACGACGCTGCTCACCTGCTCGTAGGTCAAGAGCTTGGCGCGCAGGTCCTCGGGGAGAGCATGGAGAGGAGCCTCTCCGATGGCCGACACGCCGGCACCGACACCGTGCAGGGCGTGAACGAACTCACGCTGATCGGCGGGGAAGGCTGGCTCGACGAAGATGACGTGCACGAGAGACCCCTCTGGCTCGCCGGAACCGAACTCATGAATCGTCCGGGTCAGGCAAGCACGCGCTGGTAGAGCGCCTCGTAGTCGACGGCGCGTCGATCCCAGGAGTGATCGGCGGCCATGCCGTTGAGGCGGATGCGATCCCAAGCCTCGGGATCGGAGTAAACCTCGAGCGCCTGACGCAAGGCCCAACGGACCGCGTTGTCGTCGAAGTGCTCGAACACGATCCCGTTGCCCTCCCCCGAGCTCGGCGAATAGAGCTCGACCGTGTCGGCGAGCCCACCCGTCTTCCGCACGATGGGGACCGTGCCATAGCGGAGGCTGTACATCTGGTTGAGGCCACAGGGCTCGTAGAGCGAGGGCATCAAGAAGAAGTCGGAGCCCGCCTCGATGAGATGCGCCAGGCCGGCGTGATACCCACGGTAGAAGCAGACCTTGCCGCGGAACTCCGACTGGAGCCCGGCGAAGAACTTCTCGTAACGCGACTCACCGGCGCCCAACACGCACAGCCGGGCGTCCCGGTGCGCCAGCAACTCGGGCAAGGTCTCGAAGAAGAGCTCGAAGCCCTTCTGCTGAACGAGACGCGCCACGATGCCGAAGGTCGGGGCCTCGTCGCCGGGCGTCAGGCCCAGTCGGCTCAAGAGCATCCGCTTCGTCTCGAGCTTGTCCACGAGCGTGTCGGGCCCGTAAGGCGTCGGCAGGTGCGAGTCGATGCGGGGATCCCACTCGCTGTAGTCGACCCCGTTGACGATGCCCACCAGGTCGTCGCTCCGGCTTCTCAAGAGCTGGTGGAGCCCGAAGCCCTGAGCTTCTTCCTGAATCTCGCGAGCGTAGGTCTCACTCACCGTCGAGAGCAGCCCCGCATGGAGCAGGCCCGTGGTGAGATAGCCGATCTTGCCTGCCGAGAGCTGCTCCTGATGAAGGTGCTGCGCGGCGTCGTCGAGGCCGATGTCGTTCAGGATCTCGGAGGAGAACGTGCCCTGATAGCCGAGGTTGTGAATCGTCAGGATCGAGCGCGACTGAGCGAGGAGGCGATCCCACGACGAGAGCAGGCGGTGCTGAAGGGGCAGTAGGCCGAGATGCCAGTCGTGAACGTGGAAGACGTCGGGCGCCCAGGCCGTCTCCTGACAGGCCGCCAGCACCCCGCGCGAGAACGCAGCCCACCGCAGGTGCTCGTCGGCGTCCCCCGTGTAGAGAGCATCGCGGTCGTAGAGCGACGGGATGTCGAGACAGAAGACCCTCGGACCGGGCGAGGGAACGAGCTCGAGCAGGCGTCCCGACACCCGACGCGAGCCGAGGTCGAAACGGAGCCGCGAGACGACCGGCTCGAACTCACGACCCTGCTCACGGAGACGGCGGTAGAGAGGAAGGAAGACCTTCACCTCGTGTCCCCGACGTGCCAGCGAGGCGGGCAACGCCGCGACCACGTCGGCGAGACCGCCCGTCTTGGCCAGGGGCGTCATCTCGGAGGCCGCAAAGGCCAGGCGGAGGGTGGGGCACTCAGTCACGTTCCGAGTGTAACCCGGGCCGCCGATCCGACCGGTTCGACGAGCGTGAGTTGACCGGAGTCGACATGAGTCGACTCGACGACTACCAGACGCACCGGGCCTGGATGCCGAGGGTCACGACCCCTGACATGCTCGGGCCGTGCAGCACGTCGTCTTCGCCATGCCCTTCCGTTTCGCGACCTCCGAGCGCTTCCTCGCGCAGATGGTCGACCTGCCCGGCGTGCGCGTCGGCCTCCTCAGCGGTCAGCCGCTCGAGCAGCTCCCCCCTTCGCTGCGAGCCGGCCTGTCCGGTCACTGGCGCATCGAGGACCCCTTCGATCCGAGGCAGATCGTCGCCGGGTGTCGAGGCCTGGCGAAGCAGCTCGGTGGCCTCGACGGGCTCCACGGAGTCCTCGAGCAGCTTCAGGTCCCCCTGGCCGAGGCTCGTGAGGCCCTCGGCTTGCCGGGGCTCTCGGTCGATTCCGCCCGCGGCTTCCGCGACAAGGCGCTGATGAAGGAGCGGCTCCGCGCCGCCGGCCTTCCGTGTGCTGCACACTGCCTTGCCGAGTCGGCTGACGAGGCGCGCGTCTTCTTCTCCCAGCTCCCGGGCCCTTGCGTTCTCAAGCCACCGGCAGGCGCAGGGGCCAAGGACACCTTCCGCGTCGACGACGGCGAGCAGCTCGAGCAGGCCCTCCGCGCCTTCCCGCCCAGCCGTCGGCGGCCGCTGCTCCTCGAGGAGTTCGTGCAAGGACACGAGCACAGCTTCGACGCGGCCTGTCGCGACGGCGAGCTGCTCTGGCACAGCGTGAGTCGCTACCTGCCCTCGCCGCTGACCGTGCTGGAGAACGACTGGATCCAGTGGTGCGTGCTGCTGCCCCGCGAGATCGACGGACCCGAGCTCGACGACATCCGGGCCGCGGCCGCCAAGGCCCTGCAGGTTCTCGGGATGGACACCGGGCTCGCCCACATGGAGTGGTTCCGACGCGAGGACGGCAGCCTGGCGATCTCGGAGGTCGGCGCTCGTCCCCCGGGGGCTCAGTTCACCAGCCTGATGAGTTGGGCCCACGACCACGACATGTACCGGGCCTGGTCCCGCCTCGTCGCGCTGAACGAGTTCGACCCGCCCGAGCGCCGCCACGCGGTGGGCGCCGCCTATCTCCGGGCCCAGGGCCGAGGTCGGGTGACCAACGTCCGTGGGCTGAGCCGCATCCAGGCCGAGCTCGGGGACCTCATCGTCGAGGCCAAGCTGCCGTCGCGGGGTCAGGCCCCGAGCAGCAGCTACGAGGGCGACGGGCACGTGGTCCTTCGGCACCACGACACCGAAACGCTCGAGAAGGCCCTTCTCCGGGTCGTTCAGCTCGTTCGAGTCGAGCTCAGCCCCGCCGCGGACAGCTCGGCCCAGGGCTGAGCCCGCCCCGAAGCGCCCCACCATCATGGGGCCGGCAGCTTGACTTCAGGAAAGTCGGGGACCACCTTTTTCTGAAGCCGGGTTTCTCTCCCGCCCGGTCGCCATCGCCATGTCGACGTCCCAGCGTCTCGTCCTCTTCTTGGGCGCGCTCCTGACCGGCCTGCTCTCCCTGCCGACGCACGCCGCCCCCCTTCCCGGACAGATCATCCAGGACCCGGACCATCCCCAGTGGATGCGTCGCCACGAGGGGCCACCGTTCTACCTGTGTGCGCCCGGTGGTCCGGAAGACTTCCTCTTCCGCGGCCGGCCGCGTGGACCGGACGACCGTGGCCTGCCACCGCCCTGGTCCAACGATCAGGACACGATCCTGGGTCGGCTCATCAACGAGGGCGGCAACGGCATCTACCTCATGACGATCCGGTCCAACGGCGGCGACGGGCCCAACCATCACCAGCCCTTCATCGGCGGCGACGCCGACAACGGGGCCGACCCGGCCATCCTCGACCACTGGATGACCTGGTTCGACGTGATGGAAGCCAACGACATCGTCATCTACCTCTTCTTCTACGACGACTACAGCATCCCGTACGGGGTGAACACCAACCCGACAGTCTCACCCGAAGAAGATGCGTATTGGCGTCAGATCGTCAATCACTTCGAGCACTACCGGAACCTCGTCTGGGTCATCACTGAGGAGCTCCACCACGGTTGGATCAACTCGAAGGTCGAAAACCTCGCCCAGATCATCCAGGAGGAGGACGACCACGGACACCTGATCGGCACGCATCACTGGGATCCGCCGCGAGACGGGACGCCGACCCGCCACTTCCGACTGCAAGACTCCGAGATCCTCGGTCAGTGGTTGATCGAGCTCTCGCCCCGCCCCGTCGATCAGCTCCACAACGAGATGCTCGAGCGCTGGGGACCGGCGGTGGCCGGCGGCTATGGGCTCAACATGGCGGAGATGTTCCCTTCGCCAGGTCGTGGCGACACCTTGCGCCTGCAGAACTGGGCCTTCGCCCTGGCCGGTGCCCAGACGATGTGGCTCTACGCCTGGGAGCGCTACAACCCGACCGTCGACGAGCTGAGCCAGATGCGCCCCATCCAACGGCTGATGGAGCACTCCGACCATCCGACGATGGCACCCCACGACGAGCTGGCCTTTGGCGAGACCAAGTGGGTGCTGGCCGATCCGGGTCGGAGCTTCATCGCCTACTCCGACAACGCGGCCACCAACCTCGGCGTCCGCGGCACGGCGCCCGGTCTCCACTACATCCACTGGGTGGACCCGGTCACCGGCGCCACCGTCGATCAGCTCGGCGCCGACAGCCCGGGCGGCGACACCACCTGGACCAAGCCGGCCGGCTTCGGCAACGAGGTCGCCGCCTGGATCATCGTCGACGAGGACGGTGACGGTGTCGTCGACAAGCTCGAGAGCAGTGACAACTGCCCGACCGTGGCCAACCCCGATCAGCTCGACCAGGACGGCGACGGTCTCGGCGACGCCTGTGACGACTGCCCGACCGTGCCCGGGGTGGACGCCGACGGCGACTTCATCTGCTCCAACGTGGACAACTGCGTGGACGTGGCCAACCCCGACCAGGCCGACGCGGACGGCGACGGCGCCGGCGACGCCTGCGACTCCTGCCCGTTCGACGCCTTCGACGACTCCGACCGGGACGGCATCTGCGCCGATCTCGACAACTGCCCGACCATGTCCAACGGCATCCAGACCGACACCGACGGCGACGGTCCCGGCGACGCCTGCGATCCCTGTCCGTACGACGCTCTCGACGACGGCGACGCGGACGGCTTCTGCGCCAACGTCGACAACTGCCCGACCACCGCGAACGCGCTACAGGTCGACCTGGACGGCGACGGCGCGGGCGACTCCTGCGACCCCTGCCCGCTCGACGCTCTCGACGACGGCGACGGCGACGGTTTCTGCGCCAACCTCGACAACTGTCCGGAGCTGCCCAACCCGGCTCAGGACGACCTCGACGGTGACGCCCGAGGCGACGACTGCGACCTCGACATCGACGGTGACGGCGCCCCCAACGACCTCGACTGCGCTCCCCGCGACTTCGGCGACGGCGAGCTCGCGCCGGCGCTGGGTGGCTTGCGTGCCTGGCTGAGCGCCGCCGGCCCGTCGGGCGTGACGAGCCTGCGCTGGGACCGACCGGCCGCCGGGATGAGCGACCCGGACGCCGTCCACGAGATCGTCGTCGGCGAGCTCGCGCAGCTGCACGCGGACCGCGGCTTCGACGCCGCCTGCCGCGTCGTGGCGAGCGAGCGCAGCGACTGGTCGGACCGCCGCGGCCTCGACAGCTCCTGGTACTACCTCGTCCGGGGTGTCAACGACTGCGGCACGGGCCCTCTGGCCACCGCCTCGCTCGCTCGCGACGTCCTGGACGCCCGGACGCTGGACGCCTGCCCCTGAGGTCTCGCTCCCCAACCGTTCGAACATGAACCGAACGACGTCTCGCCAAGTCGTCGTTCGGGGAGAAGCTGGAATGAACTGGGCTAGGATTCCCGCTCTCATTCCATCGTCCTGCACGCGAAAGACCGATGAACGTCCTCTTTCTCTCTCCCGGCTTCCCCAGCGAGATGCCGCTCTTCGCCCGTGCCCTGGCGAGCATCGGGGCACGAGTGGTGGGCGTCGGTGACCACCCCAAGGAGACCCTGCCGGACGACCTCAAGGCCGTCCTCTCCAACTACCTGCGCGTGCCGTCCATCGTCGATGAAGACGCGGTCGTGCGCACGGTGGTCGAGGAGACCCGCCAGGCCGGGGTGACCTACGACCGCATCGAGGGCCCCTGGGAGCCTATGGTCCTGCTGGCCGCCAAGCTCCGCGAGGCCCTCGGCGTCCCGGGGATGGACGTCACCACCGCCGAACGCTTCCGCGACAAGGAGCTCATGAAGCAGGCGCTGGACGAGGCCGGCCTGCGCACGCCGCGTCACGCACGTTGCACCACCGAGGACGAGGCCCGCGAGGCGGCCGAGCGCATCGGCTACCCCCTCATCCTCAAGCCCATCGCCGGCGCCGGCTCGGCCGACACGCACCGGGTCGAGAACGAGCGCGAGCTGGAAGAAGCGCTACTGGCGACGCGACACGTGCGTGAGCTCTCGGTCGAGGAGTACATCGACGGCGAGGAATACACGTTCGACACGGTCTGCGCCCAGGGCGAGCCGCTCTTCCACAACATCTCCTGGTATCGGCCGAGGCCTCTCCTCCAGCGCACGCTGGAGTGGTGCAGTCCGATGACCATCGCCATCCGGCACGTGGACGCGCCCGAGCTCGCTCCCGGCGTGAAGCTGGGGCTCGGCGTGCTCTCCGCCCTGGGCATGGAGTCCGGGTTCACGCACATGGAGTGGTTCTTGACCAGCGAGGGCGAGGCGGTGTTCGGCGAGATCGGTGCGCGCCCCCCTGGGGCTCGCTCGGTCGACGTCATGAACTACGCCAACGACATCGACCTCTTCGTGACCTGGGCCGAGGCGGTGTGCTTCGGCAAGACCAGCCTCCAGCTCGACCGGAAGAACAACTGCGCCATCGTGTTCAAGCGTGCTCGCGGCCAAGGCCGCATCACCAGCATCGAGGGCCTGCCCGGGCTCATGGCCCGCTACGGCGAGCACGTCGTGCAGGTCGACCTGCTGCCGGTCGGCGCGCCACGTCGCAACTGGAAGCAGACCCTCATGTCCGACGGTCACGTCATCGTGCGTCACCCGGACTTCCGCAGCGTGGTCGAGATCACCGACGCGGTGGCCCGAGACCTGCGCCTGACCGCGGAGTGAGCTGACGATGGCCGCCCGCATCTTCCTCGGTCCCCAGAACCGCAAGCCCATGATCAAGGAGGCGCTCGCGAGCGTCGCCCGGCGGACGGGTCGTCTTCGCTCGATCACTGCCGGCTGGGAGGAGCGCGAGGGTGAGTGCGAGGAGCTGATCGAGCATCTCGGCGAGCCGGTGGACGACCTCGGTCTCTTTCAGAAGGGCGAGGCACTCCTCGCCGAGGACCGCGACCTGGCCGAGTCGCTGCGCGTGCGACGCGACCGGCTGCACCGCCTGCGTCAGCTCTACCAAGTGCGGCTGGCGCCGATGCTCGCGGCCGCCCGCGACCTGTTCAGCCGGCCGGCTGACGAAGACGTCCTCCTGGCTCGCGAGAACGCGCTCAAGGCCATCGCCGCCCTCGACGCTCATCATCAACAGCGGCTCCGACTGGCCCGCACGGAGCTCAACGAGAGCCACGGCTTCACGAAGCACGCGGGCGTGCGGGCCCTGCGTGAGCACTTCATCGAGGAGCTGGAAGACTGCTCGGTCCTCCTTCTCGCCGGTGGTCACGTGCGCTTGCTCACCGAGTGGATGCGCCTGCTCATGCCGGCTCCCCGCCTGCGCGAGCTCGACATCATCGCCTGGTCGGCGGGAGCGATGGCCCTGAGCGAGCGGGTCATCCTCTTCCATGACAGCCCGCCGCAAGGCGCGGGCGACCCCGAGCTGTTCAGTGAGGGCCTGGGCACCGTGTCGTCGCTGGTGCTCCTCCCTCACGCCGGTCGCCGACTTCAGCTCGAGGATCCCGTGCGCGTGGCGCTCCTGGCGCGACGCCTGGCACCGGCCACCTGCGTGACCCTCGACGAAGATGCCCGCGTCGACTGGAACGGCGGCGACATCCTGCTCAAGGGCGCAGCTCGACGTCTCGACGCCGGCGGTCAGGTCCTGACGGGCGAGGCCGCGTGAACGCCACCGGCAAGTGCCGCTGGCCGCGGGTCCTCGCGGACCTGGACAGCGGACATCCCGGCCCGACGCTGATCGTGTCGGGGGGCATCCACGGCAACGAGCCGGCGGGCGTGCTCGCGGCTCTCGAGGTCACCAAGGCACTCGGTGAGCGCGGCCTGCAGCGTGGTCGACTCGTCGCGCTGGTCGGCAACCGCAGCGCGCTCGGTCGGGGCTGCCGCTACGTGGAGCGCGACCTCAACCGTCGCTGGTTCCCCGACGAGATCGCCGAGCTGCGCGAGCGCGACCCGGCCGAAGACACGGTGGAAGACCGGGAGCAGCGCGAGCTGCTGGAGCGCATCGAGCCCCTGCTCGCGGGCGACCGCCCGGCGATCTTCATCGACTTGCACAGCACCTCCGGCGGTGGGCCGCCCTTCGTCTGCGGTGCCGACACCCTGCGCAACCTCGACGTCGCGGCGGCCCTGCCCCTGCCGATGATCCTCGGCCTGGAGGAGATCATCGTCGGCTCGATGCTGGGCTACCTCTGCAACCTCGGGCACAGCGGCCTGGCCATCGAGGGGGGTCAACACGACGACCCGCTCACGTCACGCCGTCACGCGTCCTGCATCTGGCTCATCCTCCACAAGCTGTCGATGGCCCAGCTCGGCGAGACCAAGCTCGAGCACCACCGGCGCCTGCTCGAAGACGCCTGCGAGGGCCTGCCCGGCTTCGTCGAGATCCGGCACCGCCACGTCGTCGAGACGGAGGACGAGTTCGTCATGAAGCCGGGCTTCACCGGCTTCGAGCCTGTGGAGATGGGCGAGGTGGTCGCCGAGGATCAGCGCGGCCCCATCGAAGCCCCCGAGAGCGGTCGGATGTTGCTGCCGCGCTACCAGGGTCAGGGCGAGGACGGGTTCTTCGTCACCCGCGACTTCCCGGA
This sequence comes from Acidobacteriota bacterium, assembly GCA_039029535.1. GTDB lineage: Bacteria > Acidobacteriota > JBCCFW01 > JBCCFW01 > JBCCFW01 > JBCCFW01. The sequence continues at coordinate 11,697 of JBCCFW010000036.1, forward strand.
ATGGCGCCTCCACCTCTCGGCCTTCATGCGCCGGCTGCGGCTGGACCTGCTCGCTCCGCTGCTGCCGGGCGTGCGACGCGACCCCGATCATCCCGACCAGCTCTTCACCGACCGCCCCTCGCTGTCGCCGCTGACCTCGGAGATGCTCGCGCTGTGGGGCTATCGGCGTCGGGTCGTCGAGGGTGATCGCCTCGTCATCACGCGACGTCGTGGTGACGGGCCGGTCGACCCCTTCGATCCCCTGCGCTCATGAGCCGGATCTTCAGCCTCCTCGTCATCACCGCGGCCGTGGTCTGGTTCGCGCGCAAGCAGGGCTGGATTCAGGGGCTGTCGCTGCCCAACCTGGGGAAGGCCGGCGGCTTCGGTGGGCCCTCGGGCTTCCGACTCGAGTTCAAGGCCGGTCGGATCACGCGTGTCGAGGGCGTCCTGCCGAGGGCGGCTTACAACGGCATCGAAGAGGTCCTGTCGGGTCAATCGGTGTCGGGCGAGATCCGTGGCGGCCCAGGACCCGAGATGGTCGTGGACGGCGACGTGCCCGAGGGCCTCGAGCAGCGACTGAGGAACGTTTACCTCGCATCGCGGCTGCGCTGAGGCGCGACTTCGCCCGTGCCGGGCTCAGCCCCTCTTCAGCCCCTTCATCACCTCGCCGCCCAGCTCCTCGGCTCGCTCCGCGTCCGTCTTCGCGATCTCCACGTCGCCGCCGTAGCGAGCCCGACCGAAGAGCTGCGCCAACCTCTCGGCGGGCCCCGGGAGACGTCGGGCGATCTCCAGGGCGGTCTGGTGCGGCTTGCGTCCCCGCCCTGCCTTCTCGGAGCGCGCCAGCACGCGGGCGAAGGTCTTGAGCACGCGACCTCGGGGACCCGACACGTCGAGCGCCTCGAGCTCGGGGGCCAGCCGAGGCTCCTGAAGCTCGACGGCAGCGGTGACGACCTGCTCGTCCTGCCCCTCGTCTTCCTCCCTGTTGGGCAGGAGCTTCCTCGCCAGCCAGATGAGGATCATCCCGACGATGGCCCAGCCACCGATCTGCAGGAAGTCGTCGGAGTAGTCACTCCACCGCAGGCCCGTCCCGCCGGGAGCCGGCCCAGCAGGACCGCGACGTGGTGGTAGCGGCGTGAAGTGAATGGCGGGGGCGAGCATCAAGGCCGGAAGACCGAAACCCAGCAACGCCCTCCAGGCTCGACGCAGCGGCACGTCCCGACGCTGGTGATGATCCACGACGAGCCAGGTGACGACGAGAACGGCGTGCCCCGTGAGAGCGGTGGTCGCCAGCGGCGGTCCCGACGCCGCTGCGACCGCACACAGCACCAGCGCGTTGGCGAGGACGTGCGTGCCCTGCACTGACATCTGCGGTCGAGCCAGGAACAACGCCTGGATGGCGAGCAGGGCATGGAGCGCGAGACCACCGAGAGTGATCTCCCCCGCCGACACCGTGTCGCTCGTGACCTGCTCACCCACCAACAGGGTGAGCACCGTCAGGATGGAGTACTGCGCCCAGCCCACCGCCCCGCGATAGCGCGCCGCACGATCCGCCGCTTCATCCGGCATTCGATGCGGGTCGTCGTCACGGATCCCCCACACTGCCGCGACCAGGAGCACGAAGGCCAGGAAGGGCAGCGGCGGGGACCCGAGCGCCAGCGACACGTGAGCCGCGGCGTGGAGCGAGATCAGGTAGGCGAGGAGCCGGCGGATCACGGGAACAGCCCCTCACGCAGCCGGAGCTCGAGATCGTCTTCGGCGGTGAGCAAGGTCGCCGTGCCGCCACGGCGTTCCAGCACCGCGCGCGCCTCTTCGCCGGTGAGCTCCTCCCCGTGCCAGTCGTCGCGTCCGTGAATGGCCATGAAGCTGTCTTGATCGACGAGCACCAGGGCCGGTCGCACGCCGCGCTCACCGAGTCGATCCGCCAGGAGCTCGAGCTCGGCGCGCACGAATCGATGGCTCGCGCAGAGCAGCACGGCCGTCGAGCCCGGCGGCACCGACGAGAGCTGCTCACCGACGAAGCTCAGGAACGGACGTCTCCCGTCCTGGACCAGGCGGATGATGCGATCGAGCCCCCAGGCGAGATGGTCCTCGCCACGACCGGGCGGGACGACCAGTCGCTCCGGCGTGTCGGCGATGACCTGGACGTGCTGTCCCTCGCGCGAGGCCGTCGCGAGGATCGAGGAGCCCGCCCGCACGACGTACTCCAGGGTCGACTTGCGACCGGTGCCCGCACGATGCCGCGACTCGAGGTCGAGGAAGAGCGTGAGATACGGCACGAGGTCGACCTCATGCTCACGTTGCATGAGCTTCCCGGTCCGGGCCGAGGCGGGCCAGTGGATGCGACGTGGGTCGTCACCGGCCACGTGCTCACGCACGCCGAGGTAGAGATGACTCTGACCCGAGCGTCCGGCAGAGACTTCCTGCACGGTCAGCGACGGCAGCCCGCCCAGGCGCAGGAGGCCCTCCACGTGATGGACCTTCGGAAAGACCGTGAACTCCGCCTGGTCGGGCAGGACCGTGGCCCGTCGGAAGAGCCCCGCCGGATCGTGGGTGGCCAGGCGTAGGGGACCGAGCGAGTGCAGCCCCCAGAGCTTCGAGCACTGGCTGCGATAGCCGACCACGCGACGCGCCCCCGACGGGAGCGGTCCGCAATTGGGGAGGACGTGGATCGGCGCGAGCGCCGGCCCGAAGCGATCGGCCACCTCCAGGAAGGCGACGTCGCGATCCGAGAGGTTGTCGACCTGGATCTTGACGTCGACCTCGTCGTCTTCGAAGGCACCGTCGCGCACGACCCTCCGCGCGGTCAGTCCCTTCAGGCCCCGACGCGAGAGACGCCAGCAGGTGATCAGGAGGAACGCGAAGTAGAGCGCGAGGTATGCGTGGGCCGGTTGTCGGTAGAGCAGCGCCAGCAGGAGCAGCACCGCCACCGCCAGGACGAGGAAGTTCCGACTCGATCCGGGCACCGTCTCACCGAGCGCGGAACTCGACCGGCACCGGCGTCCGGTCGAGGACCTGACGCACGACCTGACGCGCGGTCAGCCCGGCCGCTCGCGCTCGCGGCTGCAGCATCAGGCGGTGGGACAGGACGTCCGGCGCCAGGCGCTTGACGTGATCGGGAGTGACGAAGCCCTCCCCCTTCACGACCGCCAGCGCCTGAGAGCCGTGCATCAAGGCGAGCGCACCACGAGGGCTCGCCCCGACCTGCACCTCGTCGTGCTCGCGGGTCGCGGCGACCAGACGCTGGATGTACGCGGCCACCGGAGCCGCCACGGTGACCTGACGCGCGCGCGCCTGCGCCTCGCAGATCTGGTCCTTGGTGAGCACGGGCTGGAGCGCGTCGATCGGATGGGTGCTCACCTGGCCGGTGAGGATCTCCAGCTCGGCGTCTTCATCCGGGTAGCCGAGGCTGAGCTTGACGAGGAAGCGATCGAGCTGAGCTTCGGGAAGCGGGAACGTTCCCGCCAGCTCGATGGGATTCTGCGTGGCGATGAGCGCGAAGGGCTCTTCGAGACGACGCGTCACGCCGTCGGCGGTGACCTGCCGTTCTTCCATGGCCTCGAGCAAGGCCGACTGCGTGCGCGGCGTCGCGCGGTTGATCTCGTCGACGAGCAGGACGTTGGTGAACACCGGGCCGGGCCGAAACTCGAAGACCTGTGTCCCCGGCTGGAAGACCGACACGCCGGTGACGTCGGTGGGCAGGAGATCGGGCGTGCACTGCACGCGCTTGAAGTCGGCCGTGACGGAGCGTGCCAGCGAGCGGCCCAGCATGGTCTTGCCCAGGCCAGGCAGGTCCTCGAGCAAGACGTGCCCGCGGGCGACGACGGCGGTGACCAAGGTCTCGATCGCACGCCGCTTGCCGCGGATCACGCGTTCGATGTTGGCGATGAGTTGATCGAGGGCCACGGACTCTCCCGATGGACCGCACCGGACTGCGGTCGAGGTCACCCTAACATCCAGCCGGAGAGGTGCTAGCCCGGCCCCTTCATGAGTGTTCGTCGCGAGTGGCCGGAGATGCTTGCCGAGAAGGGTCGCTCGGGCCTTGGCCCGCTAGGTGGCCCAGCGGGACACCGCCCACGTAGCCACGAGGCCCGTGGCTCAATCCGGTGGGAACCGGGGAATGAGAGCCGGAGGCGCACTTGGCAGTGCGTTGAGGACCGAGGGGCGGAAGCACGCCCTTGGCAGGCAGCAGATCTGGTCACGCAGCAGAAGACTCATGAATGAGCCGGGCTCGATCGCCCCTTCGGCCGTTCCGATCGGTCTCTTGACGTCCGGGTGACAGAAACCCCATGGAAGGTCACGGAACCGCCGATAGACTCTGGCGGGAGGTGCGGTTCCGGGTTTCCGATCGCCTGGCCCGACCCTCCTCGCCGCCCTCTCCGGACGGCACGCGAGGTCATCGTGAACTGGGGTGTCAGCCAACCGCCGGACCACGTCGAACGCGCCGTTCGCCGGGTCCTGGGCGATGAAATCGACCGCTTCGAGCGGATCGACCGCGGCTTCACCGCTGCCGAGCGCTGGCGCGCGGTGCGTCACGACGGCGCGTCCGCCTTTGCGAAGGGAGCCACCAACTCCGAGACCGGGAGCTGGCTCCGAACCGAGGCACTGGTCTACCAGCAGGTCGACGGCGGCTTCCTCCCGAATCTCCTGGGCTTCGTCGACGACGGCGCTCACCCGGTGCTCGTGCTCGAAGACCTCACCGACGCCACCTGGCCCCCGCCATGGAGCGCCCCTCAGGTCGCTCAGGTGCAGTCGACGTTGCGCGAGCTGGGAGCTCAGGCGGCACCTTCCGAGCTCCCGGACGCCGAGACGCTCCGGCCGGCCTTCTCCGGCTGGTCCAAGGTCGAGGCCGATCCCGAGCCCTTCCTGTCGCTGGGCCTGTGCAGCCGCAAGTACCTCATCCGGGCGCTGCCCATGCTCGTCTCCGCCGAGCGAGCCGTGCGGCTCTCCGGAGACGAGCTGCTCCACTTCGACGTGCGCAGCGACAACCTGTGCTTCCGAGAGGGTCGCTGCCTGCTCGTGGACTGGAACTGGGCCTGCCGGGGCAACGCCACGCTCGATCTCGCCTGCTGGCTACCGAGTCTCCGCGCCGAGGGTGGCCCCCCTCCCGAAGAGCTCTTGCCCGACGCGCCCAACGCCGCGGCGGCCGTGTCCGGCTTCTTCGCGTCGCAGGCCGGGCTGCCGCCCGGTCCGCTCAGCGCCGCCGTGCGTGAGCTGCAGCGCACGCAGCTCGTCGAAGCTTTCCCCTGGGCGTTGCGGGCGCTGCGCTTGCCGCCGGCCGATCCGCCCGAAGACGACGACGCTTGAAGCCTCTCAGCTCCAGCGGAATCCCGGCTCGTCGGTCGATGGCTTCAGCGGGCTGACCGGGACCTCGTCGGGGAGCACGTCGCGGTTGAACACCCCCGGCGCCAAGTCGTTGTCGGCCTCGGCGTGGAAGAGGCTCGCAAGAAGCTGAGCCTGACCGCGACCGACGCCCAGCTCGAACTGCCCTCCTGCGTAGCACGCGATGCCGCGGGCCTCGCAGTACTCGTGAAAGCGGAGCAGCTCGGCGAGGAAGCCGAAGCGAGACGGCTTGACGTTGACCACCTTCGGCTCGACGTCCAGACGCAGGAGGTCGGCCAGCGAGCTGATCGGCGCGTCCCAGGTGACGCGATCGAGATGCGGCGCGAGGGCCTCGCGAGTCGCGTCGGTCCAGCCGGGATCCTCGAGCCAGGCGTCGGGCAGTCCCTCGGCCACCATCCGATACAGGTCCGCGTCCGCAGCGGGTCCACTGTAAGGGCCGTGGTAGTGCCCCTTGAGGTCCACGGTGGTGATCGCGCCGGTCGCTGCCAGCTCCTTCACGAGCACGGGAGTCCAGCTCGAGTTGAAGTCGATCTTGAAGCGGGCCTCCGGCCAGCGCTTCAGCACCCTCTCGAGAGGGGCCAAGCTCGCAGGGTCGCCGAGCCCCGTCGAGACCACGAAGGTCAGCGGCTTCGGCTCACGTCCGAGGACCGAGGCCAAGCTGCGACCGGCCTGACGCAGAGCCAGGTCCAGCGCGGCGCTCTCGAAGGCCCAGCGGCGGAAGAGCGTCGCCTTGGTGTCGGCCGGCTGCCGCGGGAAGAGCCTCAGGGCGTCGAGCCGACGGGAGAAGCTCGCGAGCGTGAAGCTCCCGGCCAGCTCCGATGCCAGGTTCCTGGCCTGGAAGGCCTCCTGCTCCTCGGCCTGATAGGTCACGTCCTCGCCCTGGCCGTCATGATCTCCGCCGTGCAGGTGGACGACGGTGCTCTTCCGGGTCCAGCCGCCGGAAGTCGCCATGTCGAGAGCCTCGAGCTCCACCCGCTCGATGGTGAGCGGGAGCTCGGAGAGTGCGGCGTGCAGGTTGCTCACTTCAAGATCTTCCATGCGATGAACATCAGGGCCATCCCAATCGTGTTGCCGAGGATCATCCAACCCATCATGACGAGGAGCGTGCGCCAAGTCGCCGCCCAGAGGCTGACTCCGTAGAAGGATCGGGCAGCCCAGGTGTAGTAAACGGTGCTCGCGAGCAGGTAGATGGGGAGGGCCCACAGCAGGGACTCCGGCACCAACAACACAGTGGGAAAGAGCATGGCACCCAGTAGCGTGGCGTGGCCCGTGACGAAGGCAGTGAAGGCCGCAGACTCGGCCAGGGTCCGATCACACGACCAGAAAGCCAGGGTGAAGAACACCACCAGCAGCGGCACCGTGCCGGTGATCAAGATGCGCTCGTTCTCCTGGAGGAAGCCCATGAAACCATCGGCTGGCAGGGGCTCGCCCTCGATGGGACGCCAGACCTCCATCGAGTTGAAGCCGGTCACCGAGGCGAGCAGGTAGTAGAACGCCACGCAGGCGAGCAAGTAGCCCATGGGGTTGAGATAGCGCCGTCGCGCGCCCCACACGTAGTGCCGCGCCATGAGCCCCGGGCGATGGCTGAGATCGACCAGCGTGCGCCACAGTCGTGAGTCGACCGAGAGCAGCGTCTCGAGCAGCTCCTGCACGAGCTCTCGAGCGGTGAGACGCTCCCCACGATGACGCTGCCCACACGCCGCGCAATACGGACCAACCAGCTCCGCCCTGCAATTCAGGCACGTCGGGGTCGTCGTCTCGGGAGCCTCTTCGCCCGAGCTGACCTCCTCGACGCGTTCCTCACTCATCCCTTGGCGACCCACTCCTGGATCTCACGGACCTGCGCCATCTCGGCGAGGACGACGAGCTTGTCCTCAGTCGACAAGGTCGTGTCTTCCTTCGGGTGGTAGGTCACCTCACCTGCCTCGTCGATGACCGCCAGCACGGGCATTCCGAAGCGACCGGGGATGCCGAGGCTGCCGAGCGTGCGCCCGTTGGCGGCCTCCCCCACGGGGACCTCACCGAAGCGCCAGTCGGCACCGGCCGGACGCAGCATGCGATCGAGGAAGTCGACGACCTTGGGCCGCAGCAGCTCCGACACCATCCGCAGCGCGCCGATCTTCGACGGCATGACCACCGAGTCGGCGCCGGCCCGGCTCAAGCGCTCTTCGAGGTGCTTCTCGAGCCCCCGCGCGATGATGCGGATGTCGGGATTGAGCTGGCGGGCGGTGAAGGTGAGGAAGAGGTTGTCCTTGTCGTTCGTCAGGTTTGCGAGCAGCCCCGAGGCCCGCTCGATCCCGGCGCGGAGGAGCACCTCGTCATTGGTGGGATCTTCCTTGAAGAAGGGAAGGTCCACCTCGTGCCCGTGCAGCAGCGCGAGCCGCTCCTCGTCGTCGTCGACGATCACCACGTCGCAACCGCTGTCCGTCAGCTCGGACAGGGCGAAGGCGCACATGGCACCGGACCCACAGATGATGACGTGACCGCTCATCGCGTCGACCTGACGTTGCATGCGACGTTTCCTCAGGATGTCGGTCAGCTCTCCCTCGACCAGGAAGGCGGTGAAGGCGCTCACCACGTAGAGCAGCAGGCCCATGCCGGTGAAGATGAGCAGGACCGTGAACAGGCGCGCCCCGTCGTTCTGCTCGATCCCTGGCACGACCTCGCCATAGCCGACGGTGGAGAGCGTGATCACCACCATGTAGAACGAGTCGGCGAAGGTGGCGTCGAGCAGCACCATGTACCCGAACGTCGACGTGATGAGGACGACGAGCAGGGCGAAACAGGTCCAGGCGAGGCGCTTTTCGAGCACCGGTCAGCTCCGTGAAGGTGGCTCACGATACCGCGAAGCCTCCGGCCCGGGGAAGGGCGAGCCCGAACCGGATCTGGTCACGCAGCAGGAAACGGGTGGGTGATCCGGGCTACTCGGCGCGGCGGATGAGGACGAGATTGCGCGCGTAGATGAACCAGCCCGTCGACTGGCCGATCACGCCCACCAGGTCCCGGCGCCACGCGAAGTAGGCGAGGAGCATGGTGGCCCCCACCAGGCTCATCCACCAGAAGGCCGGCGGCACGACGGAGCGTCGCTGCTTCTCGCTGGCCAGCCACTGCACCAGCATCCGCCCGGTGAAGCAAAGCTGCCCGAGGAAGCCCAGGGCGACCCAGGCGAAGCCGAGCGGCGACGAGATGTTGAGCAGACGCTCGAGGAAACGCCCCTCCGACGACTCCGACGCCAGGTGGGTCGCCAGCTCGTCGGGGGTCAGCCGTCGTCGCTCCCCCCCGGGCAGTTCCAGCTCGAAGACCAGGGCGCCGCTCTCATCAGGCATCAGCCGAGCCCGTTGACGGCCGGCCGGCGACTCGAGCCGGAGCTCGATCGCGTCGGCGGCCGGAGTCGCTTCCTCGGCGCCGACCCGAGCCGGCATCGAGAGGACCGCCGCCAGGGTCAGCGCGATCGGCAGGAGACGTGAGCGCATGTCCGAGAGTCCGTCGGTCTTGCCGATGCGGTCAAGAGGAAGCGACGGGCCTCGCTCAGGTCGGCGGAAGGAAGCGGTACTCGGTGGTCTCTTCCATGACCATCGGGATCATCCCGAAGCCCGGAATCTGACCGTTCATCTCGAGACGCCGACGCCGGACCTCCTCGTGGATCCGCATCGTGTCGAGCTCGATGAGCCGACTCGTGCCACCGGTGAACGAGCGCGCCTCCGACGAGGGCGCGTCCAAGCCCATCCCGCCCGCCGCCTGAGCGGTCATGCTCTCGGCGATCGCGTGAGCCTCTTCGGTGTCGACCGTGAAGGTTTGCTCGATGCGGAGACAACGCTTGCCGCCGCAGTCTTCGATGCCCGCGAACTCGGTGGCCACCGTGTAGTCGAGCATCTCGCCGTCGGGAAGAGCTTCCGACGCCGGCCCCTCGAGGATCTCGCCGACCCGCACGCGACGTCCCGCGAAGTCGGTCACGCGCACCTTCCACTCGGCCGACTCGCGCGCCGAGAGGATCACCGGGTCGATGTGGGAGCGCAGGGCGGAGAGCATCTCCGAGCCGTACTGCTCCTCGGCCCGCGCCTTGACCTCGTCGAAGCCCTGGATGTCTTGGATGCGACCGGTCTCGTCGACGACGAACTCGACCCTCACGTCCTTCAGGAGGTCGAAGACCGGCGACTCGAAGTCCTCGCCGTCGCGGTTGGCCGTCTGACCGAGGTGACGCTTGGTCACGCGGTAGCCACCCTCGGGAGCCGCGTCGAAGCTCCACTCCGAGCGCGCCGTGGACACGAAGCGTTGCTCACCGATGCCCCGCGCCGTGCGCATGCTGGTCTGCGTGACCTCCTCCACGTAACGCGTGCCGGGCTCGGGCGAGAAGCGGAGGAGGAGCTCCTCACCACTCGGCACGGTCCGGGTGGACGGCGCGGTGCTGGTCGTCGGCGCCGTGCTGGTCGTCGGCGTGGTGGTGGTGGTGGTGGTGGGAGCCTCTCCACCCGCTGGTGGCGAGCCACCGCCGGTGCAGGCGGAGAGAGTCACGAAGAGGGCGGCGACCCCGAGAACGGGGCCGCGAGAAGACGGGTCATTCATTGCGATCAGGCCTTACGGAACGCTGGGTCGGCTCTCGCGATCTTCTTGTTCGAAGCGCTCACGCTGCCGGCGGAGGTAGTCGCGGTCGGGGTTGGCCTCGATGGCCTTGTCGATGAACGCCAGGGCCTGCTCGTCCTGACCGAGCTGGAAGTGCACCTCGGCGAGGGTATCGAGGTAGGCGTCGTGCGTGGGCTCGAGCGCCACCGCCCGCTGGGCAGCCGCGAGGGCTTCGGGCAGCCCGACGCGGAGCCGAACGAGGTACCAGGCGAGCTGGTTCTGACCCCGAGCGGACTCGGGGAACTCCGAGACGACGCGACGCAGGGCGTCGGTCACGCGCAGCTGCAGCTCCTTGCCGTCGTCGCCCACGGCGAGGACGACGTCGGCGGCCGCGTCGACGCGGTCGAGCCAGGGGCCGACCGTCCGCACGCCGAGCGCCAGGGCCGGCTGCTTCTGAGTGAGCGCCTCGTTGATGACCGCGCGGTCGTGGTCGCGAGCGATGAGCTCGGCCACCGACGCCGTCAGCCGACCGGCCACCAGCGCCTGCAAGCGCGCTCGGCCCTGCCAGTACGCGGAGCCCGCGGGCACGCCGGAGCAAGCGCTGCGTCGGCCGAGCTGACGGAGCAGGGCGCCGTGGTACCAGGAGCTCGGGTCCGAGAGCTGGAGCGCGCGCTCACGCACGGCCTGCGCTCGGTCGTGCTCGTCGAGGCGATCGTGGGCGAGCGCCATCCGGAAGCGACGGGAGTCGTCGGCGAGGGCGACGAGGTCAGCACGTCGGTCGAGCGCCTCTGCCCGATCGAGATCGTCGGCGCTGGCGTCGGCGATGGAACGCAGCGCACCGGCCTCGCGGATCATCCACGCCGGCTCGTCGAGACGACGCTGGGACGCCATCGCCCAGGCCACGGCGGCCTCACGATGACGACCCTGACTCTCGAGCAGCTCGGCCTGAGCCGTGTAGGGGCTGGGGCGCGAGTCGCTGCTGCTCCAGGCCGCGAAGATGGAGTCGGCGACGTCGTCACGGCCGTGCAGCACGGCCAGCTCGGCCAGGCCGCGGAGCATGAGAGCGCGGTCCTGAAGACCGACCTTCGGCGCGACCGCTTCGGCGCGGGCCTCGGCGAGCAGCGCGTCGAGCCGCTTCGGATCGACACCGGCCAGGACCTCGGCGATGTCGTCGAGACGCTGGCTCACCGTGCGCTCGTCGTCCCGGCTCAGGACCCAGAGACCGGCGGCCGCGTGGCGTGCTTCGGGATGGAGCACCTGCACGAGGGAGGTCGCCATCCGGCTCGGTCGGTCGGAGAGAACGTGCAGCGCTTCCAGGACGAGCTGTCGGGCTTCGTCATGTCGACCGAGCTGACCCAGCCGACCGGCGAGACGCGACGCGAAGTTCGCCTCGTCGCTGGTGAGCGTCTCGAACAGGCCCCCGAGCAACTCGTCGGCACGTTGGTCCTTGCCGAGACGACGGAGGAGCCAGTCACCCTGCAACGCCGCGGTCATTCGGAGGTGACCCATGGGCGCATCGGGATCCAGTCGGTCGACCAGGTCGAGCGCGGTGGCGGGACCCGTCTCGGCGAGCAGCACGCGGAAGGCCGTCGCGTGACGGTCGGCGGAGCGCAGGAAGGGCAGGGCCTCGAGCGGACGACCGGCGAGCAAGAGGACGGACGCTCGGTCCTCGTCCTTCATCTCGGCGACGGCCAGGCGCGTCTCGGCGCGGGCGATGGCGTCGGCGTCACCGAGCTGCTGGGCGGCCAGGAGGCTCAGGCCCAGGGCGGCGACGTCGTCACGACCCGCGAAGCGGTCGAGCAGGTCGAGCGGCTCGCCCATCTCGACGACGAGCGCGTCGGCGATCTCGCTCAGCCCCTGCTCGTCGGCGACCTTCAGCGCGCCTTCGAGATCACCGGCGGCGCGAGCGAGCCAGAGCTCGACGTGGGCGGCGGCCGGTCCCTCGGCGCGCCAGGTCCGCACGCGGTCGGAGGTCTGGAGGAAGGCGGCCAGGTCGCGCGCGCTCTCCACGCCGGCGGGAGCCGCGGCCTCGAGCCAGGACTGCGCCTGCACGAAAGCATCCGTGGCGTCGGCGGCGAGGAGCTCGGCCACCTGCTTGCGACTCTCGCGTCGCACGCGACCCTCGAGGCTCTTGCGTGCCTTGGCGTCCTCCACGGTGGCGACGAGCTCGGCGGCCCGCTCGAGACCGACGAGACCGAGCTTCGTGAGGCGGTGGGTCGCGGCCTGTCGCTCGCGCGTGGTGCCCTCGCGGAACTGCGTGGTGAGCTCCGCGAGCTGGCGGGCCTCGACGCTGGGGAGGGTCACGGGGACCTGGAGCGTCGGCGCGGCGGGCGTCACCCGGGCGGCGGTGCGACCCGCTCGACGGTCTCCGTCACGGAGAGCGGGTCGAGCCGAGACGACCGAGGACATCAGGGCCGAGAACGCCAGGAACACGACGAGACGACGGCAACGCATGCGAAACCTCCTTGCGAGCTTCTTCCGACCCGACCAGTCTAGCCGCCCCGCGACTGGGCTGCTTGCCACGGAGACCCGATGACCAGCGACTCCCCCACGCCGAGCGAACCCACTGCCGAGGGGGGGCTCCGACGTCAACTCGGCTTCCCCGACGGGCTGGCTCACTTCCTCGGAACGATCATCGGCTCGGGCATCTTCTTCGCGCCCGGCTTCGTGGCCGCCGTCACCCCGACCGCGGGCTGGTCGGTGGTGCCCTGGTTGCTCGGTGCCGCTGCTGCCTGCTGCGGTGCCCTGTGCTACGCAGAATGCGGTGCGCGTCTCCCCCGCGCCGGGGGCTTCTTCGTCTACCTGGAGGAGGCGCTCGGTCCCGCGGTGGCCCAGGTGGCCGCCTGGCTCGGCCTGCTCATCACCTACCCTGCGTCGGCGGCCGGCATCGCCTGGGGCTGTGCGCTGGCCCTGGGCCAGCTCGGCGTGACGCTGTGGCCGCCCGTCCTGGCGATGGGGGCCATCGTGCTGGCGGCCGCCCTCAACGCCCTCCACGTGCGCACCGCCGCCTGGTCGCTGCGCCTGCTGAGCACCGGCAAGCTCCTCGGTCTCGCCCTCCCCATCCTCGTCGGGGTCTGGTGGGGCTCGTCCGAGGTCAACGCCGAGGCGCAGTTCCTGCCCGCCACCGTCGGGGCCACGGCCTGGTTCTCGTGCCTGAGCCTCGTCCTCTGGTCGCTGGACGGCTGGTCCGACATCACGCTGCTCGCCGGAGAGCTCCGCGAGCCACGACGTCAGCTCCCGCGCATCGTCATCACCGGCATCTACCTTCTCGCACTGACCTACGCGGCCGTGCAGGTGTCGGTGTTCCGCCTGCTCCCCGCCTCGGAGCTCGCGAGCGCCGACCTGCCGGTCGCGGCGGCGGTCGAGGCCGGCCTCGGTGAGGGAGCCGGACGCCTTCTCGCCATCCTCGCCGCGGTGTCGACCTTCGGCGCGCTCACCGCGCTGCTCATGAGCTACCCGCGTCTCACTTGGAGACTCTCGCGGGACGGCCTCCTCCCGACCGCGCTGTCACGGGTCGGCGCCGACGGCACCCCCGGACGCGCGGTGATGGTGAGCGCGGGTCTCGCCCTCGTCTACGCCCTGCACTCGAGCTTCAACGAGCTGGTGAGCCTCTTCACCATCGCCATCTGGTTCTTCTACTCGCTCACCACCTTCGGCCTGCTCCGACTTCGGGCCCGCAACGTGGGTGAACCGGGCTGGTCCGCCCCGGTCCTGGCGCCAGCAGTGGTGTTTCTCACCACCGCCGCGATTTCGGTTGCAACGTTCCGTTACGCTCCTCAAAAAGCCCTTGCGGGCCTCGCCGTCCTGGCCGCTGCCGCGCTCATCCAGTGGTACCGATTCCGAGGACGGTGATTAGAAAATTGCCTGATAACTTCCCATCGCGGTTCACGGACCACTGGAGCGATGCGGTAACGTAGTGCCTGGCATTCGTGCCAGACCCGCTCTCTGGATCCGACCTTGCCCAACTCCGAAGACAGCGTCTCGCTCAGCTCCCCACTCAACGATCTCCTGCGCTCGGCCCGCGAGAAGATGGGCTGGTCGCGACGGGAGTTCGCCAGTCGCGTGGGCGTGGCCTGGGCCACCGTGAGCGCCGCAGAGAAGGGCAGCGACCCTCGGCACAGCACGCTCATGCGCTACGTGAGCAGCCTGCCGGGTCTCCGGGCCGACGACCTGCTCGCCGGCAAGACCGATCAGGTCCGCCCGCCGGCCGCCAGCAAGGCGGTCTGGGCCTACATGCGGGACGTGCACGGCTACTCCATCGAGACGGCCCGCATCGTCATGGACTGGCGCGCCGGCGGCGCGACGGGGCTCCGGGTCGAGCTCCGCGGCCTCCGGTTGGTCGAAGGCGACCTCAACGATCCGGACCAGGCCCTGTTCACGCTGCGGGCCATCTGTCTCGGTAGCAATGCGGTCGTCCGCGAGCTGATGCCGCCCGAGGGACCACTCGCAGGCCAGCAGCTCGTCGTCGAAGACGGCGCGCTGACCCACGAGTTCTCCTTCCCCGAGAACGACGACCAAGGCCTCGACTACACCTGCACCTGGAACGCCGACAGCAGCGAGGAAGCCTCGCCCGAACCCCTCCAACCACCCCTGAGCGTCGAGGGTGCGGCCGAGCTGGTCTTCCCGGTGCTCCACCCCATCGAGGAGCTCACGCTGGAGGTCCGCTGCGGGGACGACCTGCCCCGCGAGGCCGTCCCGCACCTGTGGCCGGCCACGCTGGCCTGGCAGGCCGGTGAGCAGGACCTCTCGCGCTACCTGCACCCCAAGGGCCTGGGCGTGGAAAGAGACGAGGGTCAGGGCATCGTCAGGGTGACGATCCCGCAGCCGGTGGTCGGCCTGGCCTGCCGCCTGCTCTGGCCCACCGACGACAGCTTCCCGGACTCCTGCACGCCGCTCACGGGAAGCTCGCCGGGGTTCTCGGGTGAAGAAAGCCTGGGTGACTCGCTCCGCGCGGCGCGTGAGCAAGCAGGCCTGTCCTGCCGCCAGCTCGCCACGAGGATGGACGTCTCCCACGCCACCATCCTGGCCATCGAGCGAGGCCGCGACGCCCGTGCGTCGACCCTGGCGCGCTACCTCGAAGCGCTGCCCTCACTCACCGCACAGGACCTCCTCCCCGCCGAAGGGCCGGAGGGCCCGATCAGTCGCGACGAGGTCTGGCGTCATTACCGCGACCTCTTCCGGATCGAGGCGAGCTGCATCCGCAAGACCGCCGAGGTCCTCGCCAACGGGGACTGCGAGACGATCCACGAGACGACCGACCTGCGCGACCTGAGTGGTCGCCAGCAAGACCTCACGATCCTCGCCGGCCTCCAGCGCACGGTCTACATGGGGTCGCCGTCAGTCCTCCGTGAGATCGAGACGGAAGCCGCCAGCGAAGAGGAGAGCCTCCGGACCCGCGTGATCCGACGGCGTGACGGTCGTCAGATCCAGCAGTTCACCATCCCGGCGGCCGTCTCGAGCAAGGGCCTCTCGTACGTTCGCCGGCTGGTGAGCAAGGGCGTCTTCGCGACTCTCGGAACCGAACGTCGCAACCCCGAATGGGATGATCTCCCCATCTACGAGGGCTGCACGGTGACCGTGCCCTTCCCGGTGCGGCAGCTGGAGATCGAGGTGCGCTTCCCCGAGGGCGCCTGGCCCAAGGAAGTGTACTTCCGGGCCGTGCACGGTCTCTCCCAGAGCGTGCCGGATGCTCAGGATCAGCTCGCGACAATTCACGAAGGCCGTTTCGAGACCCCCATGGATCGCGATGCTGGCCGCATCCGCCTCGTCGTTCAGGAGCCGCTCTGTACCCTCAAGTACGTGATCGGCTGGCGCCTGCCCGTCGAGGTCTGCGACTCAGGAGCCCCCTGCTCGAGCCCCAACTCGGGCCGAGCGGACGAATCGTCGAAGCCACCCGAGTAACCTCCGAGCGCCGTGATGATCAGGTCGTTCCTGACGATCGTGGCGTCCAGGGTCGAACAGGGGCACTCGATCGGCAGCTCGAGACGCTCACCGACGATGCGGTCGTGATCTTCCTCGAGCTCGTCGAGCCGGTCGATCAGGATCGGGAGCTCGATGAGCCCTTCCGTGAAGTCCTGCTCGAGCAGGACGAGCTGTGCGTTGAGAGTGATCGCCTCGTCCAGGAGGATGAGCTCGGGGCTGCCTGCACGGGCAGACGGAGCCATCCCCAGGACACCGAGGATGAGAATGATTGTTAGATACGGGCGAATGCTGGTACCGGACACGTGTCACCTCATCTGAAGGAAAGCTAGCAGCCAGCGCGCCTTCCCGCAGGTTCGGCTCTTCCCTCGACACACATTAACGTCTTTTCTCATGCTTGGTGACCACCCTCCCCCCCCTTCCTCCGCAGAACGCTGGAACGCGGCCTGGAGCCGCCTCCTCCGCCGCCTCGTCCTCGTGGCCAGCGAGTTGCCCGGCAACCTCCTGGAGCGCGCCGCTCACGAGCATGGGCTGAGCGCCGCTCCCGCCACTCAGGAGGAGCGCGACGACCACGCGGCCCTCTTCCTTCCATGGTTTCTGTTCACTTGGACGCCCACCTGGCCGGGCGAGCCCCCACCGGGCCACGAGGACGGCAGCAGCCTGGCCGAGAGCCACCTGGTCTTGCACGAAGAGGAGCTGGATGAGGACGAGCGTCTCCTCATCGAGCGCACGGTGCTCGAGCCCTTCAGCTTCTACCGCGTCGGCGGTCTCGACGAGAGCCACGTCGAGCTGCGCGACCTCCTCCGTCGTCGCGATCGCCGCGTGCTGGCACCCGAGCTCGTCGCTCGCCTCGAAGAGGGTCAGCTCCTCTTCGCGCGCATCGTCGACGTGGAGGACGACCTGTCGCTCGCGTTGGCCTGCGCCTCCCAGGCCCTACCCGGCGAGCTCTCCCGACGGATCCTCGAGACGGCGGCCGCGCTCACGCCGGGCGCTCTCGAGGACGACGAGCTCGAGGCCGACCAGGACCGCTGGATCAGTCTCCATCGTCAGCTTCGTCACGAGCTGACCGAGGCGGGGATGAACTCGGACGGCGACCCTCTCGTGCTGCACCACTTGACCTTCGAGGTCACCGACACCGACGACGCCATCGAAGCGCTCGCCAGCCTCACCGCCCGCGGCCCCGACGAGATCGAGGACGCGTTGGAGTGGGACGAGCATGGCGAGCTCGCGCGAGCGGCCGTGCCGTGGAACCGCGTCGACGCAGAGGGACGCCTGCAGCCTCGCGGTCAGCTCGAGCTGAAGGGGCGTCGCCTCACTGCCGAGGTCGACTCGGCCTCACGCGCCGACGAGCTGCGAGCAGCCTTGCACGTGCTGCTCGGCGAGGACTGTCGTGAGGTCGACTGCACCCGCACCCACCTCGCCGAGTTCACTCGGCAACTGGAGGATGCGGACTAGTGTTCCGCTCCTGAAGTGCGCGCAACAAGATCGGCGATGAATCGGCGTTGTCAGCGAGGCCCGACGACCGAGGAAAGCGGAGCGTAGCCGTAGCTACGTGAGCATTTCCGAGTGGAGGAGAACGAAGCTGGCAGCGGCGAGGCGCGCCGAGATGTTGCGGCCATTTCGGGAACGGAGCACTAGCTACAACGTGAGACGGAAGTCGTCGACCAGCGCACCGGGCATCCGCGCGCTGCGGGTCGAGCGGCGGTGATAGGTCTCGGGGTCGAGGATCCAGTCCCGCTCGGCCGTCATGTCGACGAGCTGCTCGCCGAGCATCCGGTAGGCCGTCTCGTCGAAGCGCATGACGTTGAGCGGCGCCTGGATCTGACCGTTCTCGACCCAGAAGGTCGCGAAGCGGGTCATGCCCGTGGTGCGACAGCTACTGCGATCGGAGTAGTTCAGGTACCAGACGTTGCCGATCCACAGACCCGTGCCGAGCTCTTCGAGCACGCGATCCTGCGGGAGCTTGCCGGCGGCCACGTCGATGGACTCGGGCACCTCGTGCGCCGACGCACCGTTGGTCTCGACGCCGAACTCCTTCGCCGAGCGCGGTGAGATCAGGCAGTCGGCGGGCGCGCCGCCGTCGACCAGCTTCACCTCGGACGGACGGATGAAGCCCGCCTCCTGGAAGTTGGGCGCCACGCCGAGGGCGGTGGCCTCGGTGATCGACAGCGAAGGGTGCAGGCGTGCCTCGTCCTCGAGCAGCTTGATGAGCGGCGACTGCTTGGTCCGCTGCATCTTCATGCCGAAGGAGTCCGAGCCGACCATGTCGACGATGTCGTTGAGCGCAGGCGGCGCGAGGTAAACGCGATAGCCACCGGGCTCGAGCGTCTTGGCCGGATGACCGAGCACCTTGAGCTGCTCGGCGGAGAGCTCGAGCTTGCGCTGGAACTCGTCGGTCTTCCACTCGAAGCCGGCGTGCGACGACTTGACCGCCTTGTCGGCCGAGTGATGGAAGCTCCAGTCGAAGTTGAAGCTGTGGGTGGAGAACCAGTTCCGCTGCCCCAGCGAGTTCGCGAAGCCCGCATGCACTCCACCGGCGGCGTGGATGCCCACGAGGTCGCGGCCCTGCGCCGAGTCCTGGATGTCGCGCACCATCTCGGAGCCGTCCGGCAGCGAGTTCTCACCGTGGTGCTCCGAGGACGTCGGCTCCTCCGAGTAGAGGAGATGCGGGTCCTCGGGGAGGAAGCCACGTCTTTCGCGAAGACGCTCGAGCTGACGCTGGCAGCGCGGGAGGTCGTCTTCCATCACGCCCGACAGGCAGACCTCGACCGAGGCGTGACGACGCCCCTCGATGAGCTGCAGCCCGATCGAGCGCTGCTGCACGCGACCGGCCTGTCGGACCTTCGCCTTGTTGAAGCGGACGAAGTCGGAGTCCTCGGCACGAAAGGCCGAGATGAGCACCTCACCGCCGGTCAGTGACGCGGTGAGACGATCGACGAGGTCGTAGAAGTAGGTCTGCATGGCTCACGCCCCTCCGAACACGTCGACCTGACGGAAGAGGCAGGTCGGCGACGCGTGACCGACCTTGATGACCTGGTTCGGCTCACCCTTGCCGCAGTACGGCGTGCCCATGACGTCGACGGTGGACTCGTTGCCGACCATCGAGAGGCTGCGCCAGAAGGTCGCGGAGATGCCGCGGTAGTTGGCCTTGCGAACGATGGGTCCGAGCTCGCCGTTCTCGATGAGCCGCCCGAGCTCGCAGCCGAATTGGAACTTGTTGCGGGAGTCGTCGATCGACCAGGAGCAGTTGGTCTCCATGTAGACCCCCTTCTCCACGGACTTGATCATGTCCTCGAAGCTCGCATCGCCGTGCTCGAGGTTGATGTTGGCCATGCGGTCGATGGGCGGTCGGTTCCAACCGTTGGCACGAGCATTGGCGACGCCCTTCATGTCGGCTCGGGCCTGCGAGGTCGCCCCACCGAGCGGACGCAGCAAGAGGCCGTCCTTGATGAGGAACTCCTTGGTGGCCTTCTGCCCGTCGTCGTCGTAACCGTAGGACGCGAGCTGGTCGGGCCGCGTCGGGTCGAAGGTGACGTTGAGCCTCTCCGAGCCGTACTGATACGAGCCGAACATGTCCATCGTGACGAAGCTGGTGCCGGCGTAATTGCGCTCATCGCCGAGGATGCGGTCGAGCTCGAGCGGGTGCCCGATGGACTCGTGGATCTGCAGGACCATCTGATCGGGCGCGAGGACGAGGTCCATGACCCCGCTGGGGCAGTCCGGCGCTTCGAGGAGCTGAAGCGCCTCGTCGGCGATCTGCCCGCCCGAGCCGACGAAGCCGCTCATCTCGACGATCTCGAGCCCGCCCTGACGCGCCTGGGCGTGACCGCCGAGGGTGCGGGTCTGGGTCTCGGTGCCGGAGTTGGCGGTAGCGTGGAGGTTCGGCGCCACCATCGAGAAGCGCTGCCGTACCTGACCACCGTCGGTGGAGATGAGGGTGCTCTCTTGGCCGGTGTACCAGAGGGAGGCGCTCCAGTCGACGATGCGATCGTCGGTCTTCAGGGTCGCCGCCTCGCGGGTGACGAGGTCGATCTTGTCGCCGAGGGAGGTGTCCTCCCAGGGGCGCTGCACGGGCGTGTCGTACTCCGCCTCGGTGGTGAGGCGAGCGATCTCCGAGGGCTTGACGACCCCTCGGCCCGCCGTGGTCTCGGCCCAGTCCTTGGCGCGCTCGATCGCCGAGCGCAGGCCGCTGGGGCTGAGGTCGGAGGTCGCGGCGTAGCCACTGCCGTCACCGTGGTGGACCTCGACCATGGCGCCGCGGTCCTCGGTGGACCCGACCGGCTGGAGAATGCCCTGGCGGACGTTCACGACCTCGTCGGTCTGCTCCACGACGCGCAGGGTCGCGTAGTCGACGCCGGCTGCGGCCTCGCGAAAGGCCTGAGCGGTGCTCTCGAGCATGAGGATGACTCCGGGGACGGGCCAATCGGCCGCATCCGGTTGAAAACGAAGAGGGAATGGTATCCCAGCGCCGTCTCGGACGCCGGTCAGCGGAGCGAACGGGCGTTCTCGGCCAGGGCCTTCTTCGTCGCGGCCCAGGAGCAGATGGGACAAGCGCTCATGTCGTGCCCCCGCGCGGGGCAGTGCTCCCGGCCGAAGTAGATGATCTGGAGATGGAGCCGGTTCCAAGCGCTCTCGGGGAAGGTCTTCTTGAGATCGGCCTCGGTCCGGTTGACGTTCTGGCCGTTCGAGAGTCCCCAGCGGGCCGCCAGGCGGTGGATGTGGGTGTCGACGGGGAAGGCCGGGTGCCCGAAGGCCTGCGACATGACGACCGAGGCGGTCTTGTGCCCCACCCCCGGCAGGGCCTCGAGCTCGTCGAAGGTCTGCGGGACCCGGCCCTCGTGGCGTTCGGTGAGCTGGCGACCCACCGCCTGGAGGTGCTTGGCCTTGGTGGGGGCGAGACCGAGGGTCCGGATGGTCTCGAGTAGCGCGGGAACGGGGGTCTCCCCCATGGTCGCCGGGTCGGGGGCGAGCCGGAACAGGCCCGGGGTCGCCTTGTTGACGGCGGCGTCCGTGGTCTGGGCCGAGAGCAGCACGGCGACGAGGAGCTGGAAGGGATCGCCGTGGTCGAGAGGGATGGGGGGCTGGGGGTGGAGCTCGTCGAGGATCTCCTGGATCCGCTCCGCCTTCTCGGCTCGTCGCATCGGATCATCATGCCGGAGCGAGCTCGTCCGAGAGACGCTCGGGCGAGGTTTGACCCGACGGCCGGGTTCCTCCATGCTCCCCGCCACTTCGCAGGAAGACCCCTCTCCCTGGAGCATTGAGCCCATGAGTCGAACGAACCTCGTCGTCCTCGCCCTCGGCCTCTCGGCCGCCGTCCTCGTCTCGTGTGGTGGCGGCGGTGGCGGCTCCACCGACGGTGACAGCCCCTCGACCACCAGCGCCACCAGCACGCAGACGGCGCCCGCCTCGCAGCCCGCCGGCGGCACCACGTCCCCGCCGAAGACGACCGCGACCAGCAGCGGCGGCGCCTCCGGCGCGGCCGTCTCCTCGGTGCGCGACTTCATCACCAAGGCCCAGGCGGACGGTCGCATCGACACCGCGGCAGCCGGCTGGAAGACGCGTCTCCCCAAGTTCCCGGACACCACCTACACGGCGGGCGAGACCTACTACTGGAACATCCAGACGAGCAAGGGCGACATCAAGGTCAAGCTCCTGCCCGAGACGGCGCCGAACCACGTCACGAACTTCCTCTACCTGACCGAGGTCGGCTTCTTCGACGAGCTGACCTTCCACCGGGTCATCAACAAGTTCATGGCGCAGGGCGGCTGCCCGCTCGGCAGCGGTCGGGGCTCCCCGGGCTACCGCTTCCAGGGCGAGTACGACCCGGCCGTCAAGCACGACCGCCCGGGTCTCCTCTCCATGGCCAACGCCGGCCCCGGCACCGACGGCAGCCAGTTCTTCCTGACCTTCGTCCCGACCCCGTGGCTCGACGGCAAGCACACCATCTTCGGCGAGATCGTCGAGGGCATGGACACGATGCAGGCGCTGGAGGCGGTGGGCACCCGCACGGGCACCCCGACCGAGCCGCTGAGCCTCATCAAGGCGACCATCACCAACAGCTGATCCCCTTCGGATCGACGGTCCGGCCACTGGCCGAGGAGAGAACACGATGAGTGGACTGAGCACGATTCGCGAGTTCATCGAGTCGGCCAAGGCCGACGGTCGGATCGACACCGGCAAGAACGGCTGGAAGACCGACCTCCCCCGCTTCCCGGAGGTGAGCTTCGGAGCGGGAGAGGCGTACTCCTGGAACCTCCAGACGACCAAGGGCGACATCTCGGTCAAGCTCATGCCCGACGTCGCCCCCAACCACGTCGCCAACTTCCTCTACCTGACGGAGCTCGGCTTCTTCGACGAGCTGGGCTTCCACCGGGTCATCACCAGCTTCATGGCCCAGGGTGGTTGTCCGCTCGGCACGGGGACCGGCTCGCCGGGCTACCGCTTCGACGGCGAGTGCTCACCCTCGGTCAAGCACGACAAGCCGGGCCTGCTCTCCATGGCCAACGCGGGACCGGGCACGGACGGCAGTCAGTTCTTCCTGACCTTCGTCCCGACGTCCTGGCTCGACGGCAAGCACACCATCTTCGGCGAGGTCGTCTCGGGGATGGACGCGCTCCAGGCCCTCGAGGCCTCCGGCAGCAAGAACGGCACGCCCTCCGAGCCCCTCGGCATCAGCAAGGCGACCATCGCCGAGGGCTGAGGCCCCGTCCGCTCATCGAGCAGGGCCCGAAGCGAAGGGCCCGCGTGAGCTCCTCGACAGGCGGCGGTCAGCCCCCCAGCTACCGCCGCCCGGATCCGCTGCTCCGCCTCCCGCGTGAGGCCGGGATCCCGAGCCGGGTGTTTCGCTCCTACCGCCCTCCACCCGGCGGGAACGGCCTTGCGGCGCGCCTGATACCCGGGAGAGCTGCGAGGCCCGACTCGAACGAGGTCTCTTGCACGGTAGGGCCGAAGACCGTCCAGACGCCAGGCCCGGTGTTTGGAAAGAGAGACGCCACGGCCCCAAGCCACCTGGAATCAGGCACTTGGAAAACCGTGGCGTATCGGACAGAAGGGCCGGGGCTCAGGGCTCCGATCGGTCGCTACTTTTGAGGCTCGATCGAGGGCGGCTTGAGACGACGCGTGAGGTCGTCGCGGTCGAGGGTCTTCGAGAAGCCCTCTTCGCGGGTGATCTTGCCGCCGCGAATGAGACGCTCGAGGCTCTCGTTGAGCAGGAGGTTCCCCTCCTTCTTGCCCGCCTGCATCGTGTTCTCGATCTGATGCGTCTTGCCCTCGCGGATCTGGTTCGAGACCGCGTGGGTCACGACCATGATCTCGAGCGCGGCAACCCGACCACCGCCGGTCTTCTTGCAAAGGGTCTGGGCCACCACGCCTCGGAGTGAGTCGGCGATGCGGCTGCGGATCTGCGGCTGCTCCTCGGGCGCGAAGAAGCCGATGATGCGATCCATCGCCAGGGTGGCCGTCGAGGTGTGCAGCGTCGCGAAGACCAGGTGACCGGTGTTGGCCGCCTCGAGCACGAGCTCGACGGTCTCGAAGTCCCGCATCTCACCGACGAGGATGATGTCCGGGTCTTCCCGGAGCGCCGCGCGCAACCCGCGGTTGAAGTCGGCTGCGTGGGAGCCGATCTCCCGCTGGTGAACGAGGCTCGCCTGGCTCTGATGGACGAACTCGATCGGATCCTCGAGCGTCAGGATGTGCGCGGCCCGCGTCTTGTTCACGTAGTCGACCATCGCCGCCAGCGTGGAGGACTTGCCGCTGCCGGTCGGGCCGGTCACGAGCACGAGGCCCTTGGGGAAGGCACAGAGCCTGGTCAGGGTCTCGGGAAGACCGAGCTGCGGGAAGGTGAGGATCTTGTCGGGGATGAGCCGCATGGCAGCGGACACGCCCCGCTGGGCCTTGTAGCAATTGACTCGGAAGCGGGCGAGGCCCGGCACGCCGTAGGCGAAGTCGCAGTCGCGCTTGGCCTCGAACTCCTCCTTGACCCGCGTGCTCATCGTCGGCTCGAGGAGGTCGTAGACGTCCTTCGGCCCCAGCTTGCGGGCGTCGGAGAGGACGTGCATCTCACCGTCGACACGCCAGTACGGCGCATGACCGGCCGAGAGGTGCAGGTCGGACGCCCCCTCCGCGACCATCCGCGCCAGCAGCTCGTCGAGCGCGGGCGAGCGACCGCCGTCGGCCTCGTCGCGCTCGTCGTCGTCGGCATCGGGCGAGCTCGCGAAGCTCGACAGCCCGCCGTGCTCCCCCATCCAGTGGTCGAAGGTCTCCGCCGTGATGCGGACCGGCTTGATCTCCATGCTGCCGAGCATCTGCCGGCAGGCGCCGAGCGACTTGGGGCTGGGATCGTCGACGCAGCCCAGGACGAGGACGTTGCCGTCCACGCGCATGGGCAGCATGCGATAGCGCTGGATGAACGGCATGGGCAGGAGCTTGGCGGCCTCCTCGTCGGGGGTCGCTTCCTGCTCGGTGGCCCGCGGCAGGTTCATCCGGCGGTTGACCTGCTGGAGCCGTACCGCCAGGGCGCGGGAGGTCACCAGGCCGAAGTAGGGGATCTCCGAGAACATGGTGAGGAAGCCGTCGCGGGGGAAGCGCACCGCCGTGACGTCCTCGGCCGCGACCACTTCGGCCGAGCGCGGCTGCTCGAGGAGACAGCCCATCTCGCCCATCGTGTTGGGCGGCTGGATCCGACCGACCTCGGTGCTGCCCTCGCCGTTGGGGTTGGGCAGCCGCACGGAGGCGTGGCCGGAAATCATCAGGTAGAAGGCGTCGGGCTCGGTGCCGCTCTGGAGGATGACCTCACCCTCGCGGATCTGCACGAGCTGGGTGTGCGCGATGACCTGGGCGAGACGCTCGCCGTCGAGGCCGTGGAAGAGCGGGCACTCCCCCACCACGTTGGTGACCTTCTTGCGAAGGGCATCGTCCATGTCGATGGTCTGCATGACTCGTCCTCACCGGGCACGGGGCTGCTGCCCGTGGTTGATCGCGGTTTCTTGCCCTGAACCAGAGCGTCTAGCCTGCCACTTCGGCCAGTCGGGGAGAAAGCCCGGAGTTCCGTCCCTTGGAGGACCCCAGCGAGAATCTCAGCCCGTCACGGCGGTCGTGAGGACGCCCTCGAGGGCCGCCAGGTCGGTCTCGTCACACCACAGGTGCGGGGAGATCCGGACCGCGTCGCCACGCAGCGAGACGTGGACCTGCCGCTCGCGCAGTCGAGCCGCCAGCACGTCGAGGTCGACCCCGGCCGGGCTGCGGATGCCGAAGAGGTGGTCGGCCCGCTCACCGGCGGGCGCCGTCACCCAGCCATGCTCGGCGAGCCGCTCGATCAGCCCGGAGCAGAGACGCCGGCAGTAGTCCTGGATGCCCTCGGGCCGGAAGCGGTGCACGAGCTCGAGCGCCGCGATGAAGCCGGGCAGGAGAGCGAAGTTGGATCGCTCCCCCGCGTCGTGCCGGAGAGCGCCGGGCTGATAGGCGTCGGTGGGCTCGACCAGCCGACGGAAGTCCTGCGACCCAGCGCGGTCGATCCAGCTCTCCTCGAGAGGCGCCCCGTCGTCGAAGCGCTCCGACAGCCAGGCCGCTCCCTGAGCGTAGGGACCGAGCAGCCACTTGTAGCCCACGGAGATGACGGCGTCGGCCTGCACTGCTTCTTGATCGAAGGGGAGCGCCCCCAGCGACTGGCTCAGGTCGAGCACGAGCGGTGCACCGACCTCACGACAGCGTCGACCGATGGCCGCCACGTCGAACAAGGTGCCGTCGGTCCAGTGGACGATGGGCAGGGCGACCGCAGCGCAGCGGGAGTCGATGGAGTCCACCACGGCAGTCGACCAGGAGCTCCCGGGCGTCGCGCTGTCGGGCCGCGGCACGACGACGAGCTCCGCATCGTTCTCGCGAGTCTTGCGACGCCAGGCATGCACGTTGCTCGGGAACTGCTCGGCGAGGACCACGACGGTCTGCCCCGCGCTCACCGTGACGTTCTTGACCACGGTCGCGATGGCGTGCGAGACCGCCGGCACCAGCGCGACCCGATGCGGATCTCCACCGGGCACGACCAGGTCGGCGAAGAGACGTCGCGCCCGCTCCGACTGATCGAAGAAGTGCTCGGGCGCGATCTCCCACGGCCGACGCTTGCGCTGCAGGCCCGTGACGCTCGCCTCCTCCACCGACGGGGCGAGCGGAGCCATGTAGGCGCAGTTGAGATAGTGAACGTCGGCGGGCACGCCGAACAGCGCGCGCTCGCTCGACAGACGCGGTGCGGTCGGGGTCGAGCTCATCCCAGGAGCATGTCAGGGAATCCGGACGACGCCGGTCGCGCGCAGGGGCTGCTCAGGGGCAGGCCGGCAGCACGACCCTCTCCAGCTCGGCGCGGGTGACGGTCACCTGGAGGAGCCGACCGGGTCCGCAGTCGTTGAGCCCGCGGATGAGGTAGTACTCCGACATCGGTCGCGGTGAGCGGTGCTCGAAGCGAGTCTCCGCGACGTGGGTCATGAGACAGGTGCGATCGAAGCCCCTGTCGACGAGCAGCTCGTCGAGCAGGCCCACCAGGAGCTCGTGCGTCGCCTCCGGATCGGTCATGGCGAAGGGCGCCGGGCTCCAGCCCATCACCGGCGTCCGACCGTCGGGTCCCCACCAGAGACGGAGGTCGCCGATCGGCGGCACGAGCTCGGTGTCACCCGGGTTGGCCGGCGCACAGTCGAGCTCGTTTTCAGTGCCGTCACCGTCGAGATCGGGATCGCAGTCGTCACCGATGCCGTCGGCGTCGAGATCGCCCTGCTCGGCGTTGGCCAGGTCCGGACAGTTGTCCAGGTCACCGCAGTGCCCGTCGGCGTCGATGTCGTCGTCGGCATCGAGCGGACAGGGATCGCAGGCGTCACCGTTGCCGTCCGAGTCGAGGTCGACCTGCCGGAGGTTGGCCGTCTCTGGACAGTTGTCGATGTTGGCGCAGAAGCCGTCACCGTCGACGTCGTCGAGCGGGTCGTAGCGGCAGGGATCGCAGGTGTCGCCCACGAGGTCGCCGTCACTGTCGAGCTGCAGCCGGTTGTCGATCTCGGGACAGTTGTCGACGTCCGCGCAGAGTCCGTCACCGTCGATGTCGTCGTCGGCGTCCTCGGGGCAGGTGTCACAAGCGTCACCGATGCCGTCGCCATCGAGGTCGGACTGATCGACGTTGGCCACGTCGTCGCAGTTGTCGACGCCCGAGCAGATCGCGTCGCCATCGTTGTCGTCCCCGATTTCCATGGGGCACTCGTCGCAGGCGTCGCCGATGCCGTCCATGTCACCGTCGAGCTGGTCGGGGTCGTGGTCTTCCGGGCAGATGTCGGTCTCGTCACGGGTGTCGACGACACCGTCGCCGTCCGGATCGCTCACGATCCAGGCGGCCACCTCTTCACCGAAGCCGATCGGCACGGGCCACGCCACGTTGCCGCCGGGGCTCGTGCGCCCCGTCTCTTCGACGACGCGGCCAGAGACGATGTCGAGCCAACGGATGAAGTAGACGCCGGCCGGCGTGTCGCGCAGGCCGAGCAGGTTCGTCGGCGAGCGCTCGTTGCTGTAGACGATGGCGCTGCGACCGACGTCGGCCAGCACCCAATCGGTGTCGGCGAAGGCCAGCTCGTCACGCGGCGACATCGTGTAGAAGTCGGTGCCCTCGAAGAAGACCTGCTGATCCCGCAGGTAGCGCTGCTCGGTCACCGTCGGCGTGAAGCCGCGAGGGTCGGTGGTCGACCAGGGGTAGAGCCAGAGCGTCCCGACGCCCGCCATGCCGAAGGCCCAGTTCGAGCGACGCAGGTCGGCACCACGAGAAGCGAGGGACTCGCCACGATGGAACTCGGCCATGGTGACGCCGTGACCGGTCGCCCGGGCGTCACGCCACTTCCGCACCGTCTGGGCGTGATGCTCGTCGACCGACAGGCCCGAGGTGCCTCGCGTCTCGAACAGCCACCAGTTGAAGCCACCGGCCCCCGCGAAGGCGAAGACTTCCGGGTCACCGTAGCCGGTCTCCCAGAAGTCCCAGACGTGGGTCGAGATGACGTGGTCGTGGTCATCCGCATCGGCGACGACCTCGGACCAGGCCACGGCCTTGTCGTAGGAGAAGTACCGGTCGGTCTGCTCCTCGGTGAGCACCCACACGAGGTTGCGGTAGTGCTCGTAGTGATTCACCACCTGTCGCCAGTACATCTCCTCGTGGGGCTCGACGACGTCGGGGTCGCCACCGGTGCCGTCGTCGTAGAAGAAGAGGTGGATGACGATGTCGTTGGCCTCGAGCACGTCGAACCACGACATGAAGTGGTCGAGCACCGCCGGGTCGGCGCCGTTGATGGACCGGCCCCCGAGGAACGGCTGGTGATGACCCGGGCGACGGTCGAGGATGAAGTACATCGAGTTGCCGCCATGGTCGACGATGCGGTCGAGGATGGCGGCCTGCTCGGCGTTCCAGGGCGGGGCAGCGCCCCGACCGTCAGCTCCCTCGGCGCGGCCGAAGTAGAGGAACTCCTCCGGGTCACCGAAGCCCGCGAGGAAGACCGGAGGGCCCTCGTGCCGACGCAGCCACTGGGGGTTGTCGGGATCACGGATCACCTGGCCGGGCAGGGGCGCGGCGCAGGTCCAATCGGCGGTGACGAGCACCGCTGCGAGGGCCAGGATGAGGATGACGAGTCGGGACAAGGTCACGTCTCCTGAGGGCGGCCAACTTCTTCAGAAAAGAAATTAACCGACCTTCAGAAAACCCGACAACCCTCCCCCCCCTCCCCTCAGGGGCCGTCATCGCCCGGCGGAGGGCGCTACGGACAAGCGGGCGGGTCGACGCCCTCGAGAGCCTCCCGGGCCGCCGAGAGGGCCAGCAGCTCGCCCCGACCGCAGTCGTTCACGCCTCGGACCAGGAAGTACCAGGACTCGTCCGTTGCCGGAGCGTGGTCGAAGCTCGTCTCCGCGCTGCCCTCCAGCCGACAGGCCGCATCGAAGCCCCGGTCGAGCCGGAGCTGGGTCAGCGAGCCCACCAGGACCTCGTGGACGGCCTCCGGATCCGTCATCCCGCTGGCCGCCGGGGTCCAGCTCAGCCGCGCCTCACCGGCTTCCCGCCCGACCCGCAGGTCGGTCAGGGCGACCGCCGTCTCGGCGTCGCCGAAGTCGGACGGCGCGCAGTCGAGCACGTTGGCCACGCCGTCACCGTCGCGGTCACCGTCGCAGTCGTCACCGATGCCGTCGGTGTCCAGGTCCTCCTGACCGACGTTGGCCAACTCCGGACAGTTGTCCAGGTCACCGCAGACCCCGTCGGCGTCGAGGTCGTCGAGGGCATCGCGCGGGCAGGGGTCACAGGCGTCGCCCGCGAGGTCACCGTCCTCATCGAGCTGGTCCGCGTTCATCGTCTCCGGACAGTTGTCCACGTCGGCACAGGCACCGTCGCCGTCAATGTCGTCGAGAGCATCCAGCGGGCACGCATCGCAGGCATCACCCGTCCGGTCGCCGTCGAGGTCGACCTGCAGCGGGTTGGCGTCGTCGGGACAGTTGTCGATGTTGGCGCAGGCGCCGTCCCCGTCGATGTCGTCGAGGGCGTCGTAGCGACAGGGGTCGCAGGCATCGCCGACGAGATCGCCGTCGGTGTCGTCCTGGTAGACGTTGTCGATCTCGGGGCAGTTGTCGATGTCGCCGCAGAAGCCATCGGCGTCGAGGTCGTCGAGGGCATCCAGCGGGCAGAGGTCGCAGGCATCACCCGCTCCGTCTGCGTCCGCGTCGAGCTGGTCCGGGTTGGGCACGTCGTTGCAGTTGTCGTCGAACGAGCAGATCGTGTCCCCGTCGGCGTCGTCTCCGAAGTCGAAGGGACACTCGTCGCAGGCATCACCGATGCCGTCCCCCTCGGTGTCGAGCTGATCGGGGTTGGCCACGTCGGGGCAGTTGTCGGTGACGGTGTAGGTGTCGACGATGCCGTCGCCATCCGGATCGAGGACGATCCACGCGGCGACCTCGTCGCTGAAGCCGTCGGGCACGTCCCAGGACACGTCACCGCCGGGGCTCGTCGCGTTGACTTGCTCCACGATCTCGCCCGAGACCGTGTCGAGCCAGCGGATGAAGTAGGTGCCTTCGGCGGTGTCGCGCACGCCGAGCTGATTCGCGGTCGTCCCGGACTTGCTGTACGCGATGTAGCTGCGGCCCGGATCCGCGAGCACCCAGTCGGAGTCGGCGAAGGCCAGCTCGTCGTGGGGCGCCATGGTGTTGCAGTCGGTCCCCTCGAAGAAGAACTGCTGCTCGCGGAGATAGCGATGCTCGGCGTCGGTGGGCGTGAAGCCACCGCGGGAGTCGACGGTCGACCAGGGGTAGAGCCAGAGGTTGCCGGTCCCCGCCATGGCGAAGGCCCAGTTCGATCGGAGCAGGCTCAAGCCACGGGTGTTGTTGGATCGTCGCCAGAGCTCGGACATCAACACCATGTAGCCGCCGTCCTGGGCGTCCTGCCAGTAACTGACCATCTCCGAGTGGTAGGTGTCGAGGGGCAGGTCGGACTCACCCCCGGTCTCCACCTGCCACATGTTGAAGCCACCCGCACCGGCGAAGGCGAACTCGTCCCTCGGACCATAGCCGGTGTTGAAGAAGTCCCAGATGTGCGTGGAGATGACGTGGTCGTGATCGTCGGCCTCGGCCACGATGTTGGACCAGGCCACCGCCTTGTCGAAGGTGAACTGCCCGGTGGTCTGCTCCTCGTTGAGCACCCAGATGAGGTTGCGATAGTGCTCGTAGTGATCGACGACCTGGCGCCAGAACAGCTCCTCGTGGGGCTCCACGCCCGACGCCCCATCTCCCGTTCCATCGTCGTAGAAGAACAGGTTGATCAGGATGTCGTTCTCATCCATCACGTCGAACCAGGTCATCATGTGATCGAGGATGAGCGGGTCCGCGCCGTTGGCCGCCCGGCCGTCGAGGAAGGGCTGATGGTGACCCGGTGACCGGTCCAGGATGAAGTAGAGAGCGTTGCCGCCCTTCTCGATGATCGCGTCGAGGATCTCGTCCTGCATGGGATCCGACCACGGCGGCGGGGTCCCCCGTCCTCCCGGTCCGGTGCCACGACCGAAGTAGAGGAACTCCTCCGGGTCTCCGAAGCCGGAGAGGAAGACCGGCCCGCCCTGATGGCGGCGGAGCCACTGCGGGTGGTCGGGGTCCTGGATGACCTGACCGGGCAGGGGCTCGGCGTGGACGGGCGCGGAGCTCACGAGGGCCGCGGCCAGCGCGGGCGCGAGGAGCCACCGGAGCGAGGGGCGAGTCGGCGGAGTCATGTAGGAAACCTGGACGGACCTGAAAGGGTTGTCTCAGAATAATGGAGTTTCATCAGAAAATCCACCGAGGGGAGCGTCACGTCTCGCGGGGGCGGGCCTCGCTTCAGGGCAGACGGCTGAGGAGGCAGGCGCTGAGCTGACCCGGGAGCCCGACCACGCTGGTCACCCGGAGACGGAGCCAGCGGTCGGCGGCGACGTTCGTCGTCGAGAAGGCCAGCGAGCCGTTGAGGCTCGTCGCCGTGCCGGTCGCGACCGTCGTGCACGAGAGCGCGTTGCCGTCGCAGGCCAAGAGCTCGACGGTGGCGATGCCCACGTCGACGAGCACGTCGGCCTGCACCCAGTCCTCGCCCCCACCGGAGCTACGGTAGAAGACGAGGTCGTCGCCGGCGCGGGGGCACTCCAGCACCATGCAGCGAGTGCGGAGGCTCGAGCCCGGAAGCCCAGTGGGGCCGATGGGCCCGGTCGGACCCGCGGGACCGATGACGCCTTGCGGCCCCACGAGCCCCTGCACGCCCTGCGGTCCGGGATCCCCCTGGGGCCCTTGCGGGCCCTGGGGGCCGACGTTGCCCTGCGGCCCCGGATTGCCCTGCGGTCCCGTCGGTCCGGTGGGCCCCGTCGCACCGGTCGGACCCTGGGGACCGGTCAGGCCGATCGGACCCTGCGGACCCGTGGGGCCCTGCGCACCCGTCGCGCCGGTGGGTCCCTGAGGACCCGTGGGACCGTCCGGTCCGATCGGTCCGATCTCACCCTGGGGACCCGTGGGCCCCGGCATGCCGGCTGGCCCGAGGGGTCCCTGCGGGCCGGCGGGTCCAGGAGTGCCGTCGCCCGTGCCACCGCCGCGGGAGAGCGTGAAGGACGTGCGGGTCGGCGGCTGGTTGAGCCGTCCGAGGCCCTCGGCCAAGTACGGACCGAGGGCCGTCTGCCGGGGGCGAAGCCGGTAGGCCAACACGGCCGCGTCGTCGCGGAGCTCGGCCATGACGCGCAGGCAGGTGCGCTCCTCGTAGGCCAGGACCTTGGGTGGGCCGACGTAGCTCAGGTGAACCCGATCGTCCTCGACGAGGCAGGCGAAGTCGGCAGCGGTCACGTCGATGGCGTCGACCACGAGGTCGAGCTCGCAGCTCGAGAAGGGCGATAGCGTGAGGTCGCCCAGCTCCACCCGAAAGACCCAGGTGTCCGAGGGGACCAGCGACTGGCCCCCGCCGGTCAACCGATTCACGTTGGTCACGCAGAGCTCGAGGGGTTGCGCGCCCTCCCCCAGGACCTCCGGCAGCACGGTCGCTTCGAGCGAGAGCCGGTCGTGCCCCGGTCCGGGGTCCTGCGCCCGTGTCGGAGCGCTCAGGACCGTGAGCGTGAGGATTGAGGCCAGGGCGGTCTTGCCAGGGAGACGACCGAGCTGACGTGGACACCGCAGGTGCATGACGAGTTTCCGGCGCCGGTCTCTCCCGAGTCGGAGAGTCCGCACGCGACTTCGACATCGACCCGTGACGTCGAGGTCTTGATCGGAAAGATCAGTCCCGCCCATGGCCCGACAGCCCGGTCCGGCGCGAGCCCGTGTCGGAGCGGTGGAACCGAGGACCGTCCGCAGCGAGTGACGAGGGGCTCACGGCCGAGTTTGAGCCGACCGCGACGCTCGCGTACGCTCCCCCGTCGCGCGTCCCCTGACCCATGACACGGTCCGGAGCCCCCCTTGTCGCAGCAGGTCCTGGCGAACACCCGCCCTCATCACCACCTCTTCTGGGTGTACGTGGCTCGAGCTCTGCTCTCGGGCCCGTTCATCATCATCACGGCCCCCCTGCTCTTCGCGCGCTTCCACACGCTGCGCTACCGCTTCGACGACCAGGGGGTCGCCATGCGCTGGGGCATCCTGGTGCAGCGCGAGGTGAACCTCACCTTCGCCCGCATCCAGGACATCCACATCCACTCGGGTCCGCTCCAGCGCTGGCTGGGCCTGGCCGAGGTCCACGTGCAGACGGCGTCCGGCTCGGCCACCGCCGAGATGGTCATCGAGGGCCTGAAGAACCATCAGGAGGTCCGTGACTTCCTGTACTCGAACATGAGGGGCGCCAGGGACCGCAAGGCCGATGCCTCGACGACCGCCGGCACGCCCGGTGGACCGGGTGAGGTCGAGCTGCTCCAGGCCCTCCTGACCGAGCTCAAGGCCACGCGGACCGCCCTGCAGTCCCGCACCGAGCGCTGACGTCGTGCTCAAGATCTTCGATCCGGTCCTCGCGGCCCTCCTGCAAGTTCCCGGCGAGCCCCGCGATCCCTCCGGTGACGCCGAGGACGTCCTCACCTTCAAGGCCGCCCCGGGCTTCTATCGCTACCGCCTGCTGCGCGGCGCCGTCCTCCCGGCCATCGCATTCGGCATCGCCGTCGTGTCGGTCCTCGCGTACTCGCGGCTGCACCGCGTGCCCGATCAGCTCGGCTGGCTCGCGGTCGTCGAGACCGTGGGCCTCACCCTCGCCGGCATCCGCGTGCTGATGTCGTTCCTTCTCGTCGGTCTCGACTATCGCTACCGCTGGTACAAGGTCGGGCAGCAGAGCCTGCGCATCCGCGAGGGCGTGTTCAACGTCCGCGAGATGACGATGACCTTCGCCAACATTCAGAACATGGGCATCACGCAGGGCCCCCTCCAGCGGCTGTTCGGGATCGCCGACCTCCAGGTTCAGTCCGCCGGCGGCGGTGGTGCCGGCGCGCCCGGTGCCGAGCGCGACGTCGCCGCGGGCATGCACGTGGCCACGTTCCGAGGCGTGGAAAACGCCGCGGAGCTGCGCAACCTCATCAGCGAGCGGCTCCGGCGCTACAAGAGCGCCGGACTCGGCGACCACGAAGAGCGCGACCGGGACCTGACCGAGCGCTCGGACGCCCAGGCCGCCGACCGACGCGAGCTGCTCATCGAGCTCGTGCGCGAGATGCGACGGCTCCGGCTCGTCGCCCTCGGGCGCGCGCCGTCACCACCGGCGAGTCAAGGACCGTGAGGGATCTCCCGTCGAAGCGAGTGTCGGGAGACCGAGCGCTGAGGCCGCCGAGGGAGCGTGGCGTGGCAGGCCCACGCGAGCGAATGAGGTGGTCGCAGCGCGACGGGATCGCGGCGCGCAGCCGGCGGGGCAGTCAGTCCAGCTCGTAGCCGTAAGCAAGAGCCAGCTCGTCGAGCCCCTTGCTGAGCAGCCGGAAGTCTCGGGCCAGCGCATCGGCTTCCTCACGGCGTCGCAGGAGCTCGGCCATGCGGTCGCGATCCTCCAGCAGCGCCGGCACGAGCGCGTGCATCCCCAGTCCACCGAAGCGCTGATGGAAGTGGACGAGCTCGTCGAGCTCTCGCTCGAGGTCGTTGCCGAGATCGCGCAGCTCGGCGAGCTCCAGCTCGCCGATGAAGCTCGTGTTCGATGGCAACCAGCGGAGATGACTCTTCACGCGGTTGGCGAGATCCTCGGCCTCGTGCAGGCTGCGCCGCGCCCGGTCGGCCTCGTTGCGTGAGAAGCCGGCCGCCGGGTCCTGCGACTCGGGCTCGAGGTCGTCATGGAAGCGGGCGTTGCGCTGACGCAGGTAGTTCCGCTCGTCGGAGAGATCGTCGAGACGATCGTCGAGCTCACGCCAGAGTCGCTCGACCGGTCCGGAGTGCGGCACCTCGTCGAGGGTGCGCCCCACGCGTCGACCGAGCGCCAGCGCGCTGCGCAAGCGCCAGTGCAGCTTGACGGTGTCACCGCTCTCGAAGGCCTTCTCGCAGCGGTCGAGCGCGCCTTCGAGCGCGGTCATCTCTTCCCACAGGTACTGCTCGTCACCCCTGGGCAGCCAGCGTCGGGCGAGCCGCAGCGACGTGCGGTACTCGGCAGTCAGCTTGTCGGCAGCCCGCTCCGCCTTGCGGATGCGACGGCCCATGTCCGACGAGGAGCCCTTGAAGCCCGTGCCGGCCAGGACATCTGAAGCGAGGCCGAACGCGAGGAAGGCGACGAGCGCCGAGCGGGTGAGTCTCGAGGACGCGAAGCTCATGGAGAGTCCTACCGGCGAGAGTGCGAGAGACCGTGACGGTCGAGGAGGAGCTGGAACCAGGGCTGGATCTCACGCCACTCGCGATGCGCCTCTTCACCGAAGGACGCGTCGCGGATGGAGTGGTCGATGACCTGCGCCGCGGCGAGCATCTTGCGCAAGGTGCGCGTGACGTCGGGCGGATCCTGCCGAGCGCGGTGCGCCTTGCGGTAGAGGAGCTTGATCTCGTCGGCGCCGACCTCGAAGTCGAGGAGCGCCCGCTCGAAGCGGCTGCCGACCACGCGATGACGCTTCTTGCCCGCGCGCTTGGACACCTTCACGTCGACTCGCGACGACCGGGGGTCCTTCGGGAGCTGCAGCTTCATGGCGTCGGACAGGTCCTCGATCTCGGCGATAGCGGTGAGGCCGGCATCGACGTCCTCGGGCGGTAGCCGCGGCATCCAGCCCTTCTGCCCCTTGGGGATGACGTCGCGCGGACCGGCGACGTGCTTGAGGTCGGTGATGAAGCGGTCCCAGGCGCGCTGGAGCTCACCGGGCACCTTGCCAGCGAAGACCGTCGCGAAGTTGTGGGCCGCGGTCGTGTCGTGGTCGAGGAGCTCCCGAACACGACGCTGACGCTCGACGTCCACGTCGATGAGCCAGAGGTAGTCGTCGCGGAGGGCGTCGGTCATCTCCTCGAGCCGGTAGAGGAACGCCCAGGTCCGCTGGAGCGAGGGCAGGCCGTGGTCCGGAGCATGTCGCCCGAAGATGACGAGGAGCTGGTCGACGTCGTTCTCGACGAAGCGGAGCCCACGTCGGATGTCGTCCTGTCCGAGGACCCCGGCCGGCCGCCGAGGTGTCCTCTTCTTTTTCTTCCCGGCTTCCACCGTCGAGGACGCGCCCATCGCCATCACCAGGGCGAGGACGACGATGGGACGGATCACGGCGCGCAGCGTGCGAGTGAGGCAACACATGGGCGGAATGCTACCTCGGCGAGCAGTCCCGACGAAGGCTAGCGAGTGCTGCCCGGATACGCGTCGAAGGCCTTGATGAGGATGTTCATCGCCCGGGTCAGCGCGCCGCTCTCGAGCACGTAGGCGATCCGGGCCTCGTCCTTGCCCAGGCCCGGGGTCGCGTAGAAGCCGTCGGCCGGCGCGAGCATGACCGTCTCGCCGTCGACGTCGAAGTCCTTCAGGAGGAACTCGGCGAAGCCCTGGCCGTCGTCGATGGGGAGCTTGGCGCAGACGTAGAAGGCCCCCTCGGGTCGCCGCAGGGTGACGCCAGGCTGGTCGGCAAGCATCGAGTAGACGACGTCGCGGCGGGACTGGTACTCCGCGATGACCTCCCGGTAGTAGTCCTCCCCCACCTCGCCGAGGGCGATGCTCACGTGCTGCCCCAGGGTCGGAGGGCAGAGGCGCGCCTGACCACAGCGGAGGATGGCGTCGAGCACCGGCCGGTTCTTCGTGACGATCCAGCCGACGCGCGCCCCGCAGAGCGAGAGCCGCTTGCTGACGGAGTCGGTGACGATGACCCGATCTTCCAGGCCCTCGAGGCTGAGCGCCGAGCGGTGGCTCGCCCCGTCGTAGGTGAACTCGCGATAGACCTCGTCGGAGATGAGGAAGAGGTCGTGCTTGCGAGCGAGCTCGCCGAGCAGCTCCATCTCCTCGTCGGTGTAGACCGTGCCGGTGGGGTTGTTCGGCGAGCAGAGGACGATGGCGCGGGTGCGCTCGCCGATCTTCTCTTCGATGGCCGCTCGGTCGGGAAGGTGGTAGCCGTCCTCGGCATGGGTCGTCACGGGCACGCACTCGACCCCGAGCATCGCGGAGAAGCCGCTGTAGTTCGTGTAGAACGGCTCGAAGACGAGGACCTGGTCACCCGGGTCGGCGATGGTCGCCAGGACGAAGAGCAGCGCCTCGCTGCCCCCGGTGGTGACGAAGAGATCCTCGGCGGTGACGTCGAGGCCGATCCCCTGGTGGTAGCCGACCAGGGCCTCGATGAGCTCGGGCAGCCCCTCCGACGGTCCGTAGGCGACGTTGGGTTCCTCGAAGCTCCGGAGCCGTTGCAAGACCTGCTCGGGCGAGCGGATGTCGGGCTGACCGATGTTGAGCCCGTGCACGTGCTTGCCCGCCTTCCGGGCCTCCACCGCGAACGGGGCGAGGCGCCGGATGGGCGAGGCAGGGAGGGTGGCGGCACGCTCGGACGGGGCGATGTGTCACCATAACAACTGTGGAAGATCCGCGAAGCTGCTGTACTTTGCGCATCAGGATTTGATCGCTGGCGTGGTCCAAGTTGTTGGCCGGC
>JBCCFW010000037.1:0-48720 GCA_039029535.1 Acidobacteriota bacterium
CGCGCGACCGTGTCGATCTCCTTGCTCGTGCCGATGCCCGCGTCGCGGATGAGCAAGGCGGCGAGGAACAGGCCCTCGAAGATCGGGTCGACGGCGTAACCGTAGCGGCTGCCCACGCAGACCGGCGCCTTGCCGATGGCTTCGTAGAACGACATCAGCCAGTCGGTGGTCGCCGCGTCGGTGCCCTCGCCGGGGATGACCTCGACGACGATGTTGCGCTCGGCGGGGAAGAAGTAGTGGACGCAGGCGCAGCGGCTCTTGTCCTTCGCTTCGGCGAAGATGGCCTCGGGCTCGAGGTGGGAGCTGTTGCTCACGAGCACGGCGCCATCGGCGCAGAGCTCCTCGAGCTGCGAGAAGATCTTGCGCTTGAGACCGAGGTCCTCGGTGGCCGCCTCGACCACCATCTCGGCGCCCTTCAGGTCGTCGTAGTTCGACGAGAAGGTGATGGAGTCGATCATCCGGTCGGCCATGTCGCCCTTGAAGGCGCCCGTCTCCTGGCCCTTGCGGATCTTCTTCTCGGTGCGCGCTCGACCCTTCGCCAGGGCGTCCTCGGCGATGTCGACGACGACGACTTGCACGCCGTCGGCGTGGAGGACCTTGGAGAAGTAGAGGGCGATGTCGGGTCCGATCTGACCGGAGCCGATCACGCCGACCTTGGTGAGGCTGCGTCCGCGGTGCGAATGGGCCATGACGAGAAGCTCTCCGTGGTCGATGGCTCTGGGGCGTTTCGGGGCGCCGTCGGCTCGACCAGGGCTGGGGGTGGGCACTGATAACGAAAGGCCGGGGATCATGTCAGGCTTCTTCTGACGCCGCTGCCGGAACCCAGGGCCGGGACCTGCCGTAGAAAGCAGGACCGCCACCGAGGGATGGCGGCCGCTTGAAGGGAGCTTCCATGCCGTCCACCTCCGTTGCCGCTGAAGCCGATCGCATCGTCCGGGACCACGTCGTCTACTCGATGGCGGCCGGCCTGGTGCCCATTCCCTGGGTCGACGTCGCGGCCGTGTCCGCCATCCAGCTGGACATGCTCTCGAAGCTCGCCCGGGAGCACCGGGTTCGCTTCTCGCCGCTCGACGCCAAGAGCCTGATCACCGCCCTCGTGGGCGGAGGCGCGGCCCGGGTCGGCGGACAGCTCCTCAAGTTCGTGCCCGGCGTGGGCTCGGTGCTGGGCGGGCTGACGTCCTCCCTGGCCTCGGGCGCGTCGACCTATGCCGTCGCGCAGGTGGCCCTCAACGAGTTCGCCGCCGGTCGCGAGCTGCACGGGCTCGACCTCGACAAGGCCAAGGATCTCTACGCCGAGGCCTTCACCCGGGGACAGAAGGAGGCCGAGGCCCTGCGCCGGGAGACCGACGGCACGGGCACCGGCGAGATCTTCGACAAGCTCGAGCGTCTCGGTCGTCTGCGGGCCGACGGTCTCCTGACCGAGGACGAGTTCGAAATGCAGAAGCAGCGGCTGCTCGAACGCCTCTAGCCCGGGGCGAGCACGCCCTTCGCAGGCAGCAGATCTGGTCACGCAGCAGGAGACTCATGAATTGTCCGGGCTTGCCCCGCCGTTGGAGGACCGTCGTCGGGAGATCCCCAGCGCGGTCGGTGGGTGGGACTCCCGTGCCCTCGCGGTCTTACGTCGGAGAAGTGAAAAAGACGTGCCCTCCTCAAATGTCACGGTCTGCCGACAGCTCGCCGGCGATCGAACGCATTTCGTTCGACTCTGCGAGAGGGCTCTTTCCTTGGTTGTCGCGCCTCGTCGGCACGCACGCCATGGCTCGTGTTCTCGACTCCGAGTCGTGCTCGTGGCTCGGTGGTCGGCCCCACGGCGGCGGCACCGCCGAGGGGCCAGCCGGCAAGGAGCCGTGGTCAGTCGATGCCTCTCTTCGGGCAGCTCGACCTGGCGCGACTCCCGGAAGGCGAGCCAGCTCATGCTGGGATCCGTGACGTCGGCTGCGGGCACGTCACGCACTGCCCTCGCCATCCCGAGCAGCTCGCCTTCGGTTGGGCCCGTGCCTGGCCTGGAAGGCTAGCCGTCCAGGTCGATCCGCTTCACGTCCGCCCAGCGCAGGTACTCCGCCTGCTCCTGTCCCTCGATGAAGACCAGCAGTCCCGCGTTCTTCGCGCTCAGGTCGCCCGCGTGCTCGAGACGCAGCTCCTCGCCGTTGCGCAGCACCACGCTCGCCACCGGAACCCCGTCGACCTCCCCGGCCGACGGCACGACCGACGCGATCCGGCCGAATGCGATCGCGTGGCTCACGCCTCGTGAGGGAGCGTCCAGCGTGTCGGTGGTCTCGCTCTCATCGAGGTCGTAGACGAGACGACCGGCGAGCACCCGACCATCACCCGTCGTGACACGACCCGACAGCGCACGGCCTGGCGGGTAGTCGTCACGAGTCGGGCCGCTGCTACCTGAGCTGAAGTCCACGCGCTCGAAGAGACCCCACGGGATCAGCACGCGTCCGGTGCGTGGGTCGTCGAGTCGGACGCCGCGGTTGCCGGAGCCGACATCGGGATGGTCCGACAGCACGAGCTCTCGACCGTCGAGCATGGTCACGCGCAGGCCGTCGTCGTGTCTCTCCAGCGAGCGCAGCGTGTCGAAGCGCAGGTGATGCCACGCGCCATCGACCGAGCGACCGTCCAGCAAGTCGTGGCCGAAGCGTTCCCAGCGGTTCCATTGAAAGAAGCCCGCGAAGTCACCGACCGACGTCGTGACGGTGCCGTGCAGCCGGCTGGGGGCGGCTCCACCGGTCGGGCTGGCGACGAGCTCGACGAA
Source organism: Acidobacteriota bacterium (assembly GCA_039029535.1). GTDB lineage: Bacteria > Acidobacteriota > JBCCFW01 > JBCCFW01 > JBCCFW01 > JBCCFW01. The sequence goes on from JBCCFW010000037.1 coordinate 2,759, forward strand.
ACGGATGTCGTCGGGGGCGAGGTCGACGACGCCGTTCCCATCGCTCCAGATCCGCACGCCGTCGTCGAAGTCCGACGCCTCATGGCGGTCGAGCGCGACGACCGTGCCGCTCCGGAGCGTCACGTGCACGATGCTGCCGGCCGGCTCGACCTTGGCGAGATCACCGAAGCGCGCCACGAAGGGCCGGCCGAGGTCGAGCGGTCGCTCTCGCCGAGCGAGCTCGAACCCGAGCACGGAGACCGGTCGTTCCTCGCTCGGCACGACGCCGGAAGGGAGCTTGCCGGTCCAGGTGTTGCCGGCCTTCGTGCCGTTGAAGACGTCGGACCAGAACGCTTCCTCGTCGCCGCCCCAGCGGATCCGACCTTCGTGAACGGTGCCGGCCACGGCGGTGACGCGACCGTGGAGCAGGCTGGGATGGGGCGCGACCTCGTCGTCGGAAGAGACCGGAGCCGGCTCGGCGGCGAGGGGAGAGACCACCCCGCTCTGCACGAGGTATCGAGATGCCGCCAGGCCCAGGACGACGAGCACGAGCACGGTGACGAAGACACCCGTGACGATCCTGGATCGGCTCATGGAAGACTCCCGCTCGGTTGACGTCCCCCACCGTACCCCCCTCGCCCCGGAGAAGGTGTGGCGACACGGTGACGATTCCGCCGCGGCTCGAAGGAGCAGGCGACGGCGGTCCGAGCCTCGCGTGGGCCTCCCTCGTGACGGGTCGGGCCACGACACCGGGTAGCATCGTGCCGCGACCAGGGGGCCCCGTCCGCGAGGGACACCGAGGACCCTCCTGGCCGTCGGAGACCGAGCGTGTCACGTGAGACCGGTGCCGAAGGGCCTCCGAGTGAGTCGGATGCCCCCACGCTGATCCCGGGTGGGACTCGCCCCGAGTCCCGGGAAGACCTGTCCCCCGGTCAGCGTCTCGGTCGTCACCTGATCGAACGCGAGCTCGGACGCGGCGGCATGGGCGTGGTCTGGTCGGCCCGCGACGAGCGGCTCGACCGCCGGGTCGCGCTCAAGTCGATCGGTCGGGTCTTCGCGCACGAGCCCACGGGCCTGGAGCGCTTCGTTCGCGAGGCGCGGTTGCTGGCCAGCCTGAACCACCCGAGCCTGGCGACGGTGCACGACCTCCTCTGGCACGACGAGCGTCCCCTGCTCGTCATGGAGCTCCTCGAAGGGGAAGACCTGGCTCGACGCCTGGCGCGGGGTCCGCTCGGTCTCGAGGAGACCCTGAGGGTCGGCATTCAGGTCGCCTCGGCCCTCGGTGCTGCTCACGAGCGCAACATCGTTCATCGCGACCTGAAGCCGGCGAACGTGCAGCTTCTTCCCTCGGGCCTCGTGAAGGTGCTGGACTTCGGGCTGGCCCACGTGTGGCGAGGTCCGGGTGCCGAGCACGAAGCCGGACTGGCCGGCACGCCGGCGTACATGAGCCCAGAGCAGGCGCAGTGCGAACCCTTGGATGCTCGAAGCGATCTCTTCAGCCTCGGGTTGGTGCTGCAGGAGTGCTTGACGGTGCGACGAGCCGAGGTCGAGCGGCCCACTGACGCTCGCTTCGCCCGAGGAGAGCGCTCGGCCATCGACTGGTCGGAGATCGACCCGGAGCCGCCATCGGGCGTGAAGCGCCTCATAGCCGCCTGCCTCGAACCCGATCGCGAGGATCGACCGGCGACGGCTGCAGAGGTCGGCAAGCTCCTGGAGGTCGAGCTCCGTCAGGTGGACGGCGACCGGGAGCCGGCGATCGCCCGACGTCGTCACTTCCTGCCGGCCGAGTCCGATGCCTTCGTCGGGCGGACCAGCGAGCTCGCGTCGCTCGCGCAGCACCTCAGCGAGGGGACGCGTCTGCTCACGTTGCTCGGTCCCGGTGGGACGGGCAAGACTCGGCTCGTCACGCGTCATGCGTGGTCCACGCTCGACGACCACCCGGGAGGGGCCTGGTTCTGCGACCTCTCCGAGGTGCGCGGTCTCGAGGGAGTCACCCAGGCCGTGGCGGCCGCGCTCGACGTTCCGCTCGGTCAGGGTGATGCCGTCGCACAGCTCGGGCACTCCCTGCGGGGACGAGGTCCTTGCCTGATCGTGTTGGACAACTTCGAGCAAGTGGTTGGACAGGCGGCCACCACCGTGGGGGCCTGGCTGGAGCAGGCGGAAGAGGCGCGCTTCATCGTCACCAGCCGGGTGCTGCTCGACCTCCCCGCTGAGACGGTCCTGCCCGTGGAGCCGTTGGCGGTGGACGGCGCGGCGATCGAGCTGTTCGAGCGACGCGCCCGAGCGAAGAAGCCGAGCTTCTCGATCACCGACGAGAATCGTGAACAGGTGCATGAGATCGTGCGTCGTCTCGATGGCCTGCCCCTGGCGATCGAGCTGGCCGCCGCCCGTCTTCGCGTGCTGTCGCCGACGGCGCTCCTGAGTCGTCTGGACGATCGATTCCGGCTTCTCACGGGCCCTCCCGGCGCCGGCGCGCGCCAGGCGACGCTGCGAGCGGCGATCGACTGGTCGTGGAACCTGCTGGAGCCCTGGGAGCAGGCGGCCCTCGCTCAGCTCGCGGTCTGCGAGGGTGGCTTCAACCTGGAGGCGGCCGAGGCGGTGCTGGACCTGTCGCGCTGGGACGAGGCGCCCTGGGCGCTCGACGTCGTGCAGTCGCTGGTGGACAAGAGTCTCTTGCGGACCTGGAGCCCGGTGCTGCCCTCGGGGCGTCAGGTGAGTGACGAGCCCTGCTTCGGTACCTACGCGAGCATTCAAGAGCACGCGGCTGAGAAGCTCCGGACGGTGGGAGCGATCCCCCGTGAGGCGAGCGGACCGGAAGCGGAGCGGGCGGCCTTCATCCGCCACGGGGAGCACTTCGCGCTCTGGGGCACCGAGGAGGCGCTCGACCGTCTCCACGCGCACGGTGGCGTCGAGCGTCGTCGTGAGCTGGAGCTCTGGCTGGGGAACCTGGTGGTGGCCTGTCGACGAGCCGTGGCGCGGGGTGATGGCACGACGGCGGTGAAGACGCTCGCGGCGGCCTGGGCCGTGCTGGCGTTGGGGACCTCGTCGACGGTGTCCCGGCTGGCCGAGGACGTCCTGACCCTCGAGTCGCTGACGTCGGGGGAGCGTGCGCGCGTGCTCGTCGCCTCGGGTCACGCCCGGCAGCAGGCGGGACGCTGGGACGAAGCGCGGACCTTGTACGAGCAGGGAGCAGCGCTCGCCCGGGCAGAGGGACTGCAAGCGCTCGAGGCCCATGCCCTCGGCAACCTGGGAGTGCTCCGTGGTGACCAGGGACATGCCGACGAGGCGCGTGAGCTCAACGAACGAGCGCTCGCGCTTCACCGTCAGCTCGGTCATCGACGTTTCGAGGGCGCCGTGCTCGTCGCCCTGGGCAACCTGGATTGGGGGCAGGGTCGGCCGGAGGCGGCCCGCGAGTCGTACGAGCAGGCGTTGGTGCTGCTGCAGGCGGAGGGGGACCGACGACTCGAGGGACGGGTCCTCGGCAACCTGGCCATCGTGGATGCGGAGCGAGGGACGCTCGACGAGGCGCGCGCGCTCTTCGAGCAGGCCCTGGCCATCGCGCGGGAGGTCGGCGATCGGCGTCGGGAAGGTGTCGTCCTCGGCAACCTGGGCTACCTGCACGCGCAGGAGGGGCGACATGAGGACGCGCGCTCGCTCCAGGAGCAAGCCCTGGAGATCCATCGCGAGGTCGGTCATCGTCGTTCGGAGGGGGTCGTCCTCGGCAATCTCGGTGCCTTGCAGTCGGAGCTCGGGCGACCGGACGAGGCGCTCGTGCTCTTCGAGGCGGCGCTGGCGATCCATCGTGAGGTGGGGAACCCCGCGTTCGAAGGTCTCGTGCTCGGCAAGCTGGGGGAGCTCCACCTCGAGCAGGGACGTGCGGAGCAGGCACTGCCTTGCTTGAACGAAGGGGAGAGGCTGCTGCGCGAGCAGGGCGACTTGATGTCGCTCGGGCTTCTTCTCTCGGTGCGGGGACGAGCCGCTTTCGAAGGCGGAGACGAGGCGACGGCCCGGGCCTGCCTGGACGAGGTCACCCGTCTCGCCGAGAGGGTCGAGGCCGGGGAGGACTCGGAGCTCGGTCGTGCCGTCGAGAGGCTCCGGGCGCGACTCGAGAACGTCGGCGGCTCCTGACGGCACCTGAGCCCTCGAGCAACGCGGCGCGGTCAACGGCCGGAGGAAGGAGCGTCCTGGATTCATCGGCCATGAGAGACTCTTCCCGAGGACACGAAAATGGACGTCGAGAATCCGGAGCTCGACGGACTGCTGGCACGTCTCGGGGAGGGCGACGCATCCGCGGCCGACGAGCTCCTCCCACACGTGTACGCCGAGCTGCGACGCCTGGCCGGGTCGTACTTCCGCGGTGAGTCCGCTGGGCACACGCTCCAGCCGACCGCGCTGGTTCACGAGGCCTACCTGCAGCTCGCGGGCAACCGCACCGAGTGGAAGGGGCGAGCCCACTTCCTGGGCGTGGCGGCCCTGGTCATGCGACGTCTCCTCATGGAGCACGCCCGTCGTCGTCGCGCCGCCAAGCGGGGAGGTGACTGGCAGCGCGTGAGTCTCGACGGTCTCGGCGAGGGCATGGCCCCACCCGAGGTCGACTTCCTCGACCTGCACGAGGCCCTCGAAGAGCTCAGCTCTCTCGACGAGCGTCAGGCCCGCATCGTGGAGTACCGCTACTTCGCCGGGCTCACCATCAAGGAGGTGGCCTCGCTCCTCGGTGTCGGCACGACCACCGTGGAAGATGACTGGGCCCTCGCTCGCGCCTGGCTCCACGACAGGCTCGCCGCGTGAGATGAGTGCCTCCGATGAAGCCCGTGCCGAGCACGCCCGCTTGCGCGAGGTCTTCGTCGCGGCGCGCAAGCTCCCGGCGGACGAGCAGGCGGCCTTCCTCGACCAGGCCATCCCCGACGATGCCGCCTTTCGTGCGCGGGTCGAGCGGATGCTGGGGCTCGAGCAGAGCGACGGTCTCCTCGATCGCGCCACCGTGCCCGGACTGGCCCGACAGCTCGTCGACAACGTGCCGACGCGTGAGCTCGGACCCGTCCCGCAGCAAGGCGATCAACCGACCACCATCGCTGGACATCGCATCCTCCGTCGTCTCGGTCACGGTGGCATGGGGGTCGTCTACGAGGCCGAGCAGGAGACCCCGCGGCGTCGCGTCGCGCTCAAGCTCCTGCGGCAGTCGGATCCCAGTGACGCCCTGGTGCGACGCTTCGCGCGTGAGATCGAGCTCCTCGGAAGACTGCGTCATCCCGGCATCGCTCAGGTGTTCGACGCCGGCTGGTCTGAGGACGACGAGCTCGGCTTGCGTCGGCCCTGGTTCACCATGGAGCTCGTCGAGGGCCGTCCTCTCGACGAGCACTGCCGGGAGCACGAGCTCGGGAGTCGCGAGCGTCTCGAGCTCGTCGCACGAGTCGCCGACGCCCTTCAACACGCACACGAGCAGGGCGTCGTGCATCGCGACCTCAAGCCGGCCAACATCCTCGTGGACGTGCACGGCCAGTCGAAGATCCTCGACTTCGGCGTGGCGGCGGTGTTGTCGGGCTCGGAGGGAGAGGAGCAGACCCGCCTGACCGGGACAGGTCTCGTCGTCGGCACGCTCGCCTACATGTCGCCCGAACAAGTGTCGGGCACGAACATCGAGGCTCATCCACGATCCGACGTCTACGCCCTCGGGGTCATCGCCTACGAGCTGCTGGTGGGCCAGCTCCCGCTCGAGGTCGACGGACGCCCGCTCCCCGAGGCGGCGAGGATCCTCGGTGAGGAGACGCCGGAGAGCCTGGGGAGCCTCGATTCTCAGCTCCGAGGTGACGTGGAGATCCTCGTCGCCACTGCTCTGGCCAAGGAGCCCGAGCGCCGCTACCCGAGCGCTGCCGCGATGGCCGCGGACATCCGACGCTTCCTCGGTCACGAACCCTTGGTTGCGCGACCGCCGAGCACTCTCTATCAACTGAGCAAGTTCGCCCGGAAGAATCGCGTCCTCGTCGGTGGCATCGTCGCGACCCTGCTCGCCTCGATCATCGGCACGGTCGTCTCATGGAAGCTGGCGGCCGAGGCCCGCCGAGGGGAGCAGGCGGCCCTGCGAGCGGCCTACCGGGCCCAGCTCATCGGTGCAGCGGATGCCCTCGCCGAACGCAAGGGGCCCGAGCTGCGGCGACGTCTCGACACGACATCCGAGCCGCTACGGGGCTTCGAGTGGCGTTACCTCGACGTCTCGGCCGAGCAGGCCTGGCGGAGCGAGAAGCTCACGGTGCCGGCCCACGCCCTGCGACCTGCTGCGACCGAGGAGCTCACGACCCTGCTTCATGCGAGCGGCGGTTCCGTTCATCGCTACTTCCGACGGGACTGGCGCAGCGGGGTCGAGACCGAGCTGACCCTGCTCGATGACCACGGCAACCTGCGGGCACGGCCCGAGGAGCTGGAGCTCGTGCTGTCAGGCCTGTTCTGGCCTGACGGCGTGAGGCAGAAGGAGCTTCGCGATCCGGAGACCGATGAGCTCGTCGGGCAGGTCCGACGCTGCAGCGCGCCCGATGGGAAGGCCGAGCTCGGGAGCGTCGTCGGCGAGCTCGTCCTCGAGTCGGCTCACCCCGGGGGAGAGTGGGTGGGAGCCTGTCACTGGCCGACCGGCGAGCTGCGTTGGCGCCTCGAGCGGACGGACCAGTCGTTCTCCGCGATGGGAGTGGGGGCAGGTGGCCGGGTCGCGTGGATCAAGGTGCGCCATGGTCCGCTGCTTCTCCTCGACCTGGTGTCGGGAGGGCTGGTAGCCGAGCTGACGGACGTCACCTTCGGCGCGAACCTCTCGACGGTGGCAGTGAGCGCCGATCGCACGCGGGTCCATGTCTCCACGAGCGACAACGCCCTTCGAGCCTGGAGCATTCCGGAGGGAGAGCTCGTGGCCGAGATCGTCGACCTTCCCGTGCGACAGAACGCGTTGCTCGCCCATCCCGTCGATGGTCGGCTGGTCACCGGCGGGCTGGACGGCTCGATCGGCGTCTGGAGTGACGACCTGGCCACGCATCGGATCCTGCTTGGCCATCAAGGGCAGGTGACGAGCCTGGCCTGGGCGGGGTTCGGCGACCAGCTCGTCAGCGCCAGCGCCGACAAGGGACTGCGGGTCTTCGATCTCTCGGTGGACCTCTCGGGCGTGTTGTCGGGTCACGAGTCCTACGTGTACGGCGTCGCCGTCTCACCGGACGGGGCGCTCATCGCCTCGGCGAGCTGGGACGGGACCGTCCGTCTCTGGGATGCTGCGACCGGTCGGCCACGCGACGTGTTGCGGCCGCCGGGGGAGCCGGCGCGACTCAAGACGGTGGCGTTCAGCCCGGATGGCCGTCGTCTGGTCGTTCACGGTGACGTGACGTTCTGGCCGCATCGGATCGATCTCTACGACCTGGAGCGCAGGGAGTGGATCGCGAGCAGCTCCGGGCTGCGCAACGCCACGCCCGAGTCGGACATGGCCCGGCTCGTCCATCATCCGAGAGGCTGGCTCACCGGGCGCAACATCGAGCTCACCCTGCTCGACCACGACGACTTGAAGACGCTCGGTCAGGTCGGCAGGCTCACGGGGGCCTTCGCGGTGACCCCCGATGATCGCCGCATCGTCAGCCTGGAGGGCTGGCGTGAGCTGGTCGTGTTCGACCTCGAGAGAGACGAGACCGTTCAGGCGCTCGACCGAATCGTCTTCCACGGTCCCTTCCGACGGCCTCACGCCGTCGCGATCTCACCCGATGGCCGCCTGGCGGTGACCGGGCATCTTCACGTGCACGTCCATGACCTCGCCCGAGGTGAGAAGCTGCGCAAGATCGAGGGGGAGGGGCGGACCGTATTCGCGCTGGCGTTCTCGCCCGACGGCACGCGTCTGGCCTGTGGTGATCAGGACGGCGGCATTCGCCTGCTCGACACCGAGACCTGGGACGAGCTCCTCCGCCTCGAGGGCCACCGGGCCTACGTGTCCTCGCTGGCCTGGAGCCCGGACGGCCGCGACCTCGTGTCGGGCTCGGGTGATCACGACGTGCGGATCTGGAGCACGCGCTCGGCGGCGGAGAGGGTGGAGGCGGATCGACGCTGGCGAGCGGCGCGCTCGGGAGGTTGAGAGCTCTCACTTGAAGATCGGTGCTGTCTTCCTTCGGCGTGGTCGAGGCGCAACGTAGCCGAGACGACCCGTGAGCGGACACGCGAAGAAGCGGTCGGATTGGCCCTCGAGGGGCTCGGGTTGGCCGAAGCGGATCAAGTGCAGGCGGCCGTCGATCACGCGCGCGGTCGCCACGAGATGTTCGACGTGGTCGACGAGGTGAGCGTTCAGCACCGACCACCGCCGGTGGTTCTCGCGGATCTCGGCGAGCACGTCGTCCCACTGTCGGCCAACTCGCGTGCGCAGGAAGCGTCGAAGGGGGCCGAGGTGGTCGTTCTTCCACTTGGCCTGGTGCTCGCGTCGCATGGGCATGCGTCCCCAGTCACGGCTGACGTTGGGGTCGCGGTCGTGCCCGTCACTGCTACGAGGCGGCGTGATGATGACGCGGTGCATGTCTCGTCTCACGGCTGGCTCCGCTCCCCGGTCGCGTCCCTGAGCCGGCCCCGCCGGTCGAGGCGCCAGCGTCGGCAGGGCCGGCCGCGCTCCAGCTCTCGATGGCCCGTGCGTTCGGCCTGGTCGGCCTCCGCAACGTGATGAGCACGTCGTTCGCTGAGTCGTTCGGCGAGCCGCTTCAGCGCGATCGTGCGATTCGCTCCTTGCGTTCGCTGCTCGGTGACGCGGACCTGCAGGCCCGTCGGCTCGTGCCGAGCCCGCACGGCGGTGGCCCGACGGTTGACGTTCTGACCGCCGGGTCCGCCCGCGCGGTCGGCGCGGAGGACGACGGTGTCGATCGTCAGCTCCTCGGCCGATGCGGAGCGGGTGTCGTCGAAGAGCTCGACGCCCACGTGCCAGCGCGTGCGCGAGCGCTTCGCCCGACGCGGGCTCCGCGTCCGGAGCTCGTGCGTGCCGAGCCAGTCGGCCAGACGTCGTGCGACGTCTCCAGTCACCGTGAGCACGACCGAGCGGGGCGCTCCCTCCTCGCCCCGAGTGGTCGTGTTGGTCACCGTGAGACCGCGGGCCCCGCACTCGGTCGCGAGCGCCTCGGCGAGCAGTGCGACGAAGCATCGGCACTCCCAGGGCCCGGCGCCCGCGCTCACCTGAACACGCCGCGTCGTCAACGCTTGACCGTGGCGATGGGCAGGAGTGACACGACCCGTCGGGCGGCCTCGGCCTCTTCCAGCGACTCGATGACCGGCTCGATGTCCTTGTAGGCGTCCGGATGCTCGGCGTAGAGGAGCTTCCAGTCGTCACAGATGACGAGACCACCGCTACTCGTGCGGAGCAACTCGGCCCGGGCGTGCTTCGCCCGGATCTTCTCGAGTGCCTCGCCCCGGGCCATCCGACGACCGGCTCCGTGCGCCACCGACCACAGGGTCTCCTCCGTGCCGGTGCCCGCCATGACCCAGCTCTCCGTGCCTCGGGTCCCGAGGACCACCGTCGGCTCGCCGGGTCGTCCGGGCGCCGAGCCCTTGCGATGAAGCCAGGCGGGCCCACACGACATCTCCACCGGCTCGACCCAGTTGTGAATGATGTCGAACGTCCCCTTGATGCGCTCAGTCGAGGCGTGGCCGGCGGCGCGCAGCAGGCGCCAGGCCAGGAGCAGGCGGTTGGTCGCCGCGTAGCGAAGGCAACCTGCGAGATCGCGCAGGTAGGCCTGGCGGCGGCTTTCGTCGTCGAGCACCGCGCCCTGCCAACGTCTGGCCACCGCGTGGCCGAGCGCGCGGGAGCCGGAGTGGGCGACCACGGCCGAGCCGCCGCGCAGCAGCCCGAGCGTCGTCGCCGTCGTGCGGTCGACCACGCTCGCGACCCGCGAGAGCTCGACGAAGTGGTTGCCGCCGCCGACCGTGCCGAGGTCATGACTGAAGCTCGGGTCGTCGGGCAGCTCGCCGCTGGGCAGGTGACCGAGGACACCGGCACCATCGGCCTCGTCGGCGGCCCACTCCGCGAGGGCCTCGGGCACGTCGGGCAGGTCGGCGAGCCCCGGCGGACCGCAGGTCCAGGCCGCCTGCAGGAGCGCGACGGGATCGACCTCCGGCAGCACGGGGCCGTCGGTCTCGCGTCGCACGCGGCGCTCGAGCTTGGCGCCGCTGACCTTGGGGCGGGGGAGCGCGACGACGCGCACGCCGCAGCCGGCGTCACTCCCGATGAGATCAGGGTGGATGACGTCCCGCAGGGCGACCGACACGCCGATGGGGATGCCCGGACCCGCGTGGAGGTCGGGCATGCCCACGGCGCGGACGAGCTGGGGGATCTCGGTGAGGCTCTCGAGCTGGCGGAGGGCGTTGCCCTCCATCCAGACGGAGTCGTTGGCGATGACGAGAGGGGTCGTGGTGACGTCCATGTGGCACCCAAGAGCACGCACCGTGCCAAGGCTGGGTGATGTTTCAAGTCATTGAAATAAAGTCACTTGCTTCCTTGCCGTGATGAGATGTGGTGCGTCGTGCATCAGTCTGCTTGGTGCGTGATGCATCGTTTCTGATGCATGCTGCACCGGTGCGCCACCTGCTGACCTGGTCCGACCGTGGCGAGCCCCGTCGTCAGGGAGCCCCCCGCCACGAGCGTCCCGCCCGGGACGAGGGGCCCGTGCTGCGTCTCCTCCGCGAGGGAGAGCGCTACGCCGCTGCGACCGTCGTGACCACCGAGGCAGGCGAGCGTCGGGCTCAGGGGCTCGTGGCCGAGATGGAGTCGCTGGTCGAGGAGGTGAAGCTGGTCACGGTCGACGTCCCCGACCCCAGCGATCACGCTCGGGTCTTCGAGGTCCTGGCTCCGCTCGCACGTGAGCTGTCAGGGCGAGACAGCCTCGACGTCCTTCTCTCAGCGGGAACTCCGCAGGTGCAGACGATCTTCGTCGTCCTCGTGAAGGCGGGGCTGCTGCCGGCGCGGATGCTTCAGGTCCTTCCGCCGGCGCTGGTTCCCGATCCGCATCCCGAAGCGGTGCGGGAGGTCGTGCTCGACGTCGAGGGCTTCCCCGAGATTCGGGCGCTGCGTGAAGAGCTCGTCCGACTGCGCGCGGAGGTGCGCTCGCTGGGCGGTGGGCTCGTGGGCGACAGCGCGCCGATGGCCACGCTCGCACGTCGCCTCACCCGCGTGGCGCCGAGCGACCTACCCGTGCTCGTGCTCGGTGAGACGGGGACCGGCAAGGAACTCGTCGCCCGCGCGATTCACGAGCGCAGCGCCCGCGCGGCCGGTCCCTTCGTTGCCGAGAGCTGTGGTGCCCTCGATGCCGGCGTCCTGGCCAGCGAGCTGTTCGGGCACGAGAAGGGCGCGTTCACCGGCGCGCTGAGCCGACGTCGCGGCCTCTTCGAGCTCGCCCACGGTGGCACCCTGCTCCTCGACGAGGTCGGCGAGCTCCCGCCTCGTGTTCAGGTGAGCCTGTTGCGGGTCTTGCAGGAAGGCGTGATCCGGAGGGTCGGGGGAGAGGACGCCGTGCCCGTCGACGTGCGGGTCATCGCGGCGACGCATCGGGACCTCGAGGCGATGGTTGCGGAAGGGACCTTCCGACAGGACCTCTACTACCGGCTCAACGCGGCGACCTTGGTCGTGCCGCCGTTGCGGGAACGGGTCGGCGATCTCGAGCAGCTCGTCAGCCACTTCGCTCAGTCGTCCGGCGACGCGCCACTCGTGTTGACGCCCGCGGCCTGGGCGGCTCTGCGTTCGCACGCCTGGCCCGGTAACGTGCGGGAGCTCCAGGCCGAGGTCGCTCGCTGGGGGATCTTCGGAGACGAGGTCGTCGACGTGGACGACCTGTCGACGGGGATCCGGACCGGTGCTCCTGTCCTTGCACCAGAGTCGTCGGGGGCTCCCGCGGAGGTTGCGGCCCTGCGTCCCCTGCGTGATCAGGTCGCCGAGCTGGAGACCCTGGCCATCGAGCGAGCGCTCGCGGCCGAGGCTGGCAACATCTCCCGTGCAGCCCGCGTCCTGGGCATCGATCGCAACACGCTCAAGCGCAAGCGTCGGAAGTGAAGACGGCCGGCCACCCGAGGGTGACCGGCCGTGGGAGAGACGAGGTGGCTCAGCTCACCGGCGACGCTCCGTGCCGGCAGCGGTCTCGAGCTTCTCGAGACGCGCGGTCAGCAGGTCGATGAGCTGGGACTGCTCGACGACGAGCTGACGGAGCTCGGTCAGCTCGGCGGGCAGGGCGGCGGTGACCGGGGTCGTGCTCGGCAGGCCGATCATCGTGAGCACCTGACCGTTGGCGCTCGCGTCGATGGCACGACCGAGGACCAGGCCGTACTGACCTGGCTCGAGCTTCTCCGGCGCCACGCCGACGGCCGTGCCGTCACCGCGACCCGAGGCGACGACGAAGTCACCGGCGGCCACCGTGCCGAGCACGTTGACCGGCACCTGACCGACCATGGCCACCTGGGCGTGGTTCTTCTCCTCACCCTCGGCGGGAGCACCACCGGTGAAGGCCGGAGCGGTGGTGAGGACCATGACCTGATCGGCGCCCGCGGTCTCGCGCGAGACCTTGCCGTCGAAGAGCCCGACGACGTCGCCCGCTGAAAGCGCCTGGCCGGCGTCGAGCCGCGGCAGCCACTCGGCGAAGTCGGCCCCGCCCGACTTTTAGGTCACGCCACCGGAGCCGTTGAGCTCGACGGCACCGAAGGCGCCGCCCGCGGTGTTGCCGAAGGTGATGAAGTTGTTGTCGGTCGTGCCGTTGCCGGCCGTGCCGAGCTCGAGTCGGAGGACGTCGGCGGCGTCGTCCGTGCTCTCGTTGCGGAAGCGGACCATGCGGTTGGCGTCCTTGGAGTCGACCACGTCGAGGCGAGTGTCATCGGGATCGGTCGTCCCGAGGCCGAGGTCACCGTCATCCTGGAGCGTGAGCCGTGCCGTGCCGTCGGTGACGAGCTGGATCGGCATGTCGGTGGCGGTGGTGTCGGTCGACAGGTACATGGCGTTGACCAGGGCTCCCGCGTAGGTCGCGTCGGCCGAGCCGTTGAGCCCCACGATGCCCGACACGGCGGCGCCGTCCTGCGTGAGCAACATCCGCGGGTTGTCGTCCTCGCTGCCGGCGTTGTTGTCGTCGGCCTCGATCCTCACCGTGGCATCGCCGGAGTTGCCGGCGGTGACGTGCAGGTAGGACTCGGGGCTCGTCGTGCCGATGCCGACCAGGCCGGCTGAGTCGACGGTCAAGCGGGTGATGTCGTTCGTGGCCAGACGCATCTTGCCGTCGCTGGTCTCGTTGCTGATGACGAGGTCATCGTCGTCGCCGTTGAAGCTCAGGAAGGCCGTGTCGGCGGCGGCGTTCTTCCGGAAGGTGAGGCGTGCGTTCTCCTCACCGGTGCCGTCGGAGTCCCCGTCGATGCGGACGATTGCCGTGCCCGTGCGACTCACGTGGATGGCCTGCTGCGGGCTGGTCGTGCCGACGCCGAGGTCACCGTCGTCAGCGAGCGTGACTCGAGCCGTGCCGTCGGTGACGAGCTGGATCGGCATGTCGGTGGCGGTGGTGTCGGTCGACAGGTACATGGCGTTGACCAGGGCTCCCGCGTAGGTCGCGTCGGCCGAGCCGTTGAGCCCCACCATGCCCGACACGGCGGCGCCGTCCTGCGTGAGCAGCATCCGCGGGTTGTCGTCCTCGCTGCCGATGTTGTTGTCGTCGGCCTCGATCCTCACCGTGGCATCGCCGGAGTTGCCGGCGCTGACGTGCAGGTAGGACTCGGGGCTCGTCGTGCCGATGCCGACCAGGCCGGCTGAGTCGACGGTCAGGCGGGCGAGGTTGTTCGTACCCAGACGCACCTTGCCGTCGCTGGTCGTGTTGCTGATGTCGAGGTGATCGTCGGTGCCGTTGAAGCTCAGCCAGGCCGTGTCGGCGGCGGCGTTCTTCCGAAAGACGAGGCGTGCGCTCTCCTCACCGGTACCATCGGAGTCCCCGTCAATGCGGATGTTCGCCGTGCCCGTTCGACTCACGTGGATGGCCTGCTCCGGGCTGGTCGTGCCGACGCCGAGGTCACCGTCCGTCGCGACCGTGACGCGCGCCGCACCGGCGGTCACGAGCTGGATCGGGTAGTCGATGAAACTATCGTGGCCCGCGAGGTAGAGCGCGTTGCCCACCATGTCGGTGTAGTCGGCGTCGAGGGCGCCCGCCATGCCGAGAGTGCCCTTGACGGTGCTACCGTCCTGGACGAGCTCGATGCGCGGGTTGTCGTTCTCATCACCAATGTTGTCCTCGTCGGCCTCGATGGTGAGCACGGCGTCGCCAGAGTTGCCGGCGGAGGCGTGGAGCAGCGTGGCGGGAGTGGTCGTTCCGATGCCGAAGTTGCCGGCCGTGTCGAAGCGAGCGACCTCGTCGCCGTTGGTCTGGATGCGCAGGGGCGCCGAGTTGGTCGTGCCGAGGAAGGCCGAAGGCTCGGAGCTCGTGTCGTTGCCGGCGCGGCCCCAGGCGTCCTCGCTGCCGTCGGCACCAGCAGGGCCATCGGCACCGGCAGGACCCTGCACACCATCGGCACCAGTGGGACCCATCGGGCCGGCAGGACCGGTCGCTCCGTCAACACCATCGGCACCCGCGGGACCCTGAGCGCCGTCAGCACCAGCGGGGCCCATCGGTCCGGCAGGACCAGTCGCTCCGTCAACACCATCCGCACCGGCGGGGCCAGCGGGACCGGCAGGACCCTGCGCACCATCGACACCAGCGGGACCCATCGGACCGGCAGGGCCGGTCGCTCCGTCAGCGCCATCCGCACCGGCAGGGCCAGCGGGACCGGCAGGACCCTGCGCACCATCGGCACCAGCGGGACCCATCGGGCCGGCAGGACCGGTCGCTCCGTCAGCACCATCGACACCGGTGGGACCCATCGGGCCGGCAGGACCGGTCGCGCCGTCGGCACCATTCGCACCGGCAGGGCCAGCCGGGCCGGCAGGACCCTGCGCGCCATCAGCACCATCAGCACCGGCGGGACCCATCGGGCCGGCCGGGCCGGTCGCTCCGTCGGCACCATCCGCACCGGCGGGGCCAGCGGGACCGGCAGGACCCTGCGCGCCATCAGCACCAGCGGGACCCATCGGGCCGGCAGGGCCGGTCGCTCCGTCGGCACCATCGGCACCGACAGGGCCAGTGGGACCGGCAGGGCCTTGCGCGCCATCGGCACCAGCGGGGCCCATTGGGCCGGCAGGACCGGTCGCTCCGTCGGCACCATCCGCACCAGCGGGACCCATCGGACCGGTCGCACCGTCAGCGCCATCTGCACCGTCAGGGCCAGCGGGACCGGCAGGACCCTGCGCACCATCGGCACCGGCAGGGCCGGCGGGACCAGCAGGACCCTGCACGCCGTCAGCGCCAGCGGGACCCTGCGCGCCCATCGGGCCGGCCGGACCTTCCGGACCCTGCGGGCCGGCGGGGCCCTGGGGACCCGGCGGGCACTGGTCGGGGCAGTCGCTGCCGCCACCGCAGACGAGGTCGGTCACCGCGCCGCTGCCGCCGAGCGTGATCTCGAGGCTCGCGACCGCGTCGGCCTGGAGTGAGACGAGCTGCCATCCGTTGTCGTCACCGGCGGGGATGGCCGCGGAGACGATGAGGTCACCAGCGCCGTCGTACGCCCGGATCGCACCCGGCTCCTGGATGTCGAGGACGCCGACGGCGTCGACGTCGCGCACCGGGTCGAGGTCGATGACGATCGTGCCGCCGTCGCGGGCGTCGTCGGGCGTGCAGGCGCTGTCGTCTTCCTGCAGCACCAGGACCATGTCCCGGGCGATGTCGTTGTCGCTGCCGGCGCCGGGGGTGGCGAGGTCATCGTCTGCACAGGTCGTGGCGCCCGTGTCGAAGCCGACGACGTCCGAGGTGCCCGAGATGCTCAGGCCGGCGAGCTGGTTCGTGACGACCTCACCGGCGGCGATCCCCTCGAAGTCCTCCTCCACGCAGTCACCGCCGAAGGTGGCGAGACCGCCCTGGCGGGGGAGGCTCGGACCGAAGACGCCGTCGGCGCTGCGCAGCGTGCGGGCCGGCGCGATGAGGGCCGAACCGAAGACGAGCTCGTCGTCGCGGTCGGCGGAGAGGATGGTGACCGACGGCGAGCAGGTCGCCGGGCTCTCGTCGGCGAGCGACGCGACCTCCACCTCGGCCTGGACTTCCAGGAGGGCGTGGTCGGCCCAGGAGGCGGCGGATCCGCGGTAGCGGAGCTCGATGAGCGAGCCGCTGGTCGGCAGGCGGGTGACGACCTCCCAGTCGAGCGGGAGGGTGCCGTCGAGCCGGACGGAGTCGACGTGGCTCACGCAGCCGGGTCCGAGGTCGACCAGCAGCCGCTCGGTCTCGGTGTTTCGACCGAGCGGGCAGGCTTCGGCGGAATCGCTGAGACGCAGCGCCGCCGTGACGGTGGTCGTGCTGTCGGCGCGGAGCAGGGCGGGCCGCAGCTCGAGGTCGGGCGTGATGCCGTTGCAGCGGGCCTGCACCACGGGAGATGCAAGCAGGGTCGCCAGGAAGGCGACGCAGGCGAGACGTCGAGAGACGGCTCGCCATCGTCGGGACGAATGGGTGACGGACATGGTGGGCTTCCTCCTGGCCACGCCGCGGTCGCGTGCGTGGGTCGGTGACTCGTGATCTGGAGGGACCCGTGGCCCGAGGTCGGCCTGCCGTGGGCAGGCCGACCCGCTCAGGCGAGGGCGCTGCGGGTCCATGCCCGGAACGTGCAAGTCGGCGGCAGGCTCCCCGGTGGCCCACGAAAAAAAAGTGAGTGAGCTGGGGGAGGGTGGTTTCTGAGGCGGGCCGTGAGGTGATCCGGTGCCCCGCCACGCACGTAGGATCCCGGCGCGCGACGATCGACCGATCGACCCCGCAGCGTGACCGGAGGGAAGACCATGGCCACCCGCATCCTCATCGTCGCCGTTCTCGACTCCTCGCCCGAGGCGTTTCGGGAGGCCTTCCCGAAGCTGCCCGATCCGGAGGTCTGCGGTCGCTGGACCTGGGGGGCCTACAGCCTCTGGGGTGTCAGTCCGAGCAGCCTCGATCCGAGCACCCTCGAGACACCGGTCCTCTTGATCACGACCTCGGACGACGAGGAGTGGACCCTGCTCCTGCGTGGGGCGGGGCAGCAGGAGTTCGGAGTCGTCTGTCACCACGCGTACCTCGAGCCGGGGATCGAGGAGGACGACGAAGAGGAGGACTACGAAGACGAAGAGGAGGAAGGAGACGACGGCGACGAAGACGACAGCCTGCGGGCCTGGCTGACGTCCGGGTACGAGTACCGCGGCCGAGACGTCTGGCCGTCGACCGCCGTGCGTCCGCTGGCTGAGCTCTCTTGGACCGAGGGACTGCCGCGCTTCTTCAGGCTTCAGGCACGAGAGACTGCCGATGCGCTCGGGAAGGCGGGCCTCCCCTTCGACCGCGAGCGACTGACCCACGCCTTCCTCGGCGAGGGGCTCCCTGAGCGTGACTGGGACCGACCCACGGGCAACCTCTGTGCCTTTCTCGACGAGCTGGGGCTGACGCTGTTCGGGTACGAGAGAGGAGGCGACGAGCCGGAGGACGACGAAGTCGGTGACGCGGCCCAGGAGGAGGAGGCCAACGACGAGGCAGGGGCCGACGAAGAGACGACTGACGATGCGGTCGAAGAGGAACGGAGTGACGAGACGGAGCCCGACCCCGACCGCGGCAATCCGGTGAAGAGCGCCGAGGCGATCCTCGAGGCCTCCTCGACCCTGGCCAGTCACGCCGTGGAGTCGGGGCCCGTCGCTCTTCCTCTCGAGCACTTCATCCTTGCGTACTTGCTCCTTCAGGTCTGCGATGACGATGCGGTCCCGGCTCTGGAGCTCCTGCTGCCGGACGGTGAGGCCGACGCGGTCGACTGGCCGCGTCATCCGAGAGTGGATGACGACGAGGACGAGTCGGACTACCGGGGAGCGGTGATCCGCGAGGACGGCCGGACGCTCGTCTGTCTCGGGCCGAACGCGCCCTATCGCTTCGAGAGATGGTGTCGGGTCCTCGGACCAGCGATGAAGGGGCTACCGGAGGGGACCACGCTGCGCCTGCACGCGGCGCGGACGCATCTCATGGAGGGGGCCGACAATCGGCGTCACCCGAAGCTCATCGCCGGAACGCTGAGGGGAGGGGAGTGGCTCATCGATCGGACGTGGTTGGCGCTCACGGCCGACGTTCTCCGGGACGGTCTCGACGTCACGCGATGCATGGAAGACGAGCTCCCGTTCCAGGCCCGGGATGAAGACGAGGCCTTGGCGGTTCTGTGGGCCGTGGAGCGGGGCCCCTCAGCCTCGATCCTCGAGATTCCGAGGCTGGCCGACGACTTGCGGCTCGCGGTCGATGGCAGTCACGAGCTTCTCCCCGTGGCTCGTCATCTCCTTGAAGTGCGTCACGGCGACGTCTTTTCCCATCTCGTCAGTCAGTTCGACGAGCTCTGTCGTCGCAACTACCCTCCCATGCCCCGCCGGTCTCAGGAGCCGGTCCATGCGGAGGGCGAAGAGCGTCTGGTCTTTCGCGGTGAGCTCACGACCTACCGTCATCCCACCGAGGACTTCCTCGCCGAGCAGGATGCCCCCGTGCTCCCGTCGCCCCGAGACGAGCGCGAGCGGGAGTTCTTGAAGGTCGTCTTCGACTTCGAGCCCGAGCCGGTGTCCGAGGAGGAGCTCGACCCGGGCAACCACGAGCGGGTGGCGGGCCTGATGAAGGAGCTCGGTTTCGAACCGCTGGGCCCCCTGGTCACCGACCTGACCGAGGGCGGTCTCATTCGGCTGTTCACGTCAGCCGCATGCCCTCACGTCGTCGGCATTCACTACCAGGGAAAGTACGTGGTCGGTCTCGCCGTGGAGTTCTGCACGAGCTTCGAAGGAGGAGTGATGCTGAGCACGAGCCGTCGTGCACTCCCCGAGCGGGCTCATCGAGGCACGTTTCGGCGGCACGTGGAAGGTGGGACGCCGCGGCAGGTTTGGGAGGAGCATCTCGTCGGCCTGGAGCTGCACGCCCGACGCGGGAGGAAGGTGGTCGAGCTCGAGCCCAGCCTCGAGGGGATGGCCAGGGTGATGGACGCCGCGATGATGCGTCAGAACTGCTGATCCGTCGCGGTCGTGAGGGGGCTCAGCGACCGTCGGTGACGAAGCCCTCGTAGAGGCGCATGTAGTCGAGCATGCCCGCACCGAGCGAGGCTTCCTGGAGCTGCTCCGGCGTGTACGGAGGACGCGTGGGCTCCCAGCCGTCGGTGGCGGCCTCACGCGGCCAGCTCGGGTTGCCGATCGCGGCACGGGCGATCCCGACGAGGTCGGCACCCTGCGCGACGAGCGTGTCGGCCTGCTCGGGGGTCCAGACACCACCCGTCGCGATCAAGGGGACGTCCGGGCCCAGGGCTTCGCGGTACCAGGTCGTGAGCTGCTTGTCGGAGTCGGGGTGCTTGCTGGGAGCCCGGAAGCTGTCCCAGTGCGACGCGTGGATGAAGTCGGCGCCGGCCTCCGCCACCCAGCGGACGACGGTGAGCGAGTCGTCGAAGTCGACGCCCTGCTCCTCGATCTCGGGCGAGAGCCGCACGCCCACGAGGAAGTCGTCGGGAGTGACCTCGCGGATGGCGGTGAGGATGCGCATCAGGAAGCGGGCCCGGTTCTCGAGCGGGCCACCCCAGTCGTCATTGCGAGTGTTGGTGACGGTGCCGAGGAACTGCGTGACGAGATAGCCGTGAGCTCCGTGGATCTCGACGCCGTCGAAGCCGGCTTCTGCGCAGCGTCGCGAGGCGTCGGCGAAGGCCTGGATGGTGCGCTCGATGTCGTCGGTGGTCGCGGCTCGGGGCTTCTCGAAGCGAGGGACGTCGAGCTCGAAGCTGCTCGCGCTCCACGGTTGCTGGCCGGTCAGGCTCGACGGTGCGCGCACGCCACCGTGGAAGACCTGCACCAACGACAGCGCGCCATCGTCCCTCAGCGCGTCGGCGAGTCGGGTGAGCGCCGGGACGAGGGCGTCGTCGAAGACGCCCATCTCACCTTCCCAGCCCTGACCGTCGGGGGAGACATGGGACGCGCAGGTCGTGACGATGCCGAAGCCGCCCCGAGCCCGCGCGGCGAGCCACTCGTGCTCGTCCTCGCTGAGCGAGCCGTCCGCGTGGCTCTGCTTGTTGGTCATTGCGGCCAGCACCATCCGGTTGCTGACCTGACGGCCGGTGCGGGGGAAGGTGAAGGAGCTCAGGACTCGGGGCGTGGGCATGTAGGACTGTAACCGACACGTCATCGAGACCTGCGGTGAACGACCACGAGGCCGCCGGGGAGTTCTTCTCCAGGAGCCCGCGTTGCGGGCCTGCACGGTGCGCGCGCCTGAGAAACTGTGCCCTCAGGCAAGGAGAGAAACGGTGCGCGCGCCTGAGAAACTGTGCCCTCAGGCAAGGAGAGAAGAGGAGGTCCATCTTTAGTCCATCGATCGACGACGAACGACGCCGCAAACCTCCCTGTGCCCGAGGGGTTGCGGCGGCGTGGGGGCTGCTCCTCACCGATGGCAACGTATCGCCGTCGTCGCGGCGTCTCGCTCTTTCCCTGTGGCGCTCGCAACGCGAACCCGCCGACCCGTGACGTGGGCTCCTACTCCCGCCCCTCGGGTTCGAGGTCTGGCATCGCGGGAAGGTCTTCAGCGGTTTCGAGCCCACGGCCAGTTCCGCGGCAGGCCTGGCTCAGCTTCATGATCGATGAGGAGCATTGCCCGAACGCCAAGCGCATCGCTTCTGAGCTGAGGGCCGCGAACGTGTCGACGACCTCGCCCAGCTCATCCGGGCAGCTGGCGGGAAGAACCTGAGCGGGCCCACGACCATGCCCGAGTACGCGTCGACGTACGAGGCACTATCCCTCGCTCCGAAGATCCGCCACCACATCTTCGATGCACAGCCTCGGGAGTCACGGTCTTGCCGAGGCGAGGGCTGCGGAGGCTCAGGGGATGACGAGGTTGTCAGGCTTCAGGCGGAACTTGCCGTGCTCCACGGTGTTGAGGTCAAGCCAGCTCACCCTTGCTCCTGCGGGGATTGGCTCTTCTCCATCCTCGAGCTGGAAACGGAGCACGACCTCAGTCTCTACTCCGTGAGTGAAGGCGTCGGTCAGCTTGCGATGCGCAGTGGCGTTGTTCTTGGGGCCCTGCATGGTTCCCTTGCTGAGAATCTGAGCTCCGTGGAGCATCAAGCGCGTCTGGTCGCCGTTGATTTCGTAAATCTCAACTGTGAGGTCTTCCGCGAGCGCCGTCAGTGTGCAGATGACACGAGCCCCGCCCTGCGTTCGCTTGATGCTCCAGAGCTTCACACGAAGGTTGCTGCTTGATTCAACGGCTAGAGGTTTGTCGGTCACGTCCATCGGGGGGGGTGACATGGGTGCCACAGAAGTACCCGACTTCGGTGTCGTTGATGTAGACGAGTGCCCTTGTTCTGGAGGCGTCTGGCAGCATACTTCGTATTTCTCAAGCAGGTCTGCGTGCTCCTTGGTCTTGTCGTCAAGGGCCTTTCTTGCGACTTGGAGCCCGACTTGGTCCACGTAGCCGGCGGCGAACCAACCAGCGACAGCAGCGCCTGCAACCAGCCCTCCAACCGTAGTGATGGCTTTCCAGAGCTCGCCAGGCTTTAATGACGCAAGCAGTTTGATGACGGACTGGTTCGGTGGGCTCTCGGAGTCTGACTTTGATGGTGAGGTCATTGGGTAGCTCCTGGAGCTAGAACGTCCTAGCTGGCCGTTTGAGACATTGTCTTGTTGTCAGCGGCGAGGGCGCCGAGGCGACTGCGCTCTCAACAAGAGCTACGAATGTCTCACTGTTGCTGTCAGACGCTACAGTGGGCTACTTGCGATGCACGCTGCAGTGGGTGGGCTAGATGTGGGCGTCGCCAGCGAAGTCCTCGGTCGTGGTGGGCTCTCGTGCGTCTGGGCTTTGCGTCGCCACTCTCGATTTGGCGCTGCCAATCAGAACCAGGCTTTGCGCTTGAATTCACCGTTCTTCCAGATTCCCTTCACGGCCATTCCGCTGCTGTAGTCAACGCCCGTGCCATGGCGCACTCCATCGCACCACTCGCCCTTGAAGGTCAGTCGGTCCTGACTGTTGCGCTCTTCTCCCTTGCCGTGCCTTCGGCCGTTTCGGTAGCTCCCGCAGTAGGAACTGCCGTCCGGATTGACGTAGGCGCCGGTTCCGTTCTTTTCACCGTTCCTGTAGTGACCACGGTAGACGCCGCCGTCCGCGCAACTCACGGAAAAGTTGCCGTGCATCCACCCATTCTTGAACGTGCCTTCGTAGCGGTCGCCGTGAATGAGCATCGTGCCCTTGCCGTGCGTCTTGTCGTTCTTCCAGGCTCCCTCGTAGACGACGGTCTTGTCGGCACTCTCGAAGTAGCCTTGGCCGTGACGGTCCCCACGTGAGAGCTGTCCCTCGTAGTACCTTCCGTCGCGGTACCAGACCTTGCCTCGCCCGTGGCCAACACTGCCGAGTCCGAACAGGTTCTTTTGGCCTTCGTATCGGTTCACCCGCTGGTTCCATCGGTCAGCGCGACTTGGCTGGGGTTGGCGGGCATAGCCTGCAGTCCGAGTTGCTGCCGGCTCGTGGCGATAACGCTGGCTCTCTCGCTCCTCCCGTTCCTGCCGCCGCAACTGGTCCCACCGCCCGGCCTCCTGTGCTCTCTGCTCGTAGTCGTCGCTCATTGAGGACCTCCAACGGCTGGCAAGTTGCCTCTGCTGGTCGAATTCGTGGTCTAGGGGGTGTGCTCTGATACGTCGTCGATGCCTGCTGCCACCAGCTCCGCATCGTAGGGCGTGCTGCCGGCAAGCTCTTGGACTGGGAAGATGGCACCACTCGGGACAAGCTCGAGGTAAGCAAGCGTGGTCGGGCTCTTCCACCAGCACAGCACGGCAAAGGAGCTGCCGTCGTCGCGGACGCCCTCGTGAGTCCGAATGCCGGAGACGAGCTTCCCTAGGCTCGGAATGGTGGCTCTACGACTACCAAGCTCGCGGCCACGCCCTGGAGTCGGCGAGACGCTCCGGTCACCACTGATCGGCAGTGGGATGATGGGCACCATCACGTTGGTGTCGAGGTCGACCCGGATGCTTCGCTCGATGGCGATGGGGGTGATGGGAGCCATCACTCCGAGTTCGATGGTGTGGAGCGCGAGCGTTCCCCGTGTCCGGCTGGCCAAGGGCTCGACGGCAATGACGTGAAGCGTGTCGCCCTGGACGACGGTGCCGGCAAGGAAGCCACGCGCAAGCTCGACCGTTGCGGTCCTCTGTCCTCCGGCAAGAACGCCAGCAGTTCGAACTCGTGGATCGAGCGGGTCCTCGTTCCAAGAGATGAGCCAGTTTGCGCCATAGCCCTCGACACGAGGCAAGCCGAAGGCGTCCGTGGTCGGCAGGCTGGGCAGCCGCTGCCACGTGCTCGTCCCAACGGCGGTCTCGAGCGTGCTGGTCGCAGGGCGTAGCCACGCGACGAGCTGGCGGCCGAGGGCTTGGTCGTGGGTCGGGTATCCGTCGCCAACCAGGTCGCCGTCCGGATTCAACGTGTTGGTGCCCGGGGTCGTCACGGGGGACCAGATGCCGTGCTCGGTCGGGATGAGCTCGACCCGGGTCCCGAAGCTGTCGGAGAGTTTCACCTCGGCCTGTGCGGCCGTGGAGACGACGAGCGTGAGCGCTGCGATGGCTCTCTTCATGACGAGTGCTCCCGGATGAGCTCTTCAAACTGGACCGTCGACGGCGTCGTCCCGTGGACTCGTGAGAAGTACTCGCCACAAGTCTCCAGGTGCTTCTTTGTCTCTCCGTCGTTCGCTTCGATGGAGAGCCTGAAGCGTTGGAAGGAGATCTCGAACATCTCCTCGACGTAGCCACGGCTCTTGCCGTACTCCGCCGCCTGGGTGAGAACGGCTCGCGCACCGTCGTGATCGCCAAGGAATCGTCGCAAGGCCCCGAGATGGAGTCGGAGCATCATCAGCAAGTATCCCTGCTCCGACTCTTCGGCGCTCTCGACCAGGCGTGAGAGATGCAGCTCGGCCTGGACTTCCTGATTCCGGGCCTTGATGACGAGACCCCGCAGCATCTCGACGTGGAGCTCCTTCCGGAGGTCACCGGCGTCGGTCGCGTCGAGGGCCTCGTCGAGCAGTGCCTCCGCTTCATCGAGGTCGCCGAAGCCGACCGGCTGTCCGGCCTCGGACTGGGCAACCGTCAGGACGACTCGGGTTTGGATGAGTCCCCAGCGCCGCTCGGGAGTGAGCTCGGTCGGCGCAAGGAGTAGGGCTTCCTTGGCCGAGTGGGCTGCGAGCGTGAAGAGCCCGGCCGAAGAGAACGAGTAGGCGAGGGCGGAGTAGATGCGGTGTCGCCGATGCTCCTCGACGTGACGACTCTCGGCACACTGGGCCAGTCCGATCAGGGCGCTCTCGCGGAGGCCGATTCGCTCTGCGGCAGCCCAGCGGTCGGCCCGGTACTTCACCTCGCTGGTCGGATCCTCCGAGAGTTGCTCGCCCCGAACAGCAAGGGGCAGCGCTCTGAGCCAATCACCGAGTCCGAAGGCCTCCTTGAGCTCTCGATCCACCTCGGCCAGCGTGCTCGGTACCGGTACTTCAGCAATGATGCGACCGATGACGATGAAGTCGAGGAGCTGGAGGAGCGAGACCTTGTAGGCGGTCGAGAGCGAGAAGAGGAGGTCGGTCGTCGGCTCGAGCTCTCCGGCTTCCAGGCGTCCTAGAGAGACTTCGTCGATGCTCGCCGTGAAGGCGTGCTGATCGGTCTGGTCGGCGACGTCGGCTCGCGTGCGCTTCCCGCGAAGTCGCTTGAGTTCTCGTCCCAGGAGTGCGAGGTGAGCCTTGGCGTCCGACATCCGACTGACCCCCATCGCAGCTCGACCGGACCGATGGCGGGAGAGAACTGCGAGTCAGTTTGAGCGCATTAGCGCAATCTAACATCGGGACCTAGGGATTGGGGGTGCCATTCTGCGTGGCGAACGAAAGGCGAGCGACCTGTCTTGCTTCTACTTGCCAGCTCAGTCCCACCAGAAGGACCAGACCCTGGCGTCCTGAATCGTGGCGGCCAGTCCCTTCAGGCTCTCGGTGCCCTGGTGGACGACGTCGGGGCAGTAGAGGAACTGCTCCTGGGCCAAGGCCAAGGCACCCTCACGTGTCTCGACCGGCTCGAGCACCGCTAGCTCGGCGATGTCCCAACTCAAGGCGACGACCTCGACACCGTGGCGCCTGGCCCAGCGTCGGAAGATCGCGGCCTGCTCGTCCGGGCGCGGACACTCGTTGAAGCCACCGAAGCGGATCCAGGCCGGTGCTTCCCACGAGCGCGGCGTCGGAATCAGCGCGATGACGACACGGTCCAGCGGCTCCATGCTGAGGACGTCGTGCGTCGACGTGATGATCTCGGACGGAGCCCCAGACCATCGTCCCGGAGGAGCGGGCGTGCGGGACGGGTCACGACGACGCGCTTCGAGCCAGGCCGAGACGTCGAGCGTCCGGGCCGAGCGGAGCAGCTCGGCGACTGGTCGTGGCTCCAGCTTCGCGAGCTCCTGCATCTCGGGGAGCTGGGCGGCATCGCCGAGAAAGACCGGCCACCGGCCCGTGCGGTCGACGAGGTCGCGCAGCATCGCCCAGGTGGTGAGCCCGTCTTGGCCCGGCACGACCAGTCGCCAGGTCTCGCCTTCCGGATCCTGGTGGAGGAGACGCAGGTCGTCCGTGGCGATGTCAGCCTCGGTGAGCAGGCTCCGCAGCGTCTCGCCATCGACCGGCTCGACCGCCGTGCGCGGGAGCGGCTCGAGTGGCGGGAGCTCGGGGAAGCCTAGTGGGGAGCAGGCTGCTCCCAGCAGGGCCGCGACGATCGCGAGGCGCAGGCGTGCAGGCGCGTGAAGACTGAGCATCGTCGCGATCCTAGCTCGTCATCCGGGGTGAGATGATGCGTCCGCGCCCGTCCTGAAGTGCGAGACCAGGAGCCACGATGAGCAAGAACCCCTTCCAGCACGTCGACCTGCGAGTGAACGACATCGATGTCGCGTGGGACTTCTACTCGCGGGTGTTGCCTCCCTTGGGCTTCGAGGTCGGGCACCGCGGCAAGATCTACAGCGGCTTCGAGGCCCACGGTCAGCCGCCGCAGCAGGCCTGGTTCGGCTTCACCATCGACGAGAGCCACCGACCGAACGCCACGCGCATCGCCTTCTGGGCCGAGAGCCGAGAGCGCCTCGACGCCATCGCGGAGATCATCGTGGCGGCGGGTGGGAAGAACGTCAGCGGACCCAAGGCCATGCCCGAATACACGTCGACCTACTACGCCGTGTTCTTCGAGGACCCCTTCGGCAACTGCCTCGAGGTCTGTCACCGCGAGGACTGAGCTGGCCGCAGCGAACTGGGCTCAGTCGTCCGAGGCGTCGCCGGTCAGCTCGTTGTAGAGCCAGGCCCGGGCCATGGCCCAGTCGGTGCTGACGACGGTCGTGCCGACGCCGAGGTGCTCGGCGGTCTCCTGCAGGGTCATCCCGCCGATGTAGCGCAGCTCGACGATCGTGGCCTGACGCGGATCGAGCTCGGCCAGCTCTTCGAGCGCGCCGTGCAGCGCCAGGACATCGAGGTCGATCGTCTCGCCATCGCGAAGCGACTCGGTCAGGGTGACCTGCTGCCAGTCGCCGCCGCGCTTCTCCGCGTCGCGGCTCCGGGCGTGGTCCACCAGGACGCGTCGCATGCAGCCGGCCGCCACGGCGAGGAACTGCTGACGGTGGTGCCAGTCCGGATTCTGGTCGCCGAGGAGGCGGAGCATGGCCTCGTTGACGAGCGCTGTGGGCTGGAGGACGTGGCCGACTCGCTCGTCGCGCATGAGCCGGCGGGCGATCGAGCGGAGCTCGTCGAGCACGAGGGGGATGAGCCGCTCGTGTGCGGCACGGTCTCCCTCGCGGAGCTCCACGAGGATCCGCGTGACCTCTCCGGGCCTGCTGTCGTGTTGATCGGTCATGCCCACCCTCGACGAGACCGTATCCTATCGACGTGAGAGCCCAGTCCCCCGAGGAACACGCTCGAGCGCGCGCGCTCTTCGAGGAGTTGCTCGCGCTGTCTCCGAGTGGGCGCGACGTCGTCCTGGCCCGACGTCGTGAAGAGGACGCCGCGCTCGTGGCTCAGGTCGAGACGCTCCTGGCCGCCCTCGAGCCGATGGGGGAGTTTCTCGATGGCGAGGCATCACCGGGGCAGCAGCACCGCGCTGCCCTGGAGGCCGAGCACGGTCGGCTCTCGCCCACCGAGTCCGACGCCCCGCGTCAGGTTGGCCCCTACCGCATCCTGCGGCTCCTCGGCTCCGGCGGCATGGGCAACGTCTACGAGGCCGAGCAGCTCAAGCCGAAACGTCGCGTGGCGCTCAAGATCCTGGCGCCCGGCCTGCTCTCCGCCGACCACGTCGTCCGCTTCGAGCGGGAAGCCGAGCTCCTCGCGCGCTTCCAACATCCAGGCATCGCCCAGGTCTTCGAGGCGGGGCTTCACGAGGACGCGACCGGCAGCGCGCTCCGCTACTTCGCCATGGAGCTCATCGACGGTCGGACTCTCACCGACTTCGCCGAGGAAGAGCAGCTCTCGCGCACGGAGCGGGTCGAGCTGATGGCGCGGGTGGCCGACGCCGTCGCTCATGCCCACGGCCGAGGTGTCGTTCATCGCGACCTCAAGCCCGCCAACGTGCTCGTCGACGCGACCGGTCAGCCCAAGGTCCTCGACTTCGGCGTCGCGCGTCCCGTGTCGGGAGCCGAGCCGGGTGCGACCTTGCGAACGCGAGCCGGCGAGATCCTCGGCACGCTCTCGTACATGAGCCCCGAGCAGGCCTCGGGGAGCGACGAGGTGGACGAGCGAGCCGACGTCCACGCGCTCGGCGGGCTCGCGTTCGAGCTGCTCACCGGACGCCTGCCCCACGACCTGCACGGGCTCTCACTGCCCGCGGCGCTCTCGGTCGTGCGGGAGGGTGAGCCCGAGCGCCTGGCTCGTGTCGACGCCAGCTTGCGGGGCGACCTCGACGCCATCGTCACCAAGGCGCTCGACCCCGATCCCGACCGCCGCTACGACACGGCCGCAGCGCTGGCCGAGGACCTCCGGCGGCACGTGCGACGAGAACCGATCGTTGCCCGACCGCCCAGCCCGGGCTATCGCCTGCGTCGCTTCGTGTCGCGTCATCGCCTGATGGTGGCCGCCGTGACCGCCGTCTTCGTCGCGCTGAGCATCGGCTTCGTTCGGGAGCGTGGCGCTCGACGTGAAGCCGTGCAGAACGAACGCGCCGCCCGGGTGGCCGAGTATCGGAGCTGGCTGGCGGTGGCGTCGTCGGCCTTGCGGGAAGGGGACACCGCCGCGTTTCACGAGGCGCTCGAGTCGGCGCCGGAAGAGCATCGAGGCTGGGAGTGGCGTCACCTGTGGGCGCAGCGGGACGAGAGCGTCGCGACCGTGGGCACGCCAGGCGTGCTGTGGGTCGGGCGATCCGTGGACCACGATGAGCTGTTGCTGCTGTCGCGGGATCGTGTCTGGCGTCGGGGCCTGCGAGATGGCTCGCTCCTGGACGAGCGATCGCTGGAGCCCGATGGAGTCGTGGGTCGGGGCCTGTCGAGTGGCGTCGGCTTTCTGGTGGCGGAGGGGCAGCGCCTGAGTCTCGTCGAGCCGGTGAGTGGCGAGCGCCTGTCCCTGGGAGAGTTCGATCGCTTCCACGTGGCGCACGGGGGCTTCGGAACCTGGTCGGCCGAGTCGGACCGCTTGACCGTACACGGTGAGGGTGGTCGGTCGTCGTGGACCGTGCCGGTACCAGGTGTGAGTCTGAAGGCGATCGGGCCCGGACAGCGGGCGGTCGTTTGGTCCGACCTGCCGTTGCGGAACTGGCTCGTCGTGTCCGGGCGCGATCCGATTGAGCTCCAGCCGGCCAAGTCTCACGGGGCCGTGTTCGATCCCGAGGGCCAGAGTCTCTATCTGGGCTCGGAGCAGGGAACCCGGCGACTCGACGTGAACACGGCCGAGCGGCTCCCATGGTCCGGTGAGCCGAAGGGGGAGGAGGCGGTCGTCCTCGCCTTGAGCCCCGATGGCTCGCGTCTGCTGACCGGTCGGGGGAAGGGGCGCACGACGCTCATCGACACCGCTACCGGCGAGGTGGTCGCCCGCCTGGGGCCGGGCTCCTTGATGCACCCCTGGGCGTTCAGCTCGGACGGGCGCTGGCTCGGGATGGTGGGACCTCATCAGGAAGTGTGGCTCGTGGACGCGGCGACCGGGAAGCAGGTCGGCACCGGGCGGGGCCACCGGCGGCGACCGCAAGAGCTGTTCTTTCATTCCGATGGCGAGGGCCTGACGACGGTCGAGCTCGAGGGTGAGCTGCGGTGCTGGCGTGGTCTCGCTCACGGCGACCCCTCGCTTCTTCGTGGACACGAGAGCTACGTGACCGCGGTCGACGTCAGCCCGGACGGGAGTCGCATCGCCACCGCGGCCTGGGACGGCACGACCAGGCTGTGGGATCGCGCGACGGGCGATGCGATCGCGACCTTCGTCTCGACGTCGCCTGATGGGAGTCATGGGCAGGTCGCCTTCGGGCCGCGGGGGCGTTGGCTGCTCACCGGCCACGGGCAGGTGGTCGTGCTCATCGACCTGCGCACCGGACGTCGTGTCGAAGTCGACGCGGGGGTGGGGGAACGGGACTGGTCTCGTTGCTCGGGGTTGTGGTGGCGGCCGGATGGGCGACGCTTCGCGGTGTACCTGGGGAACCTGGGCCTTCAGCTCTTCGACCTGTCCGGCGATGAGCCACGGCCGGGGCGTCTCGTGCGCCTGCCAGGCGGCGCTCTCGCCGACGTTTCGCCCGATGGGGCGCGGGTGGCCTGGAGCCAGCGAGCTCGGGAGCGCGCCCAGTCGGTGCTTCGTTGGAACAGCCTCGAGGACCAGGCCGACGGGCCCGGCAAGCTCTGGTCGCCGCCCGCGCGACGTCTCGGCTTCCTCGCAGACGGGCGGCTCTGGGTCGTCGACGACGACTGGGTGATCGCCGTGGCGGCGCCGGAGGCGGACGAGGCCGAGCTCCGTCTCGTTGGCCACACGGCCGTCGTCTACGCCGTCGTGCTCAGCCCGGACGGTCGTCGGCTCGTCTCAGCCAGCCACGACGGCGTGATCCGCACCTGGGATGCCCGCACCGGTGAGGCCCTGGCCGTCCTTCGCGGTCACGAGGACTACGTCCACGACCTGGCCCTGACGCCGGACGGGGAAGCCCTGGTCTCGGGCTCGGGCGACGGCACGTCTCGGATCTGGGATGCCGTGACTCGGGGGGAGCGCCTCGCTGCGCTCGAGCGGCGTCGTGCGGAGAAGCAGCGCTTGCGCGCCGAGGGGCGCGACGTGGCAGACCTGAGCGCGGACGACCGACGGCTCGTGGAAGACCTCGCCCTGGCGGAGGTCAGCGCCCGCTGAGTCTCGTTCTTGGGTTGTATTGACCCGGTTCGTGAGCCGTGAACTCGCTCCGCCGTGGAGTTCTGGGACCAGGCCCGCCCTCTCGAAGTGACCCGTTGAAATCGACCACTTCGAGAGGACCCGTCATGCGCTCGATCGCCAATCCCACCAGCGTCGTCGTCCTGGCTCTGACCACGATGCTCACCCCACCCCTCGCTCGAGCCTGCCTGCCCGAGCTCGCCTTCACCGAGAACGGTCAGACGCTCACCATGGACGAGGCTCGGCAGGTCCTCCTGGCCGACTTCGACGGCGATGGTGATCTCGACGCCTTGCTGCCAGGCCACCCCACCAACTCGCTCTGGAGGAACGACGGCTCGGGGAGCTTCACCCAGGAGCCCCTGGCCTCCATCGGCCACTGGGCCGCGGTCGGCGACATCGACGGCGACGACGATCTCGATTACATCGCCGCGCGCGAGGGCGCGGGCAACGTCGTCTGGCACAACGACGGCTCCGGGAGCTTCACCGCCGGTCAGAGCTTCGTCGCGAGCCTCCGGGCGACCCTTGGCGACCTGGACGGCGACGGCGACCTCGACCTCTGGGTGGGGATCTACGCCCAACCGGATCAGGTCTGGCTCAACGACGGGACCGGCGTCTTCACCGACACGGGGCAGTCGCTCAGCAACGGTCCTGGCCTGCCGGAGAATCGGACCCAGGACACGGCGCTCGTCGACATCGATGGCGACGACGATCTCGACGCCATCGTCGTGACGGGGGAGAGCAACGCCACTCACCTGAACACGATCTGGCTCAACGACGGCACCGGCGTCTTCACGGCCTTCGGTGATCTCGGGGCGATCAACGGTCGCGCGATCGTGGCGGCCGACTTCGACGGCGACGGGGACGCCGACGTCTACCAGGCGGGGAGAGGCATCGACGAGGTCTGGTTCAACGACGGCAGCGGCGTCTTCACCGACAGCGGACAGCGCTTCGACACCGGCCACGTGGCCTCCGTGGCTGCGGGTGACATCGACTTCGACGGTGACCTGGACCTCTTCATCGGTGTCGGTGGGAACCCGGACCGTCTCCTCTGCAACGACGGCACGGGCCAGTTCACCGACTCCGGCTCGAGCATCGGCGCGTCGTTCACCAGCCGCTACGGGCTCGGTGACCTCGACGGCGACCTCCACCTGGACCTCTTCGTCGGTCACGGAGATTCTCCCGGCGCGGGCGTCGTCTTGCTCAACGAGCTCGACCTCGACGCCGACGACGACGGCGTCTTCGATGCCGACGACAACTGCGTCGACGTCTTCAACCCAGGCCAGGTCGACCGCGACGGCGACGGCCTCGGCGACCCCTGTGACCCGGACGGTCCGCCGGAGTCGAATTGCCACGACACCGTCGACGACGACGGAGACGGCCTGGTCGACTGCGACGACGACGACTGCGAGGACTCCTGCGACGAGTCGCTCAACTGCTCGGACGGGATCGACAACGACGTCGACGGCAACACCGATTGCGCCGACAACGAGTGCGAGTTCGACGCGTCCTGCCTCAACGTCATCAACGTGACGACGACCGACGACGATCTCGACGCGGGCGACGGCGAGTGCACGCTGCGCGAGGCCATCATCAACGCCAACATGAACGGCGAGCTGACCTCGGGCGACTGCGAGACCGGCGAGGGCGTGAACGTCGTGGCGGTGCCGGCGGGCACCTACGTGCTGACGATCGCGGGTGAGAGCGAGGACCAGGCGGCCACCGGTGACCTCGACCTGCGGGGCAGGGTCTGGGTCCGCGGTGCTGGCCCGGCTTTCACCATCATCGACGGCAACGACCTCGATCGGGTCTTCGACCTCGTCAGCGGCCGCAACGAGATCAGCAACCTCACGATCACCGGTGGTCACGCGGTCGAGGAAGGCTTCGACTGCGACGAGTCCGGTCCGGCGAACATCGGCGACGGCGGGGGCATCCGCAGCCGCCACGGTGACTTCAACCACTTCGAGAACCTGCGGATCACCGGCAACGAGGCTCGCTGCAGCGGTGGTGGTCTCTCGGCGACCGGCGTGTACATCTCGGGCTCCAACGTCGTGATCGACGGGAACGTGGCCGGCAAGCACGGTGGTGGCATCGACGGTTGGCGCCTCCTGACGGACACCATCGGAGCCGAGCGTCTCTTCAACTGGACGATCTCCGGCAACACCGCGGCCGAGCGGGCCGGTGGCATCTTCCACAGCAGCAATTGCTGTCCGTTCTCCTTCGAGGGGGCGACGATCACCGGCAACCACGCGGGCACCGAGGGTGGGGGCTACTACCAGGAGAGCTTCGGTCTCGCCTTCCGCGGCTGCATCATCGCCGGCAACACCGCCGGCGTGGAGCTGCCCGAAGGCGCTCCCTTCAACTCGGTCGGCGCCACTGGCAGCGTGATCGGTGTCGACGGCGACGCGGGTGGTTGCTTCGTCGCCACTGGTTCCGTGGTCCCCGATGGTGGGATCGGCACGGTTCTCGACCCGGTCCTGCGTGACAACGGCGGCCCCCTGCCCTCCCACGCCCTGGTGGCGGGGAGCCTGGCCATCGACCGGCAGGGTCAAGGCGCCAATGGCAGCCGCTGCGGCACCGAGCGCTGGGAGACCGACGGTCGTGGCGCGCCGCGTCCTCTCGACGCCGGCGCCTGCGACGCCGGCGCGGTGGAGTTCGGGAGCTTCGCGCCCTGCATCGACTGCGACTTCGACGGCTTCGCGAACGAGCTCGACAACTGTCCCGACGTTTTCAACCCAGGTCAGGTCGACCGCGACGGAGACGGCCTCGGCGACCCCTGCGATCCCGACGGCCCGCCCGAGATGGACTGCCAAGATGCGGGCGACGAGGACGGTGACGGCGACGTCGACTGTGCCGACAGCGACTGTGCCGAAGACGCGACCTGTGACGACTTCGACACCGACGGTGACGGAGTGCTCAACGCCCAGGACAACTGCGTGTTCGTCGAGAACCCCCTGCAAGAGGACGTCAACGCCAACGGCACCGGCGAGCTCTGCGAGGTCCAGTACGTGTTCACCGCCGAGCACTCCTCCGGGCTCGAGCTGGCGTCGTTCCTGTTCTTCGTCGAGCCAGGGCACGAGCTCAGGCACGTCGACGCCACGATCGGCAACGACCTCGGTCCCGACTGGGACTGCGAGACCCCGGAGCCCGGCTCGGAAGTGTCGTCGTTGATCTGCGACAACCAGGGAGCTCCTGCCGTCGGTGACACGCTCTCGTTCGGACGCTTCACGTTCGAGCACCGGGGCGACCCGCCGACCTGCGAGGACCTGGACGTCGGACCCGGTCTTCCCAACGAGTGGGTCGACGGCGACCTCGGCGACGCCACGCCTGAGTCGATCTCCTGCGAGCTCATCCAGTGCCTGACCGGCGACATCCACCCCGACGGAGTCGGCGACGGTCGCGTCTCGCTCGCTGACTACATCCTCTCGAAGCGCAAGGTCCTCGGCAGCGTCGAGGTCGCCGATCGTGACCTCGCCTGCGGTGACCTTCATCCGGGTCAGGTCACCTGCGACGGCGGTCTCCGCGCGCCTTCGAGCTGGTGCGTCGAGGGGGACTCCGACTTCACCCTCGGTGATGCCCTCGTCCTGCGTCGACTGCTGCTGCGGATGCAGGCCCTCGGTTGTGACTCGTGCGTGAGCTTCGAGCGACCCGAGGTCGGCTACCGTCCGGCCGACGTGGCCCCCCGCGGTGCCCGCGACGGACGGGTGACCATCGCCGACGTCGTCCTCGCCCTGCGCCTGGCCGTCGGTCTCGACGTGCCCACCGACGACGAGCTGTTGTTGCTCGACGTCGCGCCGGCGCAAGTGAGCGACGAGCTCTTCGTCGCGGCCGGTGACGACCGCCTCGACATCGCCGACGTCATCGTCACGCTCCGGGCGGCGGTGGGGCTGGTCGAGCTGACCTGGCCCGAGCGGGAGCTTCTCGTCGTGCTGAACGAGGCCCCCGACGCTGCGGTCGGCTTCAGCTTCGGTCTCGACGGCTGGCCCGCTTGGGCGGAGCCCACGAGCTGGGTGGCCGAGCCCTGTCGCTTCGAGGGCGACGCCGACGCGAGCTTCGGCGAGACGAGCTGGACGATGACCTGCGTGACCGACCCGCAGCCCTTCTCGGAGCCTGAGCTCCTGAGCCTGCGCTATCGAGCACCGGCAGCCGTCGACCCAGGAGGGATGCACCGACGGCTGGAGTTGCTGGATCCGGACCTCGACGTCCTCGCGGCCGACGTGTCGCTCCTCGAGCAGGGACGGTGATCGCCATGACTCGCACTGCTGCTCTCACCGGCCTCTTGATCTCTCTTCTCTTCTTGGCAGGCACGGCGCGTGCCCAGCCCGCGTATCAGCATGACGACGACAGCTTCGAGAACTGCGTCGGCTTCAACGACGAGCTCGACGTCCTCCTGCTCAACCGCTTCGAGGCCCAGCCCGGCTTCGACTCGATCACGGCGGTCGACTACCTCTTGCTCGGCTGTCTCATCGAGGCTGGTCATCCCTTCACGGTCGCCGTCTTCGAGGACCCGAACGACGACGGAGGCGGGGACGACCTCGAGCTGCTGAGCTTCGCGGAGACGACCCTCGTCGCTCCCGGTGTCTTCCAATCAGTGGCGGTGCCGCCGGCCCGGGTCTCGGGGACGTTCTTCGTCGGCGTGTTCCTCTCCGTCGAGACGCTCCAGGCCCCGGCGACGACCGACGCCAGCAACCCCGGTGAGTCCTTCGTGGTGCTGGAGGAGCCCGGGTTCCTCGACCTGAGCGCGCCGGGTGTCCTGCTGCCTCTCGGTAATGGTGCTCTCGCGATTCGGGCACACGCGGAGGCGGCGGTGTCCGAGGACTGCCGCAATCGCATCGACGATGACGACGACGACCTCGCCGACTGCGACGATCCCGACTGTTGGCGGCTGGCGTCCTGTGCCCAGCTCGACGCGGACGGCGACGGCATCCCCAACGGAGACGACAACTGCATCGGCGTGAGCAACCCCCGTCAGCTCGACGTCGACGGTGACGGCCTCGGTGACCCTTGCGACGTGGTCTACGAGCTGACCGTGGGCGACGCCGAGTCGATGACCTTGGACAGCTTCGTCTTCGAGGTGGACGC
This sequence comes from Acidobacteriota bacterium, assembly GCA_039029535.1. Lineage (GTDB taxonomy): Bacteria > Acidobacteriota > JBCCFW01 > JBCCFW01 > JBCCFW01 > JBCCFW01. The sequence goes on from JBCCFW010000037.1 coordinate 38,192, forward strand.
CGCGCCGCTGATCTTCCGCTCGGCGGGGACTCCGCTCGGCGAGGACTGGGACTGCCTGCACCCGCCCAGCGGTTTCTTCGCGGCCTCGCTGCAATGCGACACCTCGGGCGGGGCCGACCCCGCGACGGGGACCGCGCTCACCTTCGCGCGCTTCCAGTTCGAGCGCGAGAGCAGCGTCGTTCCCTGTGAGGGACTGGGGATCACGCTCGACGAGCCGACGGAGCTTCTCGACCCCGACCTGCTGTCGCTCACGCCCGACACGCTGACCTGCGAGATCGCTGCACTGCTCGGTGACCACCATCCGAACGGGGAAGGCGACGGCCTGGTGACCCTGGCCGACTACGTGCTGGCCCTCCGCAAGGTCCTCGGCGTGGTCGCCGTCGAGCCGCACGACCTCGTCGTCGGTGACTTCGCGCCAGGCGTGATCACTTGCGATCCGGAGGCGGGGCCCGCTCACTTCTGCTCGGAAGGCGACGGCACGATCGACATCGCCGATCTCCTCGTCCTGCGACGCGTCCTGCTGAGGTCGCATCAGGTCAACTGCGAGGGTTGCTCCGGCCTCGAGTCGGTCACCGTGCCTTGGGTTCCCGGTGACTCGGAGCCCCGCGACGGGCGGGTCGACATCGGTGACGTGGTCACGGCGCTCCGCGTGTCGGTCGGTCTCGCCAGCGTCGGCTCCGCCGAGCACGCCAACCTCGATGTCGCTCCGGTCATGCGGGAGGGCGAACGCTTCATTGCCGAGGGTGACGACGCGGTGGAGATCTCCGACGTGGTCGCCCTGCTGCGGGCCTCGACCGGCCTGGCGCCGCTGACCTATCCCGAGCGCGAGATCCTCGTCGACCTGCGTGAGAGCGCGGGTCCCGCCATCGCTCACTCCTTCGTCGTGCAGGGCTGGCCCGAGTGGGCCGAGCTCACCGACTGGGACCTCGGTCCCTGCGAGGGGAGCGGTGACTCGGCGACCGAGGTCGGCGAAGAGGGTTGGGGTGTCGCCTGCATCACGGACCCTGAGAGCTTCGAGGCGCCGATGGAGCTGCTGTCGGTGCGCTACCGCGCTCGCGAGCCGGTCGCCCTCGATGAGCTCGACTGGCACCTCGACCTTCTCGATGCCGGTCTCGGCGACGTCGAGAACATCGTGGAGGTCGTGGGGGACTGAGCCTGGTCTTGGGCACGGGAGAAGGGCGCGGTGGCCGGCTCACGCCGACGCCGCGCCCTTCGTCGTTGCTGAGGAGCACCGGGCGGGCGTTAGCCCGGACTATTCATGAGTCTCCTGCTGCGTGACCAGATCTGCTGCCTGCGAAGGGCGTACTCGCCTCTCGGTCCTCAACGCACAGTCAAGTGCGCTTCCGGCTCTCATTCCCCGGTTTCCACCGGATTGAGCCGCGGGCCTCGAGACTACGTGGGCGGCGTCCCTTCGGGTCACCTAGCGGGCCAAGGCCCGAGCAGCCCTTCTCGGCTAGCACCTCCGGCCACTCGCGACGAACACTCATGAAGTGTCCGGGTTAGACTGCTCGCCGGCATCCCCGGGCCGCAGTGACTCTGGGTGAGGAGACGAGAGTGGCGACCAGGAGAGAGAAGGCAGCTTCCCGCCGGAGTGTCCTCGAGGGGCTCGCGTCGGCTTGCGGCCTGGCAGTGCTCGCACTCCTGGGAACGGTGCGATGCGCCTCCGGCCGACGCGAGACGGTGTCCGGTGAGGCTGGGGGCCAGGACGAGCCCCGAGGAGAGAGCGTGATGAAGGTCGAGTTTCTCGAGATCGTGACCCCCGACGTCGATGCCACCTGCGCCATGATGGGCAAGCAGCACGGCGTGACCTTCAGCGAGCCGGTGCCCGAGTTCGGCAACTCGCGGACGGCCGACCTGGCCGGTGGCGGTCGCATCTCAGTGCGCGCGCCGATGCGAGCCGACGAGGATCCGGTGGTGCGGCCCTACATGCTCGTCGACGACATCGAAGCCGCCGTCGCTGCGGCGGTCGAGGCCGGCGCCGAGGTCGCGATCCCGTCGATGGAGATCCCCGGGCAAGGGACCTTCGCCATCTACATCTTGGGTGGCATCCAGCACGGCCTCTGGAAGGTCTGAGCGACGCGGCACTTGGGAACACCTGGCCGGTGAGCCGCGGACGGCACTGGCCCGGTTCATTCACCAGTGTTCGTAGCGAGTGGCCGGAAATGCTAGACGAGAAGGGAGATCGTAGCCGTGAGGGTTGGAGGCGTACTGGATCGTACGGGTGAGGACCCGAGGGGCGAGAACTCCCTTCGCAGTCAGCAGATCCGGTCACGCAGTAGAAGACTGGTGAGTGAGTCGGGCTAGTCTTGACGCAATTCAGACAGTGCCCGTCAGGGCCTCAGGGGGAAGCCATGGACTCAGCTCGTCTCACGCCACTCGCACGTTTCGCCGGTCTCGTGCTGGTCGTCGGCTTGCTCGCCGTTCCGGCCAAGGCGGCCGGAATCGCGTACGCCGACTTCGCCGACACGACCGGTCTCTCCGTCAACGGGAGCGGCTTCACGCTCGACAACGGCGTCGACTCCGGTGAGGTCCTGCGTCTCGCCTTCACCGGCAACCGCGGCACGGCCTTCACCGAGGACGAGGTCTGCCTGAACAGCTTCAGCACGACCTTCGCCGTCCGCATCTCGAACCCGAGCGGTGGGGCCGATCCGTCCGGTCAGAACGGAGCCGACGGGATGACCTTCGTCCTCCACGGCGACGATCCGACCTCCGTCGGCATCGGTGGCGGCGAGCTCGGTCTCGGCGGCATCACGCCCAGCGTGGCCGTCGAGCTCGACATCTGGCAGAACGGCTGGGATCCCGACTCCAACCACGTCGGCGTGAACATCAACGGCTCGACCGTCAGCCTCGTCACCGCGCCGGTGGCGGGTCGCTTCGACGACGGCGAGCTCTGGACGATCTGGATCGACTACGACGGCGTCGACCTCGACATCCGCGTCGACCCGACCGGCGTGCGTCCCGCCTCGCCGACCCTGAGCGTGGCCCTCGACATCGGCGACCTTCTCGGCTCGGACACGGGACACGCCGGCTTCACCGCCTCGGTCGGCGCCTCGGCTGCCGACCACGACGTCGTGAGCTGGAGCTACCAGGGCTACTGCGCCTGCGACGCCGACGGCTTCGAGTGTGGCGACGACGCGGGCGGCACGATGGACGCGGTCTTCCAGGGCGCGATCTTCACGGTCGTCGGCTCACCGGGTCCGGCCGTCCTCTTCGCCACCGACGCCCCGACCTGTGAGGACGACGATCTCCAGGCGCCGGGCTACGGCATCGACAACGTCGCGGACCAGGGCAACGTGCTCATCGTTCAGGAGACGAGCAGCGACTGCCTGCGCGACGACGAGGCCGACGGCGGCACGCTCACCTTCGACTTCATCCGACCCATCGACTTCGTCTCGGTCGGTCTCCTCGACGTCGACGAGGCAGGCGGCACGGTCACCGTCATCGCTCCGGGCGCCGTGCCCTGCGTGGCCGACATCCCCGCCCTCGATGACAACAACTGGCAGGAGGTCGCCTGCGAGCTGTCCGGCGTGACGCAGGTGATCGTCGAGCTGGCTGGGAGCGGCGCGGTCACCGGCTTCGGCTGCGCTTCGGGCTCACCTCGTCCAGCCATGCAGGAAGTCGTCGGCACGGGCGTGAGCGCTTCGGGCGTGGAGCTTCAGCTCGACGCGTACGGACACGAGAGCGGCTGGGCGACCGGTGAGCTGTCGCTGTCCGCGCCGGCTCTCCTCGAGGGCAGACGCGCCGACCGCGCGTCGCGTCGTGTCGAGACCTTGCGTCGCGAGCGAGCGTTGGGCTCGCGTCGAGATGCGCGAAGCTCGTCGCGACGTGGTCCCGTCGTCACCGGCCACGAGCTGCGGGGACGGGTCTCCGAGATGACTTGGAGCGACGGTCGGCTCGTCGTGCGTGGCGATGCGACCTGGAACGGCGCGGGACGTCACGGCTTCGAGCTGCGTCTCCACGACGGCGGCGCGCAGGAGCCCGACCGCTTCGTGCTGACCGTTCGGGCCCCGGGCGGTGCCGTCGTCGCGACCTTCGATGAAGTGCTCGTCGAAGACCGCCTGTTCCGCACCCGGTTCTGAGGTCTGCAGAGCTCGGGCCGGCGGGGCAGCCCGCCGGTCCCTTGCCGCCCTGACGGATCGCTCAGGGTGAGAAAGCCCGATCGCCGTCGCAGACAGCCACCACTCGGTGACCGTTCATGACGATGCCGAGACCGTGCTCCTCGTCCCACGCGCACCGGAACAGGAAGCCGAGCACGGGCGTGCCGTCGGCGAGCGGGGAGTGGAGGTAGAGGGTGTTCAGGCGGAGGAGAGGGCGGAGCTCCTCCGCGGTGGTGACGTCCGGCATGAGCTCGACCTTCTCCGAGCCATCGTAGTCGTAGAGGGCTTGCCGATTCGGGTACTCGGCGAGGAGCCCGGTCATCAGCGACTCGCGAAGGGACTCCTGATGATCGACGAGCCACTGGACGAGCAGCAGGTCGCCTTGGTTCGGGGGACTGTCCTCCGACTCGCTGGGGGCGAACACGACACGGGCCCGAGGCTCTCGAAACAAGTCTCGCCAGGCGGGGAGATCCACCTGGGTCTCCCAGTCGTGTCCGTCCCACCTGAAGTCGTCGAGTGTCGGCATCAGCCCTCCCTCACGGCTGCTCGCGGAGTCTCGCCTCGATCGAGATCCCTGCTCCGCAGCTCGGACAGGTGCTCGTGCCTCCCAGCGTGAAGAGAGCACGAGTCAGGCTCTCGTGGCCCGACTCGCGCGCGAGCTCGACGAGACGTCTCAGGACGGTCGATGAGGGACCGGTCTCCGGCGCCTGCACGACCTTCCGCTCGCCGATTGGATTCCATCGCTCGTCAGTCTCGGAGACGTCGATTGTTCCTGACTCCGACACCAACATGAGCAGGACCGCCTCGCAGTGCGAGCACGTGAGCGGCGCCCGGTCGTCGCCCACCTGATCGAGGACCCGCTCGAGGTGACCCTCACCGAGCACGCCGGCGAGCGCGGCGAGGAGGTAGAGCGCGGTCTTCGCGTCCGGCTCTTCGACGACGAGGACCGCGAGATCGTCGGCGAGCACGCTCAGGGCCGAGCGGTAGGCCTCGGCGAGATCCGGGAGTGGGGCCGGACCGTCTCGACTCGCGGCAATGGCCCCGACCAGACACCAGAGACGGCTCCGAGCACCGCGTGCTTGTCCCTGGCCGACAGCCACCAGGTGGGGGACCGCGGCGAACGACGAGGAGTACACGGTGCCCTGGTGACAGAGACAGGACCAGAGGTCGTCCCAGACCGGATCGTCATCCACCCACGAGTCATGGCGTGGCAGTGCAGCGAGACGGCGCAGCATGTCCGGCACGTCGTCCGCCGGACCGTAGGCATGGCGCAGCTCGTGCCAGCGAGGAGAGTCGAGGGACAACACCTGCCGACGTTAGCAGGTCGAGCTCAGGCCGGGGCCATCGTCTCCTCGAGCGCCTCGGCGAACTGCTCGGCGGTGAACGGCTTGCGGAGCAGGAACTGGGCTCCCGCTTCGTCGGCCATCGCCCGGGCGCTGTCGGAGCACTCCGAGGTGATGAGACCGAAGGGCATGTCCATCCCTTCGCGTCGCACCTGCTGGAGGAGCTCGAGCCCGCTCATCCGCGGCATGTTCCAGTCGCTCAGCACGAGGGCGGGTCGCTCCGCCCGGATGAGCTGGAGGGCCTCGAGCCCGTCGGACGCCTGGAGGATCCCGTGGGCGCCGTGACCGGCCCAGCCGAGGTGACGCAAGACGATCATCCGCATCGACGTGCTGTCGTCGACGACGAGCACCTTCGAGGAGCGGCTCTCGCAGGTCTCCGTGACCGGGAGCTGCCAGGAGCACACCTCGAGACGATGACCGTCGCAGGTGAACGCCAGGCGCTCGCTGGCGAGGGCCGTCGACTGGTCTCGCTCGGACAGGGGACCGGCGACCGGAGGCGTCAACGTCGTCGAGGTGCCCAGCCCGGTCTTCACCGCGCCGCCGATGATGGTGCCGAGCTCTCCCAGGGTGTCGGCGAGCTGACGGTCGGTGAGCTCGCTGGGATCGATCGCCAGCATGAGGCGGGCCGCTCGCAGCAAGAGCTCGCGATCGCAGGAGAGGGTGAGGGCTCCGTTCCAGCTTCCGCGGAAGCCCACGGTGATCGTCGGCCGGGCCGCCTGCTCGTCCTCGTCGACCGGGCTCTGGCAGGGACTGAGCCCACAGCCGAGCCAGGTCGTCCACACGTCGCCGATGGCGCGCTCGAGAACCGCGTGATCTAGGATGTCGGACATCGAAGAGCTCCCGTGGTGGGGACCCGGACCGCCAGGCCCTCCTCTCTCGGGTGCTTTCGGCGGTGAGAGGGAAGGGCTGAAGGTCCCGGGAGCTCGCCGGGACGATGCGGCTACCTGGCGCGGACCTCCACGGTCTTCACGAGCCTCTCGCCGTTGCGGAGGAGCACGGTCTCGACCGCCTGACCAGGCTTCAGCTTCTTCAGGAGCCCTGAGAAGCCACGCAGGTCCGTGAGCGGCTCACCGGCGATGGAGAGGAGGACGTCACCCGCGGCCAGCCCGGCGGCTTCGGCGGGACCGCCCGCCACGAGCGACTCGATCCGCACTCCCTGACCCTCCCAGCCGAAGTCGGGGACCGTGCCGAAGGACACCCGGCGGCTGCCGGCCGACGCGGGCCGGGTCGTCGGAGCCGCCATCGCGCCCTCGATGCGGGAGGCCATCGGCGTCGCCCGCTCGAGGAGGAAGCCCACCGCCTCCTTCACGAAGGCGGCCACCGACACGAGACCCGCGCCGTCGATCCCGTCGGCCGTGTCGCTCGGCCGGTGGTAGTCGGCGTGGACGCCGGTGAAGACCTGCACGGCCGGGATGCCCTCGTCGATGAAGCTCGCCTGGTCCGAGCCCTCGGCACCGCCGGGCACGATCTTGGGCTCGACGCCCGTCACGTAGCCACAGCCCCGGAAGACGTGCGGCCACTCGTCGGCCGTGCCCGTCCCGTGCACGCTGAGCTTGCCGCCGAAGAGACGACCGACGGCGTCGAGGTTGATCATCGAGTGGACCTGGTCGAGCGGCAGGGTCGGGTTCTTCACGTAGTGACGCGAGCCGTGACGACCGCTCTCCTCGGCGCCGAAGGCCACGACGACGAGGTTGCGCGAGCCACCGCCTTCGGAGACGAGCACGCGGGCCAGCTCGAGCAGGACCGCCACGCCGCTGGCGTTGTCGTCGGCTCCTGGGTGGATCCGTCCTTCGTCACCGGAGTGAACGTCCGGCCAGCCGCGACCCAGGTGATCGTGATGCGCTCCGAGGACGACCGACTGTTCTCCCCAACTGTCCTTCGAGCCGGGGAGGACGCCGACGACGTTGCGTGCGGTCACCGGCCGACCGCCCGGGCCGTCACTCACGGTGAAGCTCTGGAACCAGGTGCCGTCGTCGCCACCGGGCTGGAGCCCGATCTCCGCCATCGCCCGCGCGACGTACTCCGCCGCCGCGGCACCGCCGGCGGTCCCGAGGCCGCGTCCCTCGCGCTCGGGGGCGGCGAGCCACTCGACGTGGCTCATGAGCTTGCGCTCGGAGAACACCGGCGGCAGCTCGGCCAGCGCCTGACGCTTCTCGGTGGGCACCAGGCGGGGCTGATCGCCGAGGTGCACGACCAGCGGCGAGTCGTGGACGGGCCACTGACCCTTGACCACGTTGGTCGGCTCGTCGCCCTGGAAAGCGAGGTAGGAGTACTTGCCGTAGTGAGGGAGCTTGCGTGCGAGCCCGGGCGCGGCGGCGTCGGGGCCGAGCGCGATCCAGCCGACCGCCCGCTCGAGGTTCGACGGGTGACGCAGGATGGCGACCACCGAATGATCCTCCCGGTCGACGGTCTCGCCGGCGAGCGTGACCCGGCCGGCTCGCCGGTCGGCCGAGAGACCGAGGCTCTCCCCGTGGGCGAGGAGCTCGGAGAGGAAGCGGTTCGAGTGACCGAGCAGCCAGAGCGAGCGATCGCGCGGCAGCGCGTCGAGCTCGGTGTCGGCGACGACCTCGATCGAGTGGGCGTCGCTCTGCCAGCTCGCGACGAGCTGCTCGTGCAGGGCGCGCTCGGCTGGGTCGGAGCCGGGGACCACCGCCAGGATCGACGGCTCACCGAAGAGCTGGCCGATGGAGGCCGGCGTCTCCCGAGGATCGAGCCGACGGAAGAGATCGAAAGACGGATCGGCCGCCACGCTCAGGGGCGCGGCGTCGAGGACGAGGTCGAATTCCCGACTCGAGCTCGAGGTCGAGACCACGTGGGTTTCGGCACCATCCTGGGTGAGCACGCGCAGGGGCACGTCCAGGTCGTAGGGAGCCTCGGCTTGCACCTGGTCGAGCCGACCGGTGAGTCGATGACGACTTCCGTCGCGACGCGACCGCATTTTGGTCAGGGCCAGCTCCGGTGCGCCGGTGCGTTCGATCCACTGCGCGAAGAACGGACCGAGCTCCTCGTCGACCTGGTCCTCGAAGGCCGCCTCGATGTCGGCCCAGGACGCCCGTTGCCCGAGCTGCTCGCGGTAGAAGGCGGCGAGGGCCGCGCGGAAGGCGTCGTCGCCGACTTTGCGTCGGAGCTGATGGAAGGTCATCAGCGCCTTGCCGTAGCCGACGGCCTCGGTCGCCGCGCTGTGACGCGAGCGGAACTCGGTGAGAGGGAAATCGCGACTCTCACGCACGTAGTTGCGGTACTTCTGCAGCGTGTTGCGTCGGTAGTCCGCGCCCCGCTCGCGCTGCTCCTGGACGAGATGGTCGGCCATGTAGGCCGTCAGGCCCTCGCACCAGTTGCCCTCCTTCGACTCGACGTAGACCGAGTTGCCCCACCAGTCGTGGAGGATCTCGTGGGGGAAGGACGAGTGGAGGATGAAGGGCATGCGAATGACCTGCGGGCCGAGCAGGGTGAAGGACGGCATGCCGAAGCCCGTCTCCCAGAAGTTCTCGACGAGGGCGAACTTAGAGTAGGGATGCGGGCCGATGAGCCGACGGTACATCTCGAGATAGCGTGCCGCCGTGTCGAGGTACTTGCGTGACAGCGCGTCGTCGCGCTCGTGGAGGTAGGTCAGCACCTCCGTGTCACCGGCCCGGTCACGCGCGACGACCAGCGGTCCGCCGACGAGGTAGACCTGCTCGACCGAGAGCTCGGAGGTCCAGCGTGCGAGCCCCTGGCCGTCGTTGGAGGTGCCGGCACCCTGGCTGATGACGTGCCAGTCGGCTGGAATGCTCACCTCCATCTCGAAGTCGATGAGCTGGTCGCCGAAGCGTGGGATCCAGCCGCTACCGCCGTCGAGGTACACGCCCTGGCTTCCGACGATTCCGCGGGTGGAACGGAACCCGCGGCTGTACTCCTCCGAGAGATCGCCCAGGGCGTCGTTGATGGTGCCGTTGGCGCTGAGCGTGAGGACGCCGTCGGCAGGCATGGTCTTGACGGCGTAGCGGACGAGGCTGCCGTCGTCGGTGGTGCCGACGCGGGTCAGGCGCGGCCGACTGCTGCGGATGCGGAGGTCGGGGCTGAGGCTCAGCTCCAGGCCGTCGCGTCGCAGCGACTCGGGGAGCTGAATGGTGTCCGTGACCGTGAGGCGATTGCGCGAGGGCTGCAGCTCGACCGTCAGCCGGTGGTGGATCGGATCCTCGGCCTCGGCCGTCGCCGAGCCCGGCGTGAGGACCTCTCGGCCACCGAGACCCGGCAGCCACTGGAAGGTCATCTCGTCCTCGAGGCTTCGCACGCGACGCTGCAAGGACTGAACGGTCCCGGCGTCGGCGGCGAACTCGGCGGGCACGAGCAGGATGTTCCGACGGCCCTCTTCCTTCAGCGTGCTCAGCACCGTGATCAGGCCGCGCTCGCCGGGGTCGGTCGTCGCCACGCGCATGCGATGGAAGCGGCTCTTCTTGGTGAGCGGGTCGTCCTCCTGCACCTCCAGCCAGCGTTGCTCGAGCTCGGCGCTCGAGCCACGGGGCAAGACGACCACCGTCGTGCCGCCGAAAGGCCCCGGGCAAGGAGGGAGAGAGCCGGTCGCCCGGAACATCTCGGGTTTCAGCTCGGTCGTGATCTCCTCGGCCGTGCCGTCGGTCGGTGCCGCGTCGACCACCGCCACCGGGAGGTCGTTCTCGGTCAGGGCACGCAGCGCGAGCAGTCGCGCCCAGTGACGCTTGCGGGGCGAGTCGTCCTCGTCGACGACGAGGTACTTGCGGCCCTCCGGGCTTGGAGCGGGACGCGATCCGAGGTCGAGCGAGCGGCGGACGAGGTTCTCGGCCTGCATCTCGATCTCCCAAGGGTCGTCGGTGGGATCGAGCAGCTCGTTGTCGAGACCGACCGAGGCTTGGGCTGCGAGCTCGTCGGCCCACCAGCTCTGGCCGTCGCCCGCCGTCACGACGGTGAGACGTCGGTCGGTGACGGCGTCCTCGTCGCGGTACTCGGGCAGGGGGAGCGGGAAGTCGGAGAGCTTGGCGTAGCGCCGCGGTCCCAGTGCCACCGAGCGCGTCGCGATGCGGTCGGTGAGCAGGGTGGCGGCGGCGACCACCGTCGCCCCGGTGCCCTCGCC
>JBCCFW010000038.1:0-48377 GCA_039029535.1 Acidobacteriota bacterium
CCGCCGCCATTGCGTTGTCGCGCTGGGTGTCGCTCAGGAACCCGACGTCGACCACCCGGCCCCGCAAGCTGGGCGGCACGTCCACGTCACCGGCGCCCGAGGTCACGAGCACCACGTTGTCGGGGTGGCCGGGCGCCACCTCGTGCAGGGACCGATGGAAGCTCTCCATGAAGTCGGCGGTGGAAGCATCGTTGACGTTCCACAGGCTCACCACCACCGACGAAGCGCCCGCGTGAAGGAAGGCCCGGGTGAGCCCGAGGAGGCCCTCACCACGCCGATGGTCACCGGTACCCGAGCGACAGGCCGACAGGACCACGACGTCGCTGCGCAGTCGGAGACCGAACACGTCGGCCGACGACAACAGTGCCGCTCCCCCCTCCGGGCCGGCGAGCTGCAACCCGCCATGACGCAGGTCGCGCGCGTCGAGCCAGCCGTGAGTGGCGAAGTGGAGGGCACGCAAGCGGTCGAGAGGTCGTCCTTCCAGTGCCGTGCGGGTCGCCTCCGCTCCCTCCAGCACCATGGCCCGATCGGCGGGAAACAACGCCGCGATGCGTGCGACCTCGGCACGAGCGTGCGGGAGTGGAGGGAAGCGGGGATCGTCCGAAGTCGGCACGGGATCAGCGAGACCCACGAACAGCTCGCCATCGTGCCCCTCGGTCTCTCGACGCAGCCAGGCCAGCGTGGTGGCCGAGGGCACCAGGGCGACCTCGTGGGTCTCGACGAGCAGGCGATCACTCCGTGCGAGCGTCTCGAAGGGCAGGACGTGCAACGGGCCGTCCGGCACCACGAGGACGCGGCCGACGTCGTCGAGGTCCATGGGCAGCAGCATGCTCGCGAGCCGACGCGCCCGGTCGCTCGGGGTGGCGTGACCCAGGAGAGCGACCGCTGGCGACTCGAGCTCTGCGAGGTGGCGATCGACCTCGTCGCGGAGACGATCGTTTGATGGCAGCTCGTGAAGGGTGAGGGAGTCAGCGCGGACCTCCCACGCCCAGGCGACGCTCTCACCGAAGAAGTACTCGACGAGAACTTCGTCATGGGTGAGGGTTCGCTGCACCTCTTCCACGCTCAGCGTTCGAGGGTCGACGAGCTCGGCCAGTCGGGGATCACCCCGTCGAACCGCGGCGCGGGCCAGGGCGACCTCCTCCTCCGCGCGACTCACCTCACGTCGCGCCCGCTGTCGCGCGGCTCGCGTCTTCGCCGACGCCAACCGCTGAGTCGCCGACGACAGGCGATCTCGAGCGGTCTCGAGATCTTGCTTCAAGGCGGGGTCGAGCGTGTCGACCGGCGCCGCCCGTGACTCGGCCAGCAGGTCGAGGAGACCGCGTGCACGAGCTCGCTCGGCCACGTGGAAGGCCTGCGCGACGTCGTCGTCGTCGTGCCCGTCCGCCAGCAAGAGACCGAGCACGCGTTCGTGGATCGCGATCTTGTCGGCGAGAAAGCTCACCTTGAAGGTGTCGGCGGCGAGCCCGGCCCGGAGGCTCTCCACGTGGTCGAGCGCGATTCGCGCATGGGTGAGCGCGCCCTCACGATCACCCGAGCTCTCCAGGGCCCGCGCCAGGGCGATCTCGGCTCGCCAGGCCTCGTCGGCGAGACCGTGTCGTCGGGCCAATCCACGCGCCGCCACGGCCGCACGTCGGGATCGCTCCGGCGCGTCGGCCACCTGCCAGTGGTGAGCGAGCTGAAGCTGAGTGGCCGCTTCCCCCTGTCGGTCTTCGAGCCGACGGTAGAGATTCAGCGCCTCACGGAGCTCGCCCCGCGCCTTCTCCAGCTCTCCGACTCGCGTGAGCAGCTCACCGAGGTTGGCGCCGACGATGGCGAGCCCACGCTTGTCGTCGAGCTCCCGCCAGCCCTGACGCGCCGTCGCGAAGTGACGACGGGCCGCGGCGTGATCACCGGTCTCGAGCGCGAGCGCTCCGAGGTTGTTGTGAGCGCGGGCCAGGTCTCGCGGGTCGTCGAGCTTCTCCGCCAACTCCAGGGCGGACCGCAGGTCGCGCCGCGCTCGCTCCAAGTCGCCCAGGCGGCGATAGATCGCGCCGAGGTTGTTGAGGTCGGTGAGCTCGGCGCCGGCATGACCCAGCTCCCGGTGCAGCGTTCGCGCGTGCTCTTGATCCTCGAGCGCGCCGGTGAGGTCACCCTGGGCGAGCCGCACGAGGCCTCGCTCGGAGAGCAGGCCAGCGCGCCATCTCCGGGCTTCCCGACCACCGGCTACCTCCAGCCCCTTCGCGACGTGCTCCTGAGCCGCCGCGAGCTCGCCGAGCCGGCGCGAGATCACGGCCAGGCGGTAGCGCGCCTCCGCCAGCGGCGTCGGATCACCCAGAGTCGTCAGCTCCTCGATCGCCGTCGTCAGCCACGACCGAGCTCCAACGTGGTCTCCCAGGTGTTGAGCGATGCGACCCAGGGACGTGCGGATCGGCGCCGTCTCCTTCACGCCACCGAGCCTCGACGCCAGCTCGAGCGCGTCCTCATGTCGAGCGATCGCCGCCCGGCTCCTCCCCGCTTCGTGCAGGCCCGTCGCCAGACGGTTCAAGAGGAGCAGCTCTCCCTCCTCGTCGGCGAGCTCGCGCTCGAGGAAGATCGCGCGCTCGTAGGCGTCGCTCGCCGTGCTGACGTCGCCGGCCGCGAAGGCCGAAGCACCGATCTCCGCCCAGGTCTTCACCTGGCCCTCGCGATCACCCAGCTCCTCGCGAATGTCGAGGATCGCGCGCTGTTGCTCGAGAGCTCGCGTCGGTCGACCTCGCGCTCGCTCGACCTTCGCCATGGCGCTGAGCACGCTCGCCTCGCCGAGACGATCGCCGATCTCCTGCAATCGTTCCCGTGCGACGACGTACCGTGTCATGGCCCGATCGTGGCGACCTGCGCGACGGTCGAGATTGCCCAGCATGGTGAGGCAAGCGGCCTCACCCGCGCCGTGAGGCAGGTCGACGTAACCTCGACGAGCTTCCTCGAACTGCTGGGAGGCACCCTCGAACTCTCGCTTCATGTAGAGGACGAGAGCTCGACCGTAGATCGGACCGGGACCGCCCGGCGCACCGAGCGAGGGCATGAGCTCGAGCGCGCGGTCCAGCGTCCGGAGCTTGCGCTGGAGCAGGACGAGGTTCAAGTAAGCCTTGGGGTGGTGCGGATCCAGCGTCGCCATCTCACGCACGACTCGGAGGGCGCCCGTGACGTCACCGGCGGTCAGGAGCTCCTGGCGCTCGAGGTCGAGGGCACCGATGCGCTCCTCGACGTCGACGCTCGCCCTGGCCGATCGGGCCGACATCGTGGTCGAGACGAGGGTGAGCAGGACCACCATGGCGAGCACGAAACCCGTTCGTGGCGAGCGCGGACGCGAAGGCCGTTGCCGAATCGCGTGCGGGTCCCTAGGTTCTAAGAAGCCGGCCAGGCCACGATCGGAGCGATCATGTTTTCTTTCTCTTTCGACTCTCGTCGTCCACGCCTCGCGCTGGACGGTGCTCTCGTCCTGTCCTGTCTCGTGGCAGCCTCCAGCCTCGCGCAGGTCGACGATCCCCCGCCGGATCCTCCTCAGTTGACGGGTAGCGCGCAGATCGAGGTCGGCAGCGGCAGCGGTCTGACCGACGAGCCCGAGGTGACCCCGGGTGAGGACGTCGTTCACGAGGAGGAGTTCAACCCGACCATCACGTGCACCATCGGGGAGAACGACACGATTCACCAGCTCCTCGACTGCCTTCTCGACTCCATCTCCAACCCGCCGGTCTGTCCGCCCGAGCTCATCATCGACGAGCCCGATCCCATCGGAGGCGGCAGCGTGGACCCGGAGCCCAACGAGCTGCCCGATCGCCCCTGCGTTCAGCCCGAGGATCGATCGGACTTCAACGTCCTGCTGCTGCCGGCTCCGCACTACGGAGTCGAGGTCAAGCGTCTCGATGGTGCGCGGATGTCTCGGATCATGTTCCGCGAGACCGACCCGGGGCTCCAGGCCACTCAGCTCCGCATCGACAACAGCGATCGCCTCGGACGCATCGGAGTCGTCTCCGAGACGCCCTCGGGCGCCGGGGAGGTGATCGTGCGGGTGAACGACGTCACGGTCGTGGTGTCGACCGAGCGCTACCCGAGCGCGGTGGAGGTCACGGCTCAGATCGTCGGTGGACTGCGACGCTCCGGCTTCACCGTGCTGGTCGAGGGTGACTTCATCTACCTCGCCGATCCGGGCGCCACCGGGCTGGGCACCAGGCAGACCCTGAAGACCGGCATTCGTCGTGTGTCCCTGCACTCGACCGATCCCGCCATCGTCGCGAGCGACCTCGCGCTGCTGGCTCCGCAGGATCCCGAGCTGGCCGTGCTCGGTCGTCCGTTCCCCTGACGCGGAAACCGGACGTCGCCCCGGCTCGACCGGGGCGGCACTTCGCCTTCTCATGAGCTCACCTCCGGGTCCGTCAGGTTGGTGCAACCGACCCGCAGCTCGGCGAGCAGCGAGACGATCTTGCGGCGGCACGCCCACATGCGGGACTTCACGGTCCCCATCGGCAGGGTGAGCCGATCGGCGATCTCCGCGTAGGCGAGGCTATCGACGTAGGCGAGACGCCAGAGGGTGCGACAGTCTTCGGGAGCCAACAACAGGAGCTGACGGAGGAGCTGGCCCTGCTCCAAGTCGAGCAGGCTTCGGTACGGACCGTCCTGGGGCGGCTCCACCGGCGTGCCGTCCTCGTGCTCGGCGCTTCCGACGATGCGGGAGCGATGACGCTTCCGCACTAGGTCGACCGCGGTGTACCGGCTGATCCGCACCACGTAGGTCTTCAACGCGGCCCGCTGCTGAAAGCGTCCTCCGCGAAGGTTCGTGAGGAGCTTCTGGTGGACGACCTGAGCCGTGTCGTCGATCTCGTTGGCGAGAACCGGAAAGCGTCGCTGGAGCTCGACACGGATCCAGCGGTCGACCAGGCGGAAGCTCGGACCGTCACCTTCCAGGTAGCCGGCGAGAACGCGCGCATCGTCGGCCCTCTCGCCGGAGCGCGTCTCGTGCTCACCCGCCGCCGGTTCTCGCATGACGGCGCTCAGCATGTCAGCTCGCGGGTGGGCCAGTGGAGTCACGGGGTCTCCAATCGAGCGAGCGGCGGCAGAGCCGGCGATGCAACGCCCAAGGCCGGCCAGGCGATGGGGCGCTGCGATTGAGCCCGGGCTTCTCCGCCGCCGGCTCGCTCCCCTCACCGTCGCCGTGGGTGCGATTTCGGTTCGGATGAATTTTTTTTGCCGGCGACCGAACCGGGCGGCGACGGCCGACGACGGTGAGACAGAGCGCGCCGGAACGACCGGCGAGCCACTCCGGAAGGACATTCCATGCGCAGCACCGTCGTGACCCTCTCCACTCTTCTCGTCCTCCTGTTCGGCACGAGCCAGGCCCAGGCCGGACTCTCCCTCGGAGGCGCCAGCGCCATCCCGCCCTGCGGCTCCTTCGACATCCTCGACACCGGCATCTCGCCGGGCAGCGGCTACGACGCGGACCCGAGCTGCGACATCGGCTCCAACCCGGGACCGAACGGATGCGGTGGCTCGGACCTCGTCCTCGCCAGCCAGCAGGAGCTCGACCGCTTCTGGGGTCGGCACCGTCCGGGAGAGACGGCTCCCAGCGTCGACTTCACGACCGAGGTCGTCCTCGCCGTGTTGCTCGGCGAGCGCAGCAACACCGGCTTCAGCATCCACGTCTCCTGCGTGCGCTACGTCGAGACCGTCGACCGCAACGGCGACACGGTGCTCCGCTCTGCCATCGTCGAGGTCGACGACAACGCCGCAGGCGTGCACTGCATCGTGCAGCCGGCGATCTCCAACCCCTACGACATCGTGGTCATCGACCGCCCGGCCAGCGGGAGCAACGGTCGCCCGAACGTGACCTTCGTCCACTCCAGCAACGTCTTCGACTGCCCCGCCGGCGGCGACTGCCCCGGTGACCCCGGCTGCCCCTGCCGCATCTGCCCGGACGGCGGCGGCTCCTCCGATGTCGGTCAGAACGACGGCATTCCCTGCTGCCCTTGAGCAGGTCATGAAGCAGCACGCCCTCGCTCGGGCTCTGGCGGGTGGGAGGCCCGAGCCCGGGGGGGCGTGCCGAGACCGACCCGGACCGTTCGACGACACCCGCGCGCCCGCGCCGCGCGGGACTCGGCCGCCGGAGTCGAGGCAGGGAAGCCTCGAGGGCGGGAACGGGGTAGAGTCTGCCCATGAGCGGCAAGATTCTCGTGGTCGAGGACGAGGTAGACATCCAGCTCACCCTGCAGGCCATCCTGGAGGGGGCCGGCCATCAGGTGCTCGTGGCCTCCAACGGGGCCGAGGGGCTGGAGAAGCTCCAGGAGCACGAGCCCGACCTGGTCATCAGCGACGTCAACATGGACGTCATGGACGGCTGGGAGTTCGTCGAGCGGCTCCGCGTTCACCCCCGGCTCCGCTTCACGCCGGTCATCTTCATGACCTCGCTGGCCGCCCACGAGGACCGGCTGCGCGGCCTTCGGCTGGGTGCAGACGACTACCTGAACAAGCCTCCCAACGTCGAGGAGCTCGAGACTCGGGTCGAGGCCGCCCTCCAGCGCTCCCAGGCCATGCGCTCCACCCTCGGGCCCCCCGAGGAAGAGACGGCGGCTCCCGCCGACTTCCAGGGCGACCTCTCCCAACTCTCGCCCGGCGCCATCCTCGCCATGTTCGAGTTCGAGTCGAAGACCGGCCTGCTCGAGCTCAAGCTCAGCGGCGAGGTCGGCCGGATCTGGCTGCGCGACGGCCGGGTGGTCGACGCCGAGCTCGGGGGAGACTCGGGAGCGACCGGGCTCGACGCGGTCTACGCGATCGTCTTGTGGAAGGCCGGGCGCTTCTCCTTCCGCAAGGAAGACGTCGATCGCGAGGACGTCATCAACAACCCGACGACGCACCTGCTCATGGAAGCGGCTCGGCTGGCCGACGAGGGCGGTCGGGAGGGCTGATCGACCGCTCCAGCGCCGGAGCCAGGTCGTCCAGCAGCCGGCCTGCCGTCTCCTCGACCGAGCCCACCGAGGCAATCCTGCGGCAGGGCAAGGAGAGATGAAGGGGAAGACGGCGTCGGATCTTGTCCTCCTCGCGCCGGGCGTCCGTCGACAGCCAGGGCTTGGCGAGCTGCCGGCGGACGACCTCGGCGACGCAGGGCTCGACCTCGAAGGAAGGGAGCAGCAATCGCGTCAGCGGGTCGTCCGCGATGTCGTCCAGCAGTGCGCCATGGCTCGGTCGCGACACGCGGGGAAGCATGAAGCCCGAAGACAGCGCGATCACTGCATCGTCGGGGAGGCGGGCACGCTCGCGGCAGTAGAGTCCGACGTTGCGACGCGCGTAGGCCACCAGGCCCGAGTGCTCGATGCAGGCGTCGATCGATCCCAGCCTTGCGAGGAACGTCTCGTCGAGATCGAAGAAGCACCAGCCCAACTGACGAGCGAGAGCTCGGCCAGTCGACGTCTTGCCGACGCCGCCGGGACCGACGAGGTGAACGTGCCTCACGACTCTCCTTCCGCGCGAAACATCACGTCAGGTGCGTGGTGTCGTTCACGCGGACCAGGGCGCGGTTCTCGAGGAAGTCGTCCTCTTCGAGCAGGGTGATCCCGCCCGACGTCGACTTGACGTTGATGTAGCCCATGGCCTCGATGGGCATGCGGACCCACGCGGCCAGCACGAAGGTCATGGCGTAGCCGTGGGTGACGATGACCTTGGTCTCCGTCGGGTCACGGACGATCTCGTCGACGGCCTCGGCGACGCGCGTCGCGAAGGTGCGCTTGGTCTCGGCTCCCTCGCAGTTGGCGTGGTCGAGACGGTTTTCGTGGGGCGCCGGGACGAAGCGCTCCTCGAGCCAGGCCTGCGGCTTGCCCCCGGCGACCCCCAGGCTCAGCTCCCGAAGCTTCGGCGTGAGCTGCGCGGTCACGCCCAGCGCCTCGGCGATGGGGGCCGCGGTCTCACGCGTACGGGCGAGATCCGAGGAGTGGAGCACGACGGGCGCGTCGCCGATCTCCTCGACGAGACGCGCAGCGATCGCAGCGGCGTCGCGATGGCCCTTCTCGGTGAGATGCGAGTCGTGCCAGCCGCCCACGACGCCCTGCACGTGATGGTCGGCCTGCGGGTGAGTGACCACGAAGATGCGCTGCATCGAAGACCTCCCGTCCGGGTCGCTGACCAGCGCCAGCTCGCCCGCGCCACTTGCGCGCGGCTCCCTCGCCCTCCAGTATCTCCGATTCGTCGGCTCGGACCTTCATGGGTGGTTCGAGTCAGGGAGGGAACCCCATGCTCATCAGCCTCACCAGCACGGCGCCGCAAGCCACCGACCTCAGCTTCCTGCTCCACAAGCACCCCGACCGGGTGCAGCGTTTCGAGCTGAGCTTCGGCGAAGCTCACGTCTTCTACCCGGAAGCCGGTCCCGAGCGCTGCACGGTCACGCTCTTCGTCGAGGTCGACCCCGTCCGGCTCGTCCGCGGTCGCTCGCGTCAAGACACCGGGCCTCTCGACCAGTACGTGAACGACCGGCCCTACGCCGCGTCGTCGCATCTCTCCGTCGCCCTCGGTCGGATCTTCCGCTCGGCGATGGCCGGAGCGGCCGACGAGAAGACCGAGCTCGTCGACGCCGAGCTCCCGCTCGAGGTCCACGTCCCCGTCCTCCCCTGCCGCGGCGCCACCACGCTCGTGAACGAGCTCTTCGAGCCCCTCGGTCACGAAGTCGAGGTGACGCGGCTCCCGGCCGACGACCCGACCGAGGTCGGCCCCTACATTGCTCTCCGTCTCCGCACCCACTGCCGCTTGCAGGACCTGCTCCGCCACCTCTACGTCCTCGTGCCGGTGCTCGATGCGCGCAAGCACTACTTCATCGGTGAGGCCGAGGTCGAGAAGCTGCTCGACCGCGGTGAGGGCTGGCTCGCGGACCATCCGCAGAAGGAGCTCATCACCCGTCGCTACCTCGGTCGTCGAAAGACCCTCGCCGCCGAAGCCCTGCGTCGGCTCTCTGCGGACGACGGCATCGACGACGACGCACAGGCGGCCGAAGCCCAAGAGGCCGAGGACGTCGTCGAGACTCCCCTGCGTCTCAACGACGAGCGTCTCCGTCTCGTGCACGAGTGGCTGAACGAGCTGGAGGCCCGCCGCGTGGTCGACCTCGGCTGCGGGGAGGGCAAGCTGCTGCGTCGTCTCCTCCGGGACAAGAGCTTCGATCGTCTCGTGGGCTTCGAGGTCTCGCATCGTCAGCTCGAGATCGCCGCGCGGCGTCTCCGACTCGACACGCTCCCGGAGAAGCAGGCAGAGCGCATCGAGCTCGTCCACGGCAGCCTGACCTACCGCGACGCCCGGCTCGAGGGCTTCGACGCGGCGACCCTCATCGAGGTCATCGAGCACCTCGATCCGAGTCGGCTCACCGCGCTCGAGCGGGTCGTCTTCCAGCACGCCCGACCGGCCGCCGTCATCGCCACGACGCCCAACTCCGAGCACAACGTCCTCTTCCCCTCGCTGCCGGCGGGTCGCTTCCGTCATGCCGACCACCGCTTCGAGTGGACGCGCGGCGAGTTTCGGTCCTGGGCGGAGGGCGTGGCGGAGCGTCATGGCTACGAGCCGAGCTTCCACGCCATCGGCGACGACCATCCGGAGCACGGTCCGCCCACCCAGGCCGTGATCTTCCGTCATGAGTGAGACCGTCGAGACCGGGCTCATCAGCGTCCCGGACAAGTCGCTCGTCCTGCTCATCGGTCCCTCGGGCGCGGGCAAGACGACCTTCGCCGCCCGTCACTTCCCCGAGACGGTCGCGCTGAGCTCGGATCACTTCCGTGGTCTCGTCAGCGACGACTGCTCGAGCCAGGAGGCCAGCGCGGACGCCTTCGAGATGCTCCGCACCGTGGCCGACCGGCGGCTCGCGCGAGGGCGGCTCACCGTCATCGATGCGACCAACGTCAGCGCCCAGGCGCGGGCGCCCTTCGTGCGCCTGGCCAAGGAGCACGACGTCTTCGCCATCGCGATCGTCTTGAACCTCTCGGTGGCGACCTGTGCCGCCCGCAACGAGCAGCGTGAGGACCGCAACTTCGGCAAGCAGGTCGTGCGGAACCACTCGCAGGCGCTGCGCCGCGGTCTCAAGCGGCTCAAGTCGGAGGGCTTCCGCAAGGTCCACGTGCTGAAGAGCGAAGAGGAGATCGACGCCGTGCGGGTCGAGGTGCGCCCGGCGTGGACGGACCGCAGCGACGAGCGAGGGCCCTTCGATCTCATCGGCGACATCCACGGCTGCTTCTCGGAGCTGAAGACGCTGCTCGAAGAGCTCGGCTACCTCGTGCTGCCGCGTGACGATCGCGAGGGGTTCCGGCTCGTGCCGCCCGAGGGTCGTCGTGCGCTCTTCCTCGGTGACCTCGTCGACCGCGGTCCCAACTCGGTCGACGTGCTGCGTCTGGTCATGGATTCGGTGGAGGACGGCACGGGGATCTGCGTGCCCGGCAACCACGAGGCGAAGCTCGCGCGCTGGCTCGACGGCAAGAAGGTGAAGCTCAACCACGGTCTCGCCGAGACCGTCGAGCAGATGGAGCCTCAGGACGACGCGTTCAAGACGAGGGTGCGCGAGTTCATCGCGTCGCTCGTCAGCCACTTCGTCCTCGACGACGGTCGTCTCGTCGTCGCCCACGCGGGGATGAAGGAGCGCTACCAGGGTCGGGCCTCGGGCCGCGTGCGGCAGTTCGCGCTCTACGGCGAGACGACGGGCGAGACCGACGAGTTCGGTCTCCCCATCCGCTACGACTGGGCTCAGGAGTATCGGGGCAAGGCGGCGGTGGTCTACGGCCACACGCCGGTGCCCGAGGCCGAGTGGTTCAACAACACGATCTGTCTCGACACCGGCTGCGTGTTCGGCGGGAAGATGACGGCGCTGCGCTGGCCCGAGCGCGAGCTCGTGTCCGTGCCGGCCGAAGCGGTGCACTGCGAGCCCGTTCGTCCGCTCACCTCGCCGCGGGAAGCACGCAGCGCTCAGCAACAGCACGACACCCTGCGGCACGCCGTGGCCGTCCTCGGCCGACGGGCCGTGCACGCACGACTCCTGGGCAACGTCACCATCCGTGAGGAGAACGCGACCGCGGCCCTCGAGGCCATGAGCCGCTTCGCCATCGATCCGCGCTGGCTCATCCACCTCCCACCGACCATGGCGCCCTGCGAGACCTCGCGTCGTGAGGGGCTGCTCGAGCACCCCGAGGGCGCCTTCGACGACTTCCGTCGTCAGGGCATCACGCGAGTCGCCTGCGAGGAGAAGCACATGGGCTCGCGGGCCCTCGTCATCGCCTGTCGTGACGAAGACACCGCGCGCTCGCGCTTCGGCGTCGAGGACGGTAAGGCCGGCACCTGCTTCACGCGCACGGGTCGTTCCTTCTTCCGCGACGATGCGCACGAAGCGCAGCTCGTCGAACGCGTGCGGGCGGCGGCCGAGGCGGCCGGTCTCTGGGACGAGCTCGGCACGGGCTGGCTGCTGCTCGACTGCGAGCTCATGCCCTGGTCGGCCAAGGCCCAGGAGTTGCTCAAGACCCAGTACGGACCGGTCGGCGTGGCCGCCTCGGCTCACCTCGACGCCGCTCAAGCTTCCTTGGATCGGGCACGTGAGCGTGGCCTGGACGTCGACGAGCTCGTGTCCGCGACGGAGGAGCGTCGGGACCTGGTCACGCGTTATCGCGCCGCCTGGCAGGGCTACTGCTGGCCGGTGGAGTCGATCGACGATCATCGCCTGGCGCCCTTCCACCTCCTCGCCAGCGAGGGCGCGGTGCACTCGAGCCGGCCGCACGAGTGGCATCTCGAGATCCTCGGTCGGCTGTGTCAGGCCGGTGGGCCGCTCTTGCAGCTCACGCGACATCGCTTCGTCGACCTCGGTGACGACGAGCAGGTCGCAGCAGCCACCGCCTGGTGGGAGGAGCTGACCGGGGCGGGCGGCGAAGGGATGGTCGTCAAGCCGGCGGACTTCCTCGCACGCAACGCGAAGGGCCTGCTCCAGCCGGCACTCAAGGTGCGCGGTCGCGAGTACCTCCGGATCATCTACGGACCGGAGTACACCCGCGACGAGCACCTGCGTCGGCTGCGGGAGCGGGGCCTCGGTCGCAAGCGATCGCTGGCGCTGCGTGAGCTCGCGCTGGGCCTGGAGGCGCTCGAACGCTTCGTGGCGCACGAGCCGCTGCGTCGCGTCCACGAGTGCGTCTTCGCCGTGCTCGCGCTGGAAAGCGAACCAGTCGACCCGCGACTCTGAGCTACCGATCGGGGCGGAGTGGCATGATGCGGCTCTTCAGGAGAGCCGCCATGTCGACGATGTCCCGCCGTCCCCGCCTCGCGTTCCTGCCCGCCTTGCTCCTCGTTGCGTCCCTCGCCTCGACCGCCCAGGCGGAGGGTGACGCCAAGGGCAAGAAGCCCTCCGAGCTGGAAGACCATCTCGTCACGACCAGCCACTCGGTCACGATCGGCGGCCAGCGCGTGCGCTACGAGGCGACCGCCGGCACGCTGGTCATGCGCGACGAGGAGGGTGCTCCCAAGGCGACCATCTTCTACATCGCCTACACGCGTCAGGACGGACGTGACCCCTCGAAGCGTCCGCTCACCTTCTCGTTCAACGGTGGGCCCGGCTCGTCGTCGGTGTGGCTCCACCTCGGTACGCTCGGACCCAAGCGGGTTCACATGGATCCCGACGGCTTCCCGCTGCCGCCGCCTTACAAGCTCGTGGACAACGCCGAGTCGATCCTCGACGTGACCGACCTCGTCTTCATCGATCCGGTCATGACCGGCTACAGCCGCCCGGCTCCCGACGAGGACCGCGAGCAGTTCCACGGCATCGACGAGGACGTCCGCTCGGTGGGTGAGTTCATCCGGCTCTACACGACGCGCAACGAGCGCTGGGCCTCGCCGAAGTTCCTCGTCGGCGAGAGCTACGGAACGACGCGGGCAGCGGGCCTGGCCGGGTGGCTCCAGGGCCGTCACGGCTTCTACCTGAACGGCGTCATGCTCATCTCGTCGATCCTCGACTTCCAGACCGCGCGCTTCGACACGGGCAACGACCTGCCCTACATTCTCTTCCTGCCGACCTACACGGCGACGGCCTGGTATCACGACCGTCTGGCTCCGGACCTTCAGCGCGATCTCCGAGCGACCCTCGACGAGGTCGAGGAGTTCGCCACGACCGAGTACACCTTGGCGCTCATGAAGGGTGACCGGCTCGGCGATGCGGAGCGCAACGCCATCGCCAAGAAGCTGGCCCGCTACACGGGGCTGTCGGAGCAGTACGTCAAGGACACGAACCTCCGCATCAAGATCTTCCGCTTCACCAAGGAGCTGCGTCGCGACGAGCGCAAGACGGTCGGCCGGCTCGACAGCCGCTTCGTCGGCGACGACCGGGATTCCGCCGGCGAGCGTTACGAGTACGACCCGAGCTACTCGGCCATCCAGGGTCCCTACACGGCCACGCTCAACGACTACGTTCGACGCGACCTCGGCTTCGAGAGCGACCTGCCCTACGAGATCCTCACCGGTCGCGTGCACCCGTGGAGCTACGAGTCGTACCAGAACCGCTACGTCAACGTGTCGGAGACGCTGCGTCGCTCGATGACCCGCAACCCGAGCCTCAAGGTCTTCGTCGCCAACGGCTACTACGACCTGGCGACGCCCTACTTCGCGACCGAGTACACCTTCGATCACCTCGGTCTCCCCAAGGAGCTGCAAGGCAACGTCACCATGGGTTGG
This sequence comes from Acidobacteriota bacterium, assembly GCA_039029535.1. Taxonomy (GTDB): domain Bacteria; phylum Acidobacteriota; class JBCCFW01; order JBCCFW01; family JBCCFW01; genus JBCCFW01. Next base: position 13,675 of record JBCCFW010000038.1, read on the forward strand.
TACGAGGCGGGGCACATGATGTACATCCACATCCCGTCCCTGGTCGCTCTCAAGCGCGACCTCGCGGCCTTCATGCAGTCGGCGACGAAGTGAGCGCCGGACGCGTTTCGCTCAGTCTCTGCCTGCTGCTGGTCACGGCGGCGCCGCTCTCGGCAGTCGAGCCCACGCTCGAGCAGGTCATGGCCGACCCCGACTGGATCGGGAACGCGCCGGGCAATCCCTACTGGTCGCTCGACTCGTCGGCGGTCTACTTCGACCGCAAGCGGGTCGGCTCACCGGTCGAGGATCGAATCCGCATCGACCTCGCCGACGGCCAGGAGCGCGTGCTCACCGAGGCCGAGCACTCGAACCTCGACGTGCCAGGCGGTCACTGGTCGACGGACCGAACGCGTCGGGTCTTCGCCCGCAACGGCGACCTCTTCCTGGCCGAGCTCGGCAGCGGCGCGGTCCGCCAGCTCACCCGCACGACGGCGCGGGAGCGCTCGCCCCGCTTCATGGCCGACGAACGACGCATCTCGTTCCGCCGTGGCGACGCCTGGCTCGTGCGCGAGCTGGACACGGGCCTGGAGCTGGAGCCGGCCAGCCTGAAGACCGAGGACGACCCCGACGAGAAGGAGGACGACGACGGCTATCACCCCCGGCAGGAGCGTCGTTTCTTCGAGTACCTCCGTCGTCGTGAGGCCGACGGGGATGCGAACCGGGACCGCGCGCGGGCCCTGCAAGACGCCGACGTCACCCGTCCGGACCGTCCGTTCTACCTCGGCAAGAAGGTGGAGGTCGCGCGCTCCGATCTCTCACCGAGCGGTCGCTGGCTGCTGGTGACCACGCGCAAGAAGCAGTCGGACGAGAAGCGCTGGGGCGAGAAGAGCCCCATGCCGCTGTGGATCACCGAGAGCGGCTACGTCGAGACCCGCGACGTCCGCGCCAAGGTGGGGACCGGCGATCGATCGACCGAGCGTCTCTGGCTCCTCGACCTGGAGAGCGGCGAGAAGCACGAGCTCAAGCTCGACGCCCTGCCGGGGATCAAGACCGACCCGCTCGCGTCGCTGCGCGATGCGGCGGAGGCGCGCGAGAAGGAGCGGGAGTCGGCCAAGAAGAAGAAGGACGGGGACGACGAGGACGAGGCGCGGTCGTCGCGTCGGGATCGGAGGAAGAAGCGTCGGGCCCGGCCGGCGTGGGTACGGTCGGTCGAGTGGAACCGAGCGGGGACCGAGGCCCTCGTCATGATCGAGTCCCACGACAACAAGGACCGCTGGATCACGCGGGTCGACTTCGAACGGGCACGGCTGGACGACCTGCACCACCTGCACGACGAGGCATGGATCAACTGGCGCTACAACGACATGGGCTGGCTGTCCGACGACCGCACGGCCTGGTGGCTGTCGGAGGAGAGCGGCTGGTCGCAGCTCGAAGTGCGCGGCCTCGACGAACGCCGGTCTCGCGCGCTCACGCACGGCCGGCAGGTGGTCTCGAGCGTTCGGGAGTCTCCGGACGGACGCTTCCTCTACTACCTCTCCAACCCGCAGAGCCCTCGGGTCTACGACGTCCATCGGGTCGAGGTGGCGACCGGTCGGACCGAGGCGGTCACGACGCTCGGCGGTCGGATGAGCTACGAGCTCTCACCTGACGGTCGTCGGCTGCTGCTGCGGCAGTCCAAGCCGACCCGACCGCCGGAGCTCTTCGTGCAAGAGGCACGACCGGGTGCGTCGGCCCGTCAGCTCACCGAGTCACGAAGCGAGGCGTTCCAAGCGATGGACTGGGTGGAGCCTCGGTTCGTGGAGGTCCCGTCGAGCCACGGGGTCGGGGTCATCCACTCGCGCCTGTACCTGCCGCCCGCGGGGGTGCGGGCGCCGGCGGCGAAGCGGCCGGCGGTGGTCTTCATCCACGGTGCGGGCTACTTGCAGAACGCGCACGAGGGCTGGTCCGGTTACTTCCGCGAGTTCATGTTCCACACCGTGCTCGCGAACCGCGGCTATGTCGTGCTCGACATGGACTACCGGGCATCAGCCGGTTACGGCCGCGACTGGCGGACGGCGATCTACCGGGACATGGGTCGTCCCGAGCTCGAGGACCTCACCGACGGCGTGCGCTGGCTGGTGTCGGAGCAGGGTGTCGAGAGGGAGCGCGTGGGGGCCTACGGCGGTTCGTACGGTGGCTTCCTCGTGCTCATGGCACTGTTTCAGGAGCCCGACCTGTTCGCCGCGGGAGCAGCGCTACGCCCGGTGACGGACTGGGCGCACTACAACCACGGCTACACGTCGAACATCCTCAACGTGCCGGAGATCGATCCGGAGGCGTATCGGCGGAGCTCACCCATCGAGTTCGCCGAAGGCCTCGAGAAGCCGCTGTTGATGTGCGCGCCCATGCTGGACGACAACGTCCACTTCCACGACACCGTGCGGCTGGTGCAGCGGCTCATCGAGCTGAAGAAGGAGGACTGGGAGACGGCGATCTACCCGGTCGAGCCGCACGGCTTCCGGCAGCCCACGAGTTGGTTGGACGAGTACCGGCGGATCTACAAGTTGTTCGAGACGCACGTGCGGTGAGGTCGGCGTCGTGACGCCGTGGGAGGGGAACCGTGACAGGAGCCGAGTTCGAGGAAGAGGTTCGACGAGCCCTCGCGTCGAACGCCGGTGACGAGGCTCTCTTCGGCCTCCTGAAAGGGCTGCATGCGACCGGTGCCTCTCGAGACGTGGCCCAAGCAGCGCTCGAACGGGTCCGTGCCGAGCTGAAAGATGAGAAGCAGGAGGACCGCGTCCTGGAGATGCTGGACGTCGTGGTCGGGTTCTGCTCGCCCCACCAGAGACTCTGGCCCTAGTCGTCGTCGACCTTGGAGAGCGAGACGGAGAACTCTCCGCGTGACTCCGCCTCCTGGTCCACTAGCAGCTTCAAGTAGCGATCGACCTGCGTGCGCAAGGCTCCGTCAAGGCCAAGCAGGCCCACGACTCGGACGGTCGTTCGCCCCACGAGCTCCGTGAGGCAGTCCCAGAACGCATCGAGGTTCCGTCCGTAGTGATCAGGGAGTTTCAGTGCTTCAGCCACCCTGTCATGGAACTCGTCCAGGCTGGTCACGCCTGTCAGGTCCAGCACGAGTGTCACCATCCGGCCTCTCTCGTCTCGATCGATGATGATCGATCACGCCTGGTCGAGGTCAGCACGCAAGACTGAGTTGTCATCAAGGCGGCTTCCGCAGCCACCACTTCATGGCCTCAGAAGGGGACTTGCCTCCGAATCGACCCGCCAGCCTCGCCACTTCGTCCCAAGTGTAGGACTTCTCGGACTCGGCCAGGATCGAGCCCTCGTGATCCTGGAGCACGAGCCAGTGCCGATCCCGCTCGACCACGAGGCCGTGCGGCGGATGAGCCGCTCTCGCAGCCGGGCAGATGATGACCCGGACCACGTCAGCCGGCACCTCTTCCTGACACGTGACCGCCTCGTGCTCTTCTGGGCAAAGAGCGTCGGAGGCTCGCTCCTCCTCACCGCTTCTGCGCCGAATGGACCAGGAATGGCCGAAGTCACACGTGTACTTCCTCACGATGAACATCGGCCATCACTCCTCGAGAGCTCGCTCTTCTCATCACGTGAGAGCTCAAGAAAGACCCTGCTCTAGGTCTGGTCCACGCTCGGGAAGCGAGCTCCCCAACGGCAGAACTTCTCCCAGAAGTCACCATCGAACACGGACTCCTCATCCAGGCGGAATGCTCTCGCCATCGCCTGGAGATCCGAGAACTCGACCTCAGACGGGAATCGATCTCCCGTCATCAACTCGAGCATCAACCCCTCGAACGCCATCTCTGGCTCTCCGTGCTCCAGGTAGTGGCGTACCTCCTTCTGTCCATCGCCGTCCACGAGGGGCCAGCAAGCACGGACGATCCTGTCGAAGCGCTCATCCTGGCTCATTCAGCCTCGCATCAGTCCTTCGACTCTCCGGGAATCTCCCAGCCGAGGCCACCACACCAACACGTCGCCAGTGGAAAGCGCTCGAAGATGCCCGTGCCGGAGCAGCCTGAACAACGGCGCGCCTCCGGAGGCTCTTCGGGAACGAGAGCGCTCAGTTCCGGATAGCGCTTGGAGCCTTGGAAGAGGACCATCCGACGCCAGAAGGGGCTCGTCACCACTTCGACACGGGCTTCCAGTTCGTTTCGGGTGACCACCGAGCCATCCGGTCGCACGCCGTGGGCCACGGTGATCCCGAAGTAGAGAGGCAGGAAACGGTGCGACCTAACGGCGGAATTCAGGTCCTCATCCTCGCTCGTCTCCAAGCTCGTCTCCAAGAACTCGCCGATGCGGGCTTCAATGGCCTCGCTCAGGTCGATCTTCATGGACCTACCGTCTGAAGTCACCACCTCACTCCCTACCAGCGACTCAGTCAGTCGCCTACAGCACGATCTCCACGTCCTCACAGTCCACCAGGCGACCACCGGGGAGCTCGAGATGACCCGACGCCCGGTACGACAGCGTCCACTGCGGCGAGAACAGCGACCACAGGTCGTCGTCGGGCTCGTGATCGTCGTAGCGACGCAGCAAGAGTGAGCTGCCCCGCTCGAAGCGGATCGTGAAGAGACCGATGAAGGGCACGAGCTGCACGCTCTGGATGACCTGGCCGTCGAGTTGCTCCAAGGCCTCGGCGATGAGACCGCGATCGTCCTCGGACTCGATGAGAGGCTGCTCCGGGTTCTTGATCGTCCACTCGCACTGCTCGACCCAGAGGTGGTGGTCGCCCCGGACCAAGACCGGCTGCTCCTCGTGCTCGACCGCCGACGGCTTCGGACGCGGTCTCAAGGGCTCGGGTCGGGGCGAGCCCAGCTCGAAGGTGAGGAACGAGCCCCAACCCTGTCGCACTCCCCAGCACCGCAGACCCGCCAGCGGTCGGAAGAAGCGCTCCAGGACGCGAGCCGCCTGGACCCGACTCACGACCGCGCTCGCCGCACCGTCATCGACGCCTCGTCGTCTTCTTCTTGGCCATCTTCTTCTTCGCGGCCTTGCGGGCCGCCTTCTTGCCGGCCTTCTTCTTGGCCGTCTTGCGTGCGGCCTTCTTCGCAGTCTTCTTCTTCGTCGCTTTCTTCTTGGCCGACTTCTTCTTCGAGGACTTCTTCCTCGTGGTGGGCTTGGGCTCGAGCGAGGTCACGTAGTCGTAGCTCCGGACGAGCCAGGGGGCGAGCTCCGCGGTCCTCTTGAGCACGCCCACCGGGATCGCGGCGTACTCCTTCATGACAGTGGCGTGCGAGACCGCGAGACGCGTGCGGTACTTGGTGAGGAACTCCTCACGGTCCTCCTTCGAGAGACGGAGCGCCACCTTCCCGTCCTTGCCCAGGAAGCTGAACATGTGACCGTTCACCGACGTGTACGGCATGGTCGCGCCCTTGCGCTCGATCTTCGGATGAGTCGCGATCAGCTTCTCGTACGCCGCCAGTCGATCCGGTGCCACGCCCTTCGCTTCGCCCATGGTGCCTCTCCGCCGGGATCACTCTCTCACTCGATCACGAGACCGAAACTCTACCCCACTCCCAGCTCACGGCTGCCGACAGGGGAACCCGCAGCCTCCGACCACGTACCTTCGCCCTGGAGGAGCGACATGTTCGGGTCTCTCGTCATCCTGATCGCCCTGTTCATCATCTCCTTCCTGTGTCTTCAGGTCGTTCCCACTCACGGCGTGGCCGGCGGCCTCCTCGTGCTCGCGTTCATCGTGGGTGTCGGAGCGGAAGTCCTGGCGGCGGCCCTGCCTGCTCCTCCATCCGATGAGCTCTCCCCACGCCCGCGGTCCCGGGACCGCAAGCGACCACCAAGGTGACCCGCCCGGTGAAGAGAGGACCTCGACGTGATCATCCGCACGGCCTCAGCCTCGGCCGCGGGCGGGAACCCGGGCCGTCGCTCCTCGTAGCCTCTCCCGGAGGATCGACATGCCCGGACGACTCATCATCCTGCTCGCCCTGCTGGCCCTTGCCCTGCTGTGCTACCTGAGCGCCTTCAGCAACGCACTCGCCCCCGCCCTCGCATTTCTCGTGCTGGTCGTCGGCATCGGGGCCGAGCTCGGATTCTGGAAGACGCTCCTGGGCTGGGCTCGCGAGGGCTGACGCGCCGTGCGTCGCCCTCTCCCCGCCGCGACACCCGGCCTGGAACGCGGCGACCCCCGCCGAGCTGCGCTGACTCGGCGGGGGTCGATGGCTCGAAGACGATGGCGGTTCAGTTGTCCACCGCACACACCGCGGCGGTGAAGTCGACCTCGTCGGGGGACGTCGACGAGGTGATGGTCAGCGCACAGGTCGCCGTGAGCAGTCCCGTGTTGAGACCACAGTCGTTCGAGAACAAGGTGCCGCCCTCGAGCTCGATGGCCAGCGAGCCGAAGGGGCAGGCCTCGAACAGGTCGATGCCATCGAACTGAGCCGGCGTGTTGCCCGCGTTCTCCGTGCTGATGTCGTTGCCGATGAAGTGGATGTCGTCCATGAGACCGACTCCCTTCACGCCATCGACGCTCGCCTGAATCCGGTTGTCCTTGAGGGTGTTGTTGAGCGAGTCGAGACCCGTCGTCGCCCGACCCTCGAGCAGCACGCCCGTGTCGTAGCCGGAGATGACGTTGCCCTCGACGAGCTCGTTGCTGGTCTCGATGAGGTAGATGCCGACCGGGTTGAAGGCCGCGCCGACACCCTCCGAGATGACGTTCTGGTAGTAGACGTTGTCCCGCACCTCGACGTTGATGCTGAAGATCTCCTGGCCCTGCGCGAAGATCGCGCGGTCGGCCCGCTGGATGCGGTTGTAGGCGATCTCGTTGGCGGCCATGTCGAAGAACAGGCCCGTGCCCGTCGAGTTCCAGGACAGTGCGATGCCCACGGCATGACGATTGAGCGTGTTCGAGAAGATGAGGTTCTCGGTGTTGCCCATGTCACCGTCGAGCCAGATGCCGATGTCCCCGTCACCGATGAGCACGTTGCCGACGACCTCGTTCATCCGGCCGAAGACCTTGATCGCGCTCCCCGTCGCGCCGCTGGTGGTCAAGACCAAGTTGTCGTGGAGACCGACGTCGTCGACGCGGGTGGACGGGTTGCCGATGGTGATGACGTCACCGGTCCCTGTCTTGTCGATGGTCAGGCCCTTCACGCAGACGCCGTCCTCGAGGATGGTCAGCGTGGGGCTGCTGGTCGCCGAGAAGATGCGCTGGGCGTGAGGGCTCCCACCGGGTGCGCCGATGATGCACACCCGCTTGGTCACGGTGACCGCCTCCGCCGGGAGCGAGCCCACGATCTCGATGGTGTCGAGACCGCCGGCGGCGGCGATGGCGCTGGTCAAGTTGGGGAACGGGCCACTGGGGACGACGAGGTTGGCGGCATCGCCGGGGTCGTTGCAGAAGTTGCAGGCGTCGGGGGTCTGGAGGGTGACCGCATGGGCGGACGAGAGACCCACGGCGAAGAAGAGACAGGCGAAAAGCGGCGCGAAAGACGGACGTCGCGACATGGTGTTGGTCTCCTGACGTCTCGGCTGACTGCCGAGACCGATGGGTGAAACCGCTGTTGGCGGGTTGCACGCCGAGAGACCGAATGCAAGGAACGAGCTGACAGGGACCTGTCGGAACCGTCACGCCCGATCGAACGAGCCGTGTCGATTCCGACAGCAGTCTCAGTTCTCGCCGCCCACGGCCGTTCCCTCGAAGGTCAGGCGCGGGTCGTCTGCGTCGACCAGGTCCGAGAGCTCCCAGACGTTGGTGTAGCCGTAGCCGTGGAGGTTGATGAACGTCGGGATGTTCAACGCCATGGGCGGGCTCTTGCTGATGAAGTGCTGAGGATCTCGATCGATGTTGTTGTTGCAGTAGATCAGGACCTTGGTGTCCAGGCTCGGGATCACGGACGCCAGCTTCTCGGTCCCGAAGTCGGAGAAGTTGAGGTGAACCGATCCGGCCAGGTGCTTCGCGTCGTAGGCCGCCTTGCTCCTCGTGTCGAGCACGATGACACCGGGCTCCTTCGCCGTCGCGAGGAAGTCCTCGAGACCGAGCATCCGCTGGTGGCGCAGACCATCGACCTCAGTCGCCTGCTGCAAGAAGCCGGGATAGTCGACGAGACTCGGTGACAGGATCGACTGCAGGTCGAAGTCCTGCGCGTTCGGGTCCGGCGTGACGGGCGGTGTGGGCTCCTCGGCAGGCGGTCGTGCTTGCAGCGTCGTGAGCGTCATCGAGGTCAGGGTCGCCAAGACCAGGCAAGTCAGGGCCATCTTCTTCACGGGTTCCTCCCTTCCGTTGGAGTCGGAGATCGCGACAGCGACGTGGGGTCGTCGCTGGTCTCACTTCCAAGGTAGGGGCCCCTCCCTCGACCGTGGGTAAATCCGGGGTAAAGCTGGAGATCGACGCTCACCAGGTGGGCAGGCCGTAGGCCTCTCTTCGTGCCAAGACATCCCGCGCAGCCACCCACACCCGCCGGTTCTCGTTCTTCGTGAGCTCGGTGAGCAGGGCCTCGACCTCGGGCCCCGGCAACCAGGAGAGGAAGCGCACGACGTTCAAGCGAACGAACTCTTCCTCGTGCTCGCTGAGCGTTCGCAACGTCGGCAGGAGGTGCTCGGGCTCCGCCTCGAGATAGGGCTTCAAGCTCCGACTCGGCTCCACCGGGAGCTTCTGCCTGGTCAGGCGGCGGGTGAGGAGCTGACCCAGCCGGTCCGCCCCTCGGGCACCGAGGATCGCCAGGGCACGAAGGTGCTCGAGCCCGAGCTTCTCCTGAGGAACCTCCAGCACGACCGCGAGAGAGTCGATGTCTCGCAGCTCGGTCAAGCACCGCAGGGCGGTGACGCCGAGATGGGGCTCGTCTCGGACGACCGATGCGAGGAAGGGACCCACCTCCTCACCTCCGAAGCGTGTCATGAGCTCGAGCTGACGCTGCTTCGTCCGGTAGTTGGTCTCCTGCCGGTGGAGCGCCATGAGCGCCGACAGGTCGCCGGGCCCCGCCTCCCGCTGCTCGCGGAGCAAGGTGTTGAGACGACCTTGCAGGCGCCGGTCCGAGCTCGTGACGATCGCTTGCATCGCCCTCTCGCGATGCCCGTCATCAGCACGGATCACGCTGATGAGCACGTCGGATCGAAGCTTGTCTTCCGGACCGTCCAACAGGACCGCGAGGATCTCGTCGCGCTTCGGGTTGGGAACCGTCGCCAACAGCCGGAGCAAGCGGGCACCGGCTCCTTCTCGAGAGAGCTCGACGTTCTGCAAGAGACGCGTCGTCACCTCGGCGCGAGCAAGCTCGCGGCGTGCCCGTCGTCGGGCCTGCGTGAGATCGGGGGCTCCTGTCGGACCGGGTCTCGGTGCCCCGACCTGCCGAGCGATCGCGCCCACCGCGGACGAGCGCACGCCGTCGTCCGAGTCGCAAGTCGCCTCCAGAAGCAGCTCGAAGACTTCCGCCTCCGTCGAACGACCGAGAATGGCCAGGGCTCGGGATCGCGCCGTCGGGCTCTCGTCGGTCGTGGCGATGCTCGTGAGCAGGCCCACCGGAAGGAGCTCGGGTGCGAGTGGGGAGTGGTACGGGTGTTTCGCCCAGCTCCCATGGGGAGGCACCTGAAGAGCGAGAATCAGCTCGAGGGCTCTCTCCCGGCGCTTGGAAGACGACGAGGACAGCCCCATGACGAGAGCCGGGAGGGCCGACTCCCCCGCCGCGTAGAGAGCGCGATGCACCTGCCTCGACAGGCTGCGGTCGTCCGTCGGGATGAGCGCGAGCACGGCAGTCAGCACCTCCCGATCACGACAACCCACGACCTCACGCACCGCCGCGACCCGCTCGTCCAGGCTGCCATCCCGATAGATCGCCACGAGCTCGGGACAGTCCCAGCGCAGTGGAACCTCCTCGTCGGCTCGAACGGGCGATGCCAGGATCGCCAGGCAAGCGAGCCAGCTCGCGAGCCGTGATCTCGTGCTCTCAGCCATGACTCCCCCCAACCCGAGTCGCGTCAGGCCTTCTTCAACTCCACCTCGAGAGGACGACCGTCGATGTCCAGGCTCTCGCCCGACGCCGACTCACCGATCTCCAGGCTGGTCGCCAGGACCTCATCGGCGATGTACTCCCGATGCGTCTTCATGGCCGTGCGCAGCGCCTCGTCCGAGGAGCCGAGCACGACCGCGACACGGTCGGTGATCTCCAGGCCGCCGTCCTTGCGCAGCCTCTGGAGACGACTGACCACCTCGCGGCAGGTGCCTTCCATCCGGAGCGCGTCGTCGAGCTGGGTGTCGAGGGCGACGGTGAGCGGTCCTTCGGCCTCGATGACCACCCCTCCCCGCGGAGCCCGCTCGACCAGCACGTCGTCGAGCTCGATCTCCCCACCGTCAACCGGCACGGTGCCGCCGTCGCGCAGGGTCGCGAACTGCTCGGCGTCGAGTCCGGTGACGACCTGGGCGATGGCCTTCATCTGCTTGCCGAAACGCGGACCGAGCCGGCGGAAGTTCGCCTTGAAGGAGAGCGTGCAGAGATCATCGTCGTCCGACTTGGTGATGACCTCCTTGACGTTGAGCTCCTCGACGAGCTGCTCGGCGTGACGCTCGACGATGGCCAGGGCCTCGGCGTCGTGATGCACGATCACCACCCTCGCCAGCGGTTGTCGCACCTTGAGCTCGTGGCTCTTGCGCAGCGCGCGACCCATGCCGACGACCTGACGCGTGAGGGCGACCTCCTTCTCGAGCTGATGATCGATGCGGCTCTCGTCGGCCTGCGGGTAGTCGCAGAGATGCACGCTGTCGAGCTCGTCGTCCTGACAACCGGGCTCCACGACGAGGTTCTGGTAGAGCGCATCGGTCACGAAGGGCAAGACGGGCGCCATGACCTTGCCGAAGGTGACGAGCACCTCGTAGAGCGTGGCATAGGCAGCCGCCTTGTCGGCCAGCGCGTCGCCCTCGGCCGAGCGCCAGAAGCGACGCCGGCTGCGACGGATGTACCAGTTCGTCAGGTGGTCGATGAAGCCGACCATGGGGGGCACGACCTTGTAGAGGTAGTAGCCCTCCATCTGCTCGTTGACCTCCCGCACGAGCGACTGGAGCACCGAGAGGATCCAGCGATCGATCTCGGGGCGATCGGCCACCGCCGGCGTCGGCTGTCCATCGAGTCCCTTCTCGGGGTGCCAGCCGTCCACGTTGGCGTACTGGACGAAGAACGACCAGGCGTTGCGCAGGGGCAGCAGCACCGTGCGCACGACGTCCTTGACCCCAGCCTCCGAGAAGCGCAGGGGCTCGGCGCGCACGATGGGCGAGTTGATGAGGAACGCGCGCAGGGCGTCGGCTCCCAGGTCGTCCAGGACGATCATGGGATCCGGGTAGTTCTTCTTGGACTTGCTCATCTTCGAGCCGTCCTCGGCGAGGACCATCCCGTTGACGACGCAGTTCTTGAAGGGCACCCGATCGAAGAGCGCTGTCGACAGGACGAGCAAGCTGTAGAACCAGCCGCGGGTCTGATCGAGACCCTCGGCGATGTACTCGGCCGGGAAGCGTGCCTCGAAGTCCTCCTTGTTCTCGAAGGGGTAGTGACTTTGCCCGTAGGGCATGGACCCCGACTCGAACCAGCAGTCGAAGACCGGCGCCACCCGACGGGCGTCGCCGCCGCAGTTGGCGCACGGGAAGGTGGTGCCGTCGATGAGGTGCGGGTGGAGATCGTCGATCTTCTCGCCGCTGCGCTCTTCGAGATCGGCGATGGACCCGAAGCACTCGCGCTCGTCGCAGGAGTCGCACTCCCACACGGGAAGCGGGGTGCCCCAGAAGCGATCGCGCGAGATGTTCCAGTCCGGGCCGTCCGCCAGCCAGTTGCCGAAGCGCTTGCTGCCCACGGCCTCCGGCACCCAGTGGATGGTCTCGTTGAGCTCGACCATCCGGCTTCGGAAGCTCGTCACCTTGACGAACCAGCTCGGGACCGTCTTGTAGATGAGGGGCGTGCCGCTCCGCCAGCAGTAGGGGTAGGAGTGAACGATCGTCCCGTGGTGAAAGACCGCTCCACGATCCTTGAGCATCTTGATGATGGCCTTGTCGGCCTCTTTCACGTTCTGCCCGGCGAAGTCGGAGACCTCCTCGGTGAAGCGACCCTCGGCGTCGACGGGATCGACCACCTCGAGCCCCGCGGCCTGGCAGACCGCGAAGTCGACCTCACCGAAGGCCGGCGCCATGTGGACGAGCCCCGTGCCTTCTTCGGTCGAGACCTCGTCGGAGGGCAGCACGCGGAAGGCACCGCCCTCGCCGGCGGGCAGCTCCTTGAAGCGCTCGAAGTACGGGAAGAGCGGCTGGTAGCCCCGACCGAGCAGCTCCTGGCCGGTCAGGCTCGCGACGACCTCCGAGCCCTCACCGAGCACCGCCTCGCGGCGGGCGGCGGCCACCACGTAGACCGGACCGTCGCTCTCGGCGCGCGCCTTGACGTACTCCACCTCGGGTCCGACCGCGACGCCGAGGTTCGACGGCAGGGTCCAGGGCGTGGTGGTCCAGATGAGGAGGGAGGCGTCGTGCTCGTCGTCGTCGAGCTTCAGGGCCACGGTGAGCGCCGGGTCCTGAACGTCGCGGTAGTCGAGGTTCGCCTCGAAGTTCGAGAGCGCCGTCGACAGGCGCCAGCTATAGGGGACGACCTTCAGGCCCTGGTAGACGAGGCCCTCGTCCCAGAGTCGCTTGAAGACCCACCACACGGACTCCATGAAGCTGGGGTCCATGGTCTTGTAGTCGTCGTCGAAGTCGACCCAGCGTCCGAGACGCTCGATGGCGACACGCCACTCCTCCGTGTAGCGGAGGACGTTGCGACGACACTCCTCGTTGAACTCGGCGATGCCGTGCTCGCGGATGCTGGTCGGACCGGAGAGACCGAGCTTCTTCTCGATCTCCATCTCGATGGGGAGGCCGTGCGTGTCCCAGCCGAAGCGACGCTCGACGCGGTAGCCGCGCATGGCCCAGTAGCGCGGGACGATGTCCTTCAGGGTCGAGGCGACGAAGTGGCCGTAGTGGGGCAGGCCAGTCGCGAAGGGCGGACCGTCGTAGAAGGAGTACGCCTTCGACTCGGGTCGCTGCTCGACCGAGCGCTCGAAGACCCGCCGTTCCTTCCAAATCGACAGGACTTCTCGCTCGAGAGCGGGAAAGTCGACGTTGGAGGTGACGGGCTTGAAGGTGGACATGGGACTGCAGGCTCCGAAGCCGGCGCACCACGCGCCGGGGGAGAGAGCCTACCGCAAGCCCGGAGGGCCGGCTCGGGTGTCGACTCCCCTCGCCCGAGCAGCGGCCGCAAGCCGTCCGCACTCCAAGCCCGCGGGGCCGGAGAGCGGGTAACCTGGGCTCCAATCGGGTGCGGAGAGGGCTGCACCCCCGGCGAGGGAGCCACGGACATGAAGCACGAGATCCTGGGAGAGATCCGCCGCGACGACGAGGACGGGGAGGCGAGCGTCACCTACCAGGGGCGCACGCTCCGAGTCCGCATCATCACGGACGACGTTCCCCACGAGGAGACGGTGGAGCTGGCCACCGCGCTCGTGAAGAAGCTGGCTGAGATCGACACCGCAGCCAAGACGATCGCGGCCAGGGACCTCACCGACACCTACAACGACGGGTGGAACGAGTACGACGAGGCCCAGGAGGACGGGAGCTTCAAGACCATCCAGAATCCCGAGCTGACCCCAGAGGACTTCGCCGCCAAGCTGACGTTGAGGGACGTCAACGTGACGGGCACCTTCTTCGAGCTGTTCTACGACGACGAAGGGATGTTTTGGGGCCACAGCGTGATCGTGACCTCGATGGACGGAGTCGCGTTCACCGACACGTACGCCGAGCTCTTCGGCTGAGGCCGTGCCGACGGTCCGGACGACTTCCTCAGCCGCCCGTCGACTCCGGCTTCGCCAGTCCCACCTTCTCGGCCACGTCGACCTTGTCGATGGCCTTGTCGAGGGCGGCCTCGGCCGTGATGGTCCCCTCCTCGAAGAGCCGGATGAGCGACTGGTCCATGGTCGTCATCCCTCGCTTCACTCCGGTCTGGATGAGCGAGCTGAGCTGGCTGATCTTCCCCTCGCGGATGAGGTTGGTCGCCTGGGGCGAGCCGAAGAGGATCTCGAGCGCTGCCACGCGCCCGCCACCGACCTTGGGCAGGAGCTGCTGGGCGAGGATGCCGCGGGTGGTCTCGCCCAGGACCTGACGGATGGACTCCTGCTCGCCGGACGGGAAGACGTTCACGATGCGATCGATGGTCTTGGCCGCGCTGTTGGTGTGCAGGGTCCCGAACACCAACATGCCCTTCTCAGCCGCCTCGAGCGCCATCTGGATGGTCTCGAGGTCGCGCATCTCGCCCACGAGGAGGATGTCGGGATCCTCGCGGTTGGCCACGCGCAGGGCGTCGGCAAAGCTGCGCGCATGCGCTCCCACCTCACGCTGGTGGACCACGCACTCCTTGTTGGGGTGCACGAACTCGATCGGATCCTCGATGGTGATGACGTGGAGCTTCCGGGTCCGATTGATGAGATCGATGATGGCCGCCAGGGTCGTCGACTTGCCCGAGCCGGTGGGCCCCGTGACGAGCACGAGCCCGCTCTCGAGCCGCGCGAAGCGACCGACCTGCTGCGGCAAGCCGAGCTGCTCGACCGACAGGATCTCGGTGGGGATGACCCGGAAGACCGCCCCGGAGCCGCGCTCCTGCTCGAAGAGGTTCACGCGGAAGCGGCTGTCCTCACCGAGCTGATAGGCGTAGTCGACGTCGCCGTTCTCCTCGAAGTCGGCCCAGAGCGCCGCCGGCGTGATCGGTCGGATGAGCCCGTCGAAGTCGACCTGCGAGAGCGTCCGATAGCGGATGGCGTCCATCTCTCCGGAGAGACGAAACATGGGCGGCCGCCCCACCGACAGGTGGAGATCCGAGGCCCCCCGCTCGAGCATGAGCTGGAGGAAGCGATCGATGCGTCGGGTGTCGAGCGAGGGCCCCCCGGGCCCCGCGATCGCTGGCTCGGTCGCAGTGGTGCTCATGACGATCTCCTGGTCAATCGAGGAGCTCTTCGAGGAACTTCTCCGAGACGTAGGGCGCGAAGGCCTCGCGGTTCTGCGCCCTCATGTAGGCGTCCTCGGCGCTGACCACCCCCGTGCGGAGCAGCTCGAGGAGCGCGTCGTCGAAGCTGCACAAGCCCGCCGCCCGTCCGATCTGCATGAGCGACGGGATCTGGAAGGTCTTGCCATCGCGGATGGCGTTGGCGATGGGGCCGGTCGACCAGAGCAGCTCGAAGCAAGCGGTCCTCCCCTTCCCGTCGGCCCGAGGAACCAGACCCTGCGCGACGATGAGCTTGAGCGCGCCGGCGAAGCTCTCCCGGACCTGCCCCTGCTCGTCGACGGGGAACGAGGCGATGATGCGGTCGACGGCGGCATGGGCCGTGGTCGCGTTGAGCGTGGTCAAGACCACGTGACCCGTCTCGGCCGCCGTGAGCGCGAGCGAGATGGTGTCGGGGTCGCGCATCTCGCCGATGACGATGACGTCAGGGTCCTCGCGCAACGCAGCGCGCAGGGCGTCGCCGTAGGTTTTCGAGTGCTTCCCGATCTCGCGCTGGTTGACCAGGCTGCTCTTGAACGGGTGCACGAACTCGACCGGGTCCTCCATGGTGAGGACGTGCGCTCGTCGTGTTTCGTTGACGAGGTTGACCAGGGCCGCCAGCGTCGTCGACTTCCCGCAGCCGGCCGGGCCGGTGACGATGATGATCCCCTGGTGGATGATCGCGATGTCGGCGACGCGAGACGGCAGGCCGAGCTCGTGGATGGTGGGAGGCTTCTCGGGGATGACCCGGAAGACGGCGTTGAGGCCCTTGCGATCGCGGAACAGGCTCGCCCGGTAGCGACCGTCGTTGTCCACGTAGAAGCAGGCATCGAGCTGATGATGCTCGGCGAGCTGACGGGCTTGCTCCGTGGTCAACAGCGGACGCAGGAGCTGCTCGACCTGCTCCTCCTGAAGCGGATCGCCCTGCAACGCGACCAGGCCGCCGTCGCGGCGGAGCAGGGGCGTGCTGTCGACGGACACGTGGAGGTCGGATGCACCCTCCCGACGCGCCATCGCCAGCAGGCGATGGATGGCCGGCACGTCGTTCGACATGGTGCCGGTGTTCATCACCCGACGCAGGCCCTCCTCGTCGAGCGCGTCGGAGCGCTCCCGCGACAGCTCCGTGACCAGCTCGAAGGCCCGGGCGCGCACCCACTTGATCGGGTCGCTCTCGGCGACGCGCGTGAGAACGGGCGTCACCCGCGGATCCTTCGAGGCGGCGAGACCGGTCATCGCCTCGATGCGGATCTCCGGTCGCGAGTCCTCGGTGAGACCGGAGAGGGCCTTGAGCGCGTCCTCCCCACCGATGCGACCGAGGGCCTCGACCGCGGCCCAGCGCAGCTCGTCGCGGGAGAGCGCCTGCACGAGCGCGGGCACCGAGCCGGCCGCGGGCTGCCCGAGACGACCGAGGAGGTCGGCGGCGTTGATGGCCAGCCACCAGTCCTCGTCGGCGAGCAGGCGCGTGACCGCCGGAGCGATCCGCGGATCCTCGAAGTTCGACAGCAGCCCGAGCGCCGCTCCCCGCACGTCCCGGTCGGGGTCGGCGAGCAGGGCGACGACGGGCTCGATGACCTCGTCGCCGAACTCCCGAAGACTCTCGAGCGCGCGGTCACGCACCCAACCCGCGAGCTGCTGACTGGCGGTGATGAAGCGCTTGACGACCTCGACGCGCTCCGGCATCGCGAGGAGGATGCGCAGCGCAGCGCCACGCAGGCCGTTGTTCCCCGAGCTGAGCAGCTCGAGCACGGGCTCGACCGCCGCCAGTCCCACGCGAGCGGCGAGCGTCTCGAGTGCCTCGATGAGCACGAGCTGCGTGCCGTAAGGCTCGTCACCGATGCGAGCCACGATGAGCCTGAGATGACGATCCTCGACGAACTTGACCAGCGTCCTCCAGGCCGCCAGGCGGATCCGCTCGTCACCGTCATCCAGCAGCTTCTCGAAGAACGACAGGTGCTGGGCCGTGGCCACGTCCGCGAAGCGGCTCACCGCCTTGAGCCGGTGGTCGGCGCCACCGGTCTCGATGAGCTGCGTGAGGTGCGGGACGGTCTCGGGCGAGAGCGGCAGGTCGAGGAGGGCGTCGGCCGCCAGCGAGCGCTGCTCCGGCTTCGCCTCGGTGACCAGCGCACCGAGCTGAGCCGCCAGCGTGTCACCCGGCAAGCGAACGCTCGCGAGCTGGGCGAGGGCGGCCCGGCGGGCAGCCTCGGGTCGTCCCTTCAGGAGACCGACGAGGATCGGGACGGTCTCGGGCTCTTTCGTTCTCTCGACGAAGCGAGCCACGGCCCGCCGGAGCTCACCCTCCGTCGAGAAGAGAAACGGCAGCACGTCGACGAGCCGCAGCTCGCTCGAATGAGCCAGCGACTCGTAGACCAGCTCCTTCTCCTCCGCCGAGGAGAAGTCCTTGCGCTGGATCTTCTCGAGGAGGTCCTTCGAGCCCGACTTGAAGAGCGTTCCGAGCGCCACGACCGATCCCGCGGGAGGGCGGATCTACCGGCGACCGATTGCCGTGGCGGCCGGGCCCTGCCCCCCCTCCGACTTCGGCACGCGACGGGGACGACTTGAAGGCTGCGCTACGAGACGGAGAGCGTGAGCTGACGGCAAGCGTGGCGCCCCGGCCCGTCGAAGCAGAGCTCGAAGCCGGGGAGATCCTCGAGCCAGCGCGCTTCGAGGCGGCCCTCGCTCCGGGTGGAGAGGGCGTAGAGCGAGAGCTCCGACAGCATCGACGTGAGCTCGACGAGGTCGTGGGAGGCGTCGGGCCCCAACGGTCGCTCGACGTCGGGTGCGTCCCAGGTCACGCCACCGACCAGGCGGAGATGGTGAGACGCCAGGGTCTCGCTCCGCTCCATGAGCTGTCCCAGCGAACGCGGTCGCTCCGTGGACAGGTTCATCGACTCGAGCGCCGTGAGCATGGAGATGATCGACTCGGAGGTTCGCTCGAGCTCGGTGAGACGGTCGCGGAGGTCGCCGATGAGCACGCCGGGCGGCGGGAGCGCGGTCTCGGCTCGCGACGAGCCCTGAACGACGGAGTCGTCCATCCAGGGAGCGAGCTCGTGAGCGGTCACTCGACACTCGGCCATGCCGCAGCGCAGCACGGTCATCTCGTCGCGGAGCTGGGCGAACGCCGGCCGCAAGGCGCGGACCTTCGGCTCCGATTCCGGCTCCTCGTTCCGCAGCTCACGCAGCCGGTCGCTCGCCCGCTCACCGAGGCTCTCGAGCACCGCGCGGTCGTCGTCGGTGAAGCTGCGGGGCTCGAGGTCGATGACGCACAACGAGCCGAGGACCACGTCGCCGAGTCGGAGCGGAACGCCGAGATACGCGCGAACGCCCCAGTCCTCCACCAGCTCCTGCGGTAGGCGGGGATCCTCCGCAGCGTCCGGCACCGACAGGGTGAGGTCGTCGGCCACCACGAATTGACAGAACGAGCAGTCACGCGCCGTCGACCGGGTGACCGCGAGATCGTCCGGCAGGCCGTAGTGAGCCCGGAAGAACTGCGTGCGGTGCAGGACGAGGCTGACCAGCCCGATGGGTGCGCCGATGCGCTGGGCCGCCGTGGCGACGATGGCTTGAAGCTCATCGTCCAGTGCTCTGTCGAGCAGGCGTCCGGTCGGAAAGACACCGAGGCGTCTCACGTCCGAACCGAGGGCGTCGATTCTTCTACTCATGGACTGATGACCGCTCCTGGTCCCTGAGCGCTCTCCCCCAAGAGAGGCGGCCATCATGTCCCAGGCCGGACGAGCAGAACACGCGCCCCCCCCGCGCCGGTCAGCATCGTGAGAGGGGACGGGAACGACTCAGCGGCGCTTCATCAGGAGCAAGCGGCCGTAATGACGCGTCGTGAAGGTGCGTTCCTCCCGAAACTTCTCGCGGAAGTACGCGCGAATCGTCGCGTCACCGTCGATGCCCTGGCCGGGTCGAACCAGCACCCATGCGAGCCGACCTTCGCCGGACCGCAGACGTGCCTCCTCGAAGCGACGCACGGTCTCCTCGGGACCGGGCAGCTCCGCCTTGAAGCGCATCATGTTGGTGTCGAGCCAATGATCCGCCAGCGGCACGCCCGAGTGCAGCGACACCAGCGGTGCCGACACCGAGTCGCCCACGAGGGCCTCCCCCGGCCGCGCTCGCTCGCGCAAGTAGTCCGCGATCACCTCGGCCTCGACGAAGATCCGGCTCTCGTGCCACAGGTAGTAGCTCACCTGCGAGTGACGCTCACCGACCAGGCGGTCCGGCTTGAACAGCCAGGACTTCGCCATCGAGTCGAGTGAGGCCGGCAAGGGCGACTCGGGAGACCGGTAGGTCTGCGTCTTGCCGACGTTGCGCTCGTAGTAACCGAGCTTCTTCTCCTGCTCGGTGGACCGCCACCAACCCCAGCCCACGAGCAGGAGTGCGACGAGACCCGCGATGAGCGCGTCGCGTCGGCGCTTCGAATCGCTGGCGATCGCTCCGCGGGCCAGCAGGCGCAGGGCCGACGCGACGTAGAGACCTCCGGCGATCGCCGCCGCCGGGAAGAGGAGCTGAAAGTAGAAGTGGAAGACGCGGTCGCGAGTCGACAGGAAGAAGACGTAGCCACCCCAGAAGGGCATGAGCCAGAGCGCGACTGCGAGCCCCGGTCGGAGCAGGGGCGAGAGCAGGGAGGCGAGCTTCGGTGTCGTGCGCTGACCGATCTCGTGCCAGGCCCGCGGCAGGGCCATGAGCCCGAGGTAGACCGGGTAGTAGAAGAGCACGAAGCCGTGGAAGAGGATGTTGGGCATGGCCTTGTCGAGGTTCGGCCCCATGCCCTTGGGCATCCGGAAGTGATAGCGGTACACCCCGTCCCAGTAGAGGTTTCCGTACAGCAGGCCGTGCCCGACGTTGACGACGAGGATGATCGCGAACGCTGCGATGCCCAGGCGGAGGGCGGCCCGTCGATCGGAGAGACCCAGCAACACGATGAGCATGAGCACGGCCGGCAGGATGTAGACACCCGTGCAGGTTCCGATGCCCAGGAGGATCCCGGCGAGAATGGGTCGACCGCAGGTGACGGCGAGGAAGCCGCCGGCCATCCAGGCCACGGACATGTTCACGCCGGTCCAGTGCGACGAGGCACGCAGGACGTCGTGGTTGAAGAGGTAGAGCCAGCCGGCAGTGACCGCCGCGACCAGGCCCCCGGCCCGGCGTGCGGTCCAGAAGACCAGCGCCCCGGTGATCCCCGCCGCCAGGGCGCTGAGGACCTTGAGCTTCAGCAGCGAGAACCCGCCGGTGAAGAGCGTGAAGAGGTAGCCGGCAAGGAGATGACCGGGCGGGTGGGCGAAGAAGAAGTCACGGTAGGGCCAGGTGCCCTCGTGCATGAGCGCCACGCCGTGGAAGTAGATGTTCTCGTCGGTGAAGGAGGGATTGAGACCGTAGCTCTTGAGGATGGCGAAGCCGAGCAGCAGCGGCAGGAGGAGCAGCACGGCGACGAGGCGCTCCCGAGTGGTGAGCCGACCCACGGGATCGACGAGCAGGGCCGTCACCCAGGGCTCGGCGGGGTCGCCGGCAAAGCGGGCAAGCCAGCCGCGGATGCCCTTCGGGCCGGCCGAGGCGCGGTCGGGCTCGCTGGCCGGCCGAGGCTCCACCTCCTCGGAGAGACCGGTCACGACGGTCCCCTCGGGAGCCGGGGCCGGCGAGCTCGCGCTCTTGGTCTTCTTCCGCTTCTTCGCCATGTCGGATGCTACCGCGGAACCTCGGCGAGACCGCCCCGCAGGACCGCGGTGCTCAAGTTCCTTCGCCACGCTCCGACATGATGTCGTCATGAGCACGGATGCCGACTCCCGAGTCTTCGTCGTCCTGCCCTCGAAGGACGAAGAGCCCAACCTGGCCCGACTGCTGCCCCGCATCGCGGACACGGCCGAAGATCTCGCCTCCTTGCGGAGGATCGAGGTGGTCGTGGTCGACGACGGCAGCACCGACGGCAGCGCCGCGCTCCTCGACAGGCTCGATCGGGAGCTCCCGATCGACATCGAGGTCGTCACGCACGAGCGCAACCTCGGTCTCGGAGCCAGCCTTCGTGACGGGCTCCTCGCCGCCCTGAGGCGGGCCGACGCCGACGACGTCGTCGTCACGATGGACGCGGACGACTCCCACCCGCCCCGGTTGATCCCCGACCTCCTGGCCCGGCTCGACGAGGGCTGCGACGTCGCGATCGCCAGTCGCTTCGTGCCGGGCGCGGAGATTCACGGCGTGCCGTGGTTTCGACGGCTCACCGGTCGGGGCGCCTCGTGGCTCTTCGGCCTGCTGCTCCCGGTGGCGGGAGCCAGCGACTACACCTGCGGTTACCGGGCCTACCGGGCCGGCTTGCTCCAGCGCGCCTTCGATCGCCTCGGTGACGGTTTCATCCAGGAACCGGGCTTCAGCTGCATGCTCGAGACCCTGTCCCAGCTCTCGGCTCTCGAGAAACCGCAGGTCGGGGAGGCCCCGCTGGTGCTGCGCTACGACCGGAAGGAAGGGCCCAGCAAGATGCGAGTCGCCGCCACCATCGCCGCGTCCCTGCGGCTGGCCTGGCGGCGTCGCATCCTGAGGGAAGGAGCGCTTGCCGAGGGGCTCGGTCCACCAGCATGATCCGCGGTTCTCGTCCCTCTGCCGCGAGGCCCTCCCGCCGCCATGATCACCATTTCCAAGCTCGGCAAGTCGTACGGCAGCCAGAAGCTGTTCGAGGACGTCTCTCTCCAGCTCAATGCCGGAGATCGCTACGGGATCGTCGGCGCCAACGGCTCGGGCAAGTCCACCCTGCTGCGCATCCTCACCGGTGAGGAGACCCCCAGCTCCGGCGAGGTGACCACCGCCCGCCGGCTGCGGCTGGGCTTCCTCCGGCAGGACCACTTCCTCAGCGACGAGCAGCCCATCATCGAGGTGGCGATGATGGGAGACCGAGACGTCCACGACGCGATGGTCGCGAAGGACGAGCTCCTCGCCAAGCCGGAGTCGGAGTTCGACGCCGACCGCTACGCCGAGCTGGAGGACCTCATCCTCCAGAACGACGGCTACAGCCTGGAAGCGCGGGCGGGCGAGATCCTCGAGGGGCTCGGCATCCCCACCGAGCGACACCGTGAGCCGCTGGGCAATCTCTCCGGCGGCTTCAAGCTCCGCGTCCTGCTCGCCCAGACCCTCGCCGCCCGACCCGACGCGATCATCCTCGACGAGCCGACCAACCACCTCGACATCGTCTCGATGCGCTGGCTGGAGAAGTTCCTCAGCGCCTTCTCCGGCTGCGTCGTGGTCGTCTCGCACGACCACCGCTTCCTCGACAACGTCTGCACGAAGATCCTCGACGTCGACTACGAGACCATCCTGTCGTACACGGGCAACTACTCGGCCTTCGAGGCGGCCAAGAAGGAGCACCGCGACCGCAAGGAGGCCGAGATCTCCAAGCGCGAGGCGGAGATCGCCCACCACCAGGCCTTCATCGATCGCTTCAAGGCCAAGGCGACGAAGGCGCGGCAGGCGTCGAGCAAGAAGAAGCAGATGGAGCGGATCAAGATCGAGCGGTTGGCGCCGAGCTCGCGTCGTCATCCGTCATTCCGCTTTCAGCAGGTTCGCCCGAGCGGCCGCGAGGCACTCAAGGTCGAGGGCATCGCCAAGGCTTACGACGACAACCTGGTGCTCACCGGGGTCGACCTCCAGCTCATGCGCGGCGACCGTCTCGGCATCATCGGCCCCAACGGCATCGGCAAGTCCACGCTGCTGAAGATCCTCGTCGACGACCTGGCGGCCGACGCGGGAGAGGTCGACTGGGGTCACGAGACGCACCTGGGTTACTTCGCCCAGGACCATCGCTCCGACATGACCGACGGGAAGGCCACTGTCCTCTCCTGGCTGTGGAACTTCTGTCCGGGCGAGACCTCGAGCTGGGTCCGCGGCGTCCTCGGCCGCGTGCTGTTCTCCAGCGACGAGGTGGACAAGACCCTCCCCAACCTCTCCGGAGGCGAGGCGGCCCGCCTGACCTTCGCGCGCTTCATGGTCAAGCAGCCCAACGTCCTCATCCTCGACGAGCCGACCAACCATCTCGACATGGAGTCGATCGATGCCTTGGTGAACGGCCTGATCGAATTCGAGGGCACCTTGATCTTCGTCTCGCACGATCGCTGGTTCGTCTCGAAGCTGGCCAACCGCATCCTCGAGCTCAAGCCCGACGGCATCACCGACTACAAGGGCAGCTACGAGGAGTACCTGCTGCACTGCGGCGACGATCACCTCGACGCCGAGGCCGTCCTCAAGAAGGCTCGTCAGCAGAAGAAGGCGGAGCGCAAGAGCAAGGCCGAGGCCGCCGCCGTGAAGGCCGAGAAGACCGCGCCCGCCAAGCCCGCCCTCACCAAGGCGCAGCGACGGAAGCTCGAGTCCGAGCGCAGCTCCTTGACCGAGGAGCTGGAGGGCGCCGAGAGTCGCGTGAAGGAGATCGAGGACGCCTTCTGTCAGCCCGGCTTCTTCGATGACACGTCCCGAGACGAGGTCCGGGCGCTCGAGGAAGAGCGAGAGCGGCTCCAGTCACGCACCGAGGAGATCATGGGCCGCTGGGAAGAGCTGGAAGAGCTCCTCGGCTGACGCTCGTCCGAGCGCTCAGGCCCGTTCGGACGAGGTCATCGGCTCGCCGAGAGCCTCCCGCACGATCGCCACGAGCTGGTCGGTGGAGAACGGCTTGGCCAGGAAGGGTCGATCGGCGACGAGCCGGGCGGTCTCCTGCGAGTAGCCGGAGGTGAACGCCACCCGCATCCGGCCATGCCGCTGCTCGAGCAGGCCGTGGAGCTCGAGGCCCGTCATGGTCGGCAGCACCAAGTCGCTCAGGAGCAAGTCGATCTCACCGGCGAGGTCGTCGGCGATGGTGAGGGCACGCTCGGGCGTGCCGGCCTCGAGCACCTCGTAGCCCCGCTTGCGCAGGACCCGCGCGATCGATCGACGGACGACCGGCTCGTCCTCGACCACCAGCACGGTGCCCGACTCCGTCTCCGAGCGCTCGACCTGCGTCGGCGCCCTCGACTCGCGGGGGGAGCTCGTCGCCCCTTCGGCCGCTCGGGGAAGCAGGACGCGCACGACCGTCCCCTCTCCCGGCTCGCTCTCGATGCCGATGCGTCCTCCGTGCTGGCGGACGATGCCGTGGCAGGTGGAGAGACCCAGCCCCGTCCCGCGGCCGACCTGCTTGGTCGTGAAGAAGGGCTCGAAGACGCGATCGAAATGCTCGGGTGCGATGCCGCTGCCGTGATCGCGGACCTCCAAGATCTCGAAGCCGTGAGGCGCCTCGTCGGTGGGTCGATCCTGGCCAGGCAGGGTCGCGACGGTGAGCACTCCGTGCTCCATCGCGTCGCGTGCGTTGATGACGAGATTGACCAGGACCTGCTGGAGCTGAGTGGGGTCGGCCCGCACGCAGCCGACATCCGGGTCGAGCTCGACTTCGAGCTGCATGGTCTCGGGCAGCAAGCGCCCGATGAACTGCTCCAGCTCGACGATCGAGTCGTTGAGCTCGATCGTCTCGAAGCTCAGGACTTGCTTGCGGCCGAAGGCCAGCAACTGACGCGTGAGCTGAACCGCGCGGTTGCCGGCCGCCTGGATCTCCTCCAGGTCGGAGCGAATGGAGTCGGCGGGTGGAAGCTCTTCGAGCAGCACGCTCGCGTGAGCGATCACGGGAGTGAGGAGGTTGTTGAGGTCGTGCGCCAGGCCGCCTGCGAGCTGACCGATGGAATCGATCTTCTGCGCCTGAAGAAGTTGTGACTCCAGCTCGATGCGCTTGCGCTCGGCCTGCTTGCGCTGAGTGACGTCGGTGGAGACACCCAGCACCTGCTCGATCGAGCCGTCGTCGTCGTGAAGCGGCCGAATGACGGTCTGGAGATAGCGGACGCGTCCATGAGCGTCGGTGACCGTCTCCTCGGGGATGAAGGCTTCGAGCCCCGAGCTCAAGACCCGATCGTCGTGTCGTCGGAAGGTGTCGATGATGGTCTCGTCGTCGCAGAAGTCGGAGGCCGTGCAGCCGATGAGCTCGGCCGGGGTCGTGCCGTGAAGCTCGGCGGTGGCGCGGTTGGCCAGCGTGTAGCGACCGTGGCGGTCCTTGGCGAAGATGAGGTTCGGGTTGCTGTCGATGACCTGACGGAGGAAGGAGCGTTGACGCTCGACCTCTCGCTCGGCCTCGACCTCTCGGGTGACGTCCAGGCAAATGCCGGTCATGCGGACAGCGCGTCCGTCCTCGCGTCGATGCACGCGACCCTGGTCGACGATCCAGCGGTGACTGCCGTCGGGATGGACGACGCGGTAGCGCGCGTGGAAGCGCTCTTCCTCGGCGAAGACCTCGCGGATGCGGGCTCGGACGCGCTCGCGGTCCTCGTGATGGATCGCGCCGAAGAGCTCCGACGGGGTGCAGTAGAAGACACCCGAGCGACCCGAGAACACCGGGTGCGGATAGCCCTCGCAGATCATCCGGTCGTTCTCGACGCTCCAGGACCAGGTCCCCGCGCCGGCCGACTGAAGGGCGAGGAGCAGGCGGTGCTGCGTCTCGCTGGCGAGCTCGACCATGGCGACGTGCTCTGAGACGTCGCGGCAGTTGAGGATCATCCCGCCCGACTTGAGGCTCCGGAAGCAGGCGAGCTGCTCGAACTCGGAGCCGTCGCGCCGTCGACCGAGGAGCTCGCCGGACCACACCGCCTCGCCCTGGAGCACGGGCATGACCACGCGCTCCAGACGCGCTCGCTGCTCGGGTCCGTAGCAGATGCGCCAGGTCTGACCGAGGAGCTCGTCCGGCTCGTAGCCGTGCAGTCGGCAGTACTGACCGTTCACGTAGAGGAAGCGGTCTTGATCGTCGAGCAGCGCGAGGCAGTCCTGACCGCTCTCGATGGCGGCCTCGAGCTTGCCCTGCACCTCGGCGCTCTCGTGACGCTCGGTGACGTCGACGAAGGTCGAACAGGTGCGGTCCCGCGACGGGTCGCTCACCCGGACACAGGTCTCGCGGACCCAGCGCACCTCGTCGCCGACCTGCATGCGGTAGTCGAGGACGGCCGGCGCGTCGTCGGTCAGCTTCTCCGGCAGCAGCAGGAAGACGTGCCGGTCTTCGGGCTCGACCAGGGGCGCCCAGTCCGTGCGTCGTCCGCTCTTGGCGTGCTTGCCCCAGAGCTCGCGAAAGGCCGGAGAGGCGCGGATGAGCTTGGTACCGTCCTCGACGAGGCAGTGAGCGCCTCCGACGGAGTCGAAGATCTGACGAAGGTCCTCGAGCTCGTCAGCCCGAGGCCAGCTCCCTTTCTGGTCGACGCTACAGTCAGCCCGCTCGGCCAAGCATCCACCCCCATCCCCGCACCTAGATCATGCTCCAGAGGACTCAAGAAAACCAGATAACGCCCCTGATCCCGGTAACTTCCCGATAGAAAACTCGCTTCATGGCGCTACAACAATTCTTCGCGTTTCCGCCTCTAGCGGTGCTCATGCTCACGATTGGGCTGGGTCACGCCTTGGGTCGGGCGCGGTGGCGCCGTCTCAGCCCAGGACCCGCCGGAGGCACCCTTTTCGTCGCCCTGCTCATCGGGCAGCTCGGTCTCCAGGGCACCGCGTCAGAAGGCGTCACCCCAGGGGACCTGGGCTTCGCACTCTTCATCTACGCCGTCGGGTTCGACGCCGCGCCGCACCTGCAGGCCCGCTTCGGACAGCACCCCTGGCGCTTCCTCCTGGTCGGCACGGCGGTGAACCTGCTGGCCGTGGGGACCCTGCTGCCGCTGGCTCGCGTCTTCGAGCTGTCCCCCGAGGCGGCGGCCGGCGTGCTCGCGGGAGCGCTCACCAGCGCGCCCACCTTCGCTGCGGCCTCGGAGGTCGCAGCCGACCGCAGCGCGCTCTCGGTGAGCTTCGCGCTGACCTACCCGCTGGGCCTGCTCAGCCTCGTGCTCGCCGTGCAGGTCCTCCCCCGCTTGCTCGGCGAAGATCTCGTCCGCGACTCCCGCTCCGACGAGGAGCTCGTCCGGGCGCAGGAGGCGCGCAGCCAGCGCTACCTCGGGGGCTCGCCCAGCGTCGTGCGCCTGCACCGGGTCGAGAGCGAGGAGGTCGTGGGTCGACCGCTGCGCGAGCTGCACCTGACCTCCCGCACCGGTTGCGTCATCTCGCTGGTGCAGCGGGGTGGTCGGGTCGAGCTGGCCAATGCCGACACCTTGCTGGAGCTCGGCGATCACGTCCTGGCCGAGGGGCGCGTCGACGAGCTCCGAGTCTTCGAGGAGGTCGTCGGTCCCGAGTAGAGCGGCGAGGACCTGCTGCTCAACAAGCTGCCCAGCCGTCGCATCCAGGTGCGGCACGCCGACGTGGTCGGTCTCTCGCTCCGCGAGCTCGACCTGATCCGTCGTCATCGTTGCGTGGTGACCACCATCCTGCGCGGTCGTCTCCGTCTCGAGCCCGACGCCCACGTCATCTTGCGCAAGGACGACGTGCTCGAGATCATGGGTCACCGTCACGACCTCCGCGACACCGCCGAGAGCCTGGGCCGCTTCGCTCGCCGCGTGAACGAGGTCGACGTGGCGGTCCACGCCATCGGTCTCCTCCTCGGCCTCCTCCTCGGCTCGCTGCGCATGCCGTTGGGCGACTTCGAGCTGAGCCTGGGCACCGGTGGCGGCCTGCTCCTGGTCGGCCTGCTGCTGGGCTGGGAACAGCGCTTCGGCTTGCTGCGCACCCACGTGCCGCGGGAGGCTCGACACCTGCTCCGCGACCTCGGCATCTTGCTGTTCGTCGCCGAGACCGGGCTGGCGGCGGGACCGAGCCTCTGGGAAGGAGTGCGTCAGGCGCCCATCGCCCAGGTGACCTGTGGCATCGCCATCAACCTCGTCGCCATCCTGGGATCGCTCGTCATCGCCCGGAAGCTGCTCGGCCTGCGCCCCATCGAGAGCTGGGGCAGCACCTGCGGCGGCCTGACCTCGTCGGCCGCCCTGCACGCGGTGCGACAGGCCTCCGACAGCAACGAGGGCGCCGCGTCCTATGCAGCGGCCTTCGCGGTCGCGAGCATCCTGGCGACGCTGGCCGGGCCCCTCGTCATCATGCTCCTGCGCTGATCGGGAGACGGAGCCGTGGTGCAGGTCTTCATCGACGAGTCGGGCGTGTTCTCCAACGTCGCCGGTCACGAGGGCGCGGTGGCGACGCTGGCTGCGACCTGGGTGAGCGAGTCGGGCCTGCCGACGCTGGTGAGCGAGCTCGAAGCGCTGAAGGCCGAGCTCGAGATCGACGGTGAGCTCAAGGGCAAGGACCTGGACGAGACGGGGACGGCGTCGGTCCTCGATCTCCTGGCCCGACACGACGTCCTGGCTTGCCTGGCGCACCTGGAGTTCCCAGCCCGCGACGAGACCGTGCTGAACGAGCGACGTCGTCGTGTCGAGACCGAGCTGATCGAGACGGGACTGCCGTCCGCGCTCGCGAGCGAGCTGCCGTCGATCAGCGCGCAGGTCGTTCAGCAGGTCGGCCTGCTCCGTGAGCTCATGACCGAGACGACGGAGCGGCTCGTCGGACCGAAATCCTTGGACGGAACGATCACCTGGAAGCTCGATCCCAAGGGGCGCAAGACGACGAGCTTCGAGAGGCTCGTGCGCGAGGGCCTGCTGCCGGAGCTCAGCGATCGACTGCGGCGCTCGGGACTCACCTGCTTCCTCGAGTTTCCGCGATCCGATCGCGAGCCCGGACTCCAGCTCGCCGACGTGATGGCCACCGCCTACCGTCGCGCCCTGCGCGGTCACCTGGGGCGCGAGGGCTGGCAAGGATTGCTTCGGCTCTCCCGGAGCCCGACGGCCACGCGCGCCCTGGAGCGCCTCGCCACCGCGCCTCGCGTCCGCCCCGTCACCGAGGACGACGCTCCCGCCATCGTCACCCTCCTCAACCCCATCATCCGTCAGGGTTCGCTCACGGCGATCACGGAGCCGATCACCGTCGACGACCAGCTTCAGTTCATCCGAGAGCTGCCCGAGCGCGCGACCTACCTTCTCGCGCAAGACGAGGGCGGACGTCTCCTCGGCATCCAGGACGTTCTTCCGGGAGCCGACGACGGCACCGGCGCCATCAGCACTTTCGTCGCTCTCGACGCGCAGCGACACGGCGTCGGTCGAGCCCTCTCACGAGCCACCTTCCGTGCAGCCCTGGAGCACGGCCATCGGAGGCTCACCGCCACCCTCCGCTCCGACAATCCGGGGGCCTTCGCCTTCTATCGACGCCAGGGCTTCGAGTTGGTTGCCGAGCTCCCGGGCTACCTTCGTCTCGGCGAGCGGACGATCGCCGGAGTGAAGATGGAGAAGACTCTCGATGCGGCCTGAGCCCACGCACCGACACGCCCTGGTCGTCGGCGGGACCGGCATGCTCACGGGAGCGACGATTGCGCTCGGAGAACGTGCGACGACGGTGACCGCCATGGCCCGCAACGTCACCCGTCTGAAGCGTCTCCATGCGCAAGTCGAGGCCGGCGGTGCCAGTTACCGACCGCAGGCGGTGGACTACCGGGACGCCGAGGCGCTGTCCCATGCTCTCAGCGAAGTCGAAGCCGAGCACGGACCCGTCGACCTGGTCCTCGGCTGGTTCCATGACGAGGAGTCACCTCGACGGCTCGCGTCGTCTCTCACCGGTCCCGTCGACGTCTTCCACGTGCTGGGCAGCGGCGCCGCCGGCCCTGGACGCGACCCTCGCACCGATCACGACGCGATCCGCGAGCTGCCGGGCGTGAGCTACTTCCCCATCGTCCTGGGCTTCCAGGTCCAGGGCGGCCGCTCCCGCTGGCTCACCCACGACGAGATCGTCGCTGGCTGCCTCGAAGCACTCGACGCACGCACGCCGCTGCACGTGGTCGGCACCGTCACGCCCTGGTCGGCGCGGCCCTAACAGCGAGTGGCGTGCACGACGTAGTAAGGAGCCATGAACAGACCCCGCTGACCGAGCAGGTCGATGATCGCGTTGGTCGGTCGCTTGAGCAGCTTCTTCGGTAGAGGTCCGCAGGACGCCCGACGTCCGGGGACGATGCGAGCCTGGAAGCCGGCCCGTCCGGCGATGGAGACGAGCCAGCTCACGTCCATGAGCTGCTCCGCCCAGTTGCCGGTGAGCGGATCGCAGGTGTTGGTGGGGTGCTCCGGCTCGTAGTCGAGCCGACCCGTCGCGACGTACTCGTCGACGAGTGTCTCGATGTCGTCCTTGCGCAAGCCCCGCGTGCGGCGGGCGAGGCGGTCGAGCTCGTCGCCCTGAACCTGAGGAGCGCGGGCGGAGATGATGTCCTTGCGCAGCTCGACGTAGGCCTTCAGCGTCTCGGGCTCACCCTGGAAGCCGGGGGGCTCGCGATCCTCGTTCTCGATGACGACCTGCTGACGCGACACCCGGCGCGCGTGACGCGTGTTGGCGGCGTTGGCTTCCGAGCCGTGAATGATGCGGAGCCGATGACCCGGGAGACGACCGAGCTGACGATAGTGCTCTTCCACGTCGTAGACGTGCTCGATCACGTCGTAAGACACGACGGCATCGACCGACAGCTCCCAGCGGCTCAAGGTGCTGACGAGGTGATCGACGTCGCCACAGACGACGTGATCGGGCGCAACACCGAGGCTCTCTCCCAAGACGGCCACGTCCTGACAGGCCACCGGATCGATGTCGTCGTAAACGACCGTGCCGACGCCGAGCTCCTTGGCCAGGAAGGCCAGGCAACCGGTGCCGCCCCCATAGTCCACCAGCGACAGCTCCTCGGCCGGACGCGAGCGGTTGCGCAGCGCCAGCTCGAGCAGGTGCGCGTGCGCGGCGAGGACCGACTCGAGCTGGTTGAGTCTCTGCCCGAGACAGTGACGCGTGTAGTCGGACAGCTCCAGCGTGTCGAGGTCGAGCCGCTTGAGTCGCCAGGTCAGACGCACGATGGCGCAGGACAGGTCGCGTCGGAGTGACTCGTCGTGGCCGGTGTCTTGAAGCAGCACGTCAGGTCCCTCGCAGGGTCGCCCGCCCTCTCGGGCGACGTCGGGAAGGTAGTCGAGTCGCTCGACGCAGAAAAGGCGACCTCGTCCGGTTGGAGGCTCGACGCTCGGTTGGCCGGACGCGGTCTCCGCCAACGGATCTGGCATGCTCGCGCCATGGCAGCCACGCACCCCCGGATCTCGAAGAAACACCTGGCCCTGCTCGGTCTCGTCGCGGCAACGTACTTCGCCTGCGAGCGCACGAGATCGTCCTTTCCACCGAGCGAATCGACCCCGACCACGAGCTCTTCGACGCAGTCCTCGGGGACGCCGGCGACCACCCAGGCTGCCTCCGACGACGTCGGGCGACGGATCCGCGAAGCCTTCGAGCAGAAGCGGATGGGCGTCATGTTCGAGGGCGAGGCCCGCGTGACCAAGGTCCTCCCCGACGACAACAAGGGCTCGCGGCATCAGCGCTTCCTCATCCAGGTCGAGGGAGCTCCGAGCCTGCTGGTCGCGCACAACATCGACCTGGCCCCGCGCGTGCCGCTGAAGAGAGGCGACACCATCCAGTTCCGGGGTCAGTACGAGTACAACGACAAGGGCGGTGTCATCCACTGGACGCACCACGACCCACGGGGTCGCCGGCCCGGAGGTTGGCTGCGACACGAGGGTCAGGACTACCGCTGAGCTCCCGCATCCCCCCGTGCTGACGTCGCGTCGAGCGCAGGGAGCCAGTCGAAGTACACGACCACCACGTCACCGGTCGCCATGTTGAAGGTGACCGTGCGTGTCGGATCGCTCACGTGCGGGTTGTCCCGCGTGTTGTCGTGCCAGACCTGGAGCAGGAGTCGATCGCCGGGTCCGGCGTCGACGGGCTGGGGCAACGGGTGGCGCTCTTGGAGCCGCGGATCGAAGCCCTCGATCACCAGCAGCGACTCGGTGCGTCCATCGGCCCTCACGAGATCCAGCTCGACGCGACGAGCGCGAGCGCCGAGGCGCGGCTGAAGCGACACGATCGCGCCGAGGCTCGTGAAGCGATGATGCGCTCGCACGACGTGATCGACGGCGCGAGGGGGAATGCGGAAGGACCGCGTGGCCACCGAGTTCGTCTCGACCCCGACCTCCGCGACGTCGTCCCACCACAGGGCCAACCGCGGTCGATCGATCAGCGGACGTCCGGTGGGTCGATATCGGAGCTGCCACGACAGGATGCGTCCGGCCACGAAACGCTTTCCCTGTCCGTCGGCGAAGAGCGTCGGACCCTGACCGGGGAGTCGCGCGAGGAAGTGACCCGTGAGCCCCGTGCTCGTGCGCGGCGGTCGCAGCGGCGAGGGCGCGTGCAGCCACTCGAGCCCGATGGCCTCGACCAGTGAGGACGGGTGATCACTGACGAGGGCGGCCGCCGCGAGGCCGCGGTCGTCGGGCCAGGAGCCGACCATCCGCGCGCGACGCCACGGCACCGGACCCATCGCCGGGACCTCAATCGGCTGCTCGACCTCCAGCCAAGCGTCGGGTGGACCGATGGTCCCTGCGAGGAGATCCGAGCGCGGCCAGGGCGTCAGCCCGGGCAGCCTCGGTGGCCGGTCCAGCCGGTCGAGCCAGCTCATCACCAGCTCCCGCTCGTCGGGACGGAACCCAACGTCATGCGTGCTCTCCCCCAGGATCTCGATCCGGGACGGACCCGGGTGTCCCTCCCGCAGCATCGCCGCGACCAGCGCACGGTTCGCCGCGAGGTCGGCGACGTCCTCCAACACGAAGGGCGCAGGGCCGCCGCGGACGTGACACGGTCGACAGCTCCGCGCGAGCGCCTCGGCGACGGCCCGGTCGTCGTCGGAGTCCTCGTCACGCCATCGAGGCCGTCGGCCCTCGTCTTCGGACAGCGGCAGGAGCACCGGCTCCGGCGCGTCCTCGCTCGCCGCCGCTGCGAGCACGCGGGGCAAGGCCTCGCTCCGGGACGGTCCCCGGAAGACGAGAGCTCCCCGCACGTCGACCACCATCACCTCGTCGGCCGACCGGAGCTGCAGGGCGGTCGCGAGCGGACCCTCGGGATCGGCGCGGTGGACGGTCGTCTCCGGCTGGGTCCGGGTCAGCTCCGTCAACGCGTCGTCCTCCCGAAACGCCAGGACGACGGGACCCCGGCGCGCGAGGGTCAGCAGGCTGCGCTCGGGGTGCTCGACCGACAACCCGTGCAGGTCGGGGACGCGCTGTCCGAGGGCGAGCTCGGCGGCGGTCGGAGGACCGGGCTCCCGACACCCCGCACCGAGGAGGGCGAGAGCGATCGGGATCGCTGCGAGGACCAGCGGACGCGGGGGGTGGCTCACGCTGCCTACCCTCGACGGCTCACGCGACGACGTCAAGCGACGCGGGCGGACGTTTCCCGACGGGCCTGCCATGCTTGGAGCGCCAGGGAGACCCGACCATGACCCGACGCTCCGATGAAACGACGACCTCCGAGCGCACGCCGCTTCGCAGCCGTGTCCGCGGCTTCCTCCGCGAGGCCGTGGGCCTCGCCGCCATCGTCTTGCTGGTCGCCGCGGCCCGCTCGACCCTGGCCGATCACTATCACGTGCCCTCGGGCTCGATGCGACCGTCGGTCGAGATCGGCGACCGCATCCTGGTCAACAAGCTCGCCTACGGGATCAAGCTGCCGCTGGTGGGCACCACCCTCGTGGATCTCGACGAGCCCGAGGTCGGTGACGTCGTCGTGCTCAGCTCGCCCGAGGACGGCACGGTGCTGCTCAAGCGCATCGCCGCCGGTCCCGGCGACGTCGTGGGCGTCCACCGCGGTCAGGTCTGGCGCAACGGCCAGCCCCTGCCCATCCATCACGACGGCGAGTGGTGGCAGGAAGCCATGCCCGGTCACCAGCACCCCGTGCTCCTGTCCGGCGGGGGCGGTCCCGAGCTCGAGCCGGTCCGCGTGCCACCCGGTCACTTCCTCGTCCTCGGCGACAACCGGGGTCAGAGCCACGACGGCCGTCTCTTCGGCTTCGTCGAGCGCGACGCCATCCTCGGCCGCGTCCTCGGCGTCTTCGCCCGCGAGGGTCGACCGACCTGGCAGTCGTTCTGAGGACAGAGCCGAGGCGGTGAGAGCGCTCGGTCTCGGGGTCGACAGGGTCTAACCTACGTCCCATGGAACGACCGGCCTGCCTGGAGTTCTTCTCCGGGCTCGGTGGGCTCGGCCTGGCGGTGAAGGACCGCTTCCGCGTGGCCGCCGCCTACGACATCGACGGGGACGTGGAGGCCACCCACCGGCTCAACCATCCACACCCCCTCGTGCGTCGTGGCGTCGAGAGCCTGGACGCCGCCGAGATCGATCGTCACGACGCCGTCGCCTGGCTCCTCTCACCGCCCTGCCAGCCGTTCACGCGACGCGGGAAGCAGCGGGACCTCGACGACCCTCGTTGCGCCGGTCTCCTGAAGCTCATCGAGCTCTTGCCGCGGTGCCGCCCGAAGGCGATTCTCCTCGAGAACGTGCCGGGCTTTCACGGATCACGGGCGCACGCGCGCCTCCGCTCGGCCCTCGAGGAGCTGGGTCACGAAGTGCGAGACGTCGAGGCCTGCCCCAGCGAGCAAGGGGCCCCGGTGCGTCGGCGACGGCACTTCGTGCTGTCCTGTCGAGAGGGCCTGGCCGAGGGGCTCGCGCCCGGAGCCACGCTCGCGACCGATCTCGACGTCCATCTCGATCCAGCGCCGGCCGAGGACCTCACCGTGCCGGACGAGCTCCGCCGTCGCTTCGACGACGAGCTGCCGGGGCGGGAGGGGCGGCTCTCCCTCCACCAGTGGCGAGAGCGCCGCTGTGTAGCGAGGCCTTTGAGAGCCAGATACGGGCGATCCGCAAGTCCGCGGTCGCTGGCCAGGTAAAGCAGGCCCG
>JBCCFW010000039.1:0-47948 GCA_039029535.1 Acidobacteriota bacterium
CCCCACGCTACTACCCCCCGTTGCCCCCACTCGTGACTCTGGGGGCCCCCCCCAAACCGGGGGCGCGCCCCGCTCACTTTTCCTGCGAGCCTGGAGGCCCATCGGTGTCGTGTCAGTCATGAGCGACGCACGACGAACCCGCGACTTCGCGCCGACCACCCGTGGTGGTGTCCTGCCAGTCGGGCCTCGCTCGCAAGGAGCTCCGATGACGAACACGATGAAGATGCTTGTTCCGCTCTTGCTCACCCTCGCGCTCGTTGGCGACGCCCACGCCGAGGCGCAAGCGCGCGTCTCGGTCGCCCTCCACGCGACCGAAGACGGCCGCTCGTCCGAGTCCGCACGGCTCACCCAGTCCCTCCTGCCCCGTGGTGACGCCGCCTGCTTCACGCTCGGCATGAGGCAAGGCAATGGCGAGGAGCGTTGCCCCCAGCCCTTTCAGTGGGATCTCGTGGCAGCATGCGAGCTGGACGACCTGGACGAAGGCGGCTCCGAGATCGCCGACGACTTCGCCCAATGGGTGCCGCTGGAGCAGCTCTGGAGGGTCGGCGTCCGAGTCGTCTCGCTCACCGAGGACGAGATCGAGCTCGAGCTGCTCTGGAAGCGCTTCGAGTGGCCTGGTACCCGAGCGGTGCTGGTCGAGAAGAACCGTCAGAAGCTGAGCTACCGTCTCGAAGGCCGAGAGATTGCGAGAGTCGGCCTCGACGTCCTCTCCCCCGAGCCCGTCGCCGACTGCGACCTGGAGAGTCTCCGACTCGTGCTCGAGACCGAGCACGTCCCGCTTCCCGAAGTGTCGGACTACCACCTCATGGTCGACGTCAGCTACGTCGAGGGAGATTCCGTCGGCATCTCGTCAGCCAACACGCTCTACCGGACGAAGCACGGAGAGCCGATCCCCCTCGTCTTCCCCAAGCCGGACTGGCCGACCTTCTTCGACTCGCGTGGTCGTTACCGCTACCAACGCTCGCTCGTCGGGAAGCTCGTCGCCCGTGCTCGGGAGGACGGCACGATCGAGCTGGCCGTCGACGTCGAGCGGCAGGTGAGCGTGCGCCGGGATGATGGAACGATCAGTCGCGGCAGGCTCCAGGGCGGAGAGAAGGTCTTCCGGGTCGAGCCCGGCGAGCGCGTGGCCCTCGAGCTCCCGCCCGAGACCGGTGGCTTCCACGGCTTCGACGGTGACGAGTCGCTCTACTCGGACGAGCCTCTCGACGTGAGCGCATGGGAGGTCGTGGTCGACAGCCGGCAGTTCCACGTCGAACGACGAGAACGACTGCACTTCTCGGTGAGACGAGTCGGCCCCGGACCGACCGTCATGCCGACGACCCCCATCCCGCCCTTCCCCGTCCGGTGAGGTTGAGGGTCAGAAGCGGACAGCTCACGCCCGCTCAGGCGGGCCCACCCGGAGCCGATCGCCCTTGAATTCGATTGGACCCCTGACGACCTTCCCAGATGCCATCAGGACTCCGGATCGGGCCGCTCTCCGCCCTCCTCCTCCTCGCCTCGGCCCTCTCCGCCGAGGCGGGTCTGCCCTCGACTCCACGCGTCAAGTACACCGTCGACTTCGGTGACGCGGGCACGCCGACCACCTCACCCCTGGTCGTGTCGCTCGACGCTGACGGCTGTCCCGACATCGTCCTCCTCCGCGAGGGAGGAGTGAGCGGCTCGGAGCTGGTGATCCTCGACGGTCCGACCGGGCGAGTCCTGGGCGTGAACGTCGTGCCCAGCGATCCTCACGCGCTGGCGGTGGGCGACCTCGAGGGCGACGGCGACCTCGAGCTGCTGACCACTCGCTCGACGGGCGTGCAGGTTCACGACATCAGCGGTCTCTTGATCGACGAGCTCCCCTGGGCGGGTCTACCGCCCTCCCATCGGCCCGGTCTCGGCCTGGCCGACCTCGACCAGGACGGCAGCACGGAGATCTTCCTGTCGCATCTCGTCGTGAGCAGCGGAGTCAGCCCTGCCTGGAGCGCACGACCTGCGCCCGAGAGCCGCTACGTCAGCAGCCATGCCGTCGACCTCGACCCGACCAGCCCCGGGCTCGAGCTGCTGTTCGGTCGGTCCTGTCACGCGGCCGACGGCACGCTGCTCTGGGAAGCCGGTGAGCCCCTCGGCGATCCCTCACTCCCCAACGGCATGACCGCAGTCGGAGACCTCGATGGCGACGGCGACCCCGAGGTGGTGCTCGTCTCCCCCGCCGACGCGACCGGCGAGGGCGGTCTCCACGTGCTCGCTCACGACGGTCGCTGGCTGAACACCTGGCCCCTGGCGCCCGATCAGCCCCCCTCGCCTCCCCTGGTCGTCGACGTCGACGGAGACACTCTCGCCGAGATCCTGGTGACGACGCCAGAGCGGATCGGCCTCTTCGACTGGTCCGGGGACGCGCTCGC
Source organism: Acidobacteriota bacterium (assembly GCA_039029535.1). Lineage (GTDB taxonomy): Bacteria > Acidobacteriota > JBCCFW01 > JBCCFW01 > JBCCFW01 > JBCCFW01. The sequence continues at coordinate 2,385 of JBCCFW010000039.1, forward strand.
GTTGCGCTGGACGGAAGACGAGGAGTCGAGTTGCTGCGGCGGGCTCTCAGCGTTCGACTTCGACGGCGACGGCGCCCTGGAGATCGTCCATCGCAAGGATGACGGCTGGACCCTGCGCGAGGGCAGCACGGGCGACCTCCTTCACGAGGAGCCCTTCCCCTCCTTCACGGCACACGAGCGACCGATCATCGCCGACGTCGACGGAGACGGGTCCGCCGAGATCCTGATCAGTCGTGCTTATCTCCCGGCCGACGGACCCGACCTCATCGTCTACGACGTCGACGGTGCCACCGGCGCTCGATCGATCTGGAACCAGGAGTCGTATCACGTCACCAACGTGAACGACGATGGCAGCATCCCCGCGGTCGAGGCTCCTCCGTGGCTGGAGACCTCGGGCTGGGGCGCCCAGGCGACGAGCATCGCCAGTCGCTGCGGTCAGCTCGTCGGCTCCGAGACCGTCGAGCTCCGGACCTGTCTCGGTGAGACCGTGACCCTCGACGGCAGCGCCGTCACCATCGCGGGCTGCGCCGGCACGCTGACGCGCGCGTGGTTCGAAGACGACGTCGAGATCGGAACCGATCCGATGCTCGTCGTCGACGTGGACGGCCCCCGCGAGCTGCACCTGCGGGTCGCCTGTGACGGCGTCACCTGCTGCGACTCGAAGCGCTTCACGATCGACGTCGGTCCGTCCTTCGCGGGAGAGCTCGGCGCGACCGAGCGAGGCTGCGATCCCGGAGTGGACCTCGCCTGGGATCCCGTGGGTTCCGGAGCCGGCGACGGGGCCTACCACCTCTACCGAGCTGCCGGTGATCTCGCCACGCCAGCCGACGCGTTGGCTGCTCCTCCCATCGCCATCGACTTCGGGGGTCTCTGGTACTTCGATCCAGACCCGCCAGCGGGCCGGCTCGTCTACGTGGTGGCCTACGAAGAGCCGGTCACGCCGTCCTCACCAGCGTGCCCGACCGGTCCGCTCTTCGGGGGTCGCTTCGCCACGCTCGACACGAGCGTCGAGAACGAGGAGTGGCCCATCCCGGAGGGGGTGGGCGCCGTGCTCCGCGTCCGCTGGCAGGACCGAGCCAGCTTCCTCTCGTGGCCGACGGCTCGTCCGCTCCTCCCGGACGAGCGCTACCTGCTCCTGAAGAGCACGTCCCCGACCACGGGTTGGTTCGAGCTGCGCTCGACGACGACCAGGACCTACCGCGACGACCGCCCGGACGGCATCATGGAGTTCTTCGACCTGCGGGTGGAGAACCCTTGCGACCAGATCTCGGAAGACGAGTTCCCGCCCGGTCCCTGATCGGCGTCAACCGTTCGGTCCCGAGGCGATCAGGCCGTGCGCGAGCGTCGCTTCTTGGCGACGCCCGCCGCGGTGAGGAACGCCTCACCGATGGCACGACCCAGCAGCGGCGGCACGGCGTTGCCGATCTGAACGAGCTGACGGCTCTTCTTCCCCTCGAACTTGAAGCCATCGGGGAAGGACTGCAGCCGCGCGCACTCTCGCGGCGTGAGCACTCGCGGCTGAACCGGGTGCACCGACGGTGCGTTGTGGTTCTCCTTCACCGTCGGCGAGGGCTCGTCCTCGATCAAGCGCACCCATGAGTGAGCCCAGGTGTCATAGAGCGAGGTGCCCGGCTCCTGGGCCTTCATCCGTTCGACCATGAACGGACGGTGGTTGGTCGGGATGTGGTTCCAGCACCGGCCCTCGGGATCGCGGATCCACCGGGCGTAGTCGCAGAGGTCCTCGCGCGGCTCGAGCATCAGCGGCTCGTCGCGGGAGGGGTCGGGCAGGTCGAGCAGGGCCTCGCCCGAGGTCACGTAGGGACGCGATCCCGACTCGATGGGCACGCAGCTCGGATCGTGATGGCTGGGCGTGGCCAGCGCCGGTAGCGGTTCACCGTCGCGCGAGCCGAACACCAGCACGCGACGACGTCGCTGCGGCACGCCGTGATCGGCCGCGTTGACGATGAGCGACTTCTTCAGCTTGTCGTCGTCGGGAATGTTCGTGCGGTAGCCGAGGTCGGTGAGCTCCTCGCCCAGCGCCTCGATGACCGGCCGACCACCGGGCGTCTTCATGCTCAGCAAGCCGACCACGTTCTCCATGACGAAGAAGCGCGGACGCAGCTCGTGGAGCAGGCGCACGTAGTGGAAGACAAGCGTGTTGCGGACGTCGCCCTGCTTGCGGTTGCCGGCCATGGAGAAGCCCTGGCACGGAGGGCCGCCGGTCATGACGTCGATCTCGCCGGGACCCACTCCCACCAGGTCCCGGATTCCTTCGCCGGTGAGCGCCGAGAGGTCGGAGGGCTCGCGGACCCGGGAGTCCGCGTGGTGGCCGAGGAAGGTCTGGTGCGCGATGGCGTCGGCGTCGAAGCCGCCGAGGACCTTCAGGCCGGCCATCTCCAGGCCGCAGGAGAGCCCGCCGGCTCCGCAGAACAGGTCGACGGTGGTGAGCGGACGGCTCATGGACGCTCCCGGACACGAAGAGAGGAGGAGTTGACGGAGCATCCTAGCGGATCGGGCGGGCCGTCCCGAAGCCGCGGGTCAGCCCCCGTGCTTCATCGCCCGGGCCAACTTCTCCTGGATGGCCATGACGTTGAGCTTCACCGGCGCCTTGGGATCCCGGGTCTGCGCCAGGAGCTCCATGATCCGCGAGTTCGACTCCCGCTGCCGCTCGGCGAGCAGCACGGCCAGGCGGCGCAGGAGCTTGCGCGCCGCCGGCTCCCCCTCCTCGAGGAGCAGGTCGAGCCGGGCGCCCGGAAGACGGAAGGAGCGCATGGGCCCCTTGGCCCGCACCGTGGCCGTCCGCTCCTGCCCGCAGAGGAAGCCGGTCTCCCCCAGCAGCGCGCCGGGGCCGACCGTGGCCAGCGAGTGCAGCTCGCCGCCGCGTCCCGTGGAGGTCACGTCGGCCTCGCCCTCCATCACGAGCTCGAGCGCGTCGTCGACCTGGCCCTCCCTCATGAGGACGTCGCCCGCGTGCAGGACCCGGAGCATGCCGGCCCGCGCGATCACCTCGACCTCGGCGGGCCCCAGGCCCGAGAACATGGGATGACCCGCCAGGTCGCGAGCCTCGGTCAGAGCGTTCATGACTTTTCCTTCCACATCGGGACCGTGCCACGCGGTCCCGGAAGCTGTCCACCTGACCCCTACCTGCGTCGGAAAGCGCAGATCACCGAACAACCCGAACGAAATTCGAGCATCGTTTCGCGTTCTCTTCGCTCGGCCAGGCAAGGCATGATGACCCCGCCATGCGTTACGTCCACGCCGCCGACCTCCATCTCGACAGCCCGCTCAGGGGCCTGGAGCGTCACGAGGGCGCGCCGGTCGAGGAGATCCGCGGGGCCACGCGTCGGGCCTTCGACAACCTCATCGATCTCTGCCTGACCCAGGAGGCCTCCTTCCTCCTGCTGTCCGGCGACCTCTACGACGGCGACTGGAAGGACTACTCGACGGGTCTCTTCATGACGAAGCGACTCGCCCAGCTCCGGGAGGCCGGCACGCGGGTCTTCCTCATCCGGGGCAACCACGACGCGGCCAGTCGGATCACCAAGCAGCTCGAGCTGCCCGACAACTGCACCGAGCTCGCGACGCGAGCCCCCGAGACCGTCATCGACGAGGACCTCGGCGTCGCCGTGCACGGTCAGGGCTACGCGCAGCGCGCGGTCACCGTGGATCTGGCCGCCGACTACCCCGACGCCCTGACCGACCTCCACAACATCGGCTTGCTCCACACCGCCCTCGACGGCCGCGAGGGACACGACCCCTACGCGCCCACCAGCGTCGAGCTGCTCGGCAGCAAGGGCTACGACTACTGGGCGCTGGGCCACGTCCACCAGCGCGAGGTGCTCGCGACCGACCCGTGGATCGTCTTCCCCGGCAACCCGCAGGGACGGCACGCCCGCGAGCTCGGCGCCAAGGGAGCCAGCCTGGTCGAGGTCGACGACGGTCGCGTGGTGTCGGTGGAGCATCAGGTGCTCGACGTCGTCCGCTGGGAGCGGGTCGAGGTCGACGTCACCGACTTCCTCGACCTCGACGAGATCCTCGAGCACCTCCGTCATCAGCTCGAGCGCGCCACGACCGAAGCCGGCGGTCGCCTGCTGGCGGCCCGCGTGGTCCTCAACGGTCGCTGCGAAGCCCACGCCGAGCTCGGTCGCGATCCGGAAGTGCTCGAAGCTGCCGCTCGCGCCCTGGCCGCAGAGCTCGACGGCTCCTGCTGGATAGAAAAGATCCAGTTGAACACCTTGCCGCCGCTCTCCCTCGAAGAGCTCACCGCGCGTCACGACTTGCTGGGTCAGGTCCTCGACCGACTCCAGCACCTTCGCGACGACGACGAGGCCCTGCTCGCCCTCGGCGACTGTCTCGGTCCGCTCGCGAAGAAGCTCCCGCTCGAGGCGCGGCGCGGCGACGACGGCTTCGATCCCAAGGACCCCGCTTGGCTGCGCACGGTGCTCGACTCCGTGCAGCGTCGCGTCCTCCCCCACCTCCTGGACCGGTGACGCGCTGATGCTCCTCGAGCGCCTGGAGCTGCGCGCCTTCGGTCCCTTCACCGACGTCACCCTCGACTTCGGTGATCGGCCCGGCCTGCACGTCATCCAGGGAGACAACGAGGCCGGCAAGAGCTCGGCGCTGCGAGCGGTCGAGGGCCTGCTCTTCGGCATCGCCGAGCGCAGCCAGGACGACCACGTCCATCAGAAGAAGGACCTCCGCATCGGTGGTCGGCTCAAGCTGCCCGACGGAGCTCGTCTCGACCTGCTCCGACGCAAGGGCCGGGAGCGCACGCTCCTCGACCCGCAGGAGAAGCCGCTCGATCCTGCCGCGCTGCACGCGGCGCTCGGTGGTCTCGACCGCGCCCTGTTCCAGGCGCTGTTCGGTCTCGATCACGACCGCCTGCGTCAGGGAGGCGAGGACCTCCTCGCCGGTGACGGTCGGCTCGGGGCCAGCCTCTTCGACGCGGCGCGCGACGGCCTGCCCATCGCGAAGCTCGTGCAGCAGCTCGAAGAGGAGGCCGACAAGCTCTTCCGACCCCGTGGTCAGAAGCTGCCCATCAACCTCGCCATCGGCGAGTACCAGGACGCCCGCAAGCAGCTCGCCATGACGAGTCTCGCGGCGCACACCTGGAAGGAGCAGCGCGAGGGCCTGGCGCACAACCTGCGTCAGCGCGACGAAGCGCGGGCCCGCCTGCAAGAGCTCCGCGCCACCGAGAAACGACTCGAGCGCGAGCTGCGACTGCTGCCGCTCCTGCTTCAGCACCAGCACCTGAGCGAGCAACGCAGCGCGCTCGCCTCGACGCCCCGCCTGTCGGCCGACTTCGTCACGCGAAGGGTCGAGCAGCAGGCCCGCGTGCGCGACACCGAGCAGGTCATCCAGGGCCTGGAGCGTGAGGCCGAGCAGGCTCGCGATCGCCTCGAGCAGCTCGCGGTCCCGTCCCGCGTGACGACCCTCTCCGACGACGAGCTGCGCGAGCTCGAAGCCGGCCTGGCCCGTCATCGTCACGAGAAGGTCGAGCTGCCGCGGCTCGAAGCGGAGACTCGATCGGCACGTCAGCGCGTGGGTCGACTCACGGCCGCACTCGGTCTCGATGCCGACGACCCCGAGCTCGAACAGCTCCGCCCCAGCCCGAAGGTGGCGGCCAAGCTCCGATCGTTGGCCCGCCAGCGCACGGGCGTGGAGAGCGAAGAACGAACGACGCGGGATCAACGCGACCGGCTCGAGACCCGGCAGTCCGCCCTGCGCGAACGGCTGGCCGAGCTCGGTCCCGTCGTCGACACCGGACGTCTGGGCCTCGCGCTGTCGGCGGCGGAGCGCACGGTGGAGCAGGCGAGCCGTCGCCGCGAGCTGCGTCAGGCCATCGACCTGCAAGAGGCCGAGATCGCGCACCGCCTCGGCCAGCTCACGCCCTTCGAAGGAAGTGCTGCCGAGCTTCGCAGCCTGCCGGTGCCGCTACCCGAGACCGTCGAGATGCGGGCCCGCGAGGCCTCCGAGCTGGCCACCCGCACGCGCTTGCTCGAAGACGAGGCCGTGCGGTGTCGCGAGCGTGAGATGGCGCTGCAAGAAGAGCTCGCCACGCTCGACCCTCATCGCGTGCTGCCTGACCCCGCCGAGCTCACCAAGCTCCGTCGTCAGCGCGATCGTCAGCTACACGGCCTGGTCGCGCAGCTCGATGAGCCGCCGACCGAGCTCCGACGTCGGCTGGAAGAGGTGGCCCGCGAGGTTCACGACTGCGACGAGCTCGCCGACCGCCTGCGCGAGCAGGCCGAGCAAGTCACGCGTCGCGCCATGCTCCAGGCCAAGGTCGCGTCACTCACGCAGCAGCAGGTCGACCTCGAACGTCGCAGCGAGGAGCTGCGCGCCGAGCTCTACGTGCACGAGCGCAACTGGCTCGCAGAGTGGGAGCCCACCGGGATCGATCCGGCCACTCCGGAAGAGATGCGTGCGTGGGTGCGGAGCTGGCAAGAGACCTGCCGTCTCCTCGAAGACCACCAGCAGCGACGGTTGGAGCTCGACGACCTCGTCGAGCAGCAGCGCACGAGCACGCGCGAGCTGCACGCCTGTCTTCAAGAGCTCACGACCTGCTCGGCCGACGCGTCGCTCACCGAGCTGCAAGCCTCGGCGCGTCGCTTCCTGCGGCGTGCCGATCAATCCGAGGCGCGACGCGAGCACCTGCAAGACGAGCTGGACGCCCTCGCCATCGAGCTCGAGACGGCGGCACGCGCTCACGATCGCGCGGTGCTCGAAGGCAAGGACTGGCGACGCGCCTGGAAGAAGGCCGTGCGCTCGCTGGGTCTGGACGCGCAGGCGCGACCCGACGACGTCGAGACCGCTCTCGAGAAGCTCCGCGAGCTGTTCGAGGAACGCGATCGCTCCGCCGAGCTCGCCGACGAGCTGGAGCGGCTGCAAGACGCATCGCGGAGCTTCCAGCAATGCCTGACGACGACGCTGGCCGAGCATCACGTCGGCGAGCGCAGTCACGACCTCGACGCCGACGTCGTCGCCCTCATCGAGAACCAGCGACGGCTCAACCGCGAGGCGGAGACCCGTCGGCAGACCGAGGAGCGTCTCACCGCGATCGACGACGAGCTCGCGGCCGCACGCCTGCGCATGGACACGGCAGGAGCCCGGATGAAGGAGCTCCTCGCCGAAGCCGAGGTCGAAGAGGAGAGCCTCCTGCCCCAGGCCGAAGACCGTGCCCGCGAGGCCCGCGAGCTCGACACGAAGCTCTCCGACCTGGTCGAGCGCATCCATCAGCACGGCGAAGGGGTCTCGCTCGACGAGCTGCGGGAGTGGGCGGCCGAACAGGACCTGGCGAGCCTAGAGAGTCAGCTCGAGGACCTGCAACAGGTCGAGCTCGAGGCCGTCGAGTCGGAGGCGCTCGCCGCGAGCCAGCGGGTGGGCAACATCCAGAAGCAACTCGATAGCTGGGAGAACCAGTCGGCCACGGCAGCGTCGGAGTCGGCGCAGGCCGCGCTGGCCCGGCTCCAGGCCCGCGCGCGACGTTACGCCGAGCTCAAGCTCTCGGCCGAGATCCTCCAGGGTGAGGTCACGCGCTATCGCGAGCGCAGCGAGGGTCCCGTCCTGGCGCGGGCACGCTCGCTCTTCCCGCGGCTCACGCGGGGCCGCTGGGCCGACCTGCTCGTCGGCTTCGGTCGCGGCGACGACGCCCGCCTGCTCTGCGAGCGGGCCAACGGTCAGCGCGTGGAGGTTCACGGTCTCTCGGAAGGGACGCGGGACCAGCTCTACCTCGCGCTGCGGCTCGCCACGCTGCTGCATCGACACGAGACCCTGCCGGGCCTGCCGCTGCTGCTCGATGACGTTCTCATCAACTTCGACGACGGACGCTCCGAGGCGACCTTGCAGGTGCTCGGCGAGGTGGGCGAGACCATCCAGGTCCTCCTCTTCACGCACCATGCCCGAGACGTCGAGCTCGCCCGAAAGGCGGTGCCGGCCGATCGTCTCCACGTCCACGACCTCGACGCGCTCCGGGCGCAGGTAGTCAGCGCGTGATCGGCAGCGGCTCTCCCGAGCGAGAGCTGCTGGCTCGTCTCTTTGGTGTCGACGTCCAGCTGATCGAGCTCACGCGCCGAGGTGAGGCCGATGACGGCTGGACCCGCGCGGTGCTGCGCCTGCCGGAGGAGCATCTCGAGGACTGCTCGGTCGCGCTGGCCCTCGCGTTGCTGCGCGACTCCTTCGACGACGGCCGCCCCCGGGGCTACTCGTCCCAGGACTACGTCGAGCGCGACGCGCTGACCATCGTGGACCTGGTCGAGCACCTGCGTTTCATCGAGGGCTCACTGACAGTCTCGATCGACTACCTTCGCGGTCGGATGCTCAAGACCGACGTGACCATCGGCGCCAACGGTGAGGTCGTGCTCATCGCCCGCAACCGCGACATGCTGCCCGAGCGCTGGATCCGAGCGCTGCTCGGAGAGCCCGGCGGGCTGAGGTTGGTGCCTCCGCCGGAGGAGTGAGGGTCAGTCGCTTCCGCGGAGCTCTCGTATCTTCCGAAGCTCTGCCTCCACCGAGAGGTCATGAGGCCGGCCTACGTGAGACTTGATCTCGACGAGTTGGTCAAGCGAGACCACCCGACAGGCGAGCCCATCCACGAGTTCGAGTTCGATGGTCTCGAGAGCATCGTGCTCCCCGATCGGATCGACCTCACGCAAGATGTCGATGCGGCCGAGGGCTGTAGAGATCAGCAACGTGCGGAACGCACTGAGCTCTTCCGGTGTCTGCGGAATGATCCCGAGATCGGGACGATGTAGATGAACCGGTGCGTGGGGCATCAAGGCGGCCAGGAGGCGGCGGAGGTTGTCCGGCACCATGGGGATGACGACATCCAAGTCCTTGGTGCTGCGTGTCGCTCCATGTGCGATGGCAGCAACTCCGCCCACGACGACGAAATCCACCCCCGACTCGATGAGCGCCCGAAGCAACTCCTCGGTCTGCTGCTCAGCGTCGTGGCGCTTCACTCGCCATCACCAGAAGCCTCCATCCGCCTCCGTGCTTCGGTGACTTCTTCCTGCCAAAGACGTTCACGAAGGTCAGGAGAAAGAGTCCGCACCTGCACTCGGTGATGGAAGCGGAGCATCCGGTCCAATTCCGCGATCCGCTGGGCTGGCGTGAGACGCAGGTTCGCGCGCAGCGCCTCGACATCGAGGGCCGCAGTCGCGTCGGACGATGGAGTGGTCTCGGTGCTCATGACGATGGAAGGATATCCCACGGAACGCGCTGCCATCTCGCCCTCCTCTCGGCAACTGGCATCGACCCGGGTCGGCAACTGGCATGATGCGGTCATGGCCAAGCCACTCCTGAGCTCCGACGAGGAGCTCCTCGTCATCAAGGCGATCCGCGCCGCCGAGAAGGGGCACCGGGGCGAGCTCCGGGTCCACCTCGAGACGCACGCCAAGGACGGCCCGGCGCGGGCCCGCCGGCTGTTCAAGCTCCTCGGCCTCCACCGCACCGCCGAGAACACCGGGGTCCTCCTCCACGTCGCCCACCGCGACGGACGAGCGACCGTGCACGCCGACACCGGGCTCGCCTCCGTGCCGGCCGACGCCTGGGCCGAGGCGGCCGACGCCGCCGAGCGCGGCCTGGCGCGAGGCGAAGCTGCGGCCGGGATCATCGAGGCCCTCGACCGGCTCGGAGCGCTGCTGCGCGAGCACGTCCCCGGCGTCGACCTCGAAGGCAACGAGCTGCCCGACCGCATCACCACCGAGCGCGACGACCCCGACTCGCCGCACTCGACCGAGACGGTCGCCACCGAGGACGTCGACGACCTCATCGCCATCGCCACGCAGCTCCGCGAGCAGGAAGAAGACGCCCTCCATCGCGAGGACCTCCTCGCCATCGCCACCGAGCTCGGGCTGGAGTCGCATCACGTCGACCGGGCCGAAGAAGAGCTCGCCCGCCGTCGCGCCGAACGCGCCCGTCAGGAAGAGGAGGACCGTCGCTTCCAGCGCCGTCTCCTCTACGCCGGCGTCGGCCTCGCCCTGCTGGTCGGCTTGTTCGGTCTCGTCGGTCAGGCGTCGCTCCGCAAGGACCTCGCCGAGGTCGAGGCCCACCGCGCTCAGCTCCGCAACGTGCTCGACCGGCAAGAAGAGGTCAAGAGACGCTATCGCGGCGCACAGACCGGACCCGACTGGGTCGCCGAGGTGTCGGGTGCCGAGAACAGGGTGGGCGTCGAGCGACGACGTCACGACCAGGTGGTGAGCGACTACCGCGCTCGCGCGTCGTCCTTCCCCGGTGCGTTGTGGGTGCGGATCTTCGGACTCCCGAAGAAGCCGCCGCTCTCGCACGAGATCGAGTGGTGATCCCTCGTCGGCGATCGCACGTGGTCGCCGCCCTGCTCGTGCTCGCCGTGGTCACCTTGGCCAACGGCGTGGCAGCCGAGGTCACGCTCCCGCGGATCCGACAGCCCATCGAGGACTTCGCTCAGCGGCTCTCGCCCGCCGTCGAGATCCAGCTCACCGAACGTCTTCACGCGCACCGTGAGCAGACCGGCGTGCAGGCTGCCGTCGTCCTCACCCCCGACCTGTCCGGGCTCCCCATCGAGGACTACGCCCTCGCGCTCGCCGAGGCCTGGGCCGGCGGTGAGGAAGGAGAGGACCGCGGCCTGGTCGTCCTGCTCGACTTCTCCAGCCGCCGCGCCCGCATCGAGGTCGGCTACGGGCTCGAGGGTCACTTGCCCGACGTGACCCTGCGTCGTCTCCTCGACGAGGTCGCCCCCGACCTGCGCAACGGGCGCTTCGACCAGGCGGTCACCCGACTCGTCGACCGCCTGATCGAACGCACGGCCGACATTCAGCCGGACCGGCCGGTGCGCCAGCTCCTCCCACCCCTGGGCGCACGTCAGCCGGTGGTCTATCTCGTCGTCATCGTCCTCGGGGCGTTCGCCGGCGAGGTCCGTCGGCGCTTCTTCCCGGGGCTGCTCAGCGCGCTGGCGACCTGGCTCGTGCTCCCGCTGCTCCTGGCGTTCGTCTTCCGCGACGGACCCGGCTTCTTCTTCGCGCTTCCGGTCTGCTACCTGGCCGCAACCTTGCTCCCCATGCTGGCCGAGCGAGCGGGTCGGCCCTACCTCGTCATGAGCGGCACCTTCGCCGTGCTCTTCTTCCTCGCGCCCTGCCTCCCGCTGCTGCTGGGACGCAGCATCGTCGTCAGCAACGGCGTCGACCTCCTCACCCAGGCCGCCATCCACTGGGCCGGCGCGTTGGTGCTCGCGTTCCTCCTCCCCTGGGCCTCTCGTCACCCGTACTTCGTGCTCCGGATCGTCGAGATGATCCTGTCAGGCGGCGTGACCTACGGACGCCACGGTCGCTCGTCCGGCTCACCGCGACCGTGGAGCGGCGGCGGTGGACGCTACGGCGGTGGCGGAGCCAGCGGCGGCTGGTAGCGAGCGACTCGGTCTAAGATCGCTCCATTCACCCGGAGGAGCGCTCACTCATGGCCATCAAGAAGGACACGCTTGCCTACATCGCCAAGACGAAGCTGAACCTGAAGCCCCTGGGGGCTGCGCATCGCTTCAAGACCGTGAAGAAGAAGGTGCCTTTCCTCTGGGGCGACGCGGTCTACGTCATCTCGACCAACAGCTCCAAGACGACCTTCTCCGCCAAGGGTCACCACTTCGAGATCCGAACTCGCGATCTCATGGAAGACGGCTTGCTGTGCCTCTGGCAGGTCGACTGCGGTCAGGGCGACGCGGCGATCCTGCGCTTCCCCAACGGCAAGATGATGATGATCGACGGTGGTCCCGGGCCGTTGATGACCAACAGCCCCGCGATGGCCCCGGCCTTCCTCTACTGGATGCGCTGGGTCGACCAGTCTTGGCGCGAGGAGTTCGACCACGGCGGCTCGGTCTTCGACATCGACGCCCTCGTCTGCACGCACCCCGACTACGACCACTACGGTGGCTTCCTGGACCTCACCGAGCGCGTCGAGAGCGGCAGCTTCCGCTTCGGCACCGTCTACCACGATGGGCTCGCGCGCTTCGATGGAGACCCGGCCGCCTTCGAGAACGGCCAGGGGATGTCACAGCTCGGCCCCGTTGCCGGCACGGATGAGCCCGACCTCTTCCTGACCACGCTCATCGACGGCTTCGACGACGTCCGCAAGTACTCGCGGGCGTCGGGCGGCCGGCGCTGGAAGCTCTCCAGCCTCTACGGTCGCTGGCTGAAGCAACTCCAGAAGCTCGAGGGACAGGGCGTGGAGAGACTCGCCCGCGTTCACTTCGGGATGGGAGAGCTGCCGCACTTCGATGCCGGGCCGGACACGAGCGTCCACGTCCTCGGCCCCGTGGAGGAGCGTTGGAAGAATGCCCCTGCCCTGCGCTTCCTCGACAAGACGAGCAAGAGCGCCATGGGGAAGCCGTCCCTGACACGCAACGGAGTCTCGGTCACGCTGCGCATCGACCACGGAGACGTGCGGCTCCTCATGACCGGAGACCTCAACTTCCGCTCCCAGGCCGTCCTCTTGAAGAACGTGCCCTCGATCGAGTTCAAGTGTCATGTCGCCAAGGCCTGCCACCATGGCTCCGACGACGTCTCGACGATCTTCCTCCGCGCGATGTCGCCCCTCGCCACGTTGTTCTCCAGCGGTGACAACGAGACGCACGCCCATCCTCGGGCCAAGGTCCTCGCGATGGCCGGGGCCTTCAGCGATCCGATCACCGGAGGCAGGAAGCTCTCCTATCTCGGTCTCGAGGAGCGAGAGCACCTGGCGCCCCTCATCTACTCGACCGAGCTTTCGCGTTCGGTCGCCCTCTACGAGCCCGCCGAGCTGACCAAGGACGGCGAGCGCGTACGCGGGGCCCGACTCGGCAGCAGGGGCGCGGACGGACGCAAGGGCCCCGAGAAGCCCCTGCGCGACTGGTACCTCGCCGACGACCTGATCTACGGCCTCATCAACGTGCGCACGGACGGCGAGAAGGTCGTCATCGGCGTGCTGAAGGAGGGTGAGAACGCCGGCTTCCAGGTGGAGTCGTTCAAGGTCTGACCAGGCGGACGTCGGCTGGGGAGCACGTGACGCGTGCCTCCCGGGGCGCACCGATCGGGGAGTACGCTCCCAGGTCGTGAGATGGCTTCGCGTCGTGGCGGCGATCTCCCTGATCGTCCTGCTGCTCCCCCCGCTGCCGGCCCAGCTCTGGACCGGGGAGGAGCCCGCTGCCTGCTGCGGCATGGCCTGCTGCGTCGGCGCCTCGCAGTGTTGCTGCGCCGCCCGGGCCCCGAAGAAGCCGACCCCGCCCGAGCCGACGACCACCGACTCCTGGCAGGTCGTCGACGGCTTCGTCCGCGGATGCGACGAGGGCTGTAACGCCAGCACGGCCCAGGGCCCCCAGCGCGAATCTGCATCGTTGGCCCGTGCCCAGGCACCGCCTCGGAGCACCGGTTGGTCCTCTTTCGTGTTCCGCACCGAGGACCGCTGCCTCGTCGCGCGCGACTGGCTGTCCCGGAGACCTCGCGGCCCGCCCGAGTCTCACTCGATCACCGTCTGAGGACAGCCCTCCCGCGGCCTTCGTCGCCGCCGACAGGTCCTCCCTTCCTCATCGCGAGATGCCTTCGCGACGTCCCGGCGGTCGTCGTGCGCCCTCGCGATCCGGATCGTCTCCCGACGATCACGGCGAGCTCACGTCATCAGTTCAGGAACTCATCAAGTGAACATCTCATTGACCCCCGCCGTGCTGGCCGGGGTGTTGCTCGGCGCGACCCCGACGGTCGCCGCCGAGATCCATGGCCGCGTCGTCGACTCGTCGACCGGTCGCGGACTCTCCGGGGTCGCCATCGACCTCCCCGACCTCGGCCCCGAGCTGGAGCTGGAACCCCACCGCACCGACGACGACGGCGGCTTCCGCTTCGCCTTTCCGGAGGGACGCTGGACGCTCTCCTTCCAGCTCCCCGGCTACGTCCAGGAGCAGCGAGCAGTCGACTCGACGACCCGCTCGCCTCTCAACGTGATGCTTCGTCCTCTCTTCCAGGAGACCCTCACGATCGAGGCCATCCCCTCCTGGCAGGTCGATCCCGGTCGTCTTCGACAGGTCGACCTGCGCCGCGAGGCCGATGCCGATCTCGGTGAGACCTTGCGACTCCTGCCGGGAGCGGGCTCCGTGCGTCGCGGTCCGCTCGGTCTCGATCCGGTCGTGCGCGGCCTGCGCGAGACGCAGCTCGGGACCTTCGTCGACGGCACGCGGATGTTCGGCGCGGGTCCGGCCCGGATGGACTCGGCCATCGCCCACGTCGATCCGCTCGACATCAAGAGCCTCACCGTCATCAAGGGACCGCACGCGCTCGCCCATGGCTCGGGAGCCATGTCGGCGGTGCTCGCCACGACCGACGGAGCTCCCGACCTGAGCGAGCGGTGCGTGCAGGGTGAGCTCGTCGGCTCCTTCGACAGCAACGGTGATCGCTCCGCCTTGCACGCGGCGGTGGCCGGCGGCGGACCACGGCACTCGGTCGCCTTCAGTGCCACGCGGCGGCAGGGCAACGACGTCGAGGACGGCGCCGGCCGCAAGGTCGACGCGGAGCATGAGAGCGACGCCTACCGTCTCGCTGCCCGCTTCGAATTCACGGAGACCGACCTCGTCTCTCTCCAGCTCGCGCACCAGGATCAGAGCGACGTCGACTACCCCGGTCGTCTTCTCGACGCGACCTTCTTCGACACCCGCTCGGTGGTCGTCGACTGGTCGCATCGCAGCGAGAGCCAGCGGGCGCCGGACTTCGACCTCCAGGTCTACCGTCACCGCATCCGTCACGACATGAACAACGACGACAAGCCGACGGCTCAGGCAAGCCCGATGCGAACGCCGCCGTTCCCGATCCTCGTCGAAGTGGAGACCGAGTCCGAAACGACGGGCCTACGCTGGATCGGTCGTTGGAGCGGTGAAGATCGCTGGCTCTTGCAGGCCGGCATCGACGCCTACCGGCTCGAGCGGGCGGCCGACCGCCGCGTCGGCAACCGCAGCAACGGCATGACGATCTTCGAGGACGCGATCTGGCCGGACGTGACCATCGAAGACATCGGCCTCTTCGCGGCCGCCAACATCGTCCCTCGTGAGGACCTCGAGTGGTCGCTCGGGCTGAGGATCGATCGCTTCGACTCCGACGCGGGGCGATCGAGCCAGTACTTCCTCGACAACACGAGCGGCGAGCTCGATCAGGGCGACACCAACGTCTCGGTCACCGCCTCCCTGAGCTGGCGCCCCGCCGACGACTGGACGATCCAGCTCGGGCTCGGACGCGTCCCGCGCTCGCCGGGAGCCCTCGAACGCTACAGCGATCGCTTCCCGGCAACCCGCTTCCAGCTTCCCGCCGAGTTCGTCGGTGATCCGGAGCTCGACCCGGAGGTCGCCACCGAGCTCGACTTCGGGCTCAGCCACGAGACCGAACGCGTGTCGTTCTTCCTCGATCTGTTCTACCGGGACATCGACGATTACATCACCGTCATTGCCGACCCGTCGCTCTCACCTCGTCTTCCCCTGTCGCCCCCGACGGTTTACCGCTACGTCAACGGCAGCGGTGCCCGCTTCCACGGTGGCGAGATCGGCATCGAGGTCCGGCCTGGGTCGAACTGGTCGCTCGGGGCCACGGCTTCCTGGCTTCGTGGCACCGACGAGGAGCTCGACGAGCCCGCGCTGGGCGTGCCGCCCCTGCACGGGACGATCCACGTCCAGCGTCGCATCGGGCCGGTGACCGTGCAGGGCCGTGCTCGCTGGTCCGACCACCAGGACCGCGTCGCGACGGCTCGCTTCGAGCAGGAGACCGCCGGCTGGACCGTCTACGACCTGCTCGTGGACGCCGACCTGCCGCGAGGAGCGAGCCTGTCGTTCCGGATCGAGAACCTCACCGACCACGACCACGTGGATCACCTGGCCTCGAGCAACCCGTTCACCGGACGGCGCATCGCGGAGCCGGGTCGCAGCTTCGGCCTGAGCCTGGGCTGGCAGTTCTGACAGAGCCGTCGAGGAGGACGGTGGCGCGGAGCGCTCAGCGTCTCCGCGCCACCCCTTCCGATGAGCACCGACATCGCCCCGTGTAAGCTCCAGCCCGAGCTCGAAGCTCGACGATTCGATGGTGGGAGCAGGTCACGATGAGTCAGTGGATCTTTGGTTACGGCTCTCTCATGTTCGAGCCGGAGCTCGCTCGCCACGTGGTCGAGTCGGTGCCGGCCCGCCTCCTCGGACACCGGCGTCGCTTCAACAAGCTCAGCACCAACCGCTGGTGCCCGGCCGCCGAGAGCTTCGACGCCTTCCCTCCACCGCGGCCCGACCTCGTTCGTGACGGCGCTCACCGCTCCATCGTTCTCGGCACGGAGGAGGCCGAAGAAGGTGTCATCGAAGGGCGTCTCCTCCGCTACGAGACAGAGGTCTGGTCGGAGGTGCTCCGCGTGACCGACCTCCGGGAGGGCTACGCACCGGATCGGCCACTCGAGGAGAGCGGCTACCTCCGTCGCGAGGTCCGCGTCGAGAGGACCGACCGCACCGAGGACGTTCTCGCCGTCACCTACCTCTCCAACCCGGACACGATCTACCGCTCGGACCTCACGCTGGAGGACACCGCCCGGGCCGTCATCAACGCGACCCCGCAGCGGAGGCGTGACGACTCCGACAGCCGCGGTCTCCACTACCTCGAGGGCTCGCGCGCGGTGCTGCGACGAGCCGGTCTCATCGATCCCGAGCTCGAAGCCCTCGCCGCAGCCGTGCGGTCGTTCCCCGGTCCGTGGGTGGAGCTCGTGTCGCCCCCGACTGCGCAGTCGTAGCGAGCCGACCTGGACCCTCCATCCGCCAGCAGGTGACTCGGCTACCATCCCTGCATGAGCACCGACGTCACCACGGCAGCCCAAGCAGTCCGCACCGCCCTCGCTCGCGCCGGCGAGGGTCTCCTCGAGCGCGAGGCGCTGCTCCAGGCCATCGCCCTGGCAGCGGTCGCCGGCGAGCACGTGCTGGTCATCGGCCCCCCGGGCACCGCCAAGAGCGAGGCGGTCCGACGCTTCACCGGGGCCATCGGCGGCACCTGCTTCGAGTACCTCCTCGGGCGCTTCACCGAGCCCAGCGAGATCTTCGGGCCCGTCGACCTCAGGAAGCTGAGAGACGGCGTGGTCGAGACCCGCACGGACGGGATGCTCCCGGAAGCCGACGTCGCCTTCCTCGACGAGGTCTTCCAGGGCTCGACCGCCATCCTCAACACCTTGCTCGGCATCCTGAACGAGCGTCGCTTCCGCCGGGGTCAGGCCACCATCACCTGCCCGCTCCGTCTCTGCGTCGCCGCCAGCAACGCCCTGCCCGAGGACGAAGCCCTCGCCGCCTTCGGCGATCGCTTCCTGCTCCGACTCTTCGTCGAGCCCATCGGCGACACGATGCTGGAAGACCTGCTCACCGCCGGCTGGTCCTTGCGGGGTGGCAGCGCACCGACGGAGTCCGCCACGCTCGCCGACCTCGACCTGCTCTCGCGTGCCGTCCGCGACGTCGACCTCGAGACCGTGCGCCCCGAGCTGGCCACCGCCGTTCGCTTGCTGCGCGGCGTCGGCCTCACCCTCTCCGACCGACGCGTCATCAAGCTTCAAGGGCTCGTCGCGGCGGCCTGCGTTCTCGACGGTCGCAGCACCGCGACCACGGCCGACCTCTGGCCCCTGGTCTTCGCCGTCCCCACCGCACCGGAGCAGGCGCTCGCCCGCGACACGCTCGCACCGCTGCTCGAAGGCTCGTCCAACACGTCCCTGCCCGACGCAGCCGAAGCAGCGTCGCGCGGACTGCTCGCACGCAGCGGCCGCCTCGCGCGGCAGGCCGACGAGCTGTTGCAGGTCGAACCGGGGCCGGACGTCGAGCGCGAGGCCTGGGTGCTCCAGCTCGAGTCGGTGCTTCGAGAGATCGATGCGACCTTCGCGAGCGCGAAGCTCCCCGCCGAGCTCGACGATCTCCGCGGACGTCTCGTCGCGAAGGTCGGTGGGTCCGACGACGACGGGACACGAGCGGCACCGCTCGGCCAGGACGGCTGAGCGATCATGGGGAGGGTCGCGAGTGCCTGGCGTCTCGCCTGGCATCAGCGTGAGGAGCCGCTCGAGGTCCAGGCGGTGGTGGGCCTGGACGACGTCGCCGTGCAGCTCGCACACCGCTTGCTGCGTCAGCCCGACGTCTTGCCTCGTCTCCGCGGGCTTCAGTCCACTCGGGTGCTCGTCGTGCTCGGCGCCCTCGACGACCTCCCCTGGGTCGATGGCCTCGTTCACCTCGGCCGGCTCGCAGGAGACCTGCACCTCCCGACCGCTCTCGCCGCCGACTTGCCCGATGCGCTGCTGAGTGACGTCTTCGCGCAGCGCTTTCCAGGGCTGACGGCTCCCCTCGCCGTCCTCCCCGACCATGGGCACGTGCTCTCCCTGCACGGCGCCGTTCGTCTCGACGAGACCGGCCTGCACCGGTGGCTGAAGACGAGCTCGACCGGGGGCGACGACTGATGGAGCTGCCGCGCCCGCTCCAGCCTTGGGCTGAGGAGCTCGAGATCCTCGCGCCTCACCTGGCGACCAGCCTCGGTGGCCTGTTGCCGCGGCTGGCGAGCTTCTTCGGACCGCTGCGACGACGACCCCGTGCGGGCATGGGTGAGCCCGACGGCTTCGACGGGCTCACCCGTCGTGGCCCCTACGAGCGTCTCCTGCTGTCGGAGTGGTTGCTGGCCGAGGAAGCACCCGACGAGTTCTCACGTCGGGCCAGCACGGGAGAGCACGCCTTCCTCGAGCTCTCTCGGCAGGAGCCGGCCAGCATGCGGCGATCGGTCGTGTTGCTCGACTGTGCGCCCGATCAGCTCGGCCCTCCTCGACTGGTGCAATTGGCCAGCTTGATCGTGCTGTTCCGTCGGGCAGCGAACGTGGGAGCCGAGTTTCACTGGGGGCTCATCCAGGCGTCGAGCCTCCGCCTGCGCACCGGTCTCGAGCGCGACGACCTCCAGCTGTCCTTCCTGTCGGGCCGTCACGGCTGGGTCCACTCCATCGACGGCGACGCCTGGCGTGAGCAGCTCGAGGCGCTCGATCTCATCGACGAGGTGCTCGTCCTCGGCGGACCGACCGTCGTGTCGCTGGCCCGTGAGCTGTCGGCTCGGCTCGTGCGCATCGACGACGTCCTCGAGCTCGGGCCGATGCAGGTCGAGCTCCGACTCGAGCCAGCTCAGGGGACTCGACCGCTGCGACTGACGCTCCCCGCCGATCAGGATCGCGGACGACTGCTGCGTGACCCCTTCCGCCAGCCTCACCAGAGGACTCGCACGTCACTGGACCGGAAGAAGGCCGGCCCAGCACACGCGTTGCGCATCTCCGCCACCGGACGACAGGTCTTCGTGCGACACGAGCAGGGCTTGGGGATGGCCGGTCTCCCCCCGCGCTACGCCGAGCCCCAGGTCCCTCTCGTCCAGAGCATTCCCGAGCACCTGATCAAGCTCCACCGGATCGATCCCGAGCGTCGCATCATCGCGGTGGGACGTCTCGGCAAGCGCCTGGCCGGAGCGCTCACGCTCACCGACGACCGTTTCGAGGTGATCGGCCTGCGAGACGAGACGGCGACCTCGCTCTTCTGGCGGGACGAGCCTCCCTGGAACGAGCTCGTGCCGACCGAGACCGGCGTGCTCGCCGATCTCCACCTCGACCCGTCGGCGGGTCACTGGCGCGAGGGGCTGCACGTCGTGGACGGCAGCTCGAGGCTCCATCGCTTCGACTGTCAGACGGACTGGTCGCGGATGACGACGCGGGAGGGGATCGTCGTCCTGGCGAGCCTCGGGACCGCCGGCTCCCGACGCTCGCTGACCTGGGTCGGCATCGACGACGAGCAGGGCACCGTCCTGGGACGCCAGATCGACCAGCGAGAGAGATCGTTCGCCCTGCCCGATGGTGGCTGTGCCGCGTCCTTCGGCGCGACCCGTCAGGGCGAGCTCGTGCTCGGCCTGCTCATGGGCGACGACTGCTGGCGCGTGGCGATGCTGCGCGACTGGGAAGCAGGTCGCAAGCCGGTGATCCTCAACCCGCTCGCCAAGACGGTCATCGCTCCGTTCTCCTGGGGCGATGAAGTCGGCCTCATCGTGCAAGAGGAGACCGGCGACGTGATCTCGGCGCTCAGCCTGAAGGGTCGTCGCGTGCTGCATCGCAGCAAGGACGTGCTCATCGACGTCGTGGCGAGCCCGATGGACGATCGTCTCGTCGGCCTCACCGTCGACGGCCGTCTGCTCATCCTCGAGGTCGAGTCGCTGCTCGCTGCCGACGAGCCGGAGCTCCGAGCATGAGGTCCGCGCGACGAGCCCCGCCTCGGGACCTGGTCCACCGTGGTCGAATCGAAGCGCGGAGCCTGCTCTTCGATCCGAAGCTGCTCGGCGTCGAGGAGGCACGTCGTCGCGTTCTGGCGAGCTGGGTTGCCGGCAGTCGGGTCGAGGAGCTCGCCGACGGACGTTGGCGTCTCACCTGGCCCCAGGATCGTGAGTTGCGCACGCGTCACTGTCTCGGCCTTCCCCTGATCGCCGAGGCTTCAGGCACCTGGGCGCTCCCGCACCCGGAAGACGACGCGACCTCGACCCCGGCAACGGAATCCGATCGCGAGGAGACGAGCTGGCTCGCCGATGGAGGCGTCGTCGCGACCCGACGCGCGGTCGGCGAGCTCGACCCGGCCGCCTGGGTCGATCCCGGCCCGCTCACGCCGCTGGGGGTCGAGCCCTTCCCACAGCCGAAGGTCGCAGCGGTCGTCAAGGCAGAGTCGGTCACCACCGATCCCCGCAAGCTCGCCGGACTGTCCGAGCCGTCGCGCGCCTTCCGGGAGACCGTGGCCCGAATGAAGGAGCAGGCACGGAAGCGCAGGGCAATGAAGGTGGGACTCCTCGGTCGCCTGCGCTCCTTCTTCCGACGCCAACCCTCGAAACGGGCCGCCCTGTCCCGAGCCATCACCCTGCCCCCGCGCCCGTCCCCGCCACCGCCCCCCTCCAAGCCCGGGTTCTTCCGTCGTCTCGCCACCGCCCTGTTGCCCATGCGATGGATGGCGAGCCAGGAGTCACGCTATCTCGGCAAGATGATGAAGTTGTTCGAGAGCGGGAGGCTCATCGAGGCCCTCCACCACGCCATTCCGCTCGGCGGCTCCACGCGCGGCATGTTGTCGCAGCTTCGATTCACCTTGCCTCGTCCTCGCACGTCGCTTCGGCTCACGGCACCGGGTCATCTGGTCGGCAGCGCCATGTTGCTCAGCGGTCCGGATCTCTACGGCTATCTCGAGCAGGTCTATCGCCGGGCGGCCGAGAAGCTCATCGCCATGGGGGACATCGAGAAGGCCGCCTACGTGTTGGCTGAGCTGCTGAAGAAGGAGGAGGAGGCCGTGACCCTGCTCGAGAAGCACGGTCTCCACCGACAGGCTGCCGAGCTCGCCGAGCTCAAGGACCTCGCGCCGGGCCTGGTCGTGAGGCAGTGGTTTCTCGCCGGAGGTCGCGATCACGCGCTCGAGCTCGCGCGTCTCCACGGTGTCTTTCGGGACGCCGTCCTCCGACTCGAGCGAAGTGACCTTCACGACGAGGCCACGGCCCTGCGGCTGCTCTGGGCCGACTCGCTCGCCGAGAGCGGTGAGCTCGCGAGAGCGGCGGACGTCGCTTGGCCCGCCCCGAAGCTGCGTCACTTGACCCGCGCGTGGCTCGATCGCCTGGTCGAAGGAGGCGGGCCGCCAGCAGCACGAGCGCACGTCCGACGACTCAGCCTCGATGCCAGCGTTCTTCCCGAGGCTCTCGCGTTCCTGGAGACGCAGGGCCGACTCGACTCGCCGGACACGGGCTTCACCCGGCTCGCCATGGCCGAGACCCTGCTCGACAAGCAGCTCTTGCGCACTCTCGACGAGGAACAGGCAGCCGCAGACCAGGCTGCACGCGATCCCTTCGTCGAGTCGGCTCGGAACGAAGCCGACACCGAGGAGCCGACGAGCCTGCGCCAGCGTCGTCGCGCACTCCGGATCCTCGCCCGCCCTCTCGCTCGCAGCGTCCTCGAACGGGCGCTCCCCGTCCACGATCCGGGCCGTCTCATCATCGAGCTCGGCAACTTTGCCGGCGAGAGCGCCCTGCGCACCGACCTGCGACCGCTCGCTCCCGAGGCGCGCCGGATCGAGCGCAACCACGAGCGCGTGGAGGTCGACCAGGACGACGTCGGCCAGCACGCGCTCTCCGACGTGCTGCTCCTTCCCAACGGTCGCTTGCTCGTGGCACGTGGTGAGCTCGGGTCGTCGCTACTCGACGGACGCGGCCGCCTGCTGGCGCACTTCGACCTTCCTTGCCAACGCTTCGTGCCCAGCCTGGGCGGTCAGCAAGTGCTCGGCATTGCGCGACGTGGGGAGCTCACGCTCACTTGTCGTCTCGACCTCGACCGACGCACCGCACGACCGTGGTGCGAGCTCCGGGACGTCACGGCCTTCGCTCCCGAACACGATGCTCAGCTCTGGTTCGTGGGCCTCGGACCCGCGGGCTCGACCCGGGGCGTGCCGGAGGTCGTGGCGCTCGACCTCCGCTCGGAGCGACCGCGCGCTCTCTGGACGGGCGCGGACGACGAGGGTCGCATCCATGCCCTGCGAGCCGACGCACGCTCGTTGCGCGTGGTCGTCGAGAAGACCTTCCCCTTCGAGCACTGGCGCTTCGATCGCCAGGGTCTCGTCCTGCGCGAGCGCCGCCCGTCCTGGCCGGTACACCACTCGCTGGACGAGGCGAGCCGGGTCCAGCTCACCAGCGACGAACGGGTCACCGTGGTGGAGAGCGCGACCGGAGTCCATGTCTTCGACCGCGGCAACGTGCAGCTCTGGACCCCGGACGAGGACGAGAGCCTGGGCGAGGTGCTCCTGGCAAACGAGCACCTGGTCCTCGTCCGCTTCGACTCGCACGGCGCGCGCGTCCAGCTCCTCCAGAAGGGAGAGGTCACGCCGCTCGCCTTCCTGGCCGGGAGCCAGCGGGTGTCCGTCCGTCAGGCCGAGCCCAACCTGCTGGTCCTCGGTGACGATCGAGGTCGGGTGCTCGTGCTCGACCTCGGCAAGCGCACGGTCGTCGTGAACGTGCGGACCTGACGAGGTCGAGCCTCCAGCGCTCGCTGACGGTGCTCAGCCCGGGGGCTGTTCCGGGTTCTTTGGCGCGGTGGCCTTCTCGAGCTGCTCCCTCAGCTCGGCGTTCTCCTTCTCGAGCGCCATCGTTCTCTTCTCGAGATCGAGGGCCTCCCTCTGGGCATCCCGCAGCTTCTGATCGTCCTCTCGCTCCTTGGCCAGGTCGTCGCGCGTGGACTTTCCGAAGGCCTCGGTCTCGGCCACGATCGCGTCCTGGATCTTGCCGAGAGCGCCAGTCTGGGTCACGCGGGTGGTCTGAATGAAGGCCTTCTCTGCCGCGATCCTGAGGGCGACCTCGGAGTACTTGATCTGATTCGTGTCGTCTAGGTAGAGCCGTCCTCCGAGGATGTTGGGCTCGGCGAGCAAGGCCTTCTGGCTTTCGGCCTGGCCGGGCTTCACGTCCCACATGAACGGGTGGACCGAGGCGACCATGCCCCTCTCGACCTGCTTCCACCACCGCGGGTTGACGAGCGCGGCGAACCCCTTGGGAATGACGGCGGACCAGCCGGCAGCCTTGATCCAGGACTTGCGACGCGTGGCGGCATAGGAGCTGTTGAACAGGATGTACGGCTTGCCGTTCCAGTCGTGTTGGATCGAGCCGTGGGGGATCTTCACGAGCACGTGGAAGGGTTGATCGCCATTGGGGTAGCCGGTGTGGGAGGCCGCCACGATCTTGTCGGAGTCGGTCCCGGCAAGGCTGCTGCGGAAGTCGGCCCGTCGGACCACCCACTTCGCGAAGTTGTCGCCCTTGCCGGCCGCGGTGATGGCAGCGTCGAGGTACTCGCGTCGCCGCGAGTAGGCCATGGCGGCCTTGGCGCGACCGTAGACGCCGAGCCTGGCCGTGCCGCTGACGCTCTGCTGCTCGATCCGTGAGGCCTGGGCCATCTCGAGGAGTCCGCGGAGCTCGCTCCCCTTGGAGATGCTCTCGGTTTCGTCGAGCTGGCGCATGAGCTCCGCGGCGGGGAGGAGCTCTTGCTCCACTCGGGCCTGACGGCTCCGCTCGAGACTGTCGGCACGGCTCTCTCGGCTTCGCAAGGCACTCTGGAGCGCGTTGGTGTCGAGGACGGCCGCCGCGTCGGCCTGAGCCGCCATCTGCGCCGTGAAGCCACCGGAGTGGATCGAGATGGCGACGAGATCGTCCCGCGAGGCGGGGAGCATGTCGACCACCTGAATGCCGGGCTGCATCGACGGCCGCCCCCAGGAGCGCATGGTCCGATAGTCGACCTCGTGGAGGCGGTCCCAGGGGACGGGATCCTTCGCTGGCAACGTGAAGGCGTCGATGGACGACCAGAGCGACGAGTAGAGATGGCCCAGCAAGTGACGATGGAGCTGATCGGCCACGTGCTGCTTGGTCTGAGTCACCGCGAGCCACTCGTTGATGTCACCACTGCTGACGATGGCATCAATCAAGTCACTCTGTGCGTCCTCGGTCAGGTAAGGCCTCCGCGCTCTCTGGCCGCTCTCGTCCTTCTTGGAGAAGTCCTGAAGAAAGAGCTCGGCCTGAACTCGAAGCTCGGCCCGGTTGCTAAGCCTCCGGACTGCGAGCTCCTCGGGAGAGATGGCACCAGCGACGACGTCGAGGAAGACCCTTCGATCGATGCCGATCTTGGCGACTTCATCCAATAGTCGTCGGAGGAGGCTCTCGTTGCTCGACGTGGGTCGGTCAGACTCCCGGTCGTTCCGCCTCAAGAAGAACTCGAGCGCCCGAAGACGTTCGGTGTCGTGCCGGCCCGGCCAGCTAACGGACTTCCCCTCCAGGGCGAGCTGGAGCAAGTCGGCCCGAAGACCAGACTCGGCGGCTGCTCGCAGCACGAAGAGAGCGCGCTCGGCCCCCTGGCTCGCCGGCAACACGTCGAGATCGATGAGGAACTGACCCAGCTCTCGTTCCGTGAGCCGCTCACCACTCTCACCGAAGAGGCCCAAGCTCTCGCAAAGCACCCAGAGCTCACGCAGCCACTGGTACACGACCGCTCGATAGTTCTCGTCATCACTCAGGTAGTCATCCTGCAGGCGCCTCCGATCGGGCACTCCGGGATAGCTGGAGAAGAAGGCGTCGACGACCACTCGTCGCAGGCGCTCCCTGGCCTGATCGAGCCTCATCTGAAGGACGAACAACTCCGGGTGTTGCAGGTAAGGGTCCGCCCGATGATTGTCGTGGTACCGAACGTTGTAGAAGAGGAACTCCCTGATCCGACGCCTCTCGATGGAGTCGAGGCCCGCGAGCCATTGCGCATCCCCGCTCAGGTCCGAGTCGTGCACGGTTCGCGTCGGGCCATGGAGACCACGCTTGGCGATGCGGTCGCGCAGTCGATCGATCGCGATCACGCGAGCAGCATGAGCCAGACGCTCTTCCGCGCCGGGAAGCTCGTCGGCAGGGGGAACACACGACGAGTAAGTCAAGTCCAGGAGATGCCCAGGCACGCCATCCCTGAAGTAGGTCAACAACTTGCGGCGGCGCTCCATGAGAGTGCTGACGCTGATCGACTCGACGTCCTTCCGTTTCAGGTAGCCCACGAACTCATCCCGGGACGCATAGGGATCCAGGGGCACGACGAAGGGCATGGTCCAGGACCGTTCCTGCGCGAAGCGTCCCGCTCTCTCGAAGAAGGCTGAGGTGAGAAGCGCCACCTTCTCGGGCAAGGCCACTCCCTCCTCTGCCGCGCTCCCCACGGCCAGGAGAACGTGCTGCAGTCCGAATCCCTCCTGGCTGAGGAGGTCGCGCGCACGACGGATCCGATCGTCCTGTTGTTGATCGGTGAGCCCATGCTCACCCTGAGTGTCCTTCGATCCGCACCACTCCTCCTGGAGCCCCTCCCATGCCTCAATGGCCTTGCCAGCCTCCGTGGCAGCTTGGTAGTGAGGCCGGAGAAGCTCAGTGGATCGCTTGAGAGACTCGACCCGCAGCAGGAAGTGCTCATGTAGCCGTCGCTTCAGTCCTTCCGCCACGGGCACCACCATCTCGTCGGTCTGCTCACACTTCCGTGCCGAGTCGAGACACTCCTCCGCCGCGAAGAACAGGCAGCGGCAGTCCGATGAGGAGAGAGAGTCGAGGAGCTCATCCGCTCCCGTCAGGGACGCCTGTTCGAGAGCCTTGTCGTCGAGCGAGCCGATGAACTCGCTCGTCCGATTGACACGCTTCTCACGCTGATCGGACTCCAGGGGCCTCGTCACGGATCGCTCAGGTCGTTTCCACATGATCCTGAGCTCGTCTTTCAGCCCGGCCAGGTGAACCCGTGCCTCGGGTCCTCGGGCGAGAATGCGCGCGGCGTTCTCGACACAGGCCGTGGCCGAGTCCGCGGCATCACTCCAGGCCCACTTCGCCTTCCGAGCCAGGTCCCTCTCCGAGCTCTCCACGATCTCCTGGCTCAATTCGACCAGGACCTCGAACTGCCAGCCTGAACCGCAAGCCTTGCGGTACTTCTGAGCCAACAAGTTGCGGGACTTCTTCAAGCGCTCTTCCTTGCCGACGAGCTGTAGCGGCAAGAGCTCGCTGATGAGCTCACACGATTCATCGGCGACTTCTTCCAGATCGGTACCGTGTTGCCGACTCGCCTCATGCAGGTACTGAATGCCACGTCGATATCGAGTCTCGGCCGAGTGTTCGATGTCCCGGTGACGATCGTGATGAAACCGTTCATGAGGCAGCGCGAACTCCCTGATGGCCCCGAGCACCCCCTCCCTGACACCGGGGTAGCGCTCGTTCAATGCCGACTTCTGAAGCAGATCTCCAAAGCTACGCAGGAGGTCGGTCGAGACCCGCAGCCTCCGCTCCCAGTAGTGACGTTGCTCATCGCCACCGTCACTCCGACCCACTCGCCCAGACCTTTCCTTCCTCTTCGCTCGACCCCCGCTCTCAGCCAGCTTTGGTCGTGGATTCGGAATGAAGTCCTGTTGCCAGCGCTCGTACTGGTCGTCAGGTATGGCTGCCTCGGGGAAGCTCACTTCGATGATGCTCGCGCCATCGAGCTTCTTGAGCCCCAAGGGCACGGCCTTGGGATGAAACGTGAGCCACCAGTAGTCGTAGTCGGCCTCCCTCTCGGCAGCAAGAGCCTCGTCGAGACGATGGTGAAAGGCGTCAAAGAGCTCGCCCTTGAAAGCCGACACCTTCTGCGCGTTCGCGGTGGTCGAGCCGAAGAGCGAGAAGACGGAGGGCTCTCTCAAGACCCCACCGACCTTGCCCTCGAGATCCGCAACCGTCGAGACACCTGCGACGTCCATCTTCTCCGGTACCAGCTCCGCTGCCTTCTTCGTCAGCGAGTCCGTCACGAGCTTCAAGTCGCCAGACAAGAGATAGGCCTTCAGAACCGGATCGTCGCTCGCGACCAGGCCCTCGTGACCCTCAAACGTGTCCGTGATGAAGGCAATCATCTGGTTCTTGGCGGTGGAGACATCACGGCCGAGCCCACCACCGAGCGCGCTCGTGAGCAGTGCATCCAGGGTCGGAGGCTCGGGAATCGTGCCGCTGGCCGTCACCGTTGCGAGGTGCTCCGAGAGCTTTGATTGGATGGCCTGGAAGAGCCCTTTCCTCAATTGCTTGGACAAGGCATCCACGTCGACGCGAGCACTCGGAGGTCGTTGCTTGTTGACCTCCGCGACGGCACCAGCTACCGCGGCCATCAGTGAATCGGGTGGCGTGCCATCAGCATTGCCCCGAGCAGCCTCGTAGGCTGCAAGGAGAGGCCCCTCGGCCTCCTTCAAGGGCTTCAGTCGCTCTTCTGCCGGGCGGAGCTTGTCAGCAGCCTCGTACAAGTTCCGAAGTGCCGTGCTCACTTCGGTCTTCGTCATCGCGTCGACGCGCTCGGCTCCGGCACCGACCTCCTCGCCCCGTAGCTTGAGAACCCTGTTCGACTCGCCGATGTCTTTAGCGATCGCCTGATAGGCGCCGAAGTCCTCCGCCGACACCTTGTCCTTCAGCCCTGCTACCTCTCCTAGGAAGTCACGGATCGCTCCGCTGACACCATCGCTGGCTGACTTGATCTCGGCTGGCTTGAGCTTGAGCTTCAGCTCGCTCAGCTGAAGACGAATGCTCCGAGCCCGGTCGCCGCGCACTTGCGGCTGATCGATCGGCTTCCCCGCGTTCTCATACTCCGCCAGCAATCCCAGCGTTCTCGTCACTCGGTCCTCGGTGTCATCCGGATGGATCTTGATCAAGCCCTGCAGCTGGGTGAGCAGCGGCTGGAGGGTCTTCGCGAGCTCGGTCTTGTCCTTCCACGCCCCTTCGCCATGCTCGGTCCGGATCGACTCATCGAGACCGATGGCAGCCTGGATCAACGGGCTATCGATGCGGCTGCCGTCGTCCTTCAGTCCCTGCAATGCCGACCACACGTCACGCTCGAGCCCCTCGCCGTGGACTCTCACGTCGTCGAGATGCGATCGAAGCTCGGTTCTCTTCGTCTCATATGTCTGACGTAATTGCTTCGTCTCGCCGTCCTGTTTCCCGTGTTCGGCTACCTTGAGGAAGTAGGTCTTCCGCGCATCGAACACCCTCTGGTGTGCTTTCTCGAGGTCGTCATTGCCCGCAAGGCCGGTCTTCCAGATGCCTGTCTCGCTCGTGGCGTCGGTAGCCGCCCTGAGATACTTCGAACGCTCGTCGAGGATCGCGGGCAGCGCCGTCGAGAGGGACTCACCCTTCTTCTTGGCGTCCGCGATGTCCTTCCGCAGCATCGCTCCGAATGCCTGACGTTCCTGAGCGGTGAGAGGTTGGTCGGTACCTGGGCGCACCAGCCAGACGCCCAGCGTCTTGTCACCACTCGGCTCGCTCCGCGCCGCGTGCTCCAACGTCGACTGCCAGAGCGACTTGCGCTTGCCCAGCGTAGCCTCCACGTGCACGTCACCGACCCTCCCCAGTCCCCGAACGAAGGCCTTCACCTTCTTCTCGGCGGCCTCCATTCTTCCCTTCGTCGTCCCCTGGCCTCGGAACAGGTCGAGACGTCGATCGACCGCGGTGTCGATCACCTCGCGGAAGAATGCTCGACCCTTGAGAGTGCGGTGGAGATCCAGTCGAAGCGCCTGGACTGCCGGCGAGTCCACGGTGCCACCGGTGGCCTGGAACCAGGCCTCGTGAAGCTGGTGGAGGTGAGGCTCGGAGCCGCGTGGTCGGGCCCCCCTACCCAATGGGTCGAGGATTCTCTCGATGTCGGTGTCTCGGAGATCGGGGTAGTTCTCCTGCACGAGCGCATCACTGAGTGCGGCCACCAGACGCGAAGCGCGTCCTTGGCGCAGGCTCTTCACGTCTTCGCGTTTCTTGCCCGGGTCGGTGTACTTGGCCCCATAGGTCAGCTCGAGACCATCCAGGATCCCGAGACTCACCGTTCCCGTGCGATTGGCGAAGTCCATGATCGATCGATAGGCCAGCTCCTCGAGTGCCGCCCCGTGGACCCGCAGCCGGTCGTCCGAGGGCCGCCCACCGGCCTCGACCGAGCAAAGCTCCTTCTTGCCATCCTCGCCTCCGCGCGCGCGACAGAGCTCTTTCAGCAGGTCGACGCTCGCACTCCTCTCGTTCCCCTGGGCGTCAGCCGGCAACGAGCGAATCGCCGCGTCGATCTCGACGAACAGCACGTTGACCGCACGTCGAAGCCGCTGACTCTGCTTCGGCTCGAGCTTCATGTTCCGGCCAGCAAGCTCATCGGTCGGCCCCTTGCTCGGTCCCTCCGCTTCGATCTCCGCCGCGACCACCCGTAGGTCCGACACCGCCTGCCGACCACGCTGAAGGAGCGCCAGCGGACCCGCCGCGGCTCCCTGCGGAGCGATCGCCGTGTCCCGGTGCCGCGTCACGACCTCCGTCAGCCAGGGCGTCAGGTACTGACGGTTCCGCAGCAAGGCGACGATGTCGGCGAGGATCGTCGCCTTGGCCTCCTCCAGCTTGCCGGCCGCGAAGTCCCGTGAGCGAGCGTCGAAGAAGCGGCGGAAGGGCGTGTCCGGCGAGTGGATGAGCTGCTTGTCCGGCGTGTCGAAGATGACCTTCTGCACGATCGCCGAACGCGGCGGGAGGACCAGTGGCCCCTTCTCGCGGACGTGGCTGGTCGCCGTCCCCTCCGGCGAGCTGATCGGCACGGAGCCGAGTGACAGGATGGCCGCCAGGACGATGGCGCAGGACTGCTGCAAGCGGGAGCGTCGGGACAACATGGGGCACCCTCGAGTTGCATCACGGCGCGCACGCAAGATCGGCCGAGCTCCGTCAGGAACCCGGCCGCCAAGAGATCGGCACCAGATGTTGGAGGGGACCGTAGCTCAGGCCCACGCCCGCTCAGTGACGCGAGACCGCCATCGTTAAGTTATCGGTACAGACATCCGAGACGCTGCACTCTCGACCCAATTGAGAACGAGCACCAACGAGCAAGACACCGCCCGCTCACCCCGCTCAGAAGCGCACGAGCGCGCTCACCCGAACACTCGGTGCGACCGCGATCGGCTCCTGCTCCCCGCGCGCCGACCGGACCCGAAGGGCTCTCGAACGACTCGAGAAAATGCGTGACACGCAGTCAGTCAGGTCGTTCGGCAGTGCGCGATGGGCTCGAGCCAGCTCAGTCGCTCAGGCCACCCGCGCGCTCGCCCAGGGCGAGGGCCGCTCCGCCGCGTGGTCTTCCAGGTAGGCCTCGGGTCGAGCCACGTCACGATCGAAGCGACGGACGTTCTTGAGCAGCTCGAAGTTGATGCCGTCCCGAAAGACCATCTGGCCGATCCGCCGGAGCTTGGCGCTCAAGGGATCCGGCGGCTGGAGCTCGGCGCGCGCCTTCCAGCACTCGGTGTACTCCTCGTAGAACTCCGGCAACGGCAGGGTCGTCTCGGTGACCGCGTGCTGGATGTCGTAGAGCTCGAAGTCCCAGCTCGTGATGGAGCCCTTGCGACGCTCCCAGAGATCCGTGCCGGGGAAGGGCGTGGCGACGCAGTAGGCGGCCGCCGCCAGCTCCTTGTCGGCGACGTAGTCGCGGAGCTGCTGGAACTCTTCACGCGTGAAAGTCGGATCGACCATGAGGTTGCCGACCACGCCGATGCCGGCGGCCGTGAGGCGCTCGATGGCGGTCTCGTTGGCGTTGGCGTCCGTGCGCTTGCGGACGTCTTCGAGTCGCGCGTCGGAGTGCCCCTCGAGCCCGAGGAAGACCTGCTTGAGCCCAGCCTTGGCCCAGGTGTCGATGAGCTCGGGGTGCTTGATGAAGACGTCGGAGCGCGACTGCACCTTGAAGTGCTTGTCGAGATCGGCGGCGACGATGGCCTGCCCGAGCTCGTTCATGAGCTTCGGGTTGGCGAAGAAGTGATCATCGGTGAAGAAGACGTCGCGCTCCGCGACCGACGCGAGCTCGGCCACCGCCTCATCGACCTGACGCGAACGCAGCCGCCCCTCACCCATCTTCCAGATGGAGCAGAAGTCGCAGTCGAAGGGACAACCGCGGTTGATCTCGACCAGCGCGATGGGTCGGGTGAAGGCGAGGTAGTGCTTGCCGCGATCGATCCCGGGCACGGCACGCCAGGGCCGCGGCACGCTGGCGAGGTCCTTCGGCTTGGTGCTCCGCCGGGGCGTGGACTGACCCGTCGGACCGCCATTGATCACGAGGTCCTCGATGGCGTCGAGCCCCTCGCCCGACTCGAGCGCGCGGCAGAGCTCGGGCATGACCTTCTCGCCGTCGCCGAGCACGACCTGATCGACGTGCGGGCTCGCGAAGAGCTCGGGCGCGAG
This sequence comes from Acidobacteriota bacterium, assembly GCA_039029535.1. Lineage (GTDB taxonomy): Bacteria > Acidobacteriota > JBCCFW01 > JBCCFW01 > JBCCFW01 > JBCCFW01. The sequence goes on from JBCCFW010000039.1 coordinate 34,112, forward strand.
AGTCGGCGGCTGGCCTCCGACCACCACCGTGGCCGACGGGTTCCAGCGCTTGACCCGCTCGGCCAGCTCCCAAGTCGAGCCGACGTGCGAGGTGTAGAGACAGGAGATGCCGACGAGGTCGGGTGAGAAGGAAGCGAGACGCGACTCGAAGCCCGGCTCCCAGCGAAGGTCCTGCACGCGGACGTCGTGGTCGTCCTTCAACGCCGCCGCGATGAGCTCGAGACCCAGGGGCTCGGCCTGAAAGACGTTCTGAAGACCGAACTTCCCGACGTTGGCCGGATTGACGAGCAGCACCTTCATTTCGACTCTCCTCGCCTGGTCCGAAGACCGAGGCTCTCGACTCTTCCCAATGGGAGCTTCGCACGAGATGGCCGCTTGGATGCAATGAGTGGCCGTTGCCCACATCGACTCGTGACCTCCGTCATGGCGAGCACGATTCCCACTCGACATCAGCAGCCGACCTTCGACCCGAGGTGGAGTCACGGCGACCACTCTTCCAGACCACCGCCGTCGGCCCGGCGGGCGAGGAGTTGACAGCCGTGCTCTCGGCGAGCTTCCACCGTCGAAACCGCTTTCTTCCTCGACCTGGGCAGTCCCCCAACCATGCGGCATGATCGTCACCAGGCCGGCGCGGGTCCCCCGCTCCCCGTCGCGCGAGCACGATGCCCAGGGACGACCCAGCCCACGATCCTCAGGACGATCTCGCTGCCGCCTTCCATGAGGCCTGCGAGACCGCCGCCGTCGAGGCCGACGTCCGGTCCCGACTCTGGCAGCTCCTGGTCGACGTCCCCCCCGGACGTCAGGCGAACGCCGAGCGGCTCGAGTGGCTCCTGGCCGACCACGGCCACTGGCGACTCTTCCGAGCCGCCCTGGACGGCGACGACGAGGCCGCCGCCGAGTTCGAGAACTACTGGCGTCGTTACGTCACCGCCTTCCTCGGACCGCGCATGGACGGACGGGAGCTCGACGAGCTGATCGCCCTCTTCTTCGAGCGTGTCCACGAGCGCGTGCCCCGCCTGTTCCAGTGGCAGTCACCGTTTCGCTCGTACCTCCGCCAGGTCCTCCTCAACGTCTGGCGTAACGACATGGACCGGCAGCGACGCCGACGGGAGCGCGAGGTCGGCATCGAGTCGCTCACGCCCGGCGGCTGGGAGACGAGCACGCGACGCGAGAGCTCTCCCGAGCGTCAGCTCGAAGCCAAGGAGACGGCGAGCCGCGTGAACGCCGCCCTGGCTGAGCTCCCACCGGTCGATCGTCATCTCCTGGTCGCGTGCCTCGGCCACGGTGAGTCGCGTCAGGAGCTGGCCGATCGGATGGGCCTGAGCCCCGACGCGCTCTATCAGCGCCTGTCCCGCGCCAAGCGCAAGATGAAGTCCATCCTCGAGCGCGACGGCACGGACGAGTGACGCGACGACGACGCCCCCGGACGTCGGTCGGACCGCCCCAGCGCTTCCGTCAGGCGGTGGAGCACCTGGCTCACGGTCGCTTCCTGAGAGCCCGACGACTGCTGGCTCAGCTCGCCGACGAGCTGAGCGCGGACGACCCCCTGGCCCCCTGGGCCTGTCAGGAGCTGCTCCAGACCCATCTCCGACGCGGCGAGATCGAGGCCGCCGAGGAGGCCCTCACCGCTGCCTACCCGGACGACTCGGCCCTGCGTCACCACGGCCGCGGCTACTTGCTCCGCCGAACGGGTCGTGGCGACGAGGCCCGCGCCTGCTTCGAGCAGGCCCTCGCAATCGACCCTCACCTCACCGCCGCCGACAACGAGCTCGGTTGGATGCTCGTCGAGTCCGGGAAGCTCGACGAGGGTCTCGCCCTGCTGGAACGCAGCACGCGCCGTCATCGACGAGCCGGAGATCTCTGGGGCCTGGCCAGCGCGACCATGCATCGCGCGACCGCTTGCTTCCTCCACTGGCGCCTGAAGGAAGCCGACGAGCTGTACCAGGAGGCCATCGACCTCAAGCAGCGTTGCGGTGACCAGCTCGGGCTGGCCAGCGCTCACTACCATCGCGCCTGCATCCTGGGGAGCTGCTCGCGACCGGCCGCCGCCCTCGAGGTCTTCGAGCACGCCCTCGCGCTCAAGCGTCGCATCCGCTGGAAGGAAGGCGAGGCGACCAGCCTGAGCGCCTTGGCAGCGACCTACATCGAGCTGGGCCGGATCGAGCGCGGCCTCACCCACGCCCGCGCCTCCCTCCGCCTCTTTCGTGGCTCGACCCACGCCGGCGCGCTCGGCCTGCGGGCCGATGCCCACACCAACCTGTGCATCGGGCTGCGTCTCCTCTCCGATCTCCCCGGAGCCCAGCGCCACGCCGAGAAGGCTCTCGAGCTCCTCGCCGCCAGCCCGGACCTGGAAGCCCGAGCCCGCGCCACTGCCAACCTCTCCACTGCTCAGCTGCTCCGGGGCAAGCCACGCGAGGCTCTCGCCACCCTCGCCTCGCTCTCGGAGGAGGAGCACTCGCGGCTCAGCCCACGCTCGCGGATGATGCTCCTCAACGACCAGGCACGGGCCGAGCTGGCGCTCGGTGATCCCGAGTCGGCCCACGTGACCAGCCGTGAGTCCGTGACCCTCGGCCGTGGGCTCGCCGGTCAGCGACTCACGCCGACCGTCCAGCTCGTGGAAGCCCGCGCCTGTCTCGGCCGTGCGCTCTTCGCGCTGGGTCGTCGCCGTGCGGCGATGACCGCCCTGAACGAAGCCCGGAGCGAGCTGAGCCGTGCGCTCGACGAGCAGCCGAACGCGATGACCCGAGTCGGCTTGCTCGAGACCCTGCGTGAAGCCGACGACAACCTCATCGTCGGATTGGCGAGCCGCCCGCGAGACACCCGCTCCGCCTGGGCCCGCCTTCGTGCCGCCAAGGCGCCGGAGCTACAGCTTCGACTGCAGGCACCACGGAGTTGGTCCGAGAGCACTCGACCCTTGCGCGAGGTGGACGTGGTCGAGGCCGAGATCCGGGCGTTGCGCACGCGCAGCTCGTTGTCGAAGCCCGAGCTCACGCGTCTGCGACGACTCCGCGACGTCTACGCCGACCTGTCGGATCGGGAGGGCGACGCCACTCGGCCCGATGCACTGCCGGAACCACCCTCGGACGAGGCGCTGCTCGCAGGGCTCGATCCCGAAACCGCTCTCCTGGACTATCACGTGAGCCCGCACGGGACACGAGTCTTCGTGGTCCACGAGGGCGACGTGCAGGTCCTCGAGCTCAGGCTCACGACCGACTCGCTCCGGCGCAGCGTCAAGCAGCTCATCGAGCCCCTCGAGGCCGCGGGTCGCTCGCTCAGCCCTCACTTCGAGCTCGACCGCTACAGCAAGCGCGCCGCGCGGTCGCTCGGTGCACGGCTGCTCGACGCCGCGCTCGATCGACTCCCCACGACCGTGCGACGACTGGTCGTCGTTCCCGACGGCCCCCTCCACGCCCTGCCCTTCGAGCTGCTGACTCTCGATCAAGACGACGGCCGGACCAGCCTCGTCGACGAGCGCTTCGAGATCGCCTACCTGCCCTCGGCAAACCTGCTGTTGCCCGTCGAGAAGCGTCGTCGCAAGCGACGACGGCTCGTGGCCTTCGCCTACTCACCCCCTCGGTCTCTCACCGTGGCCGGTGCCACTGGGCCCCTCACGCTGCGCCCGCTTCCCGGTGTCGTCGAAGAAGTCGAAGCGATCGCGTCGCTCTACCCCGACGCCGTCACGCGGCTCGCTGAGGACGCCACGCCGGAGCGCTACCTCGTCGAAGCAAGGAAGGCCGACCTCCTCCACCTGGCCGCTCACGCGCTCGCCGACGAGCAGGCGCCAGGACTGGCCGGCCTGGTCCTGGCGCCGGAGAGCCCGTCGCAGGACGTCGGCCTGCTCACGGTGGAGCGTCTGGCCGCCACCTCACTCCGAGCCCAGCTCGTCACGCTCTCGGCCTGCGAGACCGGACGGGGTGACCTGCGCCAACGCGAAGGTCAGCTCAGCCTGGCCCGCGCCTTTCTCGAGACGGGAGCCGAGGCGGTGCTGGCCACCGCCTGGCCCGTGGAAGACGAGACGACCCGCCAGCTCATGACCGAGCTCCACGTCGGTCTTCGACGGGGCGAGTCACGGACGACCGCGCTGGCGTCGGCCCGGGCGAGGCTGAGAGCCACCCCGGGCCGCGAGCATCCGTTCTACTGGGCGTCGTACCTTCTCTTCGACCGCCGACCTGCCACTCGCTGACGCGGGTCAGTTCGAGCCGCAGGGCGTGCACTCGGTGGACTGACTGGGATCGGGCGCGCCCGCGACCATGGGAGCGAGACGGAGACCGCACTCCTGGCTGACGCTCAGCCGCCAGTTCTCGGTCTCGCCACCACGGAAGCTGCCCTTGGGAGTGGCTCCGGCCTGTCCTCCGACACCACCCGAAAGGAACGCCGGCACCAGCGGGTACAGCGGATCGAGCACGTCGAAGGCAGCACCCGTCAGGAGAGTCGCCTGCAGGTGGTAGTCACCCGGAGGGAGGTTGACGTCGAAGTCGGCCAGGCCCGCACGGCTGGTCGCACCGGGCTGCACCGGCAGCCACGCGGACTGCGTGGTGAAGGTGTCGAGGCTGAGCAGCCCGAGGAACACCCAGGTCCCGGTCAGGCGGTCGACGTTCTCCGAGCTCGAGCTCAGCCGGATCGTCGCGTCCCAGCTACCGTCGACCTGCGACTGGCAACCCTGGATCGAGACACCGTCGTTGGCCTTCTCGGGGCAGTCCGGCGCGGACCAGTCCGGGAAGGTCTGGGCGGGCAGCGGGAAGATCGTGGACGCGTGCTCGGGGCCGAAGCACGAGGACACGCCCAGCACGGGGCAGCTCCGCTCGCCGAGCGCGATCCATCCACCGAGCGGATTCGGGCCCAGGCACGGCTCTTCATCCGGGCAGGGAACGCCCTGGACCGCGTGGCCGATGTCGAGATCACCGACCTCCGAGCCACTCTCTCGACCGCCCCGGAGCGGACCGCTGAAACCGGAGTCGATCGAGTACCCGGTCGAGAGGATGGAGAACGCCACGTTGCCGGGATCGCAGGGATCGTCTTCGAAGTGACCGTAGCCTGGGCAGGGGTCGTCAGGAATCTCTCGACCGCCGCCGCGTTCGGGGGTGCCCACTCGAATCGGGAGTGTCCTGGACTGGACGGCTCCGGCCACGGCGAGCTGAAGAAGAAGAAACGGGATCAGCCGGCGAGTCGCGATGGACGTGTTCATCGAAAAAACCTCCGGGCTCTCAGACGAGCCCACTGGCAGATGGAATGGGTCGACCGGCAACGCGCCGGTCCTCCCCCCGCTACAGGCGAGCGACCGAAACCTGACCGATGGACTTCGGATGCAGGCCCCTCCGAGTCCTCCGGTGTCAGGAACCGGCGTCCTGCCCGGTACTGGGGATGAAGCCTCCTCGTTTCGGAGGGCAAGCGAGCTGCACGGCTCGCCGAGCCAACGGTCGGAGATTCCGAGGAAACGGCTCGCCAGCTAGACTTCTCGTGCCGGAGCGCCCCAGCGTCGTGGCACGACCCGATCGAGAGCCCCATGAGCCGTCCCGAGACCGAGCACCTCGACGAGACGAAGGCGCGTCAGCTCGCCCTCGAGCCGTCGGCCAGCCCGGCCGAGCACCGGGCTCACGTCGCCGGCTGCTCGCGTTGCGCGCTCGAGGTCGACCTGCACCGAGGGCTCACCGAGCTCGCCGGCGGCGATCGACCCGAAGGCTGTCTCGAGCCGGACGACGTGATCCGTCTCGCCGACGGCACGGTCACCGAGGACGAGGCCGAGCGCTTCGGTCGCCACGTCACGGGCTGCCCCGACTGCGCCGGTCTGCTGGCTCGCCTGGAACAGGCCGAGGACGCCGCGGGCCCGATCCCCGTTCGGGGGGCGCCCGCCGAGCGAGCCGACGGCCTGCTCGCGGCGATCGCGGCATTGGCCCGCTTCGAGATGCCACCGGCGAGCACCTTGCTCAGTCGGGCGGGGGACGAGGACGGCGCGGAGGGCTTCGCCGAGGCGATGTCGGCCTACGAGCGCAGCGACCATGCCGAGGCGGCCCGCCGACTCACCGAGCTCTCCGAGCATGGGCTCGATCGACCGGAGTTCGGCGCCTACCTGGCGGCCAGCCGCCACGCCGTCGGTGACCACGTCGGAGCGGCGACGGCACTGGCTGCCGCCGTCGCGCAGGCCCCGAAGGTCGGCGAGTACCGCTGGCAGCACGCGCAGGTTCTCCTCGAGCTCGGTCGGGGAGAGGAGGCGCGGGCCGAGCTGAAGCGCGTTGTCCGTCTCTCCGAGTCCCGCCGCGCCGCCGCTCGCGCACAGCTTGCCGAGCTCGAGACGGTCCTGCCCGAGGCGTCCGACGGAAACGACTGACCCCGCGTGACACATCGGCTCGCCGGGACGAACTCGACTTCGAGAGTCCCCAGTGGCACCCGCCGACGTGCTCCCGCTGCCATCCATGAGAGGCATGTCACGTCTTGGCGGGGCAGCAATGACACCGGGCCGTAGCTGCCCATACGATTGCCAAAGCGACATTTCTCCCGCGCGTCGCCTTTTCGGGTTCGTTTCATGTCTTCCTTCCGCGTTCGCGTCTCGGCCCTCCTCGTGTGTCTCGTGTCGGCCGGCCTCGCTCAGGCCGATCGTCTCCCGCACCTCTCGGCGGACACCGAGCTCGTTCCCCTCGAGAGTCTCGAGCAGCTCGTCCTCCCCGCCCTCGACATCGACGCCCTTCTAGAAGAGGACCGCCGGATCGAGGAGGGCAAGGACATCGTCCTCCCCCACCGCGTGGCGGGCGCCATCGAGGTGGTGGCCGGTCTCCACGGCAACGGCAACTGGCAGGAGCTGGCCGACGGCGGGCTGCTCTGGCGCCTGCGCGTCCAGTCCCCCGGCGCCACCGACCTCAACTTCGGACTCCGTCGCTTCGTCGTGCCCGAGGGCGCGACCTTCCACGTCATCTCCGAGCTCAACGGCTTCTTCCAGGGCCCCTACGGCCACCAGGACGTGAAGAAGCACGGCGAGCTCTGGACCGCGGTGGTCCCCGGTGACCGCGCCGTCCTCGAGCTCCACCTGCCGCCCGGCACGGAGATGGGAGCCGAGGGCGTCGAGCTCGAGCTCATGCAGGTCGGCCACGGCTTCCGCGACCTGTTCGACCTCTTCGAGGGCCCGCTGGAGACACACCAGGGCTCCTGCAACAACGACGTCATCTGCCCCGAGGGCGACCCCTGGCGCGACCCCATTCAAGCCGTCGGCGTCATGATGGTGGGCGGCACCTGGAACTGCACCGGCACCATGCTCATGGACGTGCCGCGGAGCTTCCGGAACTGGTTCCTCACCGCCGACCACTGCGGCATCCGCGCCGGCAACGCCGCGTCGGTGGTCACCTACTGGAACTTCGAGAGCCCCACCTGCGGCGCCCTCTCCGGTGGCTCCCTCGACCAGAACCAGTCCGGCGCGACCTTCCGCGCCACGTACCAGCCGAGCGACTTCACCCTGCTCGAGCTGGACGCGGACCCCCTCCCCGAGTTCAACGTCTACTACTCCGGCTGGGACCGCACCGACGACATCCCCGTTGGCTCGGTGGCGATCCACCATCCGTCGAACGACGAGAAGGCGATCAGCTTCAACGACGATCCGCTCACCTACACGGGCTCCTGCATCGGTCGCACCACCGACACGCACTGGACCGTCGACAACTGGGAGGACGGCACCACCGAGCCCGGCTCGTCCGGCTCCGGTCTCTTCCACCCCGACACCCAACTCCTCATCGGCGACCTGTCGGGCGGCGGGGCCTCCTGCACGCGCATCGACATCGACTGCTACGGTCGCTTCGCCGTCTCCTGGACCGGTGGCGGCTCGGCGGCCAGCCGTCTCTCCGACTGGCTCGACCCGAGCGGCGGCGGCGACATGACGGTCGACGGCAGCTACGTGGGCACGCGGCTCCGCGAGACCGGTCGTCGCTTCGTCGACTCCTGCGCCCTCGGCGCGGGTGACCGCAACGGCGCCTTCGAGCCCGGCGAGACCATCGACATCTTCTACACCCTCGAGGCCTCGGACCCCGTCACCGGCGTGAGCGGACGTCTCACCTCCACCTCTCCCGAGGTCACCATCCTCAACGACACGGTGAGCTGGGGCGCGCTGGCGGGAGGCGAGGCCCGTGAAGGCTCGGCCTTCCAGGTCCGCGTGGCCGACGACGCCTGCTTCGCCGAGCTCGACTTCCAGGTCGAGATCACGGCTGACGGTGGGCTCGGTCCGTTCGAGCTCGGCTTCAGCGAGGTGGTGGGCTCACCCATCTCCGCCGACGTTCCGCTGGCCATCCCCGACGAGGGTCAGATCGCGTCGACGCTGAGCGTGTCCGGCGTGACCAGCTTCACCGACATCGACGTGCGGGTGCAGATCGACCACAGTTGGGTCGGTGACCTCATCATCAGCCTGCGTCACCCCGATGGCCGCGAGGTCGTCCTCCTCGATCGCCCGGGCGTGCCCGACACGGACTTCGGCTGTGGCAACGACAACCTGGTCATCGTCTTCGACGACGACTCGGCCGTGGACCTCGAAGGCTCCTGCCCCGGTGACGACCCCTGGTACGACGGGCTCGCGCAGCCCGTCGAGCCGCTGTCGAACCTGCTCGGCGCTTCCGACATCGGCGACTGGGAGCTGGTGGTCTCCGACAACGCGGGTGACGACACGGGCTCGATCGTCGACTGGGGCCTCATCACGACGCCGCCGCTCGACGCTGGCGAGTGTCAGCCCTGCACCGACGTGATCGACTGTCCGGGTCAGGTCGTGGCAGCGGGCACGCTGCGCGTCCGCAAGCTCGCCGACTTCATCGAGGTCTCCCTCCCGGCCGCAGCCTCCGACTGCGCGACCGGCATCGCCGTGCTCATCGCCGACGACCCGCGTCCGGCCGTGGGAGCGGGCAGCTTCCCGACCGATCCGAGCTTCGTCGACATCAGCGCCGAGGACATCGATCCGGGCCTGGCCTTCCTCCACCCGCCGACCCCGGGCATCGCCTACTACCTGGCGGTGGAGACCCTGCCTGACGGGACCTACGGACCCTCGGGTCACTACGGACGGTAGCCGACCGTCGATGACCACGTGAGAGCCCGGAGGCCTGAGGCTTCCGGGCTCTCTTTCGTTCCGAAGCTCAGGAGCGGAGCTGGCCCGCCGCGTACATGAGGAGCAGCCCGGCCGCCGCCTCGAAGACGAGCGCGAGACCGGTGTAGGTCGTCACGCCGTCGAGGGCGAGGCTGATGAGCCGACCGACCGCCAGGCCGAGGAAGCCCCAGCCGACGGCCTGCAAGACTCCGGCATCACCCTGCTGAAGCGCCCGCACGGTGATCACGCCGAGGGCGACGAGGAGACCGCCGAACACCGCACGGAGCTCACCGTGAGCCGACGGGTTGAGCGGGCTCAGGTCGACCAGCTCGCCGACGCGCTTGGGGGAGACCAGGCCGAGCAGGCCAAAGCCGACGTTGATGACGGAGAGAAGAACGACCAGGACCTTCCACCACATGAGGCACCTCTTTCGGGGCATCGTAGCGACCCTTCAGCGTGACGCCTGCAACCGTGACGGGCCGGCGGGCATCTCAGCCACGAGGAGACGACCATGACTGGACGCAGCGAGCGCTTCGACTTCGACAACGGCCGTGGGCAGACCCTGGCTGCCCGACTCGAGCATCCCGCCGGAGAACCGCGGGGGGTCGCGCTCTTCGCGCACTGCTTCACCTGCTCGAAGGACCTCGGGGCCGTCCGTCGGATCTCGAAGGGCCTGCGAGACCGCGGCATCGCCGTGCTCCGCTTCGACTTCACGGGGCTCGGCAACTCCGAGGGCGACTTCGCCCAGGAGACCTTCAGCGGCAACGTCGAGGACCTCGTCGCCGCGGCTGCCGCGCTGCGCGAACGCGGGCTCGGCCCGGGCCTGCTCATCGGTCACAGCCTGGGCGGAGCAGCGGTTCTGGTCGCCGCCGGTCGCATCCCCGAGGTGAAGGCGGTCGCGACGATCGGAGCTCCCAGCGACCCTGCTCACGTCACGCACTTGCTATCGGGCGCCATCGACGACATCGAGGAGCATGGCGAAGCACGGGTGAGCATCGGCGGACGCGACTTCGCCGTGCGCCGTGAGCTGCTCGACGATCTCGAAGAGCAGAACCTCGCGCCACTGCTGCGTCGGCTCGACGCCGCCCTCCTCATCCTCCACTCACCTCAAGACGAGATCGTCGACATCGATCACGCGGCCCGTCTCTACGCGATGGCCCGTCACCCCAAGAGCTTCCTCTCCCTCGACGGGGCCGATCACCTGCTCAGCCGACCCGCCGACGCCGAGCACGTGGCGTCCATGCTCGCGTCCTGGAGCGCCCGTCACCTCGAGACGAGCGACGACGACGCCTCGACCGCACCGGCACCCGCCGAGCCGGGTGAGGTCGTCATCGGCTCGCGACCGGGCCACGACTTCCTCGTGGACGGTCGCGCCGGGGCCCACGTCCTCATCGGTGACGAGCCGACCAGCGTCGGTGGCGAGGACCTCGGCCCGACCCCCTACGACCATCTCCTCGCCGCGCTCGGGAGCTGCACGACGATGACGCTGGGGATGTACGCCCGACGCAAGGGCTGGCCCCTGGAACGCAGCGTCGTCCGCCTGAAGCACGGTCGCGTGCACGCCGGGGACTGCGACGACTGCGAGACCGGTGAGGGTCGGGTCGACGAGATCACCGGCACGATCGAGCTCTTCGGTCCGCTCGACGCGAAGCAGCGGGAGCGGCTGCTCGAGATCGCGCACCGCTGCCCGGTGCATCGCACGCTGACCAGCGAGACCAAGATCCGGCTGTCCGCGACCTGACCCGAACCGCACGTCTCGTGGAGTGAACGAGCCTGGGGACCCGTGATGACGGACCCACGGGCCCGCAGTAGGCTCGACGAGCGCTCGATCGGCTCGGGCGCTCCCAGGAGGGCCTGCCATGTCGCAGTCGACCTACACCTACCGTTCCGGACAGCGTCTCGAGCTCACCAAGTCCCCCGACGAGTACGTCATCCGGGCCCTGCCCGACGCCCTCGTCGCCGAAGGTCTTCCCACCGGTGAGGTGGTCTCGTCGACCTCGACCCGCGTCGGCTGCAACGCCGTCGACCTCGACACGAGCATGGACCGCGGTCGCGAGCTGGCCGTCACGCACCACTCGTACCACCTCGCGGACGACGGCGGTGAGTTCCTCATCACCGATCGCGTCCTCCTCCGCCTGACCGAGGCCTCCGACGACGCGCTGACCGAGCTCATGAACCGGCACGCGCTCCACCTGCTGACGAGCTACGACGACCGCACCTTCCTCTTCCGACTGACGAACCAGACGGGGAGGAACCCGATCAAGCTCGTCGTCGAGCTCACCGAGAACGACGACCGGGTCGAGTGTGTCGAGCACGACCTCAACATGCGAGCGACCCCGGACCAGCTCGAGCTACCGGACGACGAGCGCTATCTCGACCAGTGGCACCTCCATCGCCGCTCGACCAGCGACGAGCTCGACCCTCGCTCCTCCAGCCGCTGCGAGGCGGCCTGGCAGCTACTGGACGGGACCGGCAGCCCCGAGGTCGTCATCGCGGTCACCGACAGCGGCTGCCGGCTCGACCACCGGGACTTCGACGGCCCCGGAAAGTTCGCCGACTGGGGCTACCTCCGCGGCACGCGTCTCGTGACGTCCTCCGACGTCGACGCCGAGCCGAACGAGATGTACCTGGGCATCAACCACGGAACCTCCTGTGCCGGGGTCGCCGCCGGTGAGATGGACGGCGTGCTCACGGTGGGAGCCGCGCCGGGCTGCCGTCTTCTCCCGATCCAGTGGGAGATCGCTGGTGGGCGCTTCCTCTACAGCGACTCGAAGCTGCTCACGGTCATGGAGCACGTCTCGGCTCGGGCCGACGTGGTCACGAACTCGTGGTCCACCGCCCCGCAAATGCTGCTGTCCTCAATCACGCGTCAGCGACTCGAAGAGATGACACGCACGGGCGGGCGACGAGGCACGGGCCTCGTCTTCGTGTGGTCGGCCGGCAACCGCAACGCGCCCATCCACCACGAGGCAGACGTCGACGTCCCGTTCACGACGGGCTGGCAAGGCAACCGGTGGGTCGGGGTCGCGACCTCCCGGACCTTCCGCAACGAGCTCACCGAGATCGACGGGATGATCCACGTGGCCGCCCTGAGCTCGGAAGCCCGGCGCAGCCACTACTCGAGCTACGGCACCGGCGTCGACGTCTGCGCGCCCAGCGCCAACGGACACGCCTACCGGCGCCTGCGCTTTCCCGGTCTCTTCATCATCACGGCCACCGGCTCCGACGACGAGGTCACCGAGTTCTTCGGCGGGACCTCTGCCGCCGCGCCCCTGGTCGCGGGCGTGGTCGCCCTCATCATCTCGGCCAACCCTCGCCTGAGCGCGGCCGAGGTCTCCTCCATCCTGCGGAGCACCGCCAGCAAGGATCTCGACCCCACCGACTGGCCCCGCACGCCCAGCGCGTCCTACGACCAGGACACGAGCTGGGACGTCTCTCCCATCGCCCCCTTCGACGACGGCGCCTTCGTCGACCAGGGTCATCCGGACGGCACCTGGAGCCCCTGGTTCGGTCACGGCAACGTCGACGCGGAAGCCGCGGTCGCCGAGGCCTTGCAACGAGGTGAGAGCGACTCGGCGGTGGTCTCGGCGAGCGCACAGCCGCGTCGTGACATCCCGGACTTCCAACGGGGCGGGATCGTGGAGCGGCTGCGGATCGACGAGCCTGGTCGCATCGAGAGCCTGAAGATCGAGCTCGACGTCACGCACACGTGGATCGGTGATCTCCGGGTGGAGCTCGAAAGCCCGGAGGGTCGTCGCGCCGTGCTGCACGACCGCGCCGGCGCCAGCCGTGACGACCTGGCGCTCCGTCTCGAGATGGATCGCGACGCTGCCCTGGGCGTCTTCCGCGACGCCGAGGTGCGTGGCGACTGGCTGCTGCGCGTGGAGGATCTCGCCCGCCTCGACACTGGCCGCCTCGAGTCCTGGTCGATCGAGGCCGGCGTCGCGCAGGGCGGCGGGCTGGTCACGGTGGTGAACGAGGAATCCGTTCGCATCCCCGACGCGAGCGTCCAGGGCATCGCCTCCACGCTCGAGGTCGGCTCGTCGGGCCCGATCCAGTCGTTGGACGTCGGGGTCGACATCACCCACCCGTGGATCGGCGACCTGACCATCGTCCTCCGCTCACCGGCAGGGAGCGAGGTCGTGCTGCGCAATCGCGAAGGTGGTAGCGACGACAACCCGCTCACGACCTGGCGCTCGACCGACCTCGCCGACCTGCGGCGTCTCGTCGGCGAGGACGGAGCCGGCACCTGGACTCTCGAGGTGGCCGACCGCGCCCGACGGGACGTGGGGAAGCTCAACACCTGGTCCCTGACCCTGCTCCTCGGTTGATCCGACATGATCGCCGCTTCTCACCGGAGGACTCCCTCATGAGCGTGGCGATCGACATCGAGTACCTGGGCGGACTCAAGACCCAGGCGACGCACGGGCCCAGCAGCAGCACCTTGACCACCGCGGCTCCCGTGGACAACCAGGGTGACGGCAGCTCGTTCTCACCCACCGACCTGCTCGCCACGGCGCTGGGCACCTGCATCGTCACCATCGTGGGCATCGCAGCCCGCGGGCGGGACGTCGACGTGACCGGCACGCAGGTGAACGTCTTGAAGGAGATGACCGCCCAGCCTCCGCGTCGGGTCGGGAGGCTCACCGTCACCCTCGACCTGCCCGACAGCGTCCCTGAGGAGCACCGGGCCGCGCTCGAGGAAGCCGGTCGTGGCTGCCCCGTGTGCCGAAGCCTGTCGAACGAGATGGAGGTCGACGTCACGTTCCGCTGGACCGCTCAGGTCGCCTA
>JBCCFW010000040.1:0-47628 GCA_039029535.1 Acidobacteriota bacterium
CGAGCGGGTGGGAGTCAATCCGGCGGCGGCCAACTTCTATCCCCTCATCATGGTCTTGGACTCGAAGGGCGAGTACGTGGCTCACATGGACAGGTACAGCGATGTCCCGGGTCTCGAGCTGCGCGAGGACAGCGGCGAGGAATTCCGTGGCTTCGAGCGCAGCATTCTACTGAGGGAGCTCGAGGCACTGAGGAGGATCGCGCTCGAGCAAGACGCGACTCCCACTGACTCCGACCCTTCGGCAGCGGCTGGAGGCTGACCCTGCGGCGAGTGCTCACCTCCACCGCACGATCAGGTCCGCCTGCGCTCGGCTGGTGTCCTTGCCCAGGAACAGCAGCCGTCCGGGCGTGCAGGCGGTCGCCTCGAAATCCTCCAGCTCGTAGAACGCCAGCGTGTCGCCGGAGCCGGCACGACCCTGGAGGCGGAGCGGGCCTGGGTCGGGCAGGTCGTGGACGGCTGTGGCTTCGTCGGCCGGAATGCGCGTGCGGCCGATGGCGCCACTGGCTTCCGCCACGCCACCCGCGCAGTCCTGACGAGGCTGGAGCAGGGTCGTGAGGTCGAGGCTGCGCAGGTCGCCGCTGAAGACGCGCTCCAGGAGCACGGCCGGACGAGGGCCATGCTGCGGTGCCGGTGCGCCGAGCTCATGCGCGCCGCAGTCGGGCCGTCCGTCGGTCACGAAGGGGTCGTTGATGTTCGGCAGGGGCTGGCCGGCGTCCAGGGCGGGGACCCCGGGTCTCAATGTCAGGTCGTAGCTCCCGGGCGTGATCCCGTCGACGTAGCTCGCGGGGAGGGGGGCGTCCACGAGGTCGGCCAGTCTGCAGGAGACGGCGTTGGCCTCGATGCCGCTGCGCGCACGGAGGTCGGCGAGGTCGGTGTAGCGGACATCGTCCCACTTGGCGAAGGGAGTGTCCGGGGTGTCGAGGGCATCATGGTCCCAGTCGTCGGTGCTGCCCGCGACGAGGCCGAACTCCTCGAACGCGTAGCGGGTGCCGATGAGGACGTTGTTGCGCAAGAGGGTGTTCTGCCAGCCGGACGATGAGGAGGTGCCGTTGCCTTGCTTGGCGCTGGTGTTGTGGATGACGACCAGTCCGGACGGGGAGCGGTTCATCTTGTAGGCCGAGCTCTCGAGGCTGAAGAACTCGTTGCGGAAGACGTAGGCTGGGCCGCCGTAGATCGGCGCCAGGCTGATCCCCATGCGTGAATTGGCCACGCGGTTGCGCCAAACCCTGGTGTTCGCTGAGTTGTAGTCGATCTCGATGGGGTCATCGACGATGTAGGCGATGTCGTTTCCATGGATGTCGTTGGCGTGCGCGGCTGCCGTTCCGGTGAAGGGCTGGATCGACGCGCCGTCCCCGAAGCGCTCGATGCGGCAGTGACGGATGACGTTGCTGGCTCCCCGCAGGTCGATGGCGCGTTCTGAGGGAATGCCCGTGTCGGGCCAGAGGTTCCGGCCGAGGAAGATGCAGTCGGAGACGAGCTGGTGGGACTCGGACGCGTTGTCGCGACGGTTGAGGTAGCCGTAGCCGACGTCTCGCACGAGGCTGCGGCGCAGGGTGACGTGGCTCGTGTTCTGGGCGTCGACACCCCACAGGCCGTTCTGAACGACCAGCCGCTCGAGCACGAGCCAGGAGGTATCGAAGCTGTTCTGCCCGAGCGTGACGATCCCGCGATCGGTGTCGCCCCCGTCGATGACGGCCCAGGTCGCCTCATCGATGCTCCGGGTGGGGTCGCTGGGCCCTCGGAAGACGATCGGGTTGTCGGGGAGCCCGCTGGCTCTCATGACGAAGGGGGCGTAGGTGCCGGGCGCCACGAGGAAGACGTCACCCGGGGCTGCATCGTCGGCGGCGGACTGCAGGCCGAGGAACGGGTCGAGCGCGGTGCCGGTCCCACCGCCGGCTCCGGGGGCGACGTGCCTGAGGCGGGGAGCAGGGGGCTCGAAGACTTCTCGGCGCGTCGTGCCGGTGACGACCTGGGTCGTGCCGCCACCGTCGGGATCGGTGAGGGTGAGCTCGACCTCGTAGCTCGTCTCTCGCTCGAGGAAGAAGAGGCTGCCCGCGAAGCGATCGTCGGGTCGGTCGGCCGCTTCGCCCTGGAGGCCGGGGTGAGTGCGGACGAGGTCGAGACCCGGCCTCCAGGTCGCGTCACCCAGCCGTCGGAACCGGACGGAGCACGTGGCGTCGAGGTCGTCGTCGCCGCTCACCTCGAAGCGGACGCCGAGGTGCTGGACGGTGGGATCGACGATGACGACACCGGCCGTGATGGCGTCCTGGGCTTGGGCTGAGGGGGCGAGGCCCATGAGCAGGAGCAGAGCAGCCAGCGGGAACGCCGAGCTGGCAGGCATCGGACAGCGGTGGTGCAGCGCATCCATGGGGGATCGTCGCCGACCGCTCCGGGGGATGTAAAGGACGGGCCTCGGCTCGCGATGGCTTCAGGCAGTCCGTGCGGACGTGCCAGTAGAGCGTACCGAGTGCGAGCAGGGATCGCATGACGCGGGCACCGGGGCTGATGAGCATCGCGGTGCTGTCAACGCGGTTCGGCACGGCGCACTGACCCGTGATGGGTCCCGTGCCTGACGAGGGGAAGGGTGTTTAGACAGCTTACCAATCCCGTCGATGGGGGCTTGTCAGTGGCCGTCGCCCATTCAATGATGAGGTCATTGTCTCAAACGGAATTGCCAGCAAGGCATCGGTGAACACCGAGTCTTGCTGAAGCGAGTCGCAGCTCACTGTCACGGACCGGCAGGTGAGGGCGCTAGCAACGGCGGTCCTTCGAAGCTGCCTCATCCTGCCGGCAGGGCTTCGCAGCTGACACGAGGATGAGAAATCTTGACTGCTGACCGGGGGCCTGCACCGTACGACCTCGACCCGAGGATGGTCCGAGCGTTTGTCTTCTTCTCGATGAACGCGACGTTTCTTGCGCCGATCGTGTTCTTGTTCCTCATCGAACGAGGCGGCCGGGTCGGAGCTCTCATCGAGAGCCACGCATGCGCCTTCATCGGCATTCCGTGGGCGGGCGGCGCAGCTGCCGTGGTGGTGATGCTCTTTCGATTTCTCCCTGGAGAGCTCACGTTCAAGGCTCTGGGGCTCGAGCTCAAGGGGGCGGCGGCTCCCGCCGTTCTCTGGGTCGTCTGTTTCGTGGCGCTCGTCCTGGCGCTGAAGGTGCTGTGGTAACCGTCATCGGTGTGCATTGAGGCGTACGGCCCGCCTCTCTCGTTCCCGCTGGTGGAGTTCTTGACTCGGCTACCGCACTCCCGACTCGCGGTGGAACGACCGGCAAGGAAGCGCTCACCATGGACTCCTTGACACAACTCATCTTCTGCGGAGGCACGCTCACCGTCTTCATCGCTCTCGTCACGCGCAATGCGACTTGGCTCAGGGACAGCGAGGTGAGAGACCGGGCTGACTACGCTCAGGGTCTTCGTGAGCCAAAGCCGGGGGAGCAGTACCAGCAGTACCTCGAGAAGGGGCTGGCATGCCTGGAGCGGCTGTTCGGGTCCCGCTCCCTCTTGCAAGTTCGTGGACCGGTTGTCTGTGCCTTCGTTTCGCTTCTCTACAGCGTCCTGCTGTTTTGGGCTGCATGGCTCTTGGGGGGAGAAGGTGCCATTGGTGTGGCAGGGTTGCCGCAGAGTGCGGTGATGAAGAGCGTCGCCTTGTTCGTGGTCGTTGTCCTTGGATTGTCTAGCTTCCGGTTCTTCTCCTGGTTTCTCGTTGTTGCGTACCCTGAGAGAGCTGGTACCGCCATGAGGGCTGGTGTTCAGCGGGCTCTGCGTGCATGCGTGACTTTTCTTCTGGCTTGGCTTGGTGGCTTCGTAGGGGCCTTCATCGTCGCGTGGTCTGGGAGGCTTGGAGGAATGCGGGACGGAATCGGTGCCGGTGTTGCTGGAGTTGTCCTTGCGTTGAGCGCCGTGGCGGCAGGTCTCGCGTGCAAGTCAGGTGATGTCGCCAGGGGGAATGGGCTCCGCTTTAGTGGCGAGGTCACCGTTGGTTGTGCGGTTGCAATGCTCGCTACTTCGGTATTGGCCTTCGCTCAGATGAGCACTGGTGCCTTCGGTTTCCTCTATGCGCTCACCTTCTTTGTTGGTGTCGCGCTCGCGCCTCGTTCGGACGGTCGGTTGATTGCCGTAGGGGTCGTGAGTTCTCTCCCCTTTGCTTTCTTGGCGGGAGGTCAGGGCGACTACAGCTACGCCTTGTTCTATAGCGTCATTCCTTTGGTCAATGGGCTCTTTGACTGGTGCTCGTGGTGCATCACGCGTCATCTCATTGGGCACCTGGCGCGCCGGATCTCGGTCAGTCGGGTCATGTTCGGTGCGCTCCTGGATCTCTTGGCTGCTGTTGTTCTTCTCGTGTTGCTGTCTGTCGTTCTGGGTTTCCTAGCCCAGCTTTGGGTCGATGTTCATTCGGGCCGTAGCGAGCTCTCGAACGCAGCTCTGGGGCAGCTCCTGTCCGACGTGGCGAGTGCGCCGTGGGGGCCGCCGAATCTCTGGCTGACCTGCACGCTCGTCTCGACTCTGGTTCCAACCGCAATCCATGCTGTCGTCCTGGTGGGGACCGCCTTGACGATCACGCTGCCGAAGGGAGTGCGGCACTGGCTTGCTGATCAGCTGGAGCCAGAAGATGGCCAACTGAGGATGAGGTACTTGGATCTCGTGGCGCTCGTCGTCGTTACGAAGTGGTTCGTGGCCGGAGGGATCGTCCTGCTCATTAGTATCTCTGTCTTCTTGTTGGCCTTCTCTTCGAGCCTGCCCGTCGCTGAGTTGCTCGTGTTCTTCGCCGAGTGGGGGAGAGGGCTGGCGCGCTGAGGTACGCCCTCTTGTCTTGCTTGGCGACTTGGCCTGAGTCGGATGACAATGGCGAGGGGGCCGCGAACGAACGTGCCATGGTGGGTGTCAGCGTGGAGCATCGTCAAGGCCAAGATGTCAGCGCGAATCGACAAGGTCCGGCCGCGCAGAAGTGGGGCTTCGTCAGCGGTGTTCGACGCGCTCCACTCGTGTTCCATCTGATCGAAGAGCCTTCCGCGTTACGAGGTCGAGCTCATCGCCCGGGCCAAGGAAGTAAAACGGTGCACCGTTGTCCAGCACCGTGCCGTGATCGGTGATGGCGACGTAGCTGTGTCCGAGGACCTGGAGGCGGTCACCTCGCACCAGCACCGCCGTGTCCTCGTCGATACCGAGACCGAGCAGCTCGGGGCGAGCCTGGACGATCTCGAGCAGGTCGAAGTGACGGTTGCGCGCCAGCACGTGCTGGTCCACGGCCACGTCCTTCAGGAAGCCGAAGCCCTGCTCGTGGTCGCCCATCATGATCGTGTTGGTGCGGGTGTCGCCGCGAGCCAGGTAGCTGCCCTGGATGGTCGCGCCGGCTGAGGTGCCGCCGATGACGCCACCTCGCGCCAGCAGTGCGTGGAGCTCCTGCTCGGTGCGCGTGCCGAGATAGCTGTCTGCCAGCCGCCACTGCCGGCCTCCCGTGATCCACACCGCCCGGGCACGCTGTAGCGGCTCCACGAACGCCTCGCTGTCGGCTTCGTCTCGGTCGCGCGTGTGGAGCACGGTCAGGTCGGTGGCGCCCAGGTTGCGCAGGAACACGAGCCCGAGACCGGAGTGGTCCTCGGGCACCGTCTCGAGCGCCGTGGGCAGCACGATGACCGGCGAGTCCTTACCGCCAGCAAGGTCGAAGAAGACGTCCCAGAAGGTGTCGTCCAGGTCACCGCCACCGGCCAGGAGCAGCGCGCCGTGTTCGGGGCCGATTCGAGTTGGCTGCGTGGCGTCACTCGTCATGGCAGTTGTCACTCCGCTGATCGCCATCCTGCGTGGCGTGCACTTGCCGATGAGCCTGGCCGGTGTGAAGACACGAGGTCAAGCGGGTCGGCGACCACGAGCTCGCAGGTGCTAGCCTGCGACCAGCGGACGGGCGGCTGGCCGGTCCCGCGCAGGTCGAGCTGGCAGTCCGTGGGAAAGTGAAGATGAGCAGAACGATGATTGTCGCCGCGCTGGTCGGCCTCTTCCTCGTCGCCTGCAAGAACGACGGGCTGGAGTCGCTCCTCCTCGACGGACCCGAGCTGCACGAGTCGCTCGTGACCTTGCACGTCGACGAGCTGCCCCTCCACGTGCTGCGAGAGAACCCGCAGCTCTCGACCGACGCCGCGTTCGTCGAGGCCGTGGCACGGGGCAGCTCACAGGGGCGACTCGACAGCGAGGGCATCCGGGCCGCGTTCTACGCCGTCTATCGTGACGAGAGCGGCGTCGACGTCGGTTTCTACGGCCTGCAGGCTGCGTCCACGGCAGAGGCCGGCCGGCGTGAGGAGCTCCTGCGCGACATCTGGGCCCTGAACACGAGCCTCGAGCGCGCCCGCGTCTACCGGAGTGGTGAGCTCCTCGTCGTGGCGTGGAACGGTCCCGTGTCTCCTTCATGCTGGGGAGCGGTGAGCTCTGTCGTGGCCGAGCGCTTGGGGGCTCGCTGATCGGCCACCACGAGCCCGTCACGACTCAGTCGGGCGACGGGCAGGAGCGCAGTGCTTCAGGTCATGAGCCCGTTATCGAGGGGCTGAGTCGAGCTTGCCGTGGGCTCGCTGATCGTGCTCTAGTTGAGCTGGGGGGACGAGGGGCGTGTCATGTCGAGAGCTGGGAGCGGAAGACGTCGTGGAATCGTGCTGGCTGGGACGCTGATCGGCCTCCTCGGACTGGCCGTGCCAGTGCTGGCCGGCGATGCGTGTGGCATGGATGGCGATCCTTGTGATGACGGCGATGCGTGCACGGACGACGACGTCTGCGATGACGGGGACTGCGTTGGTGTCCTGAATGCCTGTGTCGACGAAAACAACGCGAACCTGAACCCCTGCCTGGAGTTCGCGTGTGTCGATGGTGACTGTGTCGAGAACACGGGGCCCTTCGATGGGTTCAACTGCGACGACAGCAACGCCTGCACCGAGAACCTCTGTCAGGACGGGGTCTGTGAAGTGACCAACCTCAACACCTGTGAGGAGGACAACGACGACAACGACAACCCGTGCTCCGTGTTCCTCTGCAACCAGAACAACGGCATTTGTGACGAGCACGCCCTGCCCGATCCGGGGCCTCCTTGCGACGACGAGAATCCGTGCACGGTCGACGATGCCTGCGTGGGCGGGGTCTGCCGAGGCGTTCGGAACACCTGCGAGACGGAGAACGCGGCGAACACCGACCCGTGCCTGCGCTTCGAGTGCGTCGATGGCGAGTGCGTCGCGGTGGTCCTCGAAGACGGTGACCCTTGTGACGACGGGAATGCTTGCACCGTCGTCGACACCTGCCAGGGTGGTCTCTGTGTGTCCGAGTCCTTGCCCTGCGAGCCGGGGGAGGTCTGCGTGGACGCCGAGTGCGTGCCCCTCGCAGCGGCCGAGAACACGGGGCCCAGCGGCGATCTCGGTTGCAGCGACGCCGCCGACAACGACGGTGACGACCTGATCGACTGTGCGGACCCCGACTGCCGTCTCGCGGCGAACTGCGCCGAAGTCGTCCCGTTCATGGGAGCGGGCGGGCGCTTCGCCCTCGTCTTGGCCCTGGCAATGGCCGGGGTCGTGGTTCTGACACGCCGTCACGCTTGAGGGGGAGGTCGCCCCGAGCCACCGCTGAACCACATCTGGGCTCTTCTCCGCGAGAGCTCGAAGGCCGAGTTCGGAAGGCGTACCAAGAGGGACCGAGATCCCGGGGTTACCGACTCGCGATGCTTGCTGACCACTCTGCTATCTCTCGCAGCGCGACTGCGAGTTCGAAACCGAATCTCCGTGCCAAGTCGGCTACTAGAGCCACGACACCAACAACCGCTACGACCGCGAGTGTCGCGTAACCCGCAAACCAGCCGGCGACGAGCGTCTTTGAGAGTGCAGATGGTTGAGGTGCGGCTAGCGCTCGTGCGGTCCACTCGCGTCCGGGCGTGATGCGGACAAGCAGAGAGACGATGCCAAAGCAGATGTGTGCGACCGTAGGCAGTAGCGTCGTGCCCAAGAGCAACGTGACGAAGACGCCTGCTCCGAGTGGAGAATCAGCTGCGGCGTCTGCGTACCGCCTCCAGTCGAGCACGTCGTCCCCTTCCGTGCCCAAGTGCTTGTTACCGATCTCCGAGAGGAGCGGTAGGGTGCAGCAGAGACCAATGAGTAGGACTACTGCGATCACGAGGTCCAGACCGATGTGGGCGGCTACGTGGCCGAGGGGGGTGCCGCTCTTGGAGGCTCTCTTGAGTAGGAGTCTGCTCGCGCCCCAAGACAAGAAGTCGAACAGGCTATTGCTGGTTGGTAGGACCAAGAAAAAGATGATCCAAGCCATCAAGATCGACTTGTGTGCTGGGGCTTCCGGCATCGCGCTCGTGAACGCGTAGGCAACGAGCATGGCTCCGAGTTGCGCTCCGATGAGATGCGTGCAGGCAAGGACGGTTGACGTGAGGGCGTCCGGGCCGAGGCGGAGAGCGGGTAGCGTCAGGAGAGGAGCGAATGCGGCTGTGGCGGCGATGAGGACGATTCCGAACTTCGCTGCGTTGGTGAGCGAAGTGGTGTCGACCATGATTTGCGTTCCGACGACGAAGGAAGCAACTACGGCAACAAGCAAGGCGTGAGTGCTTGGCCCAAGGGAGGCAAATGAGCCAGCGAAAGCACAAGCCAATGCCAGGCCGAGTAGCACCGCAAACGCGTCACCTTGTGCTGTCCAGTTACACGAAAGGCTCGCAACCGTGCCTGTCAAGAGCATGGTGCCTGCGATCGCCACGCTGCGGAATCGCGAGCGCTGAAGCGGGGCGAGTGCTCTCTGGAGTGCGCCAGAGGAGTCCGCCGTCATCTTGCGGTCAAGGAGTGCCAGTCCAAGTGCCCACAGCGAGAGTACTCCGAGAAGTAGCGTCCGCTGCCACCAGTGGAGTCCTTGTGGGAGGAGGTGGGAGCCTGCTACGTCGGAAGGGCCGGAGAACAGCCAGCCGGCGAGTAGCAAGGGCAGCGGGTAGATCACGGCCAATTGGTAGCATCGAGCGAAGGCTGGGAATGAGAAGGGTCGCTCGCTGCCGAAGAACTGGTTGGACAAGTCTAGGAGTCGGGAGAGGAACAGGCGATAGGCGTCCGCGATGTGCCAATGCTGTAGGTAACTGGCCAGCTCTGACCGAGACTGCGCATCGTTGAGTATCCGCACGCCCAGTGCGAAGAGAGCTGCGAGTACGGCCCAGAACGTGAATCCGGGCTCATTGGCCTTAGCGAGCATGTCCATCTTGGAGCGAGCTGGGTCTTGTCGTCCGGTCAACCGGTTTGGCGGACTGGCTCGCATGGCGGAGCGGCTTGTCGCTGAGCCATGAGGCATGCGGGGATGACGAAGCTGCCTTGTTGGCCATCTCCAGTCCCTCTTCTGTATTGTCCAAGGCGGACTAATGGTAGCAGGGCGCTGTGGCTTTTCGTGCGCCGTTGAGGGGGCGTGCCATGTCTCGGGTGGAGATGAGCGAGTTGGAACGAGACTCGCGAGGCATCAAGCGCACTAGAGTGCAGTCAGGCATAGAGCGTGTGCCTGTTGAGTCGCCGACCGTGAGGCAAGATGACGAATGTCGGCCTGACCGCCGTCGTGTCGCATGGCGCCCCGTCCGGACGGCTGGACGAGCGGGTTCTCGGGCGGTGGGGGAGAGGTTCAACTCCGTTCTCAATGCGGAAGTCGTTGTAGAGCAAGGGGTTGTGTGATGGCGCTTCCCGGCGGCTCGAGAGTGAGACCCCACCCTCAAAGCTGCATCGAACCGCGGCGGCCGAGTAGGTGGGTGTAGGACGATTCTTGAGGACCAGGTCGCGGTGGCTCGAGCAGGCCGCGACTGTCGTCGCGAACAGAATGCGGATGAGGCGAAGCATGGCGGCCGATGGTCGTCGATCCAGCCGGAAGGGGCAGGAGACCGCCTCATGCGGAGCATGCGGGAGGGACAATCGAGCACGACGCCGTCCACTGGACTACCCTGAGCCGTGGCTCACGGCTGGCGTGGGCCAGCCGATGGGACGGATGGTGCGACACGGAGGGACTCAAGCTGTGGTCTTCGCCCTGATCGCGGTCGTCGGCCCGCTCTCGTGCGCCGCGACCGTCGAGGCGGAGCTCCCGCTGACCTTGCATCGCGAGCTTCATCGCCTGCGTTCGCCCATCGAGAGCCAGCGCGCCAAGGCAGCGACGAGGCTCGTCGAGCTGGGTGCGGCGGCGCGGCCGACCTTGCCCTCTCTCGTGCAGCTGGTGGAGGAGCTTCGTTCGGACGAGCTCGACAGGGCCATGACTCTCGGACACCTGCTCCGGGAGCTCGGCGCGAGCCCAGCTCAGCTGGATGGTGAGCTCGGATCGGCGAACCCTGCTCGGCGTCTCGCCGCTGCGGTCTCCCTGGCCTCGGCCGAACACGCGGCGGCCCGGAGCGTCCTGGCCGACTTCTTCACGAGCGAAGAGCGGACCGTGCGTCATCGCTGCCTGGGGTTGCTCGCCGAGCTCGGTGAGCCCTCCGTCGTGCGTCTCACCGAGGAGCTGGAGGTCGAGGACTCGTTCCTCCGCCGGGCCAGTGCGGCGAGGGCCTTCTGGCGAATGGCCCGCAGCGACGCCGTCGAGCCGACGCTCATGCCGGTGGACCGGATCATCCATCGTCTGACGACCGATGAGCACCGCGACGTGCGCTACCTTGCCGCCGCGGCGCTCGGTCACCTGCCGAGCGAGAGCAGCGCTCGCGCGCTGCTGCTCGCCCTCGATGATCGAGATGAGCTGGTGCGCGAGTCGATCGACCGTGCCTTGCTGACGCTCCTGAGCGGCCGTTCGGAGGGCAGGCTGTCGAGTGACCCGGGCGTTCTCCAGGAGGTGCGGCGGAGCCTGGCCCAGTGGGAGGGTGGCGAGCTGCTGGAGCGACTCACTCCCTGGTCGAGGAACCCGACGACGCGGCTGGCCGTGACGATCGACCTGTCCGACCAAGACCGTGGGGTGACGATCGCCGAGGTCTTCGCGACAGTGGACGACGCCCGGGTCCGGAGCTCCCTCGTGCGAGAGCTGACGAGGCAGGCGAATCCGGAGGACACGCCGTTGCTGGTCGAGCTTCTCGAGGACGACGACTCGACCGTTCGGGTGGCGGCCTTTCGAGCTCTCCGGGGGCGAGTGGTCCCAGGCTGGGAGATGCTGCTGCGCGAGGCGCTGGTGGAGGAGAGACTTCCATCCGATCTCGTCTACCCTGAGCTGGCGGTGATTCAGGATCCCGTCGCGATGAACATCCTGGTCGATCGGCTCGCCCGCGCCGAGAAGTTGTCCCGAGGGGACGTGGAGTTCCTGGCCCGCGTGGGAGGTCCGGCTGCAGCCGAGCTCCTGGTGGCCCGCCTCGAGAAGTCGGTCGCCATGAAGCTTCCCCCATGGCGCGAGGCCTTCAGCACGATCGGGGCGGAGGATGCGCTGCCCGCCCTGAGGAGGGCGGCGAAGTCGGAGAGCGCGCACGTCCGCACGAACGTGGCGACCGCGTGCGGAACGCTCGGTCTGCCCGCTCGTGGGATCTTGCTCGAGCTCATCGACGACGACGACGTGAACGTGGTGACGGTCTCGCTCGAGTCGCTCGTGAAAGTGGACCCGGTGAGCGCCCGACTCGAGGCCGTCGAGAGGTTGGACGGCCGAATGTCCTGGGAGGCGATGCGGGCCCTTGGGCAAGTTGGGGATGAGTTATCGGCTCGCGCGTTGCTCCGCGTCGAGCCGCGAGAGCTGAGCGACGGGGCTCGCGAGGTGCTCGCCTCGGCGCTGGCCGGGAGCACCACGGGACGTGAGCGGCTCGCGAGCTGGTGTGAGGACGACGCCCTGGCCAAACCCGCGTCTCTCGCCCTGGCCGAGGCCGATGACCTCCGGGCGCGGGCGCCCCTGCGCCGGCTGCTCGGGCTCGAGCGAGGAGGCCGGTCTCGGCGCAAGCTCCTCGACGCGTTCGTCCGCCTCGGAGACCTCGATGGCCTGCTCGAGCTCACCTGCGGATCCGACGAGCTGCTGGCGAGGAGGACCCTCGATGCCATCGAGCAGGCCGGCCGGCTGAGCAGCGGGAACCCCAGCGTCGTGCCGGAGCTGCATGCGCGCACGTTCGTGGAGTCGCCCTGGGCGTCGGTCCGGCGGGGGGCGCTGGGAGCGCTGGTGGCGGAGCCCGGGAGCTCTCCGTGGCAGTACCTTCGCCGCGGGCTCGACGATGGCGATGCCAAGGTGCGTGAGTTGGCAGTCCAGCGTCTGGAGACGTCGCTCGTGCATGGGCGTCACCAGCGGGAGCCCCCGACCCGACCCACGCCGGAGTTCGAGGAAGCCCTCGTGTCGGTCTTGCTCGACCTGCTCGGAGAGGCGGAGACGCCCGATGCCCGTGTGCGCGCAGTGCGTTGCCTCGGCTACCTCGGTGACTTGCGAGCGTTGACCGCTCTCCGCGAGCTCCTCCACGACGGGGACGACCGGCTGCGTGCAGAGGCCCTGCAGGCGCTCTTCGAGCTCGACCCGACGTCGACTCTCCCCAGCGCGATGAGGGCGCTCGCCACGGGGGGGCGGTCAGCCAAGGCTGCGGCACGGATCCTAGGCCACTTCACCGACCCCTGGCAGGCGACGCGTGGGGGCTGGGCCGCCGGGTGCGTCCATGACCTGCCCGAGCCTTGGTTCGATTAGTCGTCCGAGCTGGTCTGCTGAGTGCTGTTGGGTTGCCGACCGAATCATGTCGTTCTCAACACGGAAGTTGTTCCGAGCGGTGGAGGGGGCGTCACGGGGCCGCACCGCAGGGCTGTCCCTAGTCAAGACCTCGATCGTGTACTGTGCCAATTCTCGATCGTGCGCGAGACGCCGATTCTTGGCGGCGGAGCGTTGATCGGACCGGGGAGCTTCAAGCGCCGTGGGGGAATCTCTATCGTCGCGGGATGGGAACTCCGTTCGAGCTCGCTGTTCTCGTCGTTGCTGGGTGGCTCAACCGACAGCAGCGGGAGGTCATCGACTATCTCCGGGAGGAGAATCGCGTCCTGCGACAGCAGCTCGGCGAGCGTCGCCTCCGGCTGACGAATGACCAGCGTCGACGCCTGGCCGTGAGAGCGCGGCCGCTGGGCTCAGGTGTCCTGCGCGAGGTGGCCTGCCTCGTCACGCCGGGCACGCTCCCGGCCTCTCCGAGGGCCCGGTGCTTCGGAGGGAAGGTCCGGTGACCTCGGGTTCGGTTGACGGGGGGCGGCCGATGCCGCCTGGTGTCGATTGGGCGAGCGCCTGGGCGAGCGCCGCCCGCTGAGCATTCGATGCGGGAGGGGCAGAGGGCTAATCAGGCCCGAGTCGCTCGAGGTGCGCGCAACAACTCAACCAAGACTGCTGGTAAGGGACTGTACGCGTTGCCGAAGGACCGAACCGGGAGGCTGACCTGCAACGCAGCCGAGCGCTGCAGCGGTGAATGACGTGGCTCTCTGTGTGTCGCCTTGCTCTCCGTACAGGGAGGCCAGTAGCGCCAGTGCTAGTGCCCTCCCTGGATGGTCGGGACCCAGCAACTTGAGCTGCAAGTTGCTTGCGTGCTCTAGCCGAGCCACCGCCGCGGTGAGCTCCCCCCTCGCGGCAAGGATCTCTCCTAAGTGGGATTGAAGCACGGCTGTCGTCGTGGTCTCACTACCATGTCGCGCCTGTTCGGCCTCGAGAGCAAGAGAGACTTGGTTCTCCGCGCTACAGAGTTCGCCCATCTCTTTCAGCGTGGCCGCCAATTGGTTCCGTGCGCTCACGATCAGCGGGTGATGCTCGGTGAGCGTGTCAAGGGCTAGGG
Source organism: Acidobacteriota bacterium (assembly GCA_039029535.1). Lineage (GTDB taxonomy): Bacteria > Acidobacteriota > JBCCFW01 > JBCCFW01 > JBCCFW01 > JBCCFW01. Next base: position 13,722 of record JBCCFW010000040.1, read on the forward strand.
CGAGGCAGTCCGACAGCAGGGTTCGCGATTCGGTCAAGAGATCGGCCATGCGCAAGGTGCCACCAAGGTTGATTCGGGTTCCGAGGGTTTTGGGGTGCTGTTCTCCAAACAGCGCATCTTCCGTTGCGAGCGCCGACTGCAATAGCTCTCTTGCGTGGTGAGTGACGCCAAGATCCCTGAGTACGAGCGCCAGATTCGAGCGGCAAGTGGCGACTGCCTCACTGGTCTCGCCCTCGCTGTCGATTGCGGAGGAGAGTGCTTCCCTTAACCTCGCTTCGGCCTCGGTGAGTTCCTCGAGGTCATGGTGCAGGCAGCCTAGGTTTCCCAATGTATCCCACGCCTCATTGGCATCGCAGAGCCCTAGTGACTCGATGTACAAACGCTTGGCGCGGCTCCAGTCTTCTGCGTCGGTGTAGACGGAGGCCAGGTTGTGTAGATGCAGTGCCAGCCGACGGTGGGACGTGCGCCTCGCGGACGCCTCAGCCTGGCTCAATTGCTCCTTGGCGTCCCCAGTTGCTCCCGACCTCGCGAGCACTCGCGCAAGTCGGATGCGAGCATCGACGGCCTCGTTGCTGTGTTCTCCGTGTCTAGCTAAATGCGTCTCGAGTATCTCGTGTCTAAGCGTGCGCTCAGGCTGCAGATCGCCGAGCCTACTGTAGATCTCCGCGAGGTCGTCGCCGCCTTCTTTGCCGCCTTCGAGCGCTGTCTCGTGAAAGGCGGCGGCTCTCCGTAGATCGCCAGCGACGTAGTAGGCCCTCCCGAGCGTTGATGCGTAAGAGGTTGCGCGGCTCTCAACTTCCACGCCGAATCTGGCCACGCGGCCATCGTCCTTCTCCAGGGATGTGAGTGCGCCGTCGAGATGCGCCTTGATTCGCTGAAACTCAAGGCGACTCTCCAGGGGGGCGATTTGCATGTCGACGGCGCGCATCTGGCAGGCGTAGGTGAAACAATGACTGGCCCGAGCATGCCCTTGTGGAGAGCCTGTTCGTCGACCAAAGCTCTGCGTGAGTCTGTGCATCTTCCACCAGCCGCCACCGGCTTCTTCGAGCACGTGGAAGCGACGGAGCTCCCGACGGAGTGGGGGGGTGAGCCTCGCCCGCTCCGACAGCATGGGGCTGACGGGCTCTGGTTCGAAGCAAGCCGCGGTGAGCCAGGCCTGCTGTGCATCATCACTCAACTGACGCCAGACGGCTTGCAGCGCCTCATCGACCGTGCGCTCATACCGCGTCTGAGTGGCCACTTCTGACTCTACCTGAGGTGTGGCGATCAGGAGCTGGCGATAGCCTTCAGGTGAGATCTCCGGATAGGCGCGGAGATATGCGCCCGCCAGAGCAAGAGCGAGCGCGTGTCCATCGAGGTAGGCCAGTAGGGAGTCCCACTCCTCCGCCGAGGCCAGAGTGCGTCCGCTGATGGCCGTCAGCAGCTCACGGGCAGCGCTTGTCGCGAGTACGCTGACCGGCCAATGCCGAAAGCGCGTGCCGCCGAGATCGTCTCGTCGTGTGGTCACCACCTTGGTGATGTGCGTTCCGGCGGGAAGGGGTGCTGGCTGTGCGTCGTTGGTCCACTCCGTCACGTTATCGAGGATGAGCAACACGGGCTCGGGGACCTGGCTGAGGAGCCGAATTGTCTGCGCTGCGCGGTCAGCCAGTTCTCCGTCGCCAATCCCCAGAGTGTCAGCGACGGTGCTGCCCCATAGCGGCGTCAGGTCTGGGTCTTCCGCTGGCAGCCAGAAAATCCCACCTGGGAAGACCTGCTCGCGCGCGAGTCTCCACGCGAGCTGAATGACGAGTTCGGTCTTTCCTACGCCAGCCATTCCGGCGATCGCCGCGCTGACGGCGATGTCTCCCTTGGTCAGGATCTCTCGGATTGCCGCAATGTCCCCACCCCGTCCGACGAAGCACTGTGACGGCTCAGGGACTCCAACAAAGGGTGCTCGCTCAGCCGGCTGTTCTCGAAGATCGAAGAAGTGCTCGACGATGCGAGGGTGAGCATTGACTCGAGCATCCAGTTCTGTACCAGCACAGAACAAGCAGGTGTTCTCGTCACCCCACTCGCCCGCTGCCTCTCTCCGTGCTTCGGCGCTCACGTCGCACGTGACGATGAAGATGTACTCGTCGGGTTGGTCTTCGACGGGTAGCTTGCGGACTTTCTTGACCTCCTTGAGAACATCACTGGGGCCGAAGCTCCTGACTCGCTTGCACTGGAACGCGACCACGGTGTCGCCACGCTTGGCGAGGATGTCGCGACCCTGCTCGCTCCCGGCAGCGCCAAGGTGCTGGACGTGCGTGTAGCCCTCCGCCTCCACGAGCCAAAGGCACAGCCGCTCGAACTCCCTGGGGGACAGGGCGTGGAACGGCAGCTCGTGCGTGCCCCTCGTGACGGGCGGCTTGGTGGGCTTCTCGGCCACTCTCGATCTCTCGGGCCTTCTGCGACTCAGGCGGAGTCATTAGGATAACCGGACCCGCCAGGGAGCCGCTCTCTTGAGAATACGAGGGCTTATGGCGGGACACGGAGGAGCCCGTGGGCGAGCCGACTGACCAGACCGAGGGGAGGGCATCTGACGACCGGATCCGCGAGCTCGAGGCCGAGAATGCCCGGTTCAAGGCCATCCTGGCTGCCGAGGGCAAGCTTGCGCTCTTCGGTGGCAAGCTCGCTGCGCTCGTGGCTCTCGGTCCAGGGTTGACCGCCAGCATCCACCGGTGGCTCGATGTGCGAGCGGAAGGTGGCGAGCTGCCCAGGCTGGAGACGGCGCAAGTCGTGGCTGCCATAGTGCGGCGAGTGTTGGCGGTGGGGGTGTTAGGGCTGCTGCTCACTGCATTGCCGATGCTCCTACTCTGGCGGCAGAACGTGCTGATCGAGAGGCAGAATGAATCGCTGATCGACCAAATCGAGCAAGAGCGCGATCTGACGAACGCTGCCCGCCGCGCCGAACTTGTGGCAACCCTGTACGACCGTCAGTCAGAGGGGCTCAATGGGGCTGAGCGTGCCGACGAGACGCCCGAGAAGTCTCCTCTGAAGGCGAGTAGAAGAGCCCGAGCGGAGGCGGCACGGGCTTTCTACCGGCTGGAAAAGTCCACCGGGAATGGCGAGCCTGACTTCGCAGGAGTCGACCTGTCTTGGGTGCACCTCGAAGGCGCCGACCTTTCCGGGGCGTCCCTGATGTACGCCGATCTGTCCGGGGCATTTCTCGCCGGGGCGAGCCTCAGAAGGGCCAACCTGTCCGGAGCGGGCCTTTGGAAGACCGACCTGTCCGGGGCGGACCTCGCAGGCGCCAATCTGTCCCGGGCGGTCCTCGTAGGCGCTAAGGGCTTCACAGAGGAACAGTTGCGCTCGTGTTTGTTCGATGACAATACACAGTGGCCGGATGCGCTGCGTGAGGTGGCGGCCAGCGTGCTCGACGAGCGGGAAGCGGCCGAGCGGGTCGACGCAGTGTTTGATGGAGCAGGGTAGTGACCGACTGCAGGTCTACGTCCGCTGGTCTCAGGATCGGTTGACTTGGAGGTTGTCTAGCGATTGAGCGGGCAGAGCCTCCGGCCCATCGGTCGATGGGCCGCCGTGCACCATTGGCCAAGGCAGTTGAGGCATGAGCCGACCACCGTTGCGCGGCTGAGCGATGGCGTAGGGCGCTCATCGCGCGTCATGCTGCGTGAGCAAGTGCCTGGGACAGACGCGATTTGTTTGCGCGTCGGTTGAGGGGCTTTCTCACGGGCGAGCATCAGGCCGGAGCGCGAGCTCCTCAGGGAGTGCCGGTGAGCCTGAGAGTGAAGCTAACGACCTCGTCGTAGTCCGAGCCTGTGCCCATTGAGAACGAGCACTGCCCTAGACGGTCGCCGGTCCGTGCGCTGTCAACGACCCATCCGACGTTGGCATGGCGGCCGTTGCCTGAGACCTTTCTGAAGGTGATGCGTACTTCATAGGTGCCCACGCCGCTGAGTCTCTTGAGCGTGTCTTCAAGTATGTAGGGCGTGCCTTGCACGCGAAGGAGGTTGCGATCGCCGATTTCCCGTCTCCACTTGCACCTCTTGATGTCCGAGTCCTCGTAGAGCGTTCGCCACCGAGGCCGTACAGACGAGGAACCGAATGCGGATGGCAATGCTTCTCCTCCTCTTGTCCTAGTCGTACCATCTTGCATGGGCCAGACCTTTCGGTACTCGATCTTCCTCGGGCAGGCCCAATCCCAATGGTCCACGATGAAGGTAGTGAGCCACAGTTCGCTGCCTGATGCGGCCTCAAGAACCTGGTGGCTGCAGCTCTCCTGTGCGTCCGCACTCAAGGTCTGGGCAAGGAGGGCGGCGGAGAAGACGGCAGATGTGATGAGGGGGCGCATTTTGGTTTCCTTCGACGGTGGCTAGTGATTGCCAGGGCGGTGAGGCGGAGTGTCAGGCGAGTCGGTCTCCTGGAGGTACCTTCGGAGACGTTCTAGTAGCCGGTTACCTTGGACTCGCGCGTTGGCTTCGGTGATGCCAAGTTTGTTTGCAACTCCCCGCCAGGTGAGCCCTTCAAGGCGGTATTCAATGAGTTGCTGCTGCTTGGGGTTGAATCGCGATAGAGCACTTCTTGTTGAGAGAATCTGCTCGCGTGTAGACAGGAGCTGTTCCGGTGTTGGGGGCGGACGTGGCTGGAGTGTGAGATCAAGCTGCTCTAGCTCGTCCGGCCGAGCCGTTGAGAGCTCCCTGGTCCGTTGCCGATGCGCGCGGCGGCTGATGTCGCGCATCTTGTTCTTGGTGACGGCCGCGATCCAAGCTGTCAACTTGGCGGGATTGTCCGGCAGTTGTCCGGACACGATCTTGTCATGTAGGTGGAGCTGGATTTCCGTCTTGGCGTCTTGGGGATCGACGCCTCGGGCATGCCGGCGGTGGCGCAAGATGAGCTTTTCGATGTCCGAGTCACGCAGCCGAATGACCTCCCATGCTTGCTTGCGAAGGGTCTCTAGCCGCTCGGACTTGATGGCCTCCCTGACGCCGTCGCGTGTGTGGGTCCTTCGCTCGGTTAGGAGCTTGCTTGTGCTGGCTCGGGCGGCGCGTTTCTTGCTCTTGGTTCGCTTGTGGCCAGATTGGGCCTCTGGTGCTTGCAGCAAGAATGCGAGCATGGCCAAGCCGTACAGTAGCGGTGGTGATCGAACTGGCTTCAGGAGAGCGGTCATTAGTCGTCCGGCCTTGGGTGGCGTAGTCGCCTTGAGTAGATTGACGATTCAGCACACTCGAACGTAACAGTGAGCGTGTCGATATCTCGGATCTTCTGTGCAGGCCGCGGCTCATCTCATGCTGTGCTGGCTCTCGATCGTGCTCAAGATGACGTTTTTGGGCAGTCTCACTAAGCAGTGCACCTAGTCAAAGCGTCGATCGGATGCTGGTCGTCGACATCTCGGAGCGGACGTTCGGTCACCCAGCTGCTTGCTCACTAGGCAAGCTGCCTTCGTTACATGGACTTCAGAATATGGCGAGTGGCGACAACTTGATGGAGCAGGAAGGAACGGGTGGGTGCAATGGCCTGGCCGAAGGCGCCAGAGACGCCAATGAGTGAGTCCGCAGGCTCAGCACCGAGATCGCCGCTTTCAGGCGAGCCTGGCGGCTTCGGCCATGTGTGCTGCGTGTTGTGTTCGGAGCAATCTCGTCAGAGTAGGAGTGACCGATGACCGACCTGGTGATGAGAGCGTCCGGTGAGCTGTTCAGCACGGTCGTCCGTGTGATCACCGGGCGCCTCTACACTGATGAACAGATCAGGGCGATCACGTCCGGAGCGGTGGGGAGGTATTTCGCGGAGTTCTTCCCAACTCCGAAAGACGAGTTCGCCGCTCGCGAGCGAGCGGACTCGGCGAGACAGCACATTGAAGCAGCGAGTGCGATCATCCGGGACATGCAGGAGGACCTGGAGGCGCAGGACCGTGAGCTGGGAAAGCTGCTTGAGGAGGTGGAGGACAAGAAGCAGCTTGCAGATCGCTATCAGGCGCTTGCTAATACGAACCGGGAGGCCTTCGATGCATTCCGAGCAGAGATGGAAGACGCGCTACGCAAGGAACTCCGGCGGCAGGCCGAGAACGGCAAGCGGCTTCGGCAAGCCGTGTCAGCGGTGCTCTGGCTGATCACGCTCGTGCTCGGTGCTGCACTGGGGACCTACTTCAAGGACATAGTCGCCTGGGTGCAGGCGTGAGCGTGACGTCCGATGAGTCAGGGTTCGGTTGAAGTCGCCAGCCGAGCGCGGTGTCATGTCGAACAGCGCCTTGCTTCCGGTCGTGAACCAGGTGATCTGGTCTTGGAAGTTGTCGTCTGAAGGGCCGTCCGGGTTGTCGAACACGGTCCGAGGCTGGTTCATGAGTTGCTCTGGGATCGTCAATCCCGTCGAGGGGAATGCGTCGTGGAGGGGCTGCCCTTCTGGTTGGTGATGAGGCGGGCTGCTCGCACTTCCAATGGTCGTGCGATGTTGCTCACCAAGAGCGAAGCTCGGCTGTGGCGCAATTGAAGAGAAACACCGCCAAGAACTTGTCCGAGCGCTCGAGTTTGCGATCGAGCCAGGCGAGCAGTTGGCTCCAGTAGTGTCGCCCTGACAGTCTGACCTCATCGAACCCGATAAGCAGGATGGTGTTCGGGCCATATGAATAGGCGTGTTGTTTCTGCTGGAAGCGGTCTTGGATAGCTGTGGACACGAGCGCTACGTGTCCGTCGTAGTCGGCTGCCGTGAGCTCTGCCTCGACTTCCTTCGTCTTCTTGTGGATTGGGCCCGCGCCCGGAGCCCAGCCGTCGCGAACCAAGAGTTCGCTTCTGAGTGCTTCCTCGGCATCGTGGGTGCAGGTGACTTGAACGTCGAAGTCCTGCTCGCGGAAGCCAGTGAGTTGGATGTGTGCATCCGCCGCGCTGCTGTCCTCGAATGCCTCCACCTCTGCTCTCAGGCCCGGTTGCTTGAAGTGCAGAGCAAGCCGGCTGATGGGGTAGAGCTCCTCTAGCAGCAGCTTGGCTCGTCCCCGTCGCAGGTGGTAGTCCTCATTCGAGAGCGCTTCGACCTGCTCGTCGACTTCCTGAGCGAATAGGTAGGCTGTGGCTCTCATGACGGAATCCCTCCAAGGTGCTCCTAAAGTGTGTTCGCTGAGCATTGGACCTGGTAGATGGGTGCGCACCGCAGGGCTGTGTCAGCCAGCCATCCGGTGCCTTAAACGGTAATTGGCCAACTGGCGAGTTTGTCTTAAACGCCGACGGACCATCTCGCCCCAATCTCGGCTTCTGAGATCAGATCCGGCCCGGGATCACCGCCCGGCCGGCCCGATCGCCGCTCTCAGCCGCCTACGCGAGGGGCCGGCGTCAGATCCCGAAATCGCCAAGATTGGCCCCCACACGCCTGGAAGCGAGGGATCTGCGACCCCGACCGCATGACCTAACCCAACCCACCCCCGAGTTGGTCCCCACCCACAATGGCGCCCCATTCGGATGGCTGGACGAGCTGATTCTCAGGTCGCAAGGGAGAGGTTCAACTCGGTTCTCAGGTGGAACCCTCGGTATCAGTGAGTTGCGTGAGGGCGTCCCGTGGCGGCCGCGGTACGGGACCCCACGCAGGCAACGGCGAATCGATTGCGGGGGTCAGCGGCCTCCACCACCGGTACGAGCGCCGGGCCGCCTGAGCTCACTTTGGTTCTGGGCGACCTCGGTGGACGACTGGCGGTGAAGGTGCACCAGTTCGGCTGTCGGTGTCGTGTCCGCGTCGGATCGGTGACGACGGCGGGTTGCGAACCGCGGGAAAGGGCCGAGTACGTGCGGAACGCTCTGCGGCTGTGGCTGCTGGTCAGCAATCGAGGCGGATCGGGATATTGGCTAGGTACAGGCCGTCGGGTGAGCGAGGACGCCACCCGGATCTTCACGGGCAGCCTGTTCCGGGTGCAGGAGGGCACGGTTACCGGTTCGCCGAGGAGGCACGCCGAGAGTGCCCTCAGGGCCCGTTCGGCGGCCGGCTCGGGTCGCCCGGAGCCTGGCGCTCGCTCACCGGCTGGAGGCCGCCATTGAGGCGGGTGAGTACCGGAACAGGGCCCACCTGGCCGAGGTTCTCGGCGTCACGGACGCCCGGGTCAGGCAGATCCTGAACCTCACTGAGCTGGCGCCAGACATCCAGGCAGAGGTGCTGGCGACGGAGGCCGTGGACGGGGTAGAGGCTGAAGGAGAGCTCGCTGTTTCGGGGGCGGGTTCCAGCAAGGGGCAGCCAGCCAGTGACCGCGAGCCATGTTCACGCACGCTCGGCCAGCCAGCAGCCGTCCGGTGGAGTCCTGCCAGTTGATGTCGAGAGGCGCGACCTGGGCGGCAGGCGACGATGCTGGATCGGGGGTGCTCTGGCGATGTAGTTTTCTGCTGTATTGAAGCGCATTCTCATCCCAAGTCGCCTATAGGAACGAGCCTTGTGGTGAGAGAGCGAGTTTGCAACGCGCCAAGTGCCCGACGGTCGGTGGAGGTCCCACTGCCCCCAGCATCAAGTAGGTTGAGAGAGATGATCACGGGTGAGCTCAAGTCCAAGGTGGACAGCATCTGGAACACGATGTGGTCTGGCGGCATTTCTAATCCGCTGTCCGTGATCGAGCAGCTCACCTATCTGCTCTTCATCAAGCGTCTGGACGAGCTGCACACGCTCAAGGAGGCCAAGGCGGCACGTACCGGCAAGCCCATCAAGGAGCCGGTCTTCAGCGCCAAGCAAGCCAAGCTCCGCTGGTCCCGCTTCAAGGAGACCGCCCCGGAGCAGATGTTCGAGACGGTGCGCGATCACGTCTTTCCCTTCATCAAGACCCTCGGGCAGAAGGGTGAGGGTGGCTCGGCCTACAGCCACCACATGAAGGACGCCATCTTCATGATGCCAAAGCCCAGCGTGCTGGCCAATGTCGTCGATCAGCTCGACAGCATCGACATGTCCGACAGCGACACGAAGGGCGACCTCTACGAATACATGCTCGGCAAGATCGCCACCGCCGGGCAGAACGGTCAGTTTCGTACTCCGCGGCACATCATCAAGCTGATGGTGGACATGACCGCGCCCACTCCGAAGGACGTCATCTGCGATCCGGCCTGCGGCACGGCTGGCTTCCTCATCGCCGCCTCCGAGTACCTCGTCGAGCACCATGGCGATGTGATCTACAAGAGCGCCAAGACTCGCCGCCGCTTCAACGAGGGGACCTTCCACGGCTACGACTTCGACAACACCATGCTGCGGATTGGTAGCATGAACATGCTGCTTCACGGCGTGGAGAAGCCGGACATCCGTTACAAGGACTCGCTGGCCCAGGCCGACGATGATGACGCGGAGAGGTACTCTCTCGTCCTCGCCAACCCGCCCTTTGCCGGCAGCCTCGACTACGAGTCCACTGCCAAGGACTTGCAGCAGGTCGTCAAGACCAAGAAGACGGAGCTGCTCTTCTTGGCCCTATTCCTACGTCTCCTTCAGACGGGCGGTCGCGCCGCCGTCATCGTGCCCGACGGTGTTCTCTTCGGCTCGAGCAAGGCACACAAGGCCCTACGCAAGAGCTTGGTCGAGGAGCAGAAGCTCGACGCCATCGTCTCCATGCCTTCGGGCGTCTTCAAGCCCTACGCCGGGGTCTCCACCGCCATCCTCTTCTTCACCAAGACCAACTCCGGCGGCACCGACGACGTCTGGTTCTACGACATGCGGGCCGATGGCTTCTCGCTGGATGACAAGCGCACTCCGCAGCCTGAGAAGAGCGACCTCGCTGACGTTCTTGCCCGTTGGAGGAAGCGCAAGGCGGAGAAGAAGCGCACGCGGACGGACCAGAGCTTCCTCGTGCCCAAGGCCGAGATCGCGGAACACGCCTACGACCTCTCGATCAACCGCTACAAGGAGGTGGAGTACGAGGCGGTGGAGTACGACCCGCCGAAGGTGATCCTGGAGCGGCTAGCGAGTTTGGAGGCGGAAATCTCGAGGGGACGTGAGGAGTTGGAGGAGATGTTGAGATGACCTGGCAACGTGGAGCGATTGGCGACTTGGCCATGAAAGTCACCAAGGGCGCGACGCCGACGACGTTGGGTTACAAGTTCGTCGAATCTGGGATTCCGTTCGTTCGGGTTCAGAACCTCGTTGATGGCAAGGTCGATATGTCTCGCGAGCCGTTGTTCATCGATAGTGAGACTCACAGCGCGCTGAGACGATCGCAGATTCAGGATGGTGACCTTCTCATCTCGATTGCTGGGACGATAGGCAGGTCTGCGATCGTCGACGTCGCCAGTTCCCTCAACTGCAATCAAGCAGTCGCTATCGTGCGGTTTAATGGCTCTGTTGATCGAGGGTACGTTGTGCATTGGCTGGCGACTTCTGACGCGCTCCGCCAAATGAACGCCAAGGGTGTTACCGGAACGATCACCAACCTTAGCCTAGCTCAGATCAAGTCGCTCCAGCTCCCTCTCCCGCCCCTTGCCGAGCAGAAGCGGATCGCCGCGATCCTGGATGCGGCGGACGCCTTGCGGGCCAAGCGCCGCGAGTCCCTCGTCCAGCTTGATGCCCTTCTCCAGTCCACCTTCCTCGACATGTTTGGCGACCCCGTCACCAACCCGATGGGTTGGGATGTCGGGCGTCTAGCTGATGTCGTCGAGCGCCTAGATGGAGGAAAGAACGTTGCTCAGTCCGAAACCGAGACTGAGTATCGCGTCTTGAAGGTCAGTGCCGTCACTTCCGGTCAGTATCGCCCCGAGGAGAGCAAGTACTTGCCCGCTGACTTCGAAGTCCCAGAGTCATACCTCGTGCGAAAGGGGGACTTGCTGATCAGCCGAGCAAACACTGCCGAGCTGATTGGTGCGACGGCGTACGTTTGGGATACGCCCCAGAGAATCGTGCTGCCTGACAAGATCTGGAAGATAGTCTGGAAAGAGGAGGCGGAAGTCGAACCGCTGTTCGTCTACCAGATTTCGCATACCGCCGCATTTCGTCGGGCCCTGAGTAGCCGTGCATCCGGTACGAGTGGTTCGATGAAGAACATCGCCAAGCCGAAACTACTTGGCCTGCGCATCCCGCTCCCCCCACAGGGGCTCCAACGCCGTTTTGCTGCCATTGTCGAGTCGGTCGAGCGGCAGAAGATGAGCCAGCGCGCTCACCTCGCCGAACTCGACGCTCTCTTCGCCTCACTTCAACAGCGTGCCTTCCGAGGGGAGCTCTGAGGCCATGGAGATCTCCGCCAACTTCGCGTTCCTGAAACAGGAGTTTCCGCCCGTGGCGGAGAGTGCGAGTCTGGCGGAACGACACGTCCATGGCGACTCACGGGCATCCTGCTTCCATGCCCGGCACGCCCTGGAGCGCCTGGTCAAGCGTATCTACAAGATCGAAAAGGATCTCAGCCCTCCGAAGGTCCCGAACCTGGACAACTACCTGGCCGCGCCAGCCTTCCGCGACCTGCTCCCCGAAGTCGTCTGGCAAAAGGCCGAGTACATCCGCCAGGCCGGCAACCTGGCCGTGCACGGCAACAAGACCCCCACGCCGGAGAAGGCGCTCGATGTCGTGCAGGAGCTCTTTCACGTCCTCTACTGGGCGGGCCGCACCTACCTCCGAAAGGGTGCGGAGAGCCTCCAGGGCAAGACCTTCGACGAATCTCTCGCCCCGAAGGCCGAGCCAGCGGCCGTGCCCACCAGCATTGAGGTACTGGACTCTCTCGAGGCCGAGCTGGAGGCGGCGGAGGGGGCTCGCCAGGAAGTCGAGAGCGAGCTGGAAGCGCTGCGGCAGCGGCTCGCGGCCATCAAGGCCGAGAACGAAGCGGTCCCGGACACGCATGACTGGGACGAGGCCAAGACCCGTAGGAACCTCATCGACGTCGCGTTGGAGCGCGCTGGCTGGCTGCTCGATCAGTCCCGGGACCGTGAGTACAAGGTCACGGGAATGCCCAACACGAAGGGCATCGGCTACGTCGATTACGTGTTGTGGGGAGACGACGGCAAGCCACTGGCCGTGGTGGAGGCCAAGAGGACCACCGTGAACCCGGAGGTGGGTCAACAGCAGGCGAAGCTCTACGCCGACTGCCTGGAGGCCATGCACGGTCAGCGACCGGTGGTCTTCTACACCAATGGGTACGAGACGTTCTTCTGGGATGACCTCTTCTATCCGCCGCGCCCAGTGGCGGGGTTCTACAAGGAGGACGAGCTGGCTTCGCTGGTCCGTCGCCGCAATCAACGAGCCGCGCTGGACGTCGCCCAGGTCAAGGATGAGATTGCCGGGCGCTACTATCAGAAGCGAGCGATCGGAAGCATCGGAGAGCAGTTCGCGCAGTCACGCCGGACAGCGCTCCTGGTCATGGCCACCGGCACCGGCAAGACACGCACGGCGATCGGGCTGGTAGACCTCCTGCAGCGGTCAGGCTGGGTGAAACGAGCGCTCTTCCTTGCTGACCGCGTCTCATTGGTCAACCAGGCGGTGGGAGCCTTCAAGGCACATCTCCCGGAGTCGAGCCCAGTCAATCTCGTGACCGAGAAGGAGAAGTCCGGCCGGGTGTACGTCTGCACGTACCCGACGATGATGGGGCTGATCAACGAGACGGAGGACAGCCAGGCCCGCTTCAGCGTCGGGCACTTCGACCTCGTGATCATCGACGAGGCCCATCGTTCGGTCTATCAGAGGTACGGGGAGATCTTCCGCTACTTCGACTCCCTGCTCGTCGGCCTGACCGCAACGCCCCGGGAGCATGTCGACCGCAACACCTACGAGCTCCTTGGCCTGGAGCCGGGCATGCCGACCGATGTCTACGAGCTGGAGACGGCGGTGGCGGACGGCTTCCTCGTGCCGCCGCGGGTGGAAATGATCGACCTGAAGTTCCCACGCGAGGGCATCGACTACGACTCGCTCAGCGACGAGGAGAAGGAGCAATGGGAGAGCCTGGACTGGGGGGATGATGAGGATGAAGCCGGCCTGCCGGAGCGGGTGAACGCCTCTGCCATCAACACCTGGCTCTTCAACAAGGACACGGTGGACAAGGTGCTCCAACACCTGATGGAGCACGGGCATCATGTCGAGGGCGGTGACCGGCTCGCCAAGACCATCATCTTCGCCCGGCGTCACGAGCACGCGAAGTTCATCGAGGAGCGATTCAACCATCACTACCCGCACTACCGGGGGCACTTCGCTCGGGTCGTCGACAACTACGCGAAGTACCCGCAGAGTCTGATCGATGACTTCTCGCGAGCGGACAAGGAACCGCACGTCGCGATCTCGGTGGACATGCTCGACACGGGCATCGACATTCCCGAGGTCGCCAACCTGGTGTTCTTCAAGCCGGTCTATTCGAAGATCAAGTTCTGGCAGATGATCGGGCGCGGCACGCGACTCTGCCCAGGGCTCTTTGGCCCGGAGCAAGACAAGCGGAACTTCCGTGTCTTCGACTTCTGCTTCAACTTCGATTTCTTCCGCGAGAATCCCGAGGGCATCGAAGCCACTGCCGGCGTCCCGTTGCGCACCCGGCTCTTCCGCTCCCGCGTGCAGCTGCTGACTCACGTTCAGGCAGCGCCGACGCTGGATCGAGAAGCCGCGGTTGGTGAGTCCCTGACGACTGAGCTCCACGCGGAAGTGGCGGCGATGAATGCTGAGAACTTCATCGTGCGGATGCACCAGGAGGCGGTAGACCCCTACCGTGATCGTGCAGCCTGGGCAGAGCTCAGCGATGCCGAGCGCGAGCTTCTCGAGAATGAGGTCGCCGGCTTGCCCAGTGAAGTCGAGAGGGACGCGATCGAGTCGCGGATGTTCGATCTCACGGCGTTACGAATGCAGCTCGCCCTGGCTGAGGGAAGACTCGGTGTCTTCGAGACGCACCGGCAACGCATGGTCGAGATCTCGATGCTGCTCGAGGAGAAGGCTGCGATCCCTGCCGTGAAGGCTCAGCTCGGCTACTTGGCCTCCGTTCAGGAGAGCTCCTTTTGGGAGGGGATCGACCTGACTGTCCTCGAGGACCTACGGCTTCGCCTTCGCGGGCTGGTGCCCTTCCTCGACAAGAAGAAGCGAAAGACCGTCTACACCAACTTCCAGGACGAGTTCATGGGCGTGCGGGAGGAGCGGGCCGTCTACATGCCGAAGATGACCAGCGCTCAGTACGAAAAGAGGGTGAAGGACTTCCTGAGAAACCACCTCGACCACCTCGTCATCCATCGCCTTCGGACCAACAAGCCACTGACCGACAGCGACCTACGGGGTCTAGAGGCCACCCTGACTGAGATTGGCAAGGCCGATGGGAAGGCATTGCTCAGCAGGCTGCTGGCTCGCAGTGAGGCGCCCTCGCTGGCGCACTTCGTTCGCGGTCTGGTGGGCCTGGATCGCGCCGCGGCCCAAGCGGCCTTCGCGGAGTTCCTCAACGACAGGAGCCTGACGCCCCCGCAGATCCGTTTCGTCGAGATGGTGATCGACCAGCTCACCTCCCGGGGCGTCATGGATGCTTCGGCGCTCTACGAGGCGCCGTTCAGCAACCTCCATGCCGATGGACCAGATGCGCTCTTCTCCGGCAAGGAGAACGTCATCGAGGCGATCTTCGAGAAGCTGGAGTCCGTCAGCTCGAGGCTGAGCTCGGAGGCAGGCTGACGGGTGGCCGGCCAAGAGTGTGACTCGGCACCGCCAACCGAGTTGTCCTAAACGGCGACCAGCCACCAGGCAGGCAGACTTAAACGCTCTCGGCCGATCTCGCCCCAATCTCGGCTTCTGAGAGCAGATCCGCCCCCCGATCGCCGCCCGGCCGGCTCGATCGCGGCTCTCAGCCGCCTACGCGAGAGTCGCCGTCAGATCCCGAAATCGCCAAAGTTCGTGGCGGCAAGCCCAGAAAACACGCGATCCGCGATCCCAATCCCCCGACCTAAACCAACTGACCCCCGAGTCGGTCCCACACCCATCTGGCGCGCCAAGCAGGATTCGAACCTGCGACCTACGGTTTAGGAGACCGTCGCTCTATCCAGCTGAGCTATTGGCGCAAGGGGTGCGGACTTCAACACGCGGGCGGCGAGCACCACCCGTGAGACTGATCGACTGACCACGTGATCGCGGTCGAGCCCTCAGGCCTGGCTCTCGTCCGACTTCGGTCCGAAGAAGCCCGAGGCGGGGGGCTGCGGAGCCCCGGGCGTCGACGCCGGAGTCGACTCGGGTAGCTCGATCGCATCGGCCGGTGACGACGAGGCACCCGCACCCATGCCGGGCGAGCTCGGCGGCGGTGCCTGAGGTGCGGGAGCCGGAGGCGCGACCGGGACCGCGGCAGCCGGGGGCGGAGGTGCCGCCGGAGCACGAGGCGCCGTCGGACCGCTCACCCTCGAGCCCGCGCTGCTGCTCGGACGGATGGGCGGGGGAGGGACGAAGCCATCGTCCTCATCCAACATGTCGTCGCCGCCCGGCGGCTCCATCTGGACGAAGCCCTCGACCCCGCCACCGTCCTCGATGACGATGCTCGGAGCGTCGATGTCGCCCTGGACGATGCCGGTCGCCACCACCCGCACGCGCTCGGCAGCGACGATGCTGCCCTCGACCGTGCCGTGGTTGACCACCTCGCGCGCCGCCACGTCCGCGTTGACCCGACCCGTCGGCTCGATGGTCAGCGCACCGCTCACGTGGATGGAGCCCTGGACCTTGCCGCGGAGCACGACGTCGCCATGACCCTCCAGCGAGCCCATGATCTCCACCGTCTCGCCGAACACCGAGGGCGTCGCCGCCTCCGCGCGGGAGGGGCGGCGGGGTGGCGCCGCCGGACGGGCCTGGGCCGGGGCGGCGCCCGCCGGAGGAGCCGGAGCCCCCGCGGCCGGTGGCGTCGCCGGCGGGGCCTGGCCCGGCTGCACGGGCTGACCCTTTTCGTCCTGTCCGAAGCGATCGAAGAGACCCATCTCAGCGTCCAATGAGGCGTGGCCGGCTCGTGCGACCAGGAGAGAGGCTGGAGCGGGCAACCGGGCTCGAACCGGCGACATTCAGCTTGGGAAGCTGACACTCTACCAACTGAGTTATGCCCGCCCCGTGAGGCCGCCAGCGACGACCGCTCCTAGTAAGGAGGGCGCTTGTCACCCAGCGACGAAGTGTCATTCTAGCACCGTGACCCGCAAGCGCAGAGCCTTCGGTGGGGCCTCCGGACCGCCTCGAGAGCGCCGTCTCGGCGCCACGACCTCCCTCGGCGACCTCCTCGCCGCCTGGGCTGATCGCGGCCAGCGAGCCGACCTCGCCGCCGCCCGCGCCGAGCAGGCTCTCCTCAAGATCCTCGGCCAGCGGCTCGCCCCCAAGGTCGTGAGCTGTCGCCGCATGGACGACGCCCTCCTGGTCGAGCTGGCCGACGATCGCACCCGCCGCACCCTCGTCGAGCTCCGGCGCGAGGTCCTCGGACGACTCCGTGGGGCATTGGGGGACGATGCCCCACGGCGACTCGAGCTGGCGGTCGGAAACGCACCGCAGCGGTCCGAAACGCCTCCTGAGGCCCAGCCGAAGCCGGTAGGGCCCAAGGTCGAGGCCGCCCTGGCCGAAATTGACGATGAGACGCTTCGCACGCGTCTCCGCCGCCTGGTCGAGTCCCGGCCGGGTTGACCCAGGTCGCACGTGACCGTGGTCAGATCCGCTAGATTGTTCTCGTGATGGACGACGAAACCCGCGACACCGACGACGCTCTCCCGACCAGCGATGGTCCCCAGGCCGTGGACGCTTCCGGCGCAGACAGCGCCCCTGAAGCTCCCGAGGCCCCTGGTCTCCTCGAGCGACTCCGCACCCCGCTCTTCATCGTGGGGGCCCTCGCGCTCGTCGCCTGGCTCTCCGCCGGCGCCGTGCAGCGCAACGACGTCTACATGACGTCCATGGAGGAGTTCGACCCCATCCGGGCCCGTGCGGACCGGATCCGGGTCGCCGGCTGGGTCGCCGACGACTCCATCGACCAGGAGCGCGAACGCCTCGTCACCCGCTTCCGCCTCCGAGACGAGGCCGGCGCCGTCGCGGTGCCCGTGCGCTACGACGGCGTGCTTCCCGACCTCTTCACCGAGGGGGGACAGGTCGTCGCCACCGGACAGCTCAACGACTCCGGTACCTTCGTCGCCGAGCACCTCATGACGAAGTGCCCCTCCAAGTACGAGGCCCTCGAGGCCGAGCCGACACCCGGCAACTCGCCGCAGACGGCCCCGGCCAAGACCGCCGAGGCCCAGCGCGAGCCGGGCTCCGTCGAGCCGAGCTGAGCGAGACCGACCGAAAACCCGACTCCGGGCGGATGACCCGGACGGCTTCGACCCACGCGGCCTCCCGCCCGTGGTGAGGACCGAGCCACCCGGAGCGAGACCATGTTCGTCGACATCGGCTACTACGCCCTCTTCGGCGCCGTCCTCCTGACGGTCTGGTCCATCGGCGCCTTCCTCATCGGCGGCATGCTCAAGCAGGCCCACTGGGTCCGCTCCGGTGAGCGTGCGCTGCACCTCGTCACCGTCATCACCCTGGCCTGCACCGCCATCCTCGTGCACGCGATCCACGCCGAGGACTACTCGGTCGCCTACGTCGCTCAGGTCTCCGACAAGGCCTTGCCCCAGGTCTACAAGCTCACCGCGCTCTGGGCCGGGATGGACGGCTCGATGCTGCTGTGGCTCGCCGTCCTCGCCGTCTACACCTCCGCCTGTCTCTGGTCTCTGCGCAACCGACACCGCGAGATGGTCCCCTGGATCGGACTGACGCTCGCCGTCGTGACCCTCTTCTGGGTCGCCATGCTCGTCTTCCAGACGCACCCGCTGCGACGTCTCGACTTCCTGCCCGCCGACGGCAAGGGGATGAACCCGTCACTCCAGAACTACTGGATGGCCATCCACCCGCCGACCCTCTACCTCGGCTACGTCGGCCTCACCGTTCCCTTTGCCTTCGCCATCGGCGCCCTGGTCTCCGGCCGGCTCGACGAGACCTGGATCCGCCTGGTGCGTCGTTGGACGCTCTTCCCCTGGGTCGCACTCGGCATCGGGATGATCTTCGGTGGACGCTGGGCCTACGAAGAGATCGGCTGGGGCGGCTACTGGGCCTGGGACCCGGTCGAGAACGCGTCGTTCATGCCCTGGCTCACGGCCACCGCGTTCCTGCACTCGGTCATGGTTCAAGAGCGTCGGGGGATGTTCAAGGTCTGGAACCTGATACTGGTGATCGCTTCCTTCGTGTTGTCGATCTTCGGCACCTTCCTGACACGTTCGGGGATCGTCGAGTCGGTTCACAGCTTCGCCCAGTCCGACATCGGGAGCTGGTTCCTCGCCTTCGTCATCCTCACGAGCGCAGTGTCGGCCGGGCTCATCTACTACCGGCTGCCCTCGCTCCGGGCCGTCCACCGGATCGACAGCCTGCTCTCGCGCGAGTTCAGCTTCATGCTGAACAACCTCGCCCTCGTCGCGATCTGCCTGGTGACCCTCTTCCTCACCATGTACGCGCCCATCTCCGAGCTCTTCGTCGGTGAGCGCTGGACCGTGGGCGCGCCGGCCTTCAACCAGGTCAATGGCAAGCTCGCGCTCTTCCTCCTGGTGCTCACTGGCATCGGTCCGGTCATCGCCTGGCGACGTGCCTCGCTCCGGAGCCTCCAGCGCAGCTTCCTGGCGCCCACCATCGCGGCGGCGCTCGTCGTCGTCGGGCTCTACGCCTTCGGCTTCGACCAGCCCCTGGCTCTCGTCTCCTGGGGCGGCGCCGCCTTCGTGACCTGGTGCATCGGCGCCGAGTTCCATCGCGGCGCTCGCGTGGTCTCGGCGCATCGCGACGTCAACTACTTCTCCGGCCTGCGCGCCCTCATCAGTCGCAACCGACGACGTTACGGCGGCTACATCGTCCACCTCGCCGTCGCCATGTTCTTCATCGGCGTGGCGGGAATGCTCTTCAAGGAGCAGCGCGAGGTGAACCTGGCCGTCGGTGAGTCCGTCACCGTCCACGGACACGTGGTCCGCTATGAGGAGCCGCTGCGCTTCCGCGTCCCCGGCAGCAACGTCTACTCGGTACGGCTCTCAGTCGCCAAGGAAGGCCAGCAGGTCGCCGAGCTCCGACCCGAGTTCAAGATCCACGACAAGTTCCCCGAGCCCGAGAAGGACGTCGCCATCCATCAGACGATGTCGGGTGACCTCTATGCCATCCTCGGGCAGGTCGTCGATCCCGACGATCCCCGCGTGACCCTGCAGGTCCTGTGGAACCCGCTGGTCGCCTGGGTGTGGGGGGCCGGCTGGCTCCTCCTCTTCGGCACTGCCGTCTGCGCCTGGCCCGACCCGGCGCCGGCCAAGCGAGCCAGCGCGAAGCGGCGGCAGGAGGCCGCGTGACCTGCTTCCAGTTCTTCTTCGGCGGGCTCGTGCTGATGCTGTCCGTCGCCCTGGTGAGTGCTCAGGACGGGGGCGCCGCCACGCAGGAGGCCGCGGCGACGCAGGCCGCCGGCGCTCATGAGGTCCCGGCCACCCGGCCCTTCGACCGCCCCGACGTCAAGGAGGTCACCGAGCGGATCGCCTGCACCTGCGGCTGTCCGCACATGCAGATCTCCGCCTGCTTCTGCGGCGTGGCCGATGGCGTGCGTCAGCAGGTCGCCACGCAGCTCGACGCCGGGCTCACGGCCGACGAGATCGTCGACCAGTACGTCGCCGAGCACGGCACCTGGGCGCTCGCCGTCCCGCCCAAGCAAGGCTTCCATCACTCCATCTTCGTTCTCCCCGTGCTCGTGCTCGGGCTGGGGAGCGTCCTCGTGTTCTTCCTCGGACGACGCTTCGCCGGCCGAAGAGCGCCGGTCACCGAGACCGCGGCGCCGGTGGCCGTGAGTGAAGAGGACGAACGTTACCGTCAAGAGCTGAGCCACCTGCTCGAGGACGACCGATGACCCTGGCTCTCGCCATCGCCGCGCTGCTCTTCCTCGCTGCCATGGGCTATGCGCTCATGCCGCTGGTGTTGATCCCCGCCGAGGACTCCGCCGAGGCCGTCGAGCGAGACGAGCTGGTCCTGCGACGCGAGCGGCTCCTCGGCGAGCTGCGCGACGTCGACATGGATCTCGAGATGGGGAAGATCTCGGCCGACGATCACGCCGAGCTCCGCGAGAGCCTGAGCCGTGAGGCCGTCGCCGTCATGGCCGAGCTCGATCGGCTGGACGGTGAGGAGGGGAGTGACGCCTCGGACGAAGACGCCGCGCCGTCTTCCGAGGACGACGAGGCGAGTGACGCCGACGACGTCGTCGCGCCCCCATCCGGCTCCGACGTGCCAGATGACGAGGTCGAGCCCGTCGACGAGCTTCGGGAGAGCCCCGGGCCTTGAGCGACGCGCCCTGGCTGCGACTGGTCGGGCTGTCCAAGCGTCACGGGCTCCGTCATGCATTGCGCAAGCTCGACCTCGATTGCGTCCGCGGTGAGTGCATCGGTGTCCTCGGTCGCAACGGCGCCGGCAAGACGACGCTGCTGCGCATCCTCGCCGGGTTGTCCCGACCGAGCGCCGGAAGCATCGAGCTCAGCGGTCGGGCGGTCTCGTCCCTCGGCGTGGGCTATCGAGCGCTCATCGGGCACGTCGGACATCAGACGCAGCTCCACGCCGCGCTGACCGCCCGCGAGAACCTCGACTTCGCGGCGCGGCTTCATGGCCTCGGCGATGCCAAGGACCGCGTGACAGGTGCGCTCGAGCGCTTCGGGCTCGGCCGACGCAGCGACGAGCCGGTCGGTCGGCTCAGCCGTGGGCTGCGTCAGCGGGTCGCCATCGCGCGCTCGCTCCTGCACGAGCCGCCCTTGCTTCTCCTCGACGAGCCCGACGCCGGTCTCGATGCACCGTCGCTCCAGCTCCTCCACGACGCCCTGCGCGAGCGGGTGGAGCAGGGGGGCACCGTGCTGCTGGTCAGCCACGGTCTTGCCTGGGCCCGCGAGGTCACCGACCGGGTGCTGCTCCTGCGGGCCGGACGACTCGCCGTCGACCGTCCGAGCCGGGAGCTGGCCGATGGCGAGCTCGAGAGCTTGCTCGGGGAGACGTCGTGAGCGGGGAGAGGCGACGTCCGCCCGCCTGGCGGCAGGTCCTGGCCCTGGTCAGGAAGGACGCGCTGCTCGAGCTGCGCAGCAAGGACCTGCTCGCGTCGGCGTTGACCCTCGGGCTGACCTGCCTGGGGCTCATCGCCTTCTGCGTCGACTTCCTCATCCTGCGCTTCGACCAGGTGGGGCCGGCCGTGCTCTGGATCGCCGTGCTGTTCACGGCCATCACCGCCCTGTCGCGGACCTTCGCGCTGGAGAGGGAGGACGGCTGTCTCGAGGCCCTGCTGCTCGCGCCCATGGGGCGCACGGTCCTCTTCATCGGCAAGCTCGTCTTCAACACCCTCGCGCTCAATCTCCTGGGGGCGTTGGTGCTGGGGGGCGGCGTCCTCTTCCTCAATCAGGGGCCCGGCCGCGTCGTCTTCGACGGCGAGCGGCTCGGCTGGCTGGCCCTCGTGCTCGTGGTGCACGTGACGGGGCTGGCCGTGCTCGGCACCCTACTGGGCCTGATGACCCTGCGGAGCCGTCGGGGCGAGCTGCTCCTGCCCCTGCTGCAGGGCGTGCTGTCGCTGCCCATCCTGATCCTGGCCGTGATCGAGACGCGGTTTCTCTTCGCCAGCGTCTGGTCGGCCGAGCGGCTCGGTGAGCTGCTCAAGCTGTCGCTGGCCTTCGATGTACTCTTCCTGACGGCTGCGGTCCTGCTGTTTCCAGCCGTGGCGGAGGAGTGAGGGGTGAGCACGATGTCGCAGGGCAAGAGCCCGATGAAAGACCTTCTCGCCGCCGTTCCCTTCGTCGTCGGCATCGTCGCCAGCGCGTGGGGCACGCAGCTCGCCTTCCACGTGGCGCCCATCGAGCGGACGCTCAAGTTCAGCCAGAAGATCTTCTACTGGCACGCGCCCATCGGGATGGCCGCCATCATCGTCACGTTGATCGGCGCCGGTGCAGCCGTCACCTACTTGATCAACCGACGGCTCGGGGCCGATCGAGTCGCCGAGGCCTGCCTCGAGGTCGCCATGCTCGCGACCGCGGTCTCGCTCATCACCGGCTGCATCTGGGCCAAGCCCGCCTGGGGTGACTACTTCCCCCTGGGTGAGCCGCGGGTGACGGGGATGTTCGTCCTCCTCCTCATCCTCGCGTGTTACTTCGCGGTCCGGAGCTCGGTGGAAGAGCCACTCCGGCGAGCTCGGATCTCGGGGGTGATGGCGATCATCGGGGCGATCAACGGGCTGGTTGCCTACTTCGCCATCCACATCTGGAACACGACCCACCCGACCGTGTTCACGGCGAGGGAGGCCCGGCTGGAGGAGACCATGCTCCGCGCCTTCCTCTGGTGTCTCGTCGGGACCGTCTGCCTGACCGTCGTGCTGATCCGCCAGCGTCTCCGCTACGCCCGCCTGCGCGACGACCTCGAGTCCTGCGAGCAACTGCTCATGGAGAGAGAAGCGTGAGCGTGACCGCGATGCTCCTCGGGCTGGAGACGCTGGGCTCGATCGTGTTCGGTCTCGCCCTCTTGGGAGTGGTGACCGGGCTCGTCCGTCCAGGGAACGGGTCCGGAGTCCTCCACGCCTTCTCGTTGCCTTGCCTCGAGGTGGCCTGGTTGGGCGCCATGGTCACCCTCGTGGCCGGTGGTGTCTGGTCGCATCGGGCTTGGGATGCCGTCTTCCCCGTGGGGGAGCCACGCATGACCGGCCTGGTCGTCTTATTCGTGGGGCTCACGGGTCACTGCTTGGCTCGCGGCCTGACGAGGACTCCGCTCCTGAGAGAGCGCTTGGCGGGGCTCGGGGCCTGGCTCGGCGTGCTGGGCGGTCCCTTGGGGTACGTCGCCGCCGACCTCTGGAGCACGACGTCTGGCTGCGGGGTCAGGCTGGTCCCCGCCAACGCTTGGTTCGAGACCACGAGCTTCGGGGTCTTCTTCTACCTTCCGTTGGGCTTCGTCTGCCTGATGTCGATCTTGGTTCTTCTCGCTCACCGCCAAGCTCGCCTCGGTGACCGCCTCGATGCCTGCGAGCAGCTCCTGTCGGAGAGAGAAGCATGAGCACCTCCGTGTTGGCCTTGGCCCTGACCCGCGACGACTGGATCGGCTCCGACTACGCCCTGGCGGCCTATGTCGTCATCGCCGTCGCCTACTTCGGTTACCTGTGGTTGCTGCGGCAGCGTCAGGCGCGGCTCGAGGGCCGGTTGACCGAGGTGCTCCGGCGCCTCGACGACGACGTCGACGGCGCGAGCTGAGCTGCCGACGACTCCGTCTCGACACGGTCGTTCGGCCTCGTTTCGGCTCGTCAAAGGAGGCCGGTCCGAGTTCCGTCATCGCGGCGAATCGGGACCGCGCGAAGAGGGGGGGCGGAATGGCTCGAAACGGGCTTGGAAAGTGTTGGACCGCCGATCTGCTTCTGATATGATGGTCCACCTCCGACCTGGGTGGTCAGCCGTAAATCACTGTAATCAAGGCGTTTACGTCGAGTCAGGAAGGCCTCGTGAAAACGGGGTTTCAACACCTGAAACGTGCCGACGAACGCTGCGATTCGGGCGTGTTGACCGAGCAGGCTGGAGCGCGTGCGAGTAACGGGGTCGGTGCCGTTCGACTGGCATCGGAAGCCCAGCCACAAACGAAATCGGCAGCACAGCTCGAGGGTGTGATGAATCGAATCGCCTGCAGCCTGGTCCTGGCCTCCGGCCTCCTCGTCGCCGCGACCGCGGACGCCAAGCCTCGCAAGTACAGCTGGGAGCTGTCCCCCTACGTCGCAGCGCGGGACTACGACAGCAGCCTCGGGCTCGGCACCCATGGCCCCCGTGGTGTTCGCCTCGGCTACAACTTCACCGACAACTGGGGCGTCGAGGTCGGCGGCTCCTACGATGGCCACGTCCGCAGCTCGGTGGGTGGTGAGGCCGATGTCGAGCAGCTCGACATCAACCTCCTGCGCAACTTCAACACGGGACAGGGTTCCCACGAGACCCACGGTCGTTGGTTCTCCTGGGACCGCTGGGTGCCTTACCTGACCGCCGGCATCTCGCACTTCTCCGCCGACACCGACCTTCCCGGCACCACCCGTGACGGTCGCGCTGCCAACTTCGGCGGCGGCGTCCGCCTCATGGTCTCCGACATCGCCGGCATCCGCCTCGACCTGCGCACCACGCGCTCCCTCGACGACGACGACTTCGGCGGCTCCTTCGGCAACACCGAAGCCTCCGTCGGCGCCAGCTTCATCCTCGGCGGCGCCACCCCGCGTGACTCCGACTCCGACGGCGTCATCGACCGCTACGACAAGTGCCCCGGCACGCCGCTCGGCTGCTGGGTCGACGAAGACGGCTGCCAGCGCGACGCCGACGGCGACACCGTCTGTGACGGCCTCGACCGCTGCCCCAACACCCTGAAGGCCTGCCCGGTCGATTCGCACGGCTGCCCGCTCGACGAAGACCGTGACGGTGTCTGCGATGGTCTCGACGACTGTCCCGGCACGCCCGCCGGCTCCTGGGTCGACGAGCGCGGCTGCCCGCGCGACCCGGACGGTGACGGTGTCCACGACGGCATCGACCGCTGCCCGCGCACCCCGCCCGAGTGCGAGGTCGACCGCCGCGGTTGCCCGCTCGATGAAGACGGTGACGGCGTCTGTGACGGCATCGACCGCTGCCCGGGCACGCCCGCCGGCACCCGCGTCGACGACCACGGTTGTGCCATCGAGGTCGTGAAGCTCGTCCTCGCCAACGTCTACTTCGAGTTCAACAAGGCCGACATCCAGCCGTTCTACGCTGCCGTCCTCGACGAGGTCGCCGAGAGCCTCCTCGCCAACGAGTGGCGCCGCGTCCAGATCGAGCTCCGCGGCCACACCGACGCCATCGACGACGTCGACTACAACTACCGTCTCGGCTCCGAGCGCGCGGCCAACGTGAAGGACTACCTCGTCCGTCGCGGCGTGTCGCCCAACCGTCTCGAGACCAAGAGCTACTCCGAGCTGTCGCCCGCTTCAAGCAACGACAGCGACCGTGGCCGCGCCCTCAACCGCCGTGTCGAGATGGTGCCGACCACCGGAGTCGACGCTGACCGCGTCCGCCAAGTGCGGGTCCTCGCTCGCGACATCCTCTTCCGGGACGGCACTGCCGACCTGAACGCGGATGGCCAGCAGTACCTGCAGGAAATCGCCGGTGCCTTCACCGGTGACCAGTTCGACGACCTTCAGTTCGTGGTCACTGGCCACGGCAGCCCCGGCCTCGCCTCGCAGCGCGCGAACGCGGTGGCCGACTACCTGGGCTCCTTCGGCATCTCGCGTGGTCGCATGGTCGTGACCTCCGGTAGCCGACGTGGTGCGCGGGTCGACGTTCAGCCCCAGAGCCGATGACGGCTCGACGAGCCAAGCCAGAGTCCGGTCTGGTCTCAGCCGCCGGAACAGCAGGAGCAGACACGATGAAGCGACTGATGCGAGGAGCTCTCCTAGCGGTCACGCTCGGCGTTGCCGCCACGGCCATGGCCGGTGAGAACGACTTCGTCGGCTACGAGTACTCGAAGCAGCAGCGGCGTGATTACGACCGCGGCTTCTTCTTCGGCGCCGAGGCCTGGTTCGTCAACGCTCGCAACCTGCACTACGAGCCGGCCATCGCCGGCGCGGGCGTGCCGGCGGCGACCGGTGGCGTGCTCATCGACGTGGACTACGACCACGAGGCGAGCCCGCGTGCCTTCCTGGGCTACGCGGCGAACCGCCGAATCGGTCGGTTCACCCTGAGCTACTGGGACTTCGGTGACGACGCGACGCGTTCCGAGGTTCAGACCGGTCCGGTCTTCTACGCCACGGGCACCCATCCGGTGCGCGGCGTGGTCGGTCGCGACTCGCTCATCGCGAGCACTGACATCGACGTCGAGCTCGCCGAGTTCGAGTGGCGCAAGGACTTCGGCCAGGGCCACAAGTTCACCGGCTTCTGGACGGTCGCCCTGACCTCCTGGGAGATCGAGTACGCCACGCAGGCGCTGTTCTACAACGCCGCGTCGCCGTCCGACGCCGTTCGCGTCGCCGACTTCAGCAGCACCCGCGGCACCGGCATCAAGGTCGGCGTCGGTGGTCGCTACCAGTTCAACGATCGCTTCGCGATGGGTGGTCGCGTGGCCGTGGGCTTCTCCTCGACCGAGCAGGATTACTCCTACATCGACGAGAACACCGCCTCCGGCACGGCCGTCGCCTTCCTCGAGCGTCGTGACACCGAGCTGAGCACCCTCCAGTTCGAGGGTGACGTCTACTTCAACCTCCGCGTCGCGGCTGGCTTCGACATCAACTGGGGCTACCGCTACCTCAACTTCGAGGACGCGCTGGCCGAGGACCGCTTCGTCGACAGCGGCGGTCGCTTCAACTCGGTCGAGCAGAGCCACGGCATCGCCTTCGAGGGTCCGTACGTCCAGCTCGGCGTCACCACCGGCGTGTCGAAGATCGACAGCGACGGTGACGGCGTCCTCGACGTCTACGACGACTGCCCCGACACCCCGGCTGGCGCCTGGGTCGACGAGTCCGGTTGTCCGCGTGACCTCGACGAAGATGGCGTCTACGACGGCATCGACCGCTGCCCGGGCACCCAGTTCGGCACCCGCGTCGACGAGTGGGGCTGCGGCGTCGACTCCGACGGCGACGGCGTCCCCGACGGTCTCGACCTCTGCCCGAACACTCCTGACTGTGCTCACGTCGACAACCGCGGCTGCCCGCGGGACTCCGACGGTGACGGCGTCGGCAACGGTTGCGACCGCTGCCCCGACACCCACCCGGATGCCGAGGTCGACGAGAACGGCTGCGGCGAGCCCGTGGTGGTCGACGGTGATGACGATGGCGACGGCGTGCCCAACTCGCGCGACCGCTGCCCGAACACTCCGCGTGGCGTCCAGGTGGACCACCGCGGCTGTGAGCGCGTCTTCTCGATGACCCTGCACTTCGCCACCGACAGTGCCGTCATCGCCAACCGTGACCGTGCCGAGCTCGACCGCGTCGCCAGCTTCCTCGCTGCCGACGGTGGCCGCTTCGAGATTCAGGGTCACACCGACAGCTCCGGTGCTTACGAGCACAACCAGCAGCTCTCCGACCGTCGTGCTCGCTCCGTCATGGAGTACCTCGTCGGCCGCGGCGTGCCGGGTCACTCGCTCGTGTCCGTCGGCTACTCGGAGAACGTTCCGGTCGCCAGCAACGACACCGTCGAGGGTCGGGCGCTCAACCGTCGCGTGGACGTCGTCCGCCGCCGTCGGTAAGGCCTAGCCTCTAGGCCACTACGAAAGCTCGTCGAGCTTGCTCGACGGGCTTTCTTCGTTTTGGCGGCGGGTCTTCTCCGCCCTGGCGGTGTCGCTGCGTCGCTCGTGGGCTCCAGCCCACGTCGCTCCTGGCTCCTACCCAGGACGAAGAACTCCTCGCCGCGGAGTTGCACGAGAGCCTGCGGCTCGCTCGCTCGGCTCATGGCCGAATCTGGCGTGGCCGAGGCCGGTCCTGCTTGAACCAGTGAATGACGGCCCCGCTCCCCGCTGTGTGGGATGACGGGGGCGGCGGCTCGGACGCTTCGATCTCGTGGCCGTACATGACGAGACTGGGGCCGGTGCGGCCAGGGTCTTGGGCGATTCCACCTCGGTGGAGTCGATCGTTCATTTTCTCCTGCGACCAGTTTCGTCTTGCGGACGAACTGGGGGCGAGGGCGGGCCGGGTTGGCTCGTCGTCGTCGCGAGTCCGCTCGCTCAGGAGAATCGATGTCGTCCCGTGCTCCCGCCTTGCTGCTGCTCGTCGCCACCTGTGTCCTCGGGCTCGGCAACCTGGCCTGTGACTCCGACAACCCCACGCTCACCGTGCGAGGACTCCGCACCTTCACCGTCCGCATCGAGAACCTGACGAGCAGCCAGCCGTTCTCGCCCGGCTTCGTCGCCACTCACTCGACCCGCGATGCCGCCTGGGCCACCGGCACGAACGCAAGCGAAGGCCTGCGTCTCATCGCCGAAAACGGCGACCCCACCACCGCCGTCACCGAGCTCGACGCCAACCCCGCCGTCGGAGCCGTCGTCGACACCGCGGCTCCCGTTCACCGCATCGGCGGGCCCGGTGACAGCGTCATCGAGCTCACGATCACGGCCGCTCCCGACGACGAGTACCTCTCGCTTGCCGTCATGCTGATCTGCACGAACGATGGCTTCGTTGGAGTGAACTCGACGCCGCTGCCCACGGGCACCGACCCGAGCACCGTCATGCTCAACACCTACGACGCTGGCACCGAGGCCAACGACGAGCGCTTCGTGAACATCGTCGACCCCTGTGGGGCCATCGGGCCCGAAGCCGTCGCCGGTGATGGGAGCAACGGACGCACCGCCACTGCGGTCGCCATCGCACGACACGGAGGCGTCACCGGAGGCGGCGACCTCTCGCCGACCCACGACTGGACCGACCCCGTCGCCCGACTCACCATCACCCCCGTGCCCTGAGCGTCGCTGGTCGGTGTTGCCACGCCGACCTCCGTCGCATCCAAGCCACGTGGACTCCCGTTCTTCCCTGGCCGTCACGCCACGCGCTCACCGATCGGTCGCCGAGCAGGCGCGGCCGATCGGTGCCCGCGAGCGCTGGGAGCGGTGGGCGCAGGCCATGGTCTTCGCCCAGGCCGGCGACGAGGAGATCTACGGACGCCTCCTCGAAGAGCTCGGGAGCTACCTCGAGGCGCTGTTTCGACGCCTTCGGATTCACCCCGAGCTGATCGAGGACGCGGTGCAAGACACCCTGCTCGCCGTGCATCGGGCCCGCGCGACCTACGACGCCGAACGACCCTTCGGTCCCTGGCTTCTCGCTCTCGCTCGTCACAAGGCGATCGACCTGGAGCGATGGCACGGGCGACGCTGGGCTCGGGAGCTCCAGCAGGTCGACACCGAGCTCGTGAGCTGGGTGGCGGGGGAGAGGGTGGAGACCAAGATGGACCTGGAGAGCGCGCTGGCTGCTCTCTCCGAGTCCGCCCGCGAGGCCTTGCTCATGACCAAGCTGTGGGGCCTCTCCACCGAGGAAGGAGCCGACGCCGTCGGCATCGCTCCGAGCGCCTTCAAGTCACGCGTCCATCGAGCCGTGCTGCTCGCCCGACGACTCCTGCAAGGACGGAGGTCGCGATGAGACGGCCCGACGGTCGTGATGCGCTCATCGCAGCCCTGCGTTCCGAGCTCACGCCGACCCGGCGACGCGTGAGCCCCACGGTGGCCACCGCCGCCTGGCTGTCCGTCACCGCGCTGATTGGAGCGATGGCCGTCCTCGGCTTCGGTCCCTTGCGGGCAGGCTGGTCGGACGACCTTCGCAACGTGCCAGGCGTCGGGCTCGAGATGCTGGCCGGCGTCCTCACCGTGCTCTTCGTCGGTGGTGCCGTCCTCCGGCTCTCGGTCCCCGGCGTCCCCGTCGCCCGCACGCTGACCCTCGCCGTCCTCGCGACTTGCGCGTGGCTGGGCTTGCTGGTCGTGGCCCTGCTCGCGGAGACGCCGCGCAGCACCTGGGGCCTGCGTCCCTTCTGCTGGGCGGAGACCTTCCTGAGCGGCCTCCCCGGTCTCGTGCTCGGGATGCTGCTCCTGCGACGACGTGCGCCCCTGCATCGGGGGCTCTGTGGCTTCCTCACCGGCTTCGGAGCAGCCGCGGTTCCGGCGGTGCTCATGCACCTCGCCTGCATCGCGGAGCCGGGTCACGTCCTGGTCGAGCACCTCGTGCCAGCCGGGCTCCTCGGCCTGGTCGGCGCTGGCGTCGGACGCCTCGTCCTGAGGAAGGTCTAGCCCGAGCTAGAAGCTCGGAGCGAAGCGCATGCTCTCGCCGTCCCATTCGAGGTGACGATGGCTGCGCTTCCAGTCGGGGAGGACCCAGACCTCGCCGCCCTCGACCTCGTGGTGACGCTCCTCGTGGAAGTGGCCCAGCACGAGATGACGCGCGCCCGTCTCGGCGAACTGGGCCGCCGCCCGTCGCTGGACGTGCTCGAGAGGGAAGCGGCGCTTGTAGGCCAGGTTCGTCGTGCGCATCTTCCGCTCGAGCCAGAGGCTCAGTGGCTTGCCGATGAACGATGGCAAGCAACACACCGGACCCAGCACGAAGCGGCTCCGCGAGAAGCGACGCCAGCCCTGATACTGACGGTCGTCTTGATTGACGAGGTCACCGTGCTCCGCGAGCCAGCGTGGCTGCTCCGGACGCTCGGCCAGGACCTCTGGCTCCACCCGGTCGAAGGGGCTCGGGCGCAAGGTCTCCACCGCGTAGTCGCGGTTGCCCACCGTGTAGTCGATGGGGAAGCCTGCCTGCTCCGCCTCGTGGAAGGCCGCCAGCACCTCTTCGTGGTGATCGTCGTGAAACGCTGGGCGCGCGATCCAGAGGTCGAAGATGTCGCCCAGCAGGACCAGGCGGGAGTAGCGTCCGGGCGCCGTCCGCAGGAACTCGATGAACTCCGGGACCGAGCTCTCGTCGGGAAGGAGGTGAGAGTCGCCGATGAACGCGACGGGTGCGGTCACTCGTGCCCGTCCCGCTCTCCCTTGGGTCCGAACAGCCAGGTCGCGCCCAGCCCCACGCCGGTGGAGTCCGAGTCGATGACGCCGAAGATGGCCGAGGCGTCCACCCGGAAGCGATCGCGCCGGAGCTGGTAGCCGACCTGGGCGAAGGTCTGCTCGAGGTTGCGCTCGTCCTCGGGAGCGAAGGCGAGCCCGTGGACCTGCCAGGTGAAGGCGTGCCGCCGACCGTGACGTCCCGCCACTCCGAAGCGGAAGAGGTCTTCCTGGGCGCGCTCGGCCTTCGGATCGCCGAGGATGGACACCCCGAGGTTCACCCGCACGTCGTGGCTCTCGCTCTCGTGCGAGATCGCGATCCCCATGTGCACGTCGGTCTCGTCCGTCCCCAGCCCCGACTCGTCCGAGGCGTTGGGGACCTTCACGCCGAAGAAGAAGCCCGCGGCTGGGCGTCGGCCCTTCTGGGGCAGGAGGCCCATCATCGCCCAGAGCGCCGAGTCGCCGATCTCGCTGTCGGAGTCGAACTCGGCCTCGTTCGGGTCGAAGGTCTGGTAGGCCACGCCCTCGGCGAGGATGTTCACGTGGCCCGTGCCCACGAGGTGGCTGATGACGCCCGCCTTGAGGACCTCGCCCTCGACCTTGGTGCCGAGCAGGGGAACCGGCTCGAGGTCGACGTGGTACTCGAATCCGAGCCCGACCTCGTGCACGCCGACGGCCCGCGGCACGGCCGAAAGCACGTGAAACGGGCGACCATGACGGCTCTGACCGACCACCGTGGTGGGCAGGACGAAACCGAGAACGAGGAGAGAAGAGACGACGAGCAGGCTGCTTCGGAGCCTGGGCATGACGGTGCCCTCCCGGGAGGAATCTTCGAGGAGACCCGGCTGGACCGCTATCATCGCCTTGGCCCGAGCCCCGCGGCAAGCTCGGAACCGTGGCACCATGCACGTTCTCCTGCTGGACAACCGAGACAGCTTCACGCACAACCTCGCCCAGGCCTTCGAGAAGGCGGGCGTGCGGTGCTCCGTGCGTGACAATCACCTCGATCCCGCCGAGGCCGTCGACCTCGCGCCCGACCTCCTGGTCATCTCGCCCGGGCCCGGTCGGCCGTCGGAGACCGGCCGCTGTGCCGAGGTCCTCGGCCGTCTCGGCGACCGCGTGCCGGTCCTCGGGATCTGCCTCGGAATGCAGCTCCTGGCCGCCGAGGCCGGCGCCTCCATCGTCCACTCGCCACGGCCGGTCCACGGCCGCACGAGCCGGCTCCGCCACGACGGGGGAGAGCCCTTCACCGGGCTCCCCGAGGAGCTGCCCGTCGGTCGCTACCACTCGCTCTGCATCGATGAAGCGACCCTGCCGTCCTGCTTCGAGGCCCGTGCCTGGGCCGTGGAGGACGGGGTCCTCATGGCGTTCGAGCACCGCGAGCGACCCTGCTGGGGGCTCCAGTTCCATCCCGAGTCGGTCCTCACCCCGGACGGGCCGGCCCTGCTCCGGAGGGTCCTGGAGCGCAGCGCCGCTTTCGTTGACCCTCTCCGCGAGCGGGTGATAGCGTCGCCGGGCTCCCCCCTGGAGGTCGCTGGATCACCGGAGGCGGGCCCGACGGGCCCCGCCGAACCGAGTGCCGTCGAGCTCGAGGAGACGACCCGGTGACTCGGCGAGGCCTGGTCGACGCCGTTCATCGACGGCACGGGGGCATCTCCCGCCGGGACGCGCAGCAGGCGGTCGACTTGGTGCTGAGCATCATCCGAGATCGCCTCGCCGAGGGTGAACGGGTGGAGATTCAGGGATTCGGCTCCTTCGAGATCGAGCGACGACCCGGTCGCTCACGGCGTCATCCGATCACGGGGCGTCGGCTCGCGGTGCCCGGCTCCAGCACCCTGACCTTTCGACCCTCGCGGCTCCTCGAAGGGGAGCTGAACGAGCAGGCGTCTTGAGTCGTCGGGAGGCGATGCGGTGAGCGCGGCGAAGAAGAAGGCGGCGAAGAAGCGGACGACCGCTGCCAAGAAGAAGCGCGACAAGCGCAAGGTCTACTCGAAGATCGGTGAGGTCTGTGAGCTCACCGAGACCGAGCCCTACCTCCTGCGCTACTGGGAGCAGGAGTTCCCCTTCCTGGCTCCCGAGAAGAACAAGTCCGGCCACCGCATCTACACCGAGGACGACATCAAGACCGTCCTCGAGATCAAGCGGCTCCTCTACGAGGAGGGCTACACCACCGCCGGCGCCCGCCGTCGTCTCGAGAAGGAGCGCGAGGAGGGGGGACCTGCCGCCGCTGTCGAGACGGCCGCTCCCGAGGCGGGCAGCTCCTCCGACCTCGAGGCGGTCAACGCCGAGCTGCGGTCGCTGCTTCGCGACCTCCGTGACGAGCTCAAGGCCCTGCGTGCCCAGATCGCCGAGAGCCTCGATGCCCCCGTCGACGTGAGCCCGCGACCCCGCGCGCGCAGCGCCCGCAAGCGCGTGACGCGTCAACGCAAGCGCTGAGCTGAAGCCCATGAAAACAGCCGTCTTCGCGCTGGCGTCGTCAGCGATGAGCGGCTAGGATGCCTGACCCCTCTGGTCGGGACGTGGCGCAGCCTGGTAGCGCACCACTTTGGGGTAGTGGGGGTCGCTGGTTCGAATCCAGTCGTCCCGACCAATTTTTTCTCCTTGTCGGCCGCCTGCTCGAGCGCCGTCTCCGGCATGCGTTGCGAAGGGAGCCGCCCGGCTCCTGCGAGCTGCTCCTCACCGCCAGGTGACGGAAGCTCCGCGCCCCGCCGGCGCTTGGTCAGTTCACCGCCAAGTGAGTCCTTGCTCCGGCTCCGGGCCCGTTGCTAGGATGCCGAGCCGGGGCGACCCGCCCCAGGCCCAGCCGAGCCCAACCTCGACATCGAGATGCTTCCTCAGCCCCTCATTCGCCGGGTCGCTTCCGCGCGACTCAGCTGCCTCCTCGTTCTCGTCCCGGTCCTCGTCACGACGTCGGCCAGGGCGCAGCCCTTTGCCTTGAGCTGCGAGATCGTCGGAGACGTCAGCTCCGTGCGACTCCAGTCTCCGGCCACCACCTACGTGGCCGTGCATCGCGTCGGCGAGGATCGCGTCGTCGTCGAGGTCCACGACCAGGACCTGCGCGGCGTGCCAGAGGGTGATCGCGCCTGCGGTTCCGCGCGCTCGGTGCGCGTGGTCCGCGGCCGCACGATGGGGGCGCCGGTCAGCCGCATCTTGATCCGGCACGAGGGCATCGAGCCCATGGTCGCCGGTGAGGCCGGTCGACTCCGTCTCGCCTGGGTGGGGCGGAAGGAAGCTCGGCCGACTCCGCGTCGCGATCGCTACGAAGAAGACGATGCTCCGATGATGGTCGAGAGCCATGAGGAGTCGTCGGACTTCCGCCGCCAGCGCGGCCGACCGGGTGCTCCGCGTCGGTCCGACGACGACCGAGTCGAGCGTCGCCGCCGCCGTGCGTCCGATGACGGGCGCTCGCGGCGCGAGCGTCGGCGCGAGCTCGAGCGTCAGGCCGACGAGGCCGTTGCGCGAGCCCAGACCGACGCAGCGCCCGCCACGCAAGTGGCCGTGGCCGCTCCGCCGCCTGAGCCCGCGACCCGCCCGAGCGCGCCCCCGCCGCGAC
>JBCCFW010000041.1:0-45992 GCA_039029535.1 Acidobacteriota bacterium
CGACGGGCGACGAGGACGGGGACGGCTGGGGAGACGATTGCGACAACTGTCCGTTGATCCCGAACCCCCATCAACACGACCTGGACGGCGACGGTGTCGGCAACCGCTGCGATCTTTGCCCCTGCGTCGCCGACCCGGGCCAGGAAGACATGGATGGTGATGGGCTCGGGGATGCTTGTGACCCGGACGAAATGGAGCCCTGTGAGTCCGACATCGATGGTGACACCGTCCTCGATTGCGACGACAACTGCGTGGACGTCTTCAACCCGGACCAACTCGACTCCGACGGGGATGGCGTGGGAGATGCTTGTGAGCCGTTGTTCGTCGAGCTCTGCGACAACCTCGTCGACGATGACGGAGACGGCCTGGTCGACTGTGACGATCCGGACTGTGAGGGTGATCCGTGTTGCACTGATGGTGGGGCGGACATCGATGGAGATGGCGTCCCCAATGCAACGGACAACTGCCCCACGGTGGCCAACCCCGCACAGGAGGACCTGGACGGTGATGACGTGGGTGATGCTTGCGACAACTGCCCGGCCGTCCTCAATCCGAACCAGCTCGATCACGACGGCGATCTCGTCGGTACGGTCTGTGACAACTGCCCGAGCATCAGCAACAGCGACCAGGCCGACTCCGATGGCGATGGCCTCGGCGACGCCTGCGAGGACCTGGGCGAGCTCTGTGGCAACGGGCTCGACGACGACCTCGACGGGCTGGTCGACTGTGACGATCCCGATTGCGTGGGCGCGCCGGCCTGCATCCCGGAGGACTGCTCCAACGGGATTGACGACGACGGAGACGGCAACCTCGATTGTGCCGACGGCGAGTGCTTCGGACATCCCGACTGCCTGACCGACGGTGATGGCGACGGGATCCCCAACAATCTCGACAACTGCCCCGAGCACTTCAATCCGGACCAGCTCGACCATGACGGCGATCTCGTCGGAACGGCCTGCGACAACTGTCCGAGCATCAGCAACAGTGACCAGGAGGACACGGATGCCGACGGGATCGGCGATGCCTGCGAGGGCCTGGGCGAGCTCTGCGGCAACGGTCTCGACGACGATCTCGACGGGCTCATCGACTGCGATGATCCCGATTGCGTGGGGACGCCGGACTGCATCGCGGAGAACTGCGTCAACGGGATCGACGACGATGGAGACGGCCACGTCGACTGTGCCGATGCCGAGTGCTTCAGTCATCCGAGCTGCTCTGTCGACAGCGACGGAGACGGGGTGCCCGACGTCGTCGACAACTGCCCGGCCGACCACAACCCCGATCAAGCCGACACGGATGGGGATGGAGTGGGAGATGCCTGCGACGGCGGCTGAGCCTGCGTGACTCAGCCTGTCTTCGTGTAGAGCCCGACTCGATAACTCAGCTCGAGTCGGGCTCCTTCCCGGCCTCGGTCGCCGAAGTACAGGCCGAGGAGCTCGCGAGCGTCCTCGAGCGACTCGAACACGAAGCGAGTCTCGATGACTTCGAGCTCGAAGCCTCGTTCGGTGAAATAGCTTGCCGGCTCGCTGATGTCACTGGAAGCGAGGGCGGTGAACTCGTCATCACCGAGGTTGTTGACGATGGCGAGGACACCTCCCGGTCGCAGCACGCGCTCGGCCTCGGCCAGGCCGCCGGTGATGTCGTGGAAGCTCGGGAAGAAGTAGGCCCAGGTGGCGACGACGCCGTCGACGCAGTCGTCGGCGAGGGGGAGGGCGGAGGCGTCGCCGCGGAGCCAGGTGAGCGAGCGACTCGGGTCGATCATGCCGCGTGCCGGCTCCATCGCCAGGACACGTCGCTCAGGCGTGGCGAGCCGTTCGGCTGTGAAGCCGTCCCCGGCGCCGACATCGAGGACCACGCCCGCATCGGGCAGCACGCGCTCGAGTGCCTGCAAGACGTGGCCCTGTCGGTCCATCGCGGCGCGCTCGACGGCGAAGAGGTCGCGGCGCTGCGCCCCGTAGAACGGGATGACGGTCATGACGTTTTCCTCGGTTCGTCAGTGCCAGCCGCTGTCGAGATGGAACTCTCGGCAGAGCTCGCCCCAGGCCCTCGGCGACATGCAGGCACAGGTCTGGTCCCCCAGGGGGAAGTATCTCGACGGTGCTCCGGAGAACTGCAAGAGCCTGTTGACGGCATCGAGCACGTTCGCCACGTGCATGGCCTCCGAGGTCCACCGCATGACGAGCTCGCCGCAGGAGATCTCCAGCACGTCCATGCGGGAAAGGGATTGGTGTTGTCGATATCCATCGACAGCGAATTGGCCATCGCTGATGGACGCGAGGTCATCCAGCAGCCGATCGTATCGGTACTCCCCCTGGTCGAAGTAGTCGCTGGCTTCGATGAGCACCGACACGCCTGCCTCGAGCATCAGCTCACTGATGCCGCCCAGCACGGTGAGCTCTCGCTGTTCGAGACCATGCACGCTCTCGCTCTCGATCGAAGTCAGTCCGAGCTCGTGGGCGCGTTGCACGAAGCGCTCGAGCGTGAGGCCCGTGGCGCGGCGGCGAGCATCCGGCCAGACGTGGTCGGGAAGCTGGTCGAGCAGCCTGGTGATGGCCTCTCGTGCCTCTTCGCCTCCGACTCGCTCGAGGGCGGTGGCCGCCGATGAGATGAGGTCCCTCGGATCGGCCTGGGCGATCCCCTCCAGCTCTTGCACCGCCTCGGTCGACTCGGAGCCGGCGTGGAGGTGACCGAGGGCTTCCAGGGCCTGGCTTCGTCGGCCCTTGGCAAGGAGCTCCTCGATCAGCGGGCGTGCGAGCTCGCCCTGGATCCTGACCAGGCCGAGGAGCGCGTAGGGCATGCCGTAGAGGCTCGGGTGGTCATGGAGCTCACGCAGGAGCGGCACGGCTCGGACGTCTTGGGACCCTGCCAGCAGCTGGGCGAAGTGTTGGCCGTGGTAGGTGCCGACAGCCCTCCAGAGCCGCGTCATCAGGTCGAACAGCCGATCGCGGAGGGCCTCGTTCTCGATCTCGCCTTGTCGCTTGGCGAGGGCCAGCACCACATCTTGGAGAGGTGGCTCGGCCTCCGAGGGGTCTTCGGCGTCTCGCCAGTGAGCTTCCACGACATCGAGAGCGTCGGCGAGCCGGGTGAAGCCCTCCAGCTCAGCCGTGAGCAAGGGAGGTGAGGCGCCGGCCTCCTCCGCTTCTGACGTGGCCGTGAGGACAACCATGGTCTCGGTGGCGGCCATGCTGACGGGACCCGCCGGGTCGGCTCGCAGCTCGTCCAAGCGCGTCAGCAATGACGGATCGGGCTCGAGGTCCAGTCCCTCGTTCAGCGCTCGGATGGCGACGGCGGCCCAGTAGCGGACGTTCGACGACGCGTCATGGAGGCAGGAAGCGAGGGCAGCCTGCACGGCTCCGCCATGCTCAGGCGGGATCTTCGAGAGGTCGAGCGCCGTCATTCGAAGGAGCTCCTGGCGCAGCTCGGAGTCTTCCTTCGCGATCGCCCCCAGCCAGTGAGCCCAGGCTTCCTCGTGGTCGGCCAAGTGAAGACAGACGACGGCGCGAGCCCCTGTCAGTCCGGTCGCGCGGCGAGACAGCTCGAGCAGCCGTTCGATCACGTCGGGTCCGGCCTCGAGGGCCGTGCACGCCTCGACCCGCCAGTAGATGAGCCCCCACTCCCGCGACAAGCAGTCGTCCAGGGAGGGGCGCGAGCTCTGGAAGTGCTCGCGGAGAACCGCAGCGCGTTCCGGTGATCGCGTGATGACGATTCCGGAAGACGACTCGTCGTGCTCGCTCATCT
The DNA here is from genome assembly GCA_039029535.1 of Acidobacteriota bacterium. Taxonomy (GTDB): domain Bacteria; phylum Acidobacteriota; class JBCCFW01; order JBCCFW01; family JBCCFW01; genus JBCCFW01. The sequence goes on from JBCCFW010000041.1 coordinate 3,739, forward strand.
CACTCCCTCCCTTCGCTCCGATCACGTCGATGGACCGGGCTCGGCCTGCTAGTCTCCAACGGCTCGGTGGCCGGCGCCACCCATCGAAAGCGGCATGTCACCTTGAATTCACTCCTGCGCTCTCGCGTGCTCTCGAAGACGCTGGGGGGCGTCATCCTCCTGGTTGCCTCCGGGAGTGAAGTCGGGGCCAAGTCCTTCGAGGAGAAGGATTGGCGCCGATTCCAGATGGCCGACGCGACGTTCGAGGCCCCCATCGCGCTCGAGGTCAAGACCGACAGCTTCACCCCTGAGCAGCGCGACCACCTCCTCGCCCACGAGCACCTGATCGGTGGTGATGACGACTTCCTCGTCTCGGCCATGAGGTTGCAGCACTACTCCTGGAACGTGCTGGAGAGCGTGGACGAAGCGGCACGCTCCCTGTCTCGGAACGCGGGCGCCTCCAACTACGACATGGGCACGGTCGATGCTCGGGGGGCCGAGGCACGCTTCGTGTCCTACCGTCTGGGCAGGGCGCCCAAGATCCTCGTCGAGACCATGCTGGTTCACCAGAACCAGACGAAGTGGATGATTCAGGTGTACTACCAGGACGCGTCGCTGGCGCCATCGTCGAAGCGCGTCTTGGAGAGCTTGCTCATCGGGTCGCCCGAGACGGCGGCCGGCGAAAGTCCTCCGGTGATGAACCGAGCCTCGACGCAGCCGGCATGGAGGTCCTCCACGCAGCCGGTGCAGGGAGGCTCGACAGGGTCGGGCTGGTCTCCTCGACGGCATGGCTCACTCCACTTCGAGTCTCCGTTTCCGATGAACGAGGATCTCGACGTGGCAGGCCAGCGCGACGAGACCCTGCGGACCCAGGTCGAGTCGATGACCATGCGGGGGGGAACCATGCGGGAGGATCTCGCCGCGGTCGTTCGGGAGATCGTCCACCTCCGGGGAGCCTCTCATTCGAATTCGAGAGCACCGTGAAGAGCCTCGTTCGAGAGGTGACCGCGATGGTGGGTGACGACGACCCGTACTACCACTCGGAACCCGTGACGATCGGGGGTGCGACGGGACGGCGCATCCGCTACGGAACTCCTCCGGGAACGAAGGCCCTGTTCATGGAGGGACTGCTCCTTCACCGAGGCCGGACGTCGTGGGAGCTGCTGGCCTACTGCAAGTCTTCTGAACACGTGGCCCAAGCCCGTCGTCTGGTCGACAGCGCGGTCCTGCTGGGCGGTTCCTGATGTCCTCGGTCCACTCAGCGTTCAAACGACGAGTGCCGAGAAGCAGCCAACGGCTCGGCGGCATCGCCGACCACGGAGAGCGACACCTCATGATGCATCGACCCCAGCGCCCTTGGGTGCTCACGAAGGCGCTCGCGACCGTCGTCCTCCTGATCGCGAGCAGGGGAGAGGTCGAGGCCAGGTCCTTCGAAGAGAAGGACTGGCGCCGCGTCCAGATCCGCGACTTGTCGGTCGAGGTCCCCTTCGAGCTTCAGGTGAAGACCGACACTCTCTCCGAAGAGCAGCTCAGCGAGCTCCTCGCCCACGATCACCTCACGGGTGGCCCAGACGACTTCTTCGTCTCGATCACGCGGGTGCAGGGCTTCCCGTGGCAAGTCCCGAAGGACGTGGACGAGACGGTCCAGACGATCGCTCGGACGGTGGGAGTCCCCGAGTACCGGGCGGCACCCGTCGACATCCCCGGACTCGATGCGCGGTACATGTCCTACCACCTGGAAGGCTCGCCCACGGTCATCGTCGAGACCATGCTGGCCGACCGGCACCTGACGGAGTGGATCGTCCAGGTCTACTACGTGGACTCCGCGTCGGTGCCGGCGTCGAAACGCATCCTGGAGAGCTTGCGCGTCAGCTTTGGCAAGAAGCCTGCCGCCGAGAGTCCGCCTGAGCCGCCGCGAGCCTCGACGCAGCCAGCGCAACGAGCCTCGACCCAGCCAGCTCCGAGCGTCTCGACCCAACCGGCGTTCAGGGCGCCGGCTTCGTCCGGCTGGTCCTCGCGACGTCATGGCTCACTCCACTACGAGTCGCCGTTTGCCCTGAACGAGGATCTCGGCATGACCGGTCAGCTCGACGAGAGCACGCGGCGCCAGATCGAATCGATGACGACGCGAGCAGGCACCATGCAAGACGATCTCGCCGCGATGGTTCGAGAGATCGTGTACGTGAGGGGGAGCTCCTTCGACTTCGAGAGCAGGGTGAAGCAGTTGGCAAGGGAAGTCACCGCGATGGTCGGTGACGACGATCCGTACTACCACTCCGAGCCCGTGACGGTCGGTGGCGTGAATGGCCGGCGCTTCCGCTACCGAACACCACCGGGAACGAAGGCGCTGTTCATCGAGGGCCTGCTCCTTCACCGAGGCGGAACGTCGTGGGAGCTGCTGGCCTACTGCAAGTCGGCCGAGCACGTGGAGCAGGCCCGGCGCATGATCGAGAGCGCGGTCGTGCGGTGAGTTGCCGAGCTCGGATTCAGCCGTGGAGGCCCAAGAATCCGAGCAGCGGAAGAATGCACTCTTCCAAGTAAGCAACCGGGATCAGCCAGGGCAGGGGCAGCACCACGACCGCGATGGCGAAGAGCCGTCCCGGCTCTCCCGCCAGCCAGCGACGACCGAAGCGGCACCGTTGTAGCAGCAGTCCCGTTCCCTGGACGAAGAAGTACGCGGTCGGTCCGCCCCAGCCACCGCCCGCCGGCACGGTGATGACCAACTCGTGAGCCAGGCCGGACAGCAGGAACGTGAGGAGCAAGCCCGGAGCGATCCCGAGCCTCCGCGTGAGAGGCAGCGCGAGGAGCTCGGAGGCCAGCCGGGCCGTCCAGGCGTTCCAGCGACCACCCCAAAGCTCGCTGAGCGTGCGAGCGAGGAAGGGAGAGTGCATGGCCGGCACCGCGTTGATGCCCTGGCGTCGGAACGCGAGCACGATGAGCGGGACGGCGCCGAAGAAGATCGCGCCGGCCAGGAGCGCCAGGCCCACCGCAGCGAGCAGCAAGGGGCGGGACTGCAGCGTCGGTGAGAGCAGCGCGAGGAGCGCAGGAAGACCGAGCAAGAGCAGGAGCGGACCAGGCCAGGCGATCGACTCGTCGTCTCGCAATTCGTCACGCGCGAAGAAGCGAGAAGCGGCGAGGCCCGGCCAGAGGAACCAGTAGGCAAGGAGTCGGCCGGTGCCGAAGCACGAGACCCGACGACGCGCCAGGCCCAGGTCCAGCGACTTGAGAACGACCACCATGGCCGCCACCAGGATCCACGAGAGGATCCATGGCGGCGGGAAGCTCACTGGTAGGCCTCGGCCTGCAAGGTGAAGAGACGGGCGTAGCGTCCGTCGAGGTCCATGAGCTCGCGGTGCGGTCCTTCCTCGATGACGCGACCCCCGTCGAGCACGAGGATGCGATCGGCCAGGCGCACGGTGGAGAAGCGATGGGAGATGAGGATCGCCATCTGGTCTTCGGTGAGCTTCGCGAAGCGCTCGAAGACCTGGGCCTCCGCTTCGGCGTCCATGGAGGCGGTCGGCTCATCCAGCACGAGGATGTCGGCCTCCTCGCGCATGAAGGCACGAGACAGCGCCATCTTCTGCCACTGACCCGTCGACAGCTCACGGCCGTCCTTGAACCAGCGACCGAGCTGAGTGTCGTAGGTGCGAGGCATCTCGTCGATGAAGGGAGACGCCAGGCCCTTCTCCGCCGAGCTCTCCCAGCGAGGCCGCTCGTCGAAGTGCCGCACGTCACCGGCGCCGATGTTCTCGCCCACCGAGAACTGGTAGCGGACGAAGTCCTGGAAGATGACGCCGATGCGCTGACGCAAGGCGCTCTCGTCCCACTCCCTGAGGTCGCGGCCCTCCAGCAAGATCCGACCCGCGCTCGGATCGTGCAGCCGCGTGAGCAGCTTGATGAGCGTGGTCTTGCCCGCTCCGTTCTCTCCCACCAGCGCGAGCTTCTCGCCAGGGCGAACGCGGAAGCTCACGCCGTGGAGCGTCGGGCTCGTCGATCCGGGGTAGCTGAAGGACACGTCGTCGAAGACCAGGCCCTCCTCCGGCTGAGGACCGGTCACCGCCTCGCCCTCCCGAGCCGTGACTTCGAGCTCGAGAAACTCGTAGAGGTTCGAGAGGTAGAGGTTGTCCTCGTACATCCCGCCGATGGCCTGAAGACTCGCCGCCACCGCGGACTGGCCCTGCTTGAAGACCAGCATGAACATGAGCATGTCGCCGAGCGTGATGAGACCCGCCACGGCGTCGGCCACGATGAAGAGATGGGCCCCGACCACGGTCGCGATGCCGACCAGGCCGAGCACGAAACCCCAGAAGTTGCGCTTGATGGTCAGCACCCGGTCCTTGCCGTGGAGCAGGTCGAAGATGTCCCGGTAGCGCTGCATGAGGAGGGGGCCGAGCTGGAAGAGCTGCACCTCCTTCACGTAGTCCTCACGGGCCATGACCATCTCGAGGTAGGCCTGCTTGCGGGTCTCGGGTGAACGCCAGCGGAAGAGCCGGAAGGCGTCTCCTGAGAACTTGGTCTCGGCGACGAAGGCCGGCAGGCCGGCGAGGACCAGGGCAAGCACCGCCCAGGGCGAGAAGAGGAACAGCAGGCCGGCGAAGGCGGAGAGGGAGATGGCGTTCTGGATGAGACCGAAGGTCCGCGTGACCAGCGACAAGGGACGACTGCTCGCCTCGCGACGGGCGCGGGTCATCTGGTCGTAGACCTCCGCGTCCTCGAAGTGGCTGAGCCTCAGCGTGAGCGCCTTCTCGAGCACGAGCACGTTCACGCGGTGACCCAGCAGCGCTCGGAGCAACGACTGGCACACCGACAGGCCGCGCTGGGCGCCGGCGAGCGTGATGACGATCACCGCCTCGACGCCGACCCAGCGGAATGCCGTCAGCCGGTCGGCCGCGCTGCCACTCTCCACCGCGGCCTGGACCGCGTCGACGATGAGCTTGCCGACGTAGGTGGCTCCAGCAGGCAGCAGCCCGGCGGCGAGGGTCAGGATGCCCAGGGCGACCGAAAGGCCCCGATGCGTGCTCCAGACCAGCCCCAGAGCCCTCACGCCGTAGCGGAAGACACCCAGGAATTCGCGGGGGCCGGGTGGCCGATCGGGAGGCGCAGCGGGGGGAAACAGCAGCACGTTGGGGGCTCAGGGACTGGTTCGCTTGACGCGAGGCTAAAAAGGGCGGGGCGCTTGGCCCCAAGTCGGGCTCACGGCTTGCTCGAATCGATGTCGAGCACCATTCTCCAAGAGAACCCGTACATGAATCGAGTGCGTGTCGGCACCTTGGCCGGCACGGGGGATGTCCATCCGTCATTAGGAGAATGTCATGACGATGACCGTGAAGGGGACTCGGCGTCGCTGGCTCGTATTGGCCGGCATCGTCGGCCTGATGCTCGTCACGAGCCGTTTCGAGACCACCCACGCCGCTCCGCGAGGCGAGCGCTCCATGGACCGCCGTGCGCCGACCACCGGGACTCAGAGCCCGTTGGGCTGCCCCGACATGGCCGGTCCGAACATCACCTGCTCGGCCACCGTGGTCGACTGTGCCGGTGGCGGCTTCCTGCCCTCCCGCGCTGCGGCCCGCCGTGCGCCCGACCTCGGCATCGGCCGTCGCGGCAACCCGCGCAACCCCGGCCTGGTCGCCGACCCGAGCGTCAGCGTCCCCGGTGGCGCCGAGCCCGTCATCCGCGGCGGTCACGAGGGGCTGAACGCCGGTGATGCCAGCATCGACCCCGCGGTCGAGCGTGCGCGCATCGAGGCGAAGCTCCGCACTCATGGCGCGACCGGCACGGTGCAGACCCACCTGGACCCGGACGTCTGGGCCATCGAGCCCGACGCGCTGGACTGCCCGATGCCTTGCACGACCGGCACGCTCAGCGTCGACAACGACTTCTACGACGTCGCCCTCGACTGCGTGAACGGCGCCTTCACGGCCCGGACCGGTGTCATCCACCCGGTCACCATCAGCAGCGGTGCGAAGCAGAACGTGATCTTCGGCGGCACCGGCCTCAACACCGGCACGTCCGACATCACCTTCCACGTGCACAACGACGGCAGCAACTTCCTCGACCCGTCGCCGGCGCTGGGCGCCTGCGTTTTCGATCCGCCCGACACCCCGGGTGAGCCCAACAGCCTCGGCGTGGCCGAGGAGTGGATCCAGATCGTCGCCGGGATGGAGCTGACCTTCCGCGAAGAGATCGTCGCGTTCGGGAGCACGCCGGACAACTCCGGCGTTCGGATGACTCTCTCCGTGAGCAACAGCGACGGCTCCTTCGACACGGCCAACATGGGCGTGCGCTGGCAGATCGACTACCAGAACGCCGGCGACGACGGACCGCTCTGGGGCCGCGTGGTCTGTGACCCGTTCGAGGTCGTCGAAGAGCTCGACACCTCGCACGAGTTCCTGGCCTCCGAGGTCCTCGACTTCGCCCGCCTGCAGAACAACACGAGCGACCCGATCTTCGGCAACTACACGTCGACCGTGGATCTCGCTGGCTACCCCGGCACGGCCACGCCCGATCGCCTGCTCTTCTCGCGCTGGAGCGCGGTCAACGCGTCGCCCTGGAACGTCACCATCACCGAGGGTGAGAACGCCGACAGCGATTCGGCCGGTGTCTTCTACTACGGCTACCTGCCCGAGGACGGCTTCCTCGTCGCTCCGGGTGAGACCAACTCGCGCTCGCTCATCATCTTCACCGCCGCCGATGACAACATCGACTGTGGTGACTTCCAGGCCGGCACGGGCGACAACGCCGAGCTGACCGTCTGTCCGGGTAGCTGCGTCGAGCTCGGCGCCGAGGCGACCGATGACTGCGAGGTGGCCGAGGTCACCGTCGAGGCGAGCGCCGGTGCGCCGCCTTGCGATGGTCCTGGCTGCGTGGTCGAGTTCGCCGACGAGGGCACGTACACGTACACCTTCACGGCGACCGACATCGCGGGCAACTCGACGTCCTGCACCACGACGGTCACGGTCGACTACGACTCCCAGACCTGTCACGCGACCGACTTCAGCGGCTTCAGCGCCGGTGATGTCGTGACCTCGCTCCCGGGCGCGACGGTGACCGGTAGTGGCGACATCGTGGCCTTCGACACCAGCGCGGTGACCTGCGACGACTTCGACCTCATGGCGATGATCGGCAACGTGCTGGTCGTGCAGGAGGCCGGTTCGGCCTGCGTCCCGGACGACGATGCCGACGGCGGTCTCATCCGTCTCGACTTCGACGAGCCCGGCGTGGTCGGCTCGGTGAACCTGGTCGACATCGACGAGATGGGGACCCAGGTCCGTGTCTACGACGCGGCCGGTGGCCTGCTCGGCTCGGCCGACGTGGTCGTCGGTGGCAACGCCGAGACGACCTCCGTCGCCTTCGACCTCTGCGGCGTGTCCGCGGTCGAGATCGAGCTCGGCGGCTCGGGTGCCTTCGCCGGCATCACCTGCCCGTAGTCGGACTGGGCTGAACCGTCCGACACCCTGAAAGGCGGGGCTCCGACCACGGTCGGACCCCGCCTTTTCTCGTGTCTCCGGCTCGCGTGGGGCGATTCGTCACACCGTGGAACGGAAACTCCCTTGCCCCTGAAGGGGGGCAGGACCCATCTTTTTCACCGAGACCAGAAAATCGTGCCCGGGTTGCGGTCCTCGCCATCGGACCGCAGGGCGCTCTTCTTTCTACGTTTTCCGGTCCAGGAGACATTTCATGACCATCACCTCGAAGGGGACCCGTCGTCGCTGGCTCGTCTTGGCCGGCATCGCGGGCCTGCTGCTCGTCACGAGCCGATTCGACGCCACTCACGCGGCTCCGCGAGCAGAGCGCGCCACCGACCGTCGCGCACCGACCACCGGGTCCGACAGCCCGTTCGGCTGCGACGACATGGCCGGTCCCGACATCACCTGCTCGGCCACCGTGGTCGACTGCGGTGGCGGTGACTTCCTGCCGGCACGCGCCGCTGCCCGTCGTGCGCCCCACCTCGGGATCGGCCGTCGTGGCAATCCCCGGAACCCGGGTCTCGTCGCCGACCCGAGCGTGAGCGCTCCTGGCACTGCCGGACCCGTGCGTGGTGGTCGTGAAGGCCTGAACGCGGGTGATGCCACCATCGACCCCGCCGTCGAGCGGGCTCGCATCGAAGCCAAGCTTCGCACGCACTCGGCGCGAGGCACCGCGCGCACGCACCTCGATCCCGACCTCTGGGCCATCGAGCCGGACGCGCTCGACTGCGCCATGCCGTGCACGGGTGCCGACACGATCAGCGTCGACAACGACTTTTACGATGTCGCGCTCGACTGCAACAACGGTGCGTTCACCGCTCGGACCGGCGTCATCCACCCGGTCACCATCGACAGCGGCGACAAGCAGAACGTGATCTTCGGTGGTGACACCCTCGGTCCGGGCACCTCCGACATCACCTTCCACGTGCACAACGACGGCAGCAACTTCCTCGACCCGGCCCCGGCGCTGGGCGCTTGCATCTTCGATCCTCCCGACACTCCGAGTGAGCCGAACAGCATCGGCATCGCGCAGGAGTGGATCCAGATCGTCGCCGGGATGGAGCTGACCTTCCGTGAGGAGATCGTCTCCTTCGGCAGCACGCCGGACGACTCCGGCGTCCGTCTCACCCTCGGCGTGACCAACAGCGACGGCTCCTTCGACACGGCCAACATGGGCGTGCGCTGGCAAATCGACTACCAGAACGCCTTCGACGACGGTCCGCTCTGGGGCCGCGTCGTCTGCGACCCGTTCGAGGTCGTCGAAGAGCTCTCGACCGAGCACGAGTTCCTCCCCTCGGAGATCCTCGACTTCGGTCGTCTCCAGAACAACGAAGACACGCCGATCTTCGGCAACTACACCTCCACCGTCGATCTCGCGGGTTACCCGGGCACGGCGACGCCCGACCGTCTCATCTACGGTCAGTGGGGACCGCTCTCCGGCTCCGGCTGGAACTACGTGGCCAACGAGGGTGCCAACGCCGACAGTGACTCGGCCGCGCTCTTCTACTACGGCTACCTGCCCGAGGATGGCTTCCTCGTCGCGCCCGGTGAGAGCGACTCGCGTTCGCTCATCATCTTCACGGCCGCCGAGGACAACGTCGACTGCGGTGACTTCCAGGCCGGCGTCGGCAACAACGCCGAGCTGACCGTGTGTCCGGGCACCTGCGTGGCGCTCGGCGCCGAGGCGACCGACGACTGCGGCATCGCCGAGGTGACGGTCGAGGCGAGCGCCGGTGCGCCGCCCTGCGACGGCCCGGGCTGCGTGGTGCAGTTCGAGGACGGAGGCACCTACACCTACACCTTCACGGCGACCGACACGGCGGGCAACTCGACGTCGTGCACGACGACCGTCGACGTGACCTTCGGCGCAGAGCCCTGCCGTGTCATGGACCTCAGCGGCCTCAGCGCCGGCGACATCGTGACCGCGCTTCCGGGTGCGACGGTGTCGGGCAGTGGTGACATCGCGGTGTTCGACACGAGCGCGGTGACCTGCGACGACTTCGACCTCATGGCGATGCGGGGAGCCGCGCTGGTCGTGCAAGAGGCTGGCTCCGCCTGCGTGCCGGACGACGACGCCGACGGCGGCATCATCCGTCTCGACTTCGACGAGCCGGGCTTCCTCGCCATCGTGGAGTTGCTCGACATCGACGAGGCTGGCACCCAGGTCCGCGTCTACGATGCGGCAGGTGGCCTCCTCGAGTCGATCGACGTGGCTCCTGGCCTCAACGGCGAGATCACGGGCGTGTCGGTCTTCCGCTGTGGCGTGTCGGCCCTCGAGGTCGAGCTCGCCGGTTCGGGCGCCCTCCTCGAGGTGAACTGCCCGTAGTAGCTCGGAGCGACCCTGAACGCCGGTCCTGACGGGCCGGTGGGAGAGCGGGACGTCGGCCTCGGCCACGTCTCGCTCTTCGTGTCTGCAACTCGACGCGTGCCGAAGATCACCAGTGCCTGCTTGACGCTGAAGCGAGCCGAACATACTGTTTGGTATGTTTCGTGTTGCCGGAGCCTGCGATCCGGCCGTGGTCCCTCCGAGGAGCCCTGGTGCCAGCCAAGCGTGAGCCCGATCAGACCCGGAAGTCGCTGCTCGTGGCGGCCTTCTGGGAGATCTACCAGAAGGGCTATCAGGCGGCGGCCATCGACAAGATCCTCGAGGAGACCGGGGTCACCAAGGGCGCGCTCTACCACCACTTCAAGAACAAGAAGGACCTCGGTCTCACGGTGGTGGACGAGATCATCGGCGGCATCGTGCTCCAGCCCTGGCTGGAGGCCTGCGCCGATGCCAGCCAGCCCATCGAGGCCTGCGCCGCCGCGTTCCGGCATCACCTGAACGAGCACGAGCGCTACATCATCGAGCTCGGCTGCCCCCTCAACAATCTCGCGCAGGAGATGTCGCCGGTCGACGAGGACTTCCGCGAGCGGATCAACGCCGTCTATCGGAAGTGGCAGGCGGCCCTCGCCGGTCTCGTCGCCCGGGCACAGGCCTGCGGCCGAGTCAGGGAAGGGCTCGATCCCGAGCGCGTGGCCAGCTACATCGTCTCCTCCTTCGAGGGCATCATCGGAATGGCCAAGACCACCCAGAGCAGGGAGTTCCTGGATGCCGGCCTCGAAGGGCTCGAGGCCTACGCCCTGAGCCTCCAACCCGAGCCTCAGTCATGAGCTCCCAAGACCTTCGTTCACCCAGGCATCTCGCCGTGTCCGGCAACATACCAACCGGTCTGTATCGGGCGCTCGGAGAGCCTGTCCGTGGGCTGGGGCGTCTCGGTCTTCGTCTCCTTCCCTGGCTCCTCGTCCTGACCGCGATCGTGCTGGCCGGCCGCGCCGGAGCGAGCCCTGGACGCCGCGCGGCGGCCCAGGTCGAGCTGTCGGGCACGGCGGTCCACCTGCCCTTCGATCTCGACGAGGGGCACGTGTTGGTGGAGACCTGGCTCGATGGTGAGGGCCCCTTCCGCTTCCAGCTCGACACGGGTGCTGGAGTGGAGGCTTGCCTCGACACCGAGCTGGCCGAGCGACTCGGCCTCCAGTCCGTCGGGACGGCCTGGCACGACGACGGCTCGGGTCGTGACCCGGTCAGGAGGTCGCTCGTCGCGTTGCAGGAGCTGCGAGTCGGTGGGCTCCGTGCCGAGAACGTCACCGCCTTGGTGGCCGACCTTCACTGGCTCGGCCGACCGGGAGCGGAGCCCGTCGACGGCGTGCTCGGCTTCGACCTCTTCCACGACGTGTTGTTGACCATCGACTACCCCGCCCGCCGCATCGAGCTCGCGCGCGGAGAGTTGTCGTCGGAGGAAGCCCACGTCATCGACTACGACGACTCGCGTGGCCTGCCCGACGTCGAGCTTCGCTTGGCCGGTCGAAGGATCCGCGCCCTCATCGATACAGGCGCACGCTCGGCGCTCAGCCTTCCGGACCGGTGGCGACGATCGCTACCGCTGCGTGACGAGCCGAGTCTCGTCGGGACGGTGCGCACCGTGAACAACGAGTTTCAGCTCCTGGCCGCGCGGCTGCGCTCGCCACTCGAAGTTGCCGGCTATCGATTGCGCGACGTCGCTGCCAGCTTCGCGGTGGGCGACGACGAGGTGCTCGTCGGCGGTGGCTTGCTCCGTCACTTCCGCTTGACCGTGGACCAGGTCAATCGCCGACTGCGCTTGCTGCACGATGGCGAGCGCGAGTCGAAGCTCAGGGACAGGGTGGCATCCAGGTGACGAACAGCTCGGCGCGGGTGCTTCCTTCGGGGGCGATGGGGCCGAACCCGCAGGAGTTGTGAGCCTGCACGAGGTAGAAGCGACCCGACCCGGGTGAGTCGTCGTCCAGCTCGTCGACCCAGCTCGAGGCCGACGTCGAGGCGGCGAAGCAGCCCTCGTTCAGCTCCTTGCTCTCACCCAGATGGTCGACGTCGTCGAGGTCACTTCGGAAGACGGCGATCTCCGTGCCGACTCCCGGGCTTGGGGCAGGCAGTGACCAGCTCAGGCGAGTGCTCCCGCCTCGGCTGACGCTCAGCAGCACGAGCCCGGTCGGGATGGCGTGGGCGGTCGCGTCGTCGGGAGCGCAGTCGTCCACGTTGGCCACCTCATCTCCGTCGCGATCGAGGTCGCAGTCGTCGCCGAGCCCGTCGAGGTCGAGATCGGCCTGTTCGGGGTTGGACTGTTGGGGACAGTTGTCCAGGCTGGTGCAGTGGCCGTCGAGGTCCACGTCGTCTGGAGCATCGAGCGGACAGGGATCGCAGGCATCGCCGACTCCGTCTGCATCGACATCGGCTTGGTCGGCGTTGGTTTCTTCAGGGCAGTTGTCCTGACTCGTGCAGCGCTCATCGAGGTCAGGGTCGTCGGGCGAGTCGAGCGGGCAGGGATCGCAGGCATCGCCGTTGCCATCGCCGTCGCCATCCACCTGGTCGAGGTTGTCGGCGACGGGGCAGTTGTCGCAGACATCGCCCACGCCATCGTCATCCTCGTCGTCCTGATCGGTGTTGGCAGCACCTGCACAGTTGTCGCAGGGGTCGCCGATGAAGTCACTGTCCAGGTCGGGACCGCAGTCCGGAAACACCGCGAACTCCGTGCTCGCGCTCGCCAGGATCGCGCCGCACTCCCCACGCCAGGTCAGCTCGTTGATGTAGCTCGCATCATGCTCCGGGAAGCTCGGGCCGAAGAACGCCGTTCCCTCGTCGATGACCTCCCACGGCAACACCGGGGGCATCGGGATCCAACGACTCACTTCCGACCCGGTGTACGGCTCGAACTCGCCGAAGGGGGTCAGGTAGCTCGTGCGGTCGGGCGTGAGGACCAGGTGCTCGACCACGGTCCAGAGTCGCAGGTCGTCCTGGAGATTGGCGAGCTGGCTCGAGATGAGGAGCAGGTCGCCGTCCGGCTCATACACGGGACGGTTGGTGGAGAGCTCGCGGACCTCTGCATCCGACACGACCTGAAACGTCAGGCTGTCGACCTCGGTCACCAACGACGGACAGTTGCCGCTGAGGTCGAAGGCCTCAGGGCAGCGGAAGAGCCGCAGCGTCCAGTCGCCGGCTTGGGAAAACGGGCCGAGATCGAGCTGTCCTTCGGCCTCTCCGGCGTCGTCGGAGGTCACGACCTCGTGGGCGACTCGCAGGCCAGCCGGGTCTTCCCACCAGAGCAGGTAGCGGCCGGTGAGCTCCGGCTCGAGACCGAACGCCCCCGCGTGAATGCGGTCACAGGTGTCGAAGCGGGTCGTCGCCTGGGTGAGCAGTGGGTCGTCGAAGCTGGCGACGCGGCTGACGACGGTTTCGTCGGTCGCCGATGCTGCGTGGCTGCCGTTGACGGACGTGAGCGTGAGCTGACTGACGTCGATGGTGCCGATGGGGCGATCGCCGAGCTCGAGCTCGAAGACGACGCAGAGAGTGCCACCCTGAGCGGTCACGCTCCGGGTCGGGTTGCTCGAGGGCAGGGTGTCACTCAGGTCCCCATCACAGCTCGGATCCTCGTGGAAGAGGCCGGAGAGGCCCTCGGAAGACAGGTGGGAAATCGTGTAGGTGTCGTCTTCCGCCGAGTTGTTCGTGAGTTGATGGAGGAACAGCACCGACGTCGAGGGGCCGGCGTGCTTGGCGGTGCCGGCGGCGACCGTGAAGCTCGGGGTGAGGGAGGTGGCTTCGGCAGTGGTCGTCTCGTCGACGAAGGACGCGCTCAGGGTCGGCACGTTGCTGGAGGTGAAGGTGATCGTCGTCGTGTCGGTGACGTCGAGCGATTCGCCGGCGGGGACGGCGATCTCGACCAGGAGGCAGGCCGTGCTCTCAGCCGCGAGGTCGAAGCTCGGAGTCAGCACGAGGCCCGGCGTGCCGCTGCAACCGACATCGTCCCTCACGGTCACCGGCCAACCCTCGCTCGAGCTCACCCCCACCACGAGACTGTCGGCGCTGGCCGTCGCGTTCGTGACCTGATGACGCTGGGTCACCAGGCTATCCGTGGTCGCTGACGTGGTCCGGTCGGGCCAGGCGAGGAGCTCGCCGACGTGCGTGCGATCCACGACCACCTCGGATCGTTCACCGAGGTCGCCCGTGGCGACGAGTTGAGTGAGCTCCAGGGCCGTGCTCGGGGCATCGATCGGGATGTCGACCTCGACCAGGAGGTGGAACGCTCCGCCACGGGTCAGGACGCGGCGACCGGGGAGCGGGCCGGTGTCGGGCCAACCATCGCCATCCCGATCCCAGGCGTCGTCGAGCTGGTCATCGACGTCGTCGAAGCGTCCGTCGCCCTGGGCATCGACGGCCATGAGCGCGTCGCCGGCAGTGAGGGTGCCGCTGGCATCGACGTCGGCATGAAGGGCCACCTGGAATCCCTGCGACGACGTGCAGGCGAGCTCGAAGGCCTCCTCGAGGTTGCCGAGGTTCCTGACGACGTGGGGGTAATGCACGATCGTGCCGGCACCTGCCGCTCCCTCGTGCTCGGGGCTCAGGTGGTGACACGAGTGACCGGCCGACGTGGCACCGCCTCCGACTCCACCCGCGTTGTCCCAGCTCGCGATCGTCGAGTAGTCGTCGTCCTTGGCCCAGCGCACGTCGGCCGACGACACGTGCACGCCGAAGGGCTGGCCGGGCTCGAGGCCGAGGTCGGTCCACGGGAAGGCCCACTCGAGCCAGCGCCCATCCTCGGAGACGCAGTCACTGTCCTCGCAGGTGTCGTAGGTGCCGTCCATGCCGAGCTCGGCACCGGGTGGACCGACTTCATAGGTGTCGGACTCGGCGCCAGGAAAGTACCCGTCACCGCAGGGCTGATCCCCTGCGGTCCCACAGCTCGGATCGCTGGCGTCGACCAGCGGATGCGAGGCCGCCGCCGTCAGTCGGTAGATCTCAGCGTCGAGCTTGTCCTTCCAGGGGGCCTCGTCGGCATGGGCCTCGGTGCTCAGCTCGAGGATCAGGTCGCCGGTGCTGAAGACCTGGTCGTCGTCGGGATCGAGCCAGAACTGGTAGTGGTACCAGTCGTGTCCCGGCTCACGGCCGCCGCGCTCGACGAGCACGTAGAGATGCTCGGCGTCCCAGGTGAAGGCGGCGCGCCGGAGGTCGAGCCAGGGCTCGGGCGGGCAGTCGCGGTCGCCCGCGGCGCCGCAGGGGGTCGTGGTCCCGAAGGCGTCGGTGAGGACGTTGCGCGGATTGCGCAGGACGGTCGCCCAGTCGTCGAAGAGGCCATCGACCGTGATCGTGGTCTCGGTCGGACCACAGCTCGCCTGGACATGAAGTGGCAGGGCGAGGACGAGGCACGCGAGGAGACAGGGGCTGCCGCGGGCGAGCCGACCTCGTCTCTCGCTGGTCGCCATCCACTCGCCCCGCGGCTGCTCGCCAACGCACGGGGAGGGCTCGTCGTCAGGACGAGCCGGGACTCCCACCGGCTGCCATGCAAGGCACAGCAAGGCCCGTGCCCGTCGGGAGACGGGTCAGGGTCGTGGGATGCGGCGGGGCTGTTGGGAGGAATGACGACCGCGAGGTCGGAATTCCCGTCAGCCCTTGCGCGGGTCGCCCTCGGCGGCCACGGCCTTGGACTGCTCTTCCCGGAAGCCCAGGAGCCGCTCGCGGACGCTGGCGTCGGACGTCGCCAGGATGGCGGCGGCGTGCAGCGCGGCGTTGATCGCGCCCGAGCGGCCGATGCCGAAGGTCGCCACCGTGATGCCCTTGGGCATCTGCACGGTCGAGAGCAAGGAGTCGAGACCGCCCAGGGAGCTGGTCTTCATCGGGACGCCGAGCACCGGGAGGTGGGTGCTGGCGGCCACGACGCCGGCCAGGTGGGCCGCTCCGCCGGCTCCGGCGATGATCGCCTTCAACCCGCGCTCTTCGGCGCCGGTGGCGAATTCGTGGACGAGGGCGGGAGTGCGGTGCGCGGAGAGGATCCGCACGTCGCACGGGATGTCGAGCTTCTCGAGCGTCTCGCTCGCTCCCGACATCGCTTCCCAGTCGGTACGCGAGCCCATCAGGATGCCAATCATTCGCGGATTCTACACCGCGTCCGACGCTCCCGAGAGCACGATCGTCACCTCGTCCGAGAAGCTCGTCAGGGGCAGGCCGGCGGCGGCAGGCCGATGAGCTCGGCGCGGACGTCGGAGGTCCCGGCCGAGACGCCCACGGCCCCGAGACCGCAGTCGTTGGCACCCACGATGAGGTAGTACCAGCCGTCACCCACCGGCGGCACGTCCGGGATGTCGAGGGTCAGCTCGACCTGCGGCGGACGGCGGCAAGCGTCGTTGAGGTTGCGGACCGACCACATGTCGCGGATCCCGCCCACGAGGAGGACGTAGCCGCCCTCGCCGAAGTCGAGGCCGGAGCTCACGGCGTCCCAGGACAAGGTGGAGAGGCTGTCCGAGATCTTCGCGTGTCGGACGTTGGTCACCTCGGTGGCCGGGTCGGGATCGCCCGGGTCGACCGGAGCACAGTCGTCGGCGTTGTCGGTGCCGTCGCCGTCGATGTCGAGGTCGCAGGCGTTGCCGACACCATCGCCGTCGAGGTCGGCCTGGTCGGCGTTGGTGTCGAAGGGGCAGTTGTCGCAGGCGTCGCCGAGGGCGTCGGCGTCGCCGTTGGCCTGGTCGGCGTTGGCGGTGACCGGGCAGTTGTCGTCGCGCTCGCAGGCCCCGTCGCCGTCGGCGTCGTTCTCGGGATCGAAGATGCACGGGTCGCAGGCATCGCCGAGAGTGTCGCGGTCGAGGTCGAGCTGCGTCGGGTTGACGACCTCGGGACAGTTGTCCACGTCCTGGCAGACTCCGTCCATGTCCAGCGCATCGTCGGTGGCGTCGCCAGGGCAGACGTCGCAGGCGTCACCGGGCCCGTCGGCGTCGGTGTCCATCTGATCGCTGTTGGCGGTGTCCGGGCAGTTGTCGACGTCACCACAGACCATGTCGGCGTCGACGTCGTTGTCGGGATCCATCGGGCAGTCGTCGCAAGCATCGCCGTCACCATCTGCATCGGCGTCGGCCTGGTCGGCGTTGGGGATGTCGGGGCAGTTGTCGCCGAAGACGACTCCGTCCATGTCCTCGTCGGAGGCCGCCGAGGCGCGGATCCAGACGGCGATCTCGTCGCCGAGACCCGGGGGCGCCGGCCAGGCGTTGTCGCCGGACTCGGCACGGACGCCGATCTGCTCGATGGTCGTGCCGTCCTCGGTGTCGACCCAGGTGAAGTCGTACCAGCCCTCGGTCATGCCCTGGAGGCCCATGTTGCCGGAGAGCGGCTCGGCATAGGCGATGTAGCTGTTCGGCGGGTTGCCGAGCACCCACTCGGTACCGGCGAAGGCGAGGTCGTCGCGAGGCGTCATGGTGTTGTAGTCGGTCGACTCCATGAAGTCGACCTGGATGCGACAGGCGACGAGGTCCTCGGTGGGGGTGGTGTCGATGTTCATGCCCGTGCAGAGCACGTGGGCACCGCCCATGCCGCAGGCCCAGTTGCGATGGCGAAGGATCTCGCCAGAACCGTGGTTGGGCCAGAGCTCGATCATGGCGAGGCCATAGCCACCGGCGACCGCACCGTCCCAGGCCTGCACGACGTCGCCGTGGATGTTGTCGACGGCGACGGTGTCACGGATGTACATCGCCCACTGGTCGATGTGGGGCTCGCCCGAGAGTTGGAAGACGCCGGTCCGACTCCAGTCGGCGTGATGAGCCGAGATGATGTGGTCGTGATCGTCGTAGATGTGCATGACTCGGGCGATGTCGATCATGCGGGCCTCGGAGTACTGCTCGTCGTACTCCTCGCCGATGGACCACATCAGGTTCCGGTACCCCTCGAAGCGGTTCATCATGGCTTCGAGGAAGACTTCCTCGTCGGGCTCGACGATGTCCGAGCCGCGGTTGTACGGAGTGCTCCCGTCGTCGTAGAGGAAGAGATAGATGACGATGTCGTTGTCATCCATTCGGGTGAACCAGGTCTCCCACTGGTCGAGCTTGATGTCGGAGAGACCTTCGCTCGCACGGTCGTTGATGAATGGGTTGTTGGTCCCGTCGCCGTCACCACCGTGGGAGCGCACGGCCTGCATGTAGATGGCGTTGCCACCAAACTCGATGAGCTTGTCGATGAGCGCGTCTTGGTCACCGTCGCGGGTGCCATCGGCGTTGCGCGTGCCGCGGAAGAGGAAGTTCTCCGGGTCGCCGGGGCCGGCCATGTACATGGGGCCGATGCCGTTGCGGATGAGCCACTGAGGGTTGTCCGGGTCCACCATGATCTGCCCCGGCAGGGGCTGCGAGTCGGCAGGGGTCGCGACGACGCACCCAAGCAGGATGATGAGGCTCAGGAGCGATGAGAGATGCGTGGTGGTCCTCATGGACACGGTCCTTCCCCAGGACGAGATCCCGTCCCGGCGTTCCCCAGTCGGGAGCGCTGCAAGCAGCTTTCCTCGATGTTTCAGGAAAGAGGATGGGATCAGGTGGGCATCGGAATCAAGCGGACCGCGGCCTCCTGACCCCAGGGCACCTGGTGGGCTCGGGGCGAAAGGGGGCGGATCGTGGGTCGGCGAGGGGGGAGGGGGGCTCAAGTCCCGACTGACGACCGCCGAAGCCGGTGGCCATGGGCCCGCGACGGGCCACGAGACTCGGAGCTCGGCATGGAACAGGACGCCCCCCGCAACTCGCATCCCGAGAGGCTCCTCTGCTTCTCGCCCTACACGACGGCGCCGGACTGTGCCTCCACCGAGGCCAGCCTGCTGCACGGCATGGCCGCCCGCGGCTGTGAGGTTCGCCACGTCCTCTGCGACGGCATGCCGACCTGCGACCTCTACACCGCGAAGGAGCCCCGAGCTCAGAACGCCTGCGTTCAGTGCCAGGCGGCCGCGGCCGTTCAGGCGCACTTCTCCGGCACCTCCTTCCACTGGTTCTCGCGCTATCAGGACCCGCGTGAGGCGACCCTCGCAGCCGACTGGGCGGCGCAGGTCCCCGATGCGGACCTGGTCACCGCCAAGCACGGTGACTGGGAGATCGGACGCTGGGTCAATCACTCGGTGCGTCGTCATCTCATGGGCACGGCGAGCTTCGAGAGCCCGACCGGACGCGCCGCCTACCGTCAGCATCTCGAGGTCGGCCTGCGCACGGCCTTCGCGTTCGAGCGTCTCCTCGACGACGTCCAGCCGACCTCACTGCTGGTGTACGAGGGGCGGGGCGCTCCCCTGCGCGTGGCGAGGGAGATGTTCCTCGCTCGCTCGGGCCGCGTGTTCGCTCACGAGATCATCGACGACGGTCGCCTGCTCATCACCGAGCTCAGCAAGCCCGAGATCGCGCTGCGACGACGTTGCTGGATCTTCGACACGCCGCAGGCGGCCGGTGGTCCGGCGCGCCCGCTCACCCTCGAGGAGGTGTCGCCCGGAGCCGATGCCGCCCTCGATCAGATCTGCTCGGTGCTGGCGCGAGAGGACGTCATCGAGCCGAACCTCGCGCTGGATCCCATGACGCAGCGTCCCGTGCTGTCGCCCCGCGAGACACCTGCGCCGACGGTGTCGACCGCCGTGCGCGACCAGTCGCCCTGGCCCCTCGCGCCAGGACCGAAGCATCGCTTCCTCGCCTGGCCGGACTATCGAGACACGACGGAGCTCGAGCTCCTCGTCGACGTCTTCGGTCGACAGCTCGTGGGTCAGTCGGACGCGCAGCTCTGCCTGCGTCGTGACCCGATCCTCGATCCGCCGCACGACGAGTGCGTGGCCATGCTGGCCGAGCTGCACCAGCGCTTGCTCGGAGAGTCGACCGACCTGTCGGTGCTCATCGTCGACGAGAGCGTCCCGGAGGGTCAGGTGCATCGTCTCGGGCTGGCGATGGAGGCCGGGATCGAGCTGCCGTCGAGCCTGAGAGAGGACCGCTCGGGCTTCATCAATGCCCTGGAGCTGCCGCTCCTCCGGCGGGGTGAGGAGCTCCGTCAGCTCCTGCGGCTGAGCGTGCGCCAGCCGGAGCCGAGCCGCACCGTGGCGGTGGCTGCGCAGGGTGCGAGCACGCCCGGATTCTGGAGCCCGGCCGGAACCGTGCAGACCACCGCTCAGACCTGAGGTCTCGGATCCGACCCGGACCGGTGGACCCTCTCGGTTCACCGACCGGACATGGGAGAATGCGTCCTCCTGGGCACCGACCACGGTGACCGGTCGAGGACGCAGCCGTGAAGAAGGTCCTGTACATCCTGGGCAAGCTGGAAGACGAAGACGTCGACTGGCTGGTGGCCAACGGCGAGCGTCGCAGCCTGTCGGCCGGTGAGGTCCTCATCCAAGAGGGCAAGGCCGTCGAGCACGTTCATGTCGTGGTCGAGGGCAGCCTCGAGGCCGTGCTGGGTGACGGCACCGTGCTGTCCACGCTCGGCGCCGGCGAGGTGGTCGGCGAGCTCTCCTTCCTCGACTCACGGCCGCCGGCCGCCACCGTGCGGGCCGCGGCCGACGCGCGCGTGCTGGCGGTGCCGCGCGACCTGCTGGCCACCAAGCTCGAGAGCGACGTGCCGTTCTCGGCGCGCTTCTATCGCGCTCTCGGCACCTTCCTCGCCGCCCGTCTTCGCAGCACGGTCGCCGCCATGGGCTACGGCTCGGCGCCGGGTAGCGAGTACGAAGATCCGGAAGAGCTCGACCCGGACCTCCTCGACGAGGTCAGCCTCGCAGCGAGTCGATTCGATTGGCTGCTCCGTCGGCTCCGTGGCGACTGACCGACCCGTGAGCGTGTCCGCACCACGTCCGCCGTTCCACCTCGCGTTCCCGGTCCCCGACCTGGAGCCGACCCGTCGCTTCTTCGTGGAGAGGCTCGGCTGTCGGGTGGGCCGTCGAGCGGAGCGCTGGATCGACTTCGACTTCCGTGGTCATCAGCTCACCGCTCATCTCATCGACGCGGAGACCGAGCCCGCGACCAACCCGGTCGATGGTCGTCAGGTGCCTGCGCGGCACTTCGGGCTGGTCTTGCCGTGGGGTGAGTGGGAGGCCCTGGCGCGACGCTTCGAGACCTCGGGCGAGCGCTTCCTCATCGAGCCGACCGTGCGCTTTCCCGGGGCGGTGGGAGAGCAGGGCACCTTCTTCGTGAAGGAACCGGGCGGCAACGTCCTGGAGTTCAAGAGCTTCCGCGACGAGCAGTGTCTCTTCGCGACCGATGGAGACGAGACCGATGAAGGGTGACGATGCCTGTCCGTGCACCAGCTCGCGCAGCTTCGACGACTGCTGTGGGCCGGTCCTCGACGACGTGAAGACGGCAGCCACCGCCGAGGCGCTCATGCGCGCCCGCTACACGGCGCACGCCGTCGAGCGGATCGAGTTCCTCGAGGAGAGCTTGCACCCGAAGCAGCGCAGCGATCACGACGCGGCGGCAGCGCGACGCTGGTCGCGCAAGTCGGACTGGGAGGGTCTCGAGGTCGTCGCGACGCGCGGCGGTGGGCCGGAGTCGGAAGAGGGTCAGGTCGAGTTCATCGCGCGCTACCGTCAAGAGGGGCAGCGGCACGAGCACCACGAGGTGAGCAACTTCGTCCGGGAGAAGGGACGCTGGTGGCTCGTCGGTGGTCGGGCGCCCACCACGGAGACCGTGCGACGCGACGGACCGATGGTCGGTCGCAACGATCCCTGCCCGTGCGGGAGCGGCAAGAAGTACAAGAAGTGCTGTGCGTGAGCGGCGCTCATCGTGAACCGCTCGCGCCGTCAGCTCGTACTCGGGATCGTGGTCACCGACTCGACGTTCAAGCAGGTCCAGCTCGACGGTCGGACCTTGTGGCAAGGCAAGTGCCTCCACTGCAACAGCCCCATGCTCACGACCACCGACGGTGAGCTCCTGGGGCACGCCTCCATCGAGCACGTGCTCCCGCGTCATCACGGCGGCGGTGACGACCTGGAGAATCTGGCCCTGGCCTGCGACAGTTGCAACCAGCAGAAGGGCAGCCGTCACGATCACCGGCGTCCCGACGACCCCCGTGCGCGGGAGGTCATCGAGAAGCTGGCCGCCAAGCGGATGAAGCGCTGGCGCGAGCCGCCCGACGGAAGCTGAGCTTGCACCAAGCACGCATCGTTCGACTCCCTCCCTGGCTGTTCCCGGCGCTGGTCGTCGCGCTGACCGTCGTTCCGTTGGGCGAGCTCTGGCTGCTGGTCTGGATGGGCAAGACCATCGGCTGGCTGCCGACCTTCGTGCTCTGCGCCTCGACGGGCTTCCTCGGCGCCTGGCTGGCCCGCTGGCAGGGCTTCCGGACGATCGCGCGGGCGCAGCAGGCCATGGGAGAAGGGCGCTTCCCGAAGGACGAGGTTCTCGACGGCGCGCTCCTGCTCGTCGGAGGTGTCGTGCTGCTGACGCCGGGCCTCTTCACCGATGCGGTCGGCTTCTCGCTGCTCGTCCCACCGACGCGTTCGGTGATCAAGACCGGGCTCGAGGCCGCGTGGAAGCGAGCGCAGCGCGAGCCGCGCGACCCCGACATCATCGACGGGAGCGCGCGCGTGGTGGAGCCCGACGAGTAGTGCTTCGACGTCTTCTTCGTGGTCGCCGACCGGTCGATGAGCTGGGCCTGCGCGAGGGCGGTCGCTTCCGCCCCTGCTCGCGCGACAACCATGCCTGCAGCCAGTCGGACGACCCTCGCTACCGTGTCGAGCCGATCGCCTTCCTGGAGGGTGAGGACGGCGACGCGACGCGTGCGCGGCTGCTCGACGTGATCGGTCGCTGGCCGCGGGCGCGTGTCGTCACGGCGGAAGGCGACTACCTCCACGTCGAGGACCGGACCTTCGTCGGCTTCGTCGACGACCTGGAGCTGCACGTGAACCGCGAGCTCCGGGTGGTGGAAGTCCACTCGGCTTCCCGGCTCGGCCATTCGGACCTGGGCTGCAATCGCAAGCGCGTGGAGCGACTGCGGGAAGGGATGCGCTCGGCCTGAGGGCGGAGCGACCTTCAGGCGATCGTCAGGCTCGACACGCCGAGGCGGAGCTGACCCGAGCCACGACGTCGCTCGATGAGATCCCCTGCCGCATCGACCCCGAGCTCGGCGAGCTGCTGGCGGGCACGGCAGGTGGCGACGTAGAGCTGCTCCTGGGTCATGTCGAGCGAGTCCAGGAGCTCGTCCTGGTAGCGCCAGCCCCTCTCGCTGGGCGGTGCCTCTCTCGACCGCTCGTCCGCTGCGCGAGCACGGGCCAGGGTCAGCACGAAGTAGGAGTGAGCCCGGTGTGCGAGCGGCCGCTCGTCCTCGTGGAGCGTGATGTAGGTGTCGACGTGCTCCTCGTCGGCCGAGACGACGAAGCGCAGGCCGATGTTCGTGAGATGGGGCTTGCTCTCCTCCGGCTCGAGCGTGCGGGCGACCGGATCGATCAGGTGAAGACGCCAGCTCGCGCCACCGAGGACCACGACCTGTTGATCGACGGCGGGCTCGATGCCCTCGGCTCGCTCGAGAGCCCACTGGCCTTCGCCGTCGATCAGGACCTGTGCCTCCGGCTCGGCATCGGGCGGTAGCGTGAGAAAGCCAGGCTCGCCGAAGACCTGCCGTCCGTCGTCGCTGGTGGCGCTGATCACCGGAGGTGACGCGTCGACCAGGGTCCAGCCTCCTCGAGCCGAGGCCAAGGCCAGACGGGACCCTTCGCTCAGCATCGTCTGGGCACCTGCCTCGACACGCTGACCGTCGACGAAGGTGCCGTTGCGGCTGCCCAGGTCCTGGACCTGCCAGGAGCCGTCACGCCAGAAGACCACCGCGTGCTCTCCCGACACCTTCGCGTCGTCGACCCTGACGAAGCAGGCGCTCGAACGACCGATGAGGCAGCGTGGCACCAGGCGCACGGCCTTGGCGGTCTCGACGTTCTCGAGTTGAGCCATCCGAGCCTCGCAGCGAGGAAAGAAGAGGAGACGAGCCACTCACGTCGTGTTGAACACGGATTAGGATCGGGATTCTACCGGGAGCGAGCGTGTCTGACCGAGTCCCCGACGGCTGCGAGCCAACCGAGCCGACTGAGCCGGGCGAGTGGCACGACTCGCGCGAGCCCGCCCCGATTCCGTCACGCATCGGGGACCGGCTGGTCGACGAAGGGCTCATCGGACGGGGGGGCATGGCCGAGGTCCGGCGCGTGCTCGATCTCGTTCTCAACCGCCGTCTCGCCATGAAGATCCTCCTGCCTGAGCTCGCGAAGTCCGAGGAGCTCCGGCGGCGGTTCCTCGCGGAGGCGCAGGCCACGGCACAGCTCCAACATCCCGGCATCGTCCCCGTGGTCGACCTCGGCGAGCTCCCCGACGGGCGACCCTGGTTCACCATGGCCGAGGTGCACGGGGGAACCTTCGCTCGCCACTTGCGGGAACATCGAGCGGGTCACGACTCCTGGCCCGGGCCGAGCCGGGAGCACGTCGACCATCTTCGCCGGGTCTGTCAAGCGGTCGCGCATGCGCACGCGCGGGGCGTGGTTCATCGTGATCTCAAGCCCGACAACATCCTGCTCGGCGAGTTGGGCGAAGTGTTGGTCCTCGACTGGGGTGTCGCCAAGCTGTCGGCGTCCGAGGAACCCTGGGTGGCCGACGCGATCGAGACCGAGCGGCCGGAGGTGACCCGCGTGGGGCGGGCCATCGGGACTCCGTGCTACATGGCTCCAGAGCAGGCCCGTGCCGAGGCCGAGGTCATCGGCCCACCGACCGACGTCTACGCGCTCGGCGCGATCTTGCACGAGCTCCTGGTCGGTGAGCCGCCGCTCGGTCGCCATCCCGACGTGGCCCGGCGACGACTTCGGGAAGGTCCACCTCCCGCCTTGTCGAACGACACGGATCGACTTCCGGAGGAGCTGGTCGCGTGTTGTCGTCGCGCGATCGCCTGGCGGCCGGAGGACCGGCACGCGACCGTCCTCGAGTTGGCGGCCGATCTCTCGGCCTGGTTGGACGGGGTGCGACGTCGGGAGCAAGCGCTGGCGATCGTGGCGCATGCCGACGCCATGCGACCGACGATCGAGCGCGATCGTCGACGAGCCGAGACACGACTCGCCGAGGCGAACGCCAAGCTCGATGCCCTGGATCCCCACGCGTCGCCCGAGCTCAAGAAGGAAGCGTGGTCCTGCGAAGACGAGAGCCTCGAGCTGGAACGACGGGTGACCGTGGCCGAGGTCGAGCGCGTGCGGTCGCTTCAGGCCGCGCTCGAGCTGGTGCCCGACTTGCCCGAGGCTCTCGACCGCCTGGCCGATCATCACCGCTCGGCCCTGCAGCGTGCGGAGGCGCGAGGCGACGTCGAGGAGACGGCGCGTCAGGAAGCCCTGCTCCGCGGACACGGAGGACACCGTCATCTCGAGTGGCTGGACGCGGGAGGGCGGCTGACCCTGCTGACCGAGCCTCCTGGCGCGCGGGCGGAGCTCCACGCGTGCCCCGTGCGAGACCGGCGATTCGTCGCGGAGTCCGTCGGTGAGCTCGGCACGACACCCCTCGTCGATCTCGCGATCTCCCGAGGCAGCCACGCCGTTCGTCTCACGCTGTCCGGCCACCACGACACCTGGTACCCGGTCTTCCTCGAGCGTGAGGGCCACTGGCAGGGCCTGCGGCCCGGTGACGACGCGACGCTTCCGGTCCGGCTGCCGAAGCTCGGTGAGATCGACGACGACGAGGTCCACGTGCCGGCTGGTTGGTTCCAGAGCGGTGGCGATCCCCGTGCGACCGACGGTCTCCCCCTGCGTTGGCTCTGGGTGGATGCCTTCGTGGTGAAGAAGCACCCGGTCACCAACGCCGAGTACCTCGAGTTCCTCAACGACCTGGTCGCGCAAGGGAGAAGGGAAGAGGCCGAGCGTGCGCTCCCACGGGAAGAGCCGACCACGGCTGGTGAGAGACCGCGACCGGTCTTTCGGCGTGACGCCGACGGCCTCCACGTGCTGCCCGAGAGCATCGAAGGACGTCCGACGGGGCGCGACTGGCCGGTGACCCTCGTCGACTGGTGGTCGGCGCAGGCCCATGCCCGTTGGTTGGCCGAGAAGACCGGTCGACCTTGGCGCCTCCTCCACGATCAGGAGTGGGAGAAGGCGGCGCGCGGCGTCGACGGTCGACATTTCTCCTGGGGATCCCACTTCGAGCCCGCCTGGGCCTCGGCCCTCGGCGGCGAGTCGGGTCGGCCAGTGGCGGGGCCCGTCGGGACCAATGCCGTCGACGTCAGTCCCTGGGGAGTCACCGGGCTGACGGGCAACGTGCGCGACTGGTGTCTCAACTCCTATCGTCGTGGTCCCGAAGCGACGTCGCTAGTGACGATCGATGCGGTCGGAGGATCCGAGCCCCGCTTCGTGCGGGGCGGCAGTCACCTGAGCACCGAGTCGTTCTGCCGAGCCGCCACTCGCTTCGGCATCGAGCCGGAGGCGAGGTTCACGGGGGTGGGGTTCCGGCTCGCCCGAAGCCTGCCTCGCTGAGCGAAGGGCGAGCCGGAGGGTCAAGGACCGCTCACTGCCTCGTAGTCGAGGTCGACCAGGCTCGGTGGTCCGTTCAGGCGAAGGAACTGGCTCCCGTCGTCCTCGTCGGGCGTGAAGAGCTCCGTGACGTCCTGCTTCAGCCAGGTGACGCCCGAGAGCACGCCCGCGCTCGACTCGAACACCATGACGACCTGCGAGCGGTTGGGAGCTCCCTGGAGATCCCGCCGGAATCCCTGAGCCCAGGGCAGACTGAGCTGGCTCTTCTCCTGCTGACTCAGGTCGTCCCAGGGACAGTAGTCGAGCTCGACCCAGGTGAGAGAGCCGAACTGAGTGAGAGTGGTCGGGGAGAGCAGGAAGTTGATCTCGTCCTCATCGGAGAGCAGGTCGGCGAGGGCGGTCATCCTCATGGCGGCCCAGTACTGCCGGTCGGGCTCGAACGACGTGCCCGCGCCGTCGAAGTCGGAGTCCGTGACGAGGAGTCGATAGATCTCGCCATCGGCGGCATCGCGCAGCGAGTAAATCTGGTGGCCGGCGTTACCGGGGCTCACCTGAGCGTGGACGGAGCCGGTGAGGAGCGAGGTGAGGACGAGCAGGCGAAGGGTCGTGGTCGTGACGCGCATGGACGCTCTCCATCGACCGCGTCGGCCGGCCGGACGTCGGCTCGGCTGGCGGTCGAGAGGGAGAGGTGAGAAGCGGGCCCGGATCAGCTGATGGGCCGCCGATTTTTCTTCGACGATCCGCCGGGCGTCCGGCCGAGCCGAGAACGGGTGGGCTCAGCGGGTCAGCGCGCGCCGCAGCCAGGCCCGGGCGGCAACCCAGTCGGTCTTGACCGTGGCCTCCGAGATGGCGAGCGCGGCGGCGGTTTCCTCGATGGTCAGGCCAGCGAAGAAGCGCAGCTCGGCGACCCGTGCCTGCCGCTCGTGGAGCCCGGCGAGACGCTCGAGCGCGTCGTGGAGCTCCAGGATCTCGAGGTCACGCACCGCGTCGTCGACGAGGCCGGCGGTCCCCGAGAGGGTCACGAAGCGTTGGTCGCCTCCGCGCTTGGCGGTGTCGCGTCGTCGGGCCCGCTCGACGAGGAGTTGACGCATGGCCCGGGCGCAGGTGGCGAAGAACTGCATCCGGTCCTGCCAGGGGAGATGCTGCTCCTGGAAGATCCGGAGATAGCAGTCCTGAACGAGATCGCTCGGTGCGACGCTGACGCCGGCACGCTCGCGATGGAGGCGACGCGTCGCCATCCGGCGCAGGTCGGCCTGCACGAGCTTCATGAGCTCGGCCTCGGCCTCCGGGCTGCCTTCCTTCAGCTCTCGCAGGAGCAGCGTGATCTCGCCGGCTGACATCGACCGATGATCGCACGAGTGCGAGTCCGGGTCGGTCGCCACGGCTTGTTCTAGGATCGAGAAGAGGAGGGGACCGTCAGGCGTGACCGAGGGACGGACATGGAGCCAAGTGAGCCCAGGAGCGAACGGGAGCGTCACGAGCTCCTGTCGAAGCTGCTCAACGAGGCTCTCGAACGCACGCCGGCCGAGCGCGCGAGGTTCTTCGAAGAGCAGGTCGAGGTCGACCTGCGTTCGGACCTGACGTCGCTCCTGGCCCATGCCGATGCGACGGGCTTCGAGCCCGTGCGAGGCGGTCTCGACGAGCTCGCCGCTTCGCTGCTCGGCAACGACGATGAAGTCCCCACCGCGGAGCAACGACGTCGAGCGCTGGAGCTCGTGCACGAGCTGCGCGCCCTGCCCACCGAGGAACGTGCGCGACTCCTGGCGCAGGTGCGCTCATCCGACCTCCGGCTCGCGTCGATCATCGACGAGCTGTTCAGCGCGACGTCCGATGAGCCACTCGCTCTCGGCGAGCCACGACCGGAGCGGATCGGTCGCTACCACGTCGAGACGGAGCTCGGTCGAGGAGGCATGGGGATCGTCTGGCGTGCGCGAGACGAGCTGCTCGGCCGTTCGGTCGCGCTCAAGGTCTTGGCCGGTCCCGTCGCCGGAGCTGCGGAGAGCCTGCTGCGATTCGAGCGGGAAGCCCGCCTGCTCGCGCGGCTGTCGCATCCCCACCTGGCGACGGTCCACGACCTCGTCGAGCTCGAGGGACGTCCAGTGCTCGTCATGGAGCTGCTCGATGGCGTGAGCTTGGCGCGTCGTCTCGGCGACGGGCCCCTGGGCCTGGACGAGACCCTGCGGCTCGGTCGTGAGGTCGCCTCGGCGCTCGAGCTCGCCCATGGCCACGGCATCGTGCACCGCGACCTCAAGCCGGCCAACGTGCAGCTCACGGAGTCGGGCGCCTGCAAGGTCCTCGACTTCGGGTTGGCCCGCCCCCTCCAGGGGGAGGGAGGCAGCGTCGAGTTCACGACGGGAGCGAGGGTGTTCGCCGGGACACCCGGCTACATGAGCCCCGAGCAGGTGCGTCTTCAGCCTCTCGACGGACGGAGCGACCTCTTCGCGCTGGGAGTCGTGCTCCGGGAGTGCCTGTGCGGGACGCCGACCTTCCCGGGTGAGACCGCGGCCGATCGCATGCTCGCCGTCCTGCACCACGAGCCCGATTGGTCGGCCCTGCCCTCGAACGCTCCGCCCTCGCTGAGAGACCTGCTCGAGCGCTGCCTTCTTCGGGACAAGGAACGTCGTTTCGGCGATGCCCGGGAGCTGCGGCGCGCGCTGGAGGAGGTGGGGCAGTCGTCGGTCGGTGGCGCGGCGGCCGTCCGCCATGAGTCGGCGCCGACCGCCACGTCGCGTCACTCGCTGCCGTCCGAGCGGGACGAGTTCATCGGTCGTGAGGCGGAGCTGGTCCAGCTCAGCGAACATCGGTCCGCCGGACGTCGTCTGGTCACGGTGCTCGGCACGGCAGGCGTGGGCAAGACCCGACTGGCGATCCACCACGCCTGGTCGGAGCTCGAGTCGGGCTCGGGTCCGGTCTGGTTTT
This sequence comes from Acidobacteriota bacterium, assembly GCA_039029535.1. Lineage (GTDB taxonomy): Bacteria > Acidobacteriota > JBCCFW01 > JBCCFW01 > JBCCFW01 > JBCCFW01. Next base: position 32,849 of record JBCCFW010000041.1, read on the forward strand.
GCGATCTCTCCGATGCTCGGACCCTCGACGACGTCGTGGCAGCGATGGCGTCGCTGCTCGAGATCCCTCCGGCCCCGGACCTCGCCGAGCGTGTCGGTCACGCGCTGGCTCGTCACGAGTCTTGCACGGTGATCCTCGACAACTTCGAGCAGCTCGTTCCCCTGGCCGAGGAGTGCCTCGGTCGCTGGCTGGACCGTGCGTCCGGGGCCCGCTTCCTCGTGACGAGCCGACAGCTCCTGAGGCTCCCGGGCGAGCAGGTGCTGGAGCTGGCGCCCTTGCCGATCGATGGTGCGGCTCTCGAGCTCTTCATGGAGAGAGCACGGGCTCACCGACCCGGTTTCACTCCCGACCTGGAGGAGCGACGCACGCTCGCGGAGCTGCTCCGACTGCTGGATGGGCTGCCCCTGGCCATCGAGCTGGCGGTGGCCCGACTGCGCTTGCTCTCGCCGGCTCAGCTCCTCCGGGGGATGGAGGCTCGATTCCGGGTCCTGGGGAGCCGGCCGCCCGGGGCCGGACGCCGGTCGACGCTCCAGGCCTCCATCGACTGGTCTTGGGAGCACCTCGAACCGTGGGAGAAGGCGGCGCTCGGTCAGTGCTCGGTCTTCGTGGGCAGCTTCACGCTCGAGGCGGCCGAGGCAGTCATCGACCTCTCGGCCTGGCCCGAGGCAGGCTTCACGCTGGACGTCGTTCAGTCACTGGTCGACAAGAGCCTGCTGAGAACCTGGACGAGCGAGAGGGTCTGGAAGGAGCACGAGGTGCAGGGGCCGTTCCTCTCGCTCTACCTCAGCGTTCGTGATCACGTTCGCGAGACGCTCCGCAGCGACGAGGCTCTGCCCGGAGGGCCGAAAGGGCTTGCCCTGGAGGCCGCCGCTGCGCGGAGGCATGGCCTGTACTTCGCGCGGCTGGGCGGGGAGGAACCCATCCGTGATGCCGCGTGGCTCGACCGGCAGCGGCGGCGACAGCAGGCCTTGCCGAACTTGATGGTCGCCTGTGAGCGGGCGGTCGAGGACGGGCAGGCGACGACGGCCTTTCGCGCGTTCCTGGCGGCGTGGCACGTTCAGCTCCGGCAAGGCAGTGCCGACTTCGTGATCTCACAGGCCGAGCGGATGGAGTCCCTGCCCGGGCTGACGGATGCCGAGCGGTGCCGTCTCCTCGTCGTCTCGGCGACCGCGGTCCGCCGGGGTGGTCGACCCGAGCTGGCGCTGGAGCGCTTGAAGACGGCGAGGGCCCTGGCGATGAAGGTCGGCGACGAGCCAGCGCTGGCCGACGTGGCACGAGTCATGGGCATCCTGCTGATGGAGAGAGGGGCGACGGCCGAAGCGGGTGAAGAGCTGGCGACTGCCCTGCGTCTCGCTCCGTCCGATGATGCGCAGGTGCGCAAGGAGACCCTGCTCGTGCTCGGCAACCTCGCGTTGAGGCAGGGGCGTCCGTCGGAAGCGCGCGAGCACTACGATGCAGCAATGAGCTTCGCTCGCTCGGGTGGTGACCGGGTCCTCGAGGCCGTCGTCTTGAGTAACCTGGCCGCCATGGAGAGTCTTGGGGGCCGCTTCGAAGAGGCGTTCGAGCTCACGATGAAGGCGAGCGTCATCCACGGCGAGACCGGCGGCCTTCGGGCCGAGGCCAGCGCTCTCATCAACCTGGGGACCTACCGGCTGAATCAGGGTCGTCTCGACGACGCGTCTCGACACTTGCAGCAGGCGGTGAGCCTCACGAGAGAGATCGGCGATCGCATCCGGGAGATCGGTGGCCTCCTCGGCCTGGCCCAGGTGGATCTTCAGGCCGGACGTCTTCCGAGTGCGAGGGACAAGCTCGAGCAGGCCTTGCCGATGGCACGCGAGCTCGGACATCGACGTCACGAGGCACACTTGCTCGAGCAGCTCGGTCAGCTTCACGGCTGGGAGGGACGTCACGAAGACGCCGTCGAGCATCACGATGCTGCACTGGAGATCTGCCCGAGCGTCGGCGACAAGGTCATGGAAGCGGCGGCTCGGCTCGGTCGAGGTCAGGCCTTGTTGGGGCTCGGCCGCGCCGAAGAGGCGAGCGAAGACCTGGAGTCGGCCGTCGTCTTGGCACGTGAGGTCGGTCAGGCACCGATCGAAGGACTGGCCTTGATGCACTTGGGTCGATTGTCTCTCGAGACGTCCGACGAGGCCTCGCGACGCTACGACGAGGCGGAGGACGCGTTGCGGGGTCACGGGGCGCCGCCGTTCGCGTTGACGCAGCTCCTGCTCTCGCGAGCCGAGCTGGACCTGGTGCTGTCCGATCGCGACCGAGCGGAGGCACGGCTCTCGGAGGCCGAGAGGCTCTTCTGTCGTGCTCATCCGCAGTCGCCGTTGAGCGCTCACCTTGCCGAGCTGCGTCGGGCGCTCGACTCGGACACCGGCCGTGCCTGAGCAGTGCGTCTCGTGACTCCCTTCATGGCGGTGTAGTCTCGAAGAGCTCTGTTCGTCATGTCTCGGCCGGCTCGTGGGAGAGAAAGAAGTGTCGCAGTCCAAGGTCACGATCACGTTGCTCAACGGAATGGGGAAGTCCCTCGATGCCCCCGCCAGCCAGCATTACCGGCTCTCGGTCTGGGGGACGCAGGAGGTGGCTCACTGGACCGTGGGCAGCACGATTGGGAAGGCCTACAAGCAGAGTTTCGGACCGGCCGTCTTGGATGATGGGACGTCCTACAGCGTCAATCTCGACCTCATCGACGAGGTGGTCGAGGAGCTCCGCTCCTCGATCGAGGCGCCAGCCGCCGCTGACGCCGACGTCGCGCGCGCCAACGAGGCGCTCGACGCACTGCGGTCCCGAGCGGACGACCTGGGAGTCGATCCCGGTTCCTTGATGACACCGACCAGCGTGCGGAAGGCCAGCATCACCTGGAAGAGGCCGGGGGCCACTGGCCAGCTGACGGCGACCATCTTGAGTCAGGACGCCGGTGGGCTCGACATCGAGGCCACTTCCTGAGAGGGCACGGGGGCTCCCGAGCCTTCCCTCCGCGCCTCCTTGCAAGGTCCTGCAAGGTTTCGCAAGGTCCTGATCTGGTCGTCTTCGGGACCCCGCTGCACTCTCTCGTCATCACGAACTGTTCGTGAGGGCGGCTTTCGCCCGACTCGGTCGACGGCATCGACGCGTGGCGACCGAGCTTCCCGCGACACCTGGTCGGTCTCGATGGAGCATCGGACCGAATCCAGGGACATGGAGAGACAGCGATGGCAACGAATCCTCAGACCATGACCGTCGACCTGGGTGGCCGGACGGGCACCGCGGACGTGCTCATCAAGGCCGAGGCCCATGCGGCCTTCCGCCAGCGGGTCGCCCTCGAGCTGAAGAGCGCCGATGGCAAGCATCAGGCCGTCACCTTCAACGGGACTGGTGAGAACGTGCCGATGAAGGACGGCGGTGGTGCCGACAAGCTCTACATCACCGGGTGGCAGCTGCCCATCAAGATCGTGGCGACCTACAGCTTCAGCTCCAACGGTGGACGAAGCTACCAGAACGTCCCCGACGGCAACGTCATTCCGAAGACGCTGGTCGACTCACCGCAGGTCCAGGTCGTCCAGGTCACCACCGAGGACTTCCACGACAACGACGACAACGACACCTACCTCCACGTGATCGCTCACTGAGCGCATCCTGGAGCGGTAGCGAACCAGGGGCCGGGGATGCTCAGCCTCTCCGGGCCCTGGAAGAGCCCACGTGACGACCTCGTGTCCCGTCTCCCTCGGTCTTCAGGACACGAGGTCATCACGTGATGCTCGCTCAGAACAGGTCGTCGATCGTGACGATGCAGGTCGGGTCGAACTCGACCTTCACTCGCGTGCCCGTGCCGCCCAGGCCGAAGCCAGGCTCGCCACCGCTACCCCAGGTGCCGGGCAGCAGGACGGTCTCACCCCGGCGATCGAGCGGCACGAGCTTGGCAGGCAGCGCGACCCGATAGCTCGGCGGCGGGGGATCCAGGTCCCAGATGTCGGCGGCGCCGACGCCGACGAGCACGTAGTAGCCGTCGGGGATGTCCGGCCGTTGGAAGCCGGCGAGGAACAGGACGGCCAGGGGCCGATCGCCGACGACACGGCCGGCCACCGCCCGAACGCTCCCTGAGTCGAAGCTCCGGATGTCCTCGAGCTCGAAGCGGGTGCAGGACCGGAGAAGGTCGGCTGCCTCCTGGTGGCAGGACGAGCCGAGGGACAGCATGGCGTCGACCGACGACGCGCTCGTGTCCCTCGGCGCGAGCAGTCCGAGAACGAGAAGTCCGACCGTCGGAACGAGACGGAGGGGGCTGGCTTGGAATCGAAGCATCGGTGACTCTCCTGGTCGGGCGACTCCCACGCGACCAGGAGGACGTCGACATCCGGCGGACATGACCACCGGATGCCGACTCGCGTCCTCGATTCCGAGCGCTCGGTCCGAGCTCAGATCCGGACCGTGCCCCCATCGAACAGGGGCACGGTCATCGAGAAGTTCTCGCCGTAGGTCAGCTTCTGCTCCTCGAGGATGCCGAGCGCGACCTGCTCGCCCATCCGGATCGACTCGATGTAGTCCGAGAAGTAGTGGACCCCCGCCCAGTTGCGGCCGATCGAGATGTTCGACGCGAGCTTGTTGAGCTCACCCTCCACCGTCAGCGGTGCATCGAGGGCGACCGAAGCGAGCTTCGTCCCGTCCGACTTCGAGTCGGCCTGGTAGGCGATGGGGCGACCCTTGCCGTTGCGCAGCGGCAGCTCCCAGCCGGTGTCGAAGAAGGCCTTGAGGATCGTGACGCAGGCACCCGCCACGGTGGCGTGACCAGCCCCGTAGGAGGGATGCATGGGCGAGCCCTCGGGGAAGGCCATGGGGAGGAGCAGCGTCCCGCCCGTCGCCTTCTTGACCGCTCGCTCGAGCCGCGTGCAGTCGAGCATGCCCGACACGACCTCGAGCTCGGCATCGCCCGCCGTCCGGTGGCGCTCGATGAGACCGCCGACGGCCTCGGGGCGGAGACGACGGTGCACGTTGAACTTCTGGTAGCGCACGGCCTTGAGGGCGCGGGTGGCGACCTCGGTGACCAGCGAGAGGACGTGCGGCCCGCCGAAGTGGGCGAAGCCCTGCTGCTTGTCGCGGAAGTCCGGGTCCTGGAATGGGATGCCCGGATCGAAGGGCGCACCCATTCCGAGCAGGAGCAGGCAGGCGTTGAGGTAGGCCTCGTAGAGCGCGTCGTAGTGGACGTAGGTGGCGAGGTCCCGCGGCGTGGCGATGAAGCGACTGGCCGCGTCGTAGCACTCGGTGCCCCGGACGTCGGCGCCGTTCTGGACGTCGAGCCAGGCCGGCCAGGTCGTCATGTAGTCGACGCCGGGAGTCGCCTTGCGCACGCGCTGATCGATGGTGATGGCGCCGTAGGAGATGCGACCGTCCGTGACCTTGCGGTCCGGGCTGTTGCCGTTGATCCCCGTGTTGCCGATGAGCAGGAACTGCGAGATGTAGGGCCCGACGTCGTCGCCCCGCGTGACGCCACGGAAGAGCCGATCGAGCGGGATCTTCGGGGCCTTGCCCCGGGTGGCGTGCCGACGGCGACGCTTGCGGGCCTCGTCGGTCAAGTCGGAGGCCGTGAGACCGGCGTCCTGGCTGGAGTGGAACCAGGGCATGTCGCCCAGCGACGCTCGAGCCGCCGAGACCCGGCGAGACGATCCGAAGCTGTCGAAGAAGACGTCCCGTAGCAACGCCATCCAGTAGACCTCGGCCATCTCGGCGGCGAGCTCTGCAGAGTCGAGTCGCGGGGCCGGCGGCATGGTGACGGCCTGGGCATCGGGGCCTTCGAGGTCGAACGTGAGACCGGCGCCCTGGCTCTCCCAGGCGCGCACGGACACGCAGTCCTTCTTGTTCTTCGGGTCCTTCCAGTCATGCTCCGGCTCGCCCTTCTTGAACTTCGTGTTCTTGCCGAAGGGGTCGAAGGGCCCTGGTCCGAGGGGGATCGCCTCGAAGTCGTCGGTGTCTCCGGAGTCCAGCGCGCGGACGAAGGCGGCGTAGGCCGATGGATCCACGACGAGCCCGCGATCGTCGTGGGCGAGACCCTTCGTGAAGTTGGCGATGAAGGAGGGCGTGTTCTTCTTCTTGCCCTTGGCGTCGACGATCTCCCGGCGGTATTCGTGCTCTTCCTCGTTGGCTTCGTGGCGGACGGATCCCCGCGCGGCGGCGAGGGCCGCGGCTTCCACTCGGACGCTCTCGGCCTGCTGACGTCGGTCTCTCATGCTCGGTCCCCTCTCGGTGTCTCGTGAGCCACGGCATCGATGCTCACGGCGCGGTGGGCTCGGTCTCGAGCTCTCGATGGAGACAACGATGTCTCTCGAGCAGAACCGTCAACGAACGACGGCAAGCCCACCACGAGCCGGCGCGGGCCCCGTTCTGGCCCACTGCCGACCGCCTTCGATTCTTGCCGGGCGGTGGTCCGGCGGCGAGCTGGGGTGCCGAGCGTGGTAACTCATTTGAACGCTGGTCGGCCGTCATGCCGCCTGCTGCCTCGAGGGGGGAGGCCTCAGGCCTCGAGCGGTCGGTGCCACTCGACCGGCCGACCGCGGCCCGGGTCGTGACCGAGGGCGCGCGTGACCACGGTGTCGACCGCCTTCTTCGTGAGGAGGAAGAAGTCCGTTCGGGCCGGGTGGCGGAGCGTGGGAGCACCGGCGAGCTCGTCGAGGCTCTCGCTCAGGCGAGGCACGCCGAGCTGGGTCAGCTCTCGTGCCCAGGACCAGAGCCGAGTCTGCATCCGGCAGGCCGCCTCCCAGTCCTGGAGACTGGTGGTCGCCTCCACGAGTCGCACGTGGCACCAGGTGAGCAGGTCCGGCGCGTCGAGCACCGACGCCGAGCTCTCGTCGACGTGGAGCACCGGTGTCGGATCGGCTTCGGTCGTTGCGCGCAAGTCGAAGCAGTACCGACCACCTGCCGCGTCTCGTGCGAACGGGACGACTCCGAGCTCGAAGACACGGTCGGGACGAGCGCTCCGGAAAGCCGCGTCCTCATCCGCGAGTTGGTCTGGTCGCGTCCACTCCACGTCGAGATCGAGGAGCTCGCGTCGATTTCGCTCGTCCGTGGCTCCGGCCAGGGTCCAGTTCACGAACGGCTCCGGGAGCTTGCGAGCATGCCGCCGCTCGAGCGTTTCGAGAGCCTTCTCGGCTGCGAGTCGATGCTCCGGCGTCCAGGTGAATCGGCAGCGACGGGCCGTCTCACGCAATGGCGGAAAGGGACCGGCGGTCAGGCTGGTCGGTCGCTCCCGCCAACCCTGCCGCAGCTTGGCGGCCACCGAGTGTTCGGCCCAGCTCAGGGCGTCGGCCGGGCTCGTGAAGTCGCGCCACCAGCGACGCCCGTCGTCGAGGTCCGAGCAGCGGTGAAGGTCGCAAGCGCTGTCGTCGAGGCTGATGCACCAATAGTGACGCAGGCCGTTCTCGATCCGTTCGAAGTCACGCCAGCCGGCGAAGACGCTCGCGGAGGCCATGAGCGCGGTCTGGTGGATCCAGCCGTCGGCGACCCTGCCCCGGATGAGCGTGTCGACCGTTTCGAAGACGGCCTCCTCCGAGTCCAGGTCCTGGCGGTCGGTCGATCGTTCGGCTCCGGGAGCCCCTTCGCGGGTCTCGTAGCTCGTGCCCAGGATGCGAATGGACCACGACTCCTGCGAGCCGATGGCGCCCTTGAGGAAGTTGCGCCAGCCCTCATGCGTCCCCGTCATGTTCTCCTCCCCTTTCGTTGCTAGTCCCCCATTTCTTCCATGCGCACGCGCTCCAAGAAGTCCTCAGCACCGTCTTCCTCGACCAGCTCGCCGTTGCGGATCTCCACGTGGCGGTTGGGGACCGATTGCAGGAGGGTGCGGTCGTGGGTGACGAGGAGACAGGTGAGAGCCGGATCCGACAGGAGCTCTTCGAGACGCTCCTGACCGGCGATGTCGAGGTGGTTGCTCGGCTCGTCGAGGATGAGCAGGTTCGGTCGCATGAGCTTGAGGCAGAGGAAGGTCAGACGGGACCGCTCGCCGTGGGAGAGCTCGCCGATCTTCTTCTTCTGTTCGCGCTGCGGGAAGCCGATGGCGTGCAGCTCGCTCACCACCCGCGTGTTGTCGAGGTCGAAGCGGTCCTGGAGGAAGTCCGGCACGAGCTGGTCCTCGGGGAGCCCTTCGAGCTGCTGGTCGACGTAGCCGAGCTTCACCTGGGGGTTCACCAGGATGCCGTCTTGAGCCACGCCGGCGTTCTCGTGGATGGCCTTCACGAGGCGTCGCACGAAGACGCTCTTGCCCAGGCCGTTGAGACCGAGCAGGCAGACCCGATCGCCACGACGGAGGAAGAACTTCTCGATCTCGAAGAGGTGACGACCGCCGGGTGCGGTGACCTGATGATCGTTGACGCTGACCAGGCTCTTCGCCCTGAGCTGGTTCTGGGACAAGTTGATCTCGCGTCGACGGTCCTTGAAGGCATCCGTCTTCTGCTCCGTCATGCGATCGGCGCGGTGCTGGATGGCCTTCGATTTCTTGGCCATCTTGTTGCTCCCGCCGAGGTTGGCCCAGATCATCAGACGCTTGGCGACCGCCTCCAGGCGTGCGATCTCGGCCTCCTCCTTGGCCTGGGCACGAGCCTTCCCGGTGTCGATGCGGACGAGCTCCTCACGCGCGAGCCCGAACGGAGCGCTGAAGACGTGAAGTCCGTCGTGTCGCAAGAACATCGTCTTGTTCACGCAGCGCTCGAGGAGCTGGCGATCGTGCGACACCACCAGGGTCGCCGCGCGCTGGGCGAGGAGCCAGGCCTCGAAGCGCAGGATCTTGCCGAGGTCGAGGTGGTTGGTCGGCTCGTCGAGGATGAGCAGGTCGGGCTCGTTGATCGCTGCCCGCGCGGCCATGAGCAGTCGTCGCCAGCCGCCGGACAGGGTGGAGATCGGCCGGTCGTGAGCGTCGGCTTCGAGCTCGATCTCGCCCAGCGCCACGTCGGCCCGCCAGTACTCGTCTTCGCGTTGCCGCTCGGGGATGGCCTCGAGGAGGAAGTCGCGAGCGGTCTTGCTCAATTCGTGCTCGGCGACCTCCTGCGGCATGTAACCGACGATGAGCCCGCGCTTGCTCGTGACCTGACCGGCGTCGACGTCTTGCTGGCCGAGCAGGACTCGGAGCACCGTCGACTTGCCACAGCCGTTCGAGCCGACGAGGCCGACGCGATCTCCCTCGGAGATCGAGAGACTGAGGTCCTTCAGCAACGGATCGGGACCGAAGGAGAGTGAGATCCCTTCGAGTTGGATCAACATGAGCGCGAGCCCCCCGATGACGCCCTCGCACGGGCGTCGTGAAAGCGCGACTCCGACGTCGGGTCAGTCGGTGTCGTGACGGTCCAGTCGCTCGATCACGCCGCGGACGAGCAACGGCCAGGCCAAGGTCGCGTCGGCGTGGACCTCGGCGAAGCGACCACCTTCGGCCGGCGGCACGAACTTGCCCCAGGACACGCCTTCCGAGTACGTGCAGCCCGACAGTCCGCCCCAGTGGACGGGTTCGGGGCAGATCCGAACGGCGTAGCGGTAGCGCGGGCTGCCCAGTGACAGGCCGAGACGGTGGTTGAGCAAGTCCACGTAGGGACCGACCTGCTGCGACCAGTTGCGTGGCACGCCACCGCCGATGGTGAAGATCCCGAGCCGAGGAGCCGCTCGCGCCCACTGACAAAAGGAGACGAGGTCGCCGAAGGGGTTGAACGCCGGCGTCCGGGCGAACGGGTCGAGCTCGTCGCCGTCGCCGGCCTCGGGTCCGGCTCGCACCGCCCAGGTCGCGACGTCGAGACCGATCTCAGAGTCGGTGAAGGCGGGGACGTACACGGGCACGTCGTGCTCGTAGGCCGCGCGCAGCACGCCCGGGCCCTCGTCGCGCTCCGACAACACCTTGCCGATGGCTCGACAGAGCTGCTCCGACGAGAAGGTCTCGCCCTTGGGCAAGGACTCGAGCGCCGCATGCACGACCCGCTCCACGTCGTTGAGGTTGCTCTCCATCTCGAGCGTGTCGTAGACGCGGTTGTAACCCTTGGCGAAGAGCTCCTCGTCGGAGACCCCCTCGGGGCGACGGTAGTGAACGGCGCCGATGGCCTCGGTCAGCCCGTGAGCCATGAGCGCACCGGTCGACACGATGGCGTCCACCATGCCCCGCTCGATCATCCGCACCATGACCAGGCCCATCTTGGCCACGGTCATCGCGCCGGAGACGGTGAGCACGACCCGACAGTCCTCGTCGACGGTCATGTCGTGGACGATCGAGGCCGCCTCGCCCAGGCCGCGGCCGGCGAAGGCCGTCGAGGCCATGGCCTCGAGCAGGGCGTCGCAGCTCTCGGTCTCGGCAGGATCGAGAGGCTTCAGCGGGGTGAAGCCGTCGTCTCGACCATCGTGCAGGGTGCGGGGGGAACCGCCGGGCTCGTTCTGATTCTTCTCGCTCACTCGGTCCGCCCCCTCACCCGAGCCGCCTCAGTGCGACTCGGGTCTGCCCGTCCTCAGACGGACATCGGCTCGACCTTGTCGGGGTCGTAGCCGAGCTTGTCGATGGCCGCCGCCACCTCCGACGCCTCGAGGGCGCCTTCGCGGCGCAAGGCGTGCAGGGCGGCGATGACGATGGACTCCGCGTCGACCTCGAAGTGCCGACGCAGCTCCTCACGGGTGTCGCTCATGCCGAAGCCGTCGGTGCCCAGGGACACCAGCCGGCCGGGTAGCCACTGACCGATCATGTCGGGCAGCACCTTCATGTAGTCGGAGGCCGCAATGAAGGGGCCTTCGACGCCGTCGAGCGTCCGCTCGATCACCGACTGACGGACGTCGTCGGTCGGATGGAGTCGAGCGTGACGATCGCAGGACAGCGCGTCGTTGCGGAGCTGCTGGTAGCTGGTCACCGACCAGACGTCGGCAGCGACGCCGAAGTCGAGGAGCATCTCCTGGGCCTTCAACACGCAGGTCATGATCGAGCCCGAGCCGAAGAGCTGCACGCGGTGCTTCGCATCCTTCTCGGACTTCGAGAAGAGATACATCCCCTCGCGGATCGCCTGATCCGTGCAGGTCTCCGGCCGCGGCGGCATCGGGTAGTTCTCGTTCTGCAAGGTGATGTAGTAGAAGACGTCCTCGTTCCTGGCGACCATGCGATCGAGACCGTCGCGGATGATCGCCGCGACCTCGTAAGCGAAGGCCGGGTCGTACGAGAGGATGTTGGGCACCGTCGAGGACAGCACGTGCGAGTGCCCGTCCTGGTGCTGGAGACCCTCACCGTTGAGGGTCGTGCGACCGGCGGTCGCTCCCATGAGGAAGCCGCGGCCGCGCGCATCGGCGAAGGCCCACATCTGGTCGCCGGTGCGCTGGAAGCCGAACATCGAGTAGAAGATGTAGAACGGCACCATCGGCTCGCCGTGCGTGGCGTGCGAGGTTCCCGCCGCCATGAACGACGACATCGAGCCGGCCTCGGTGATGCCCTCCTCGAGCACCTGACCGTCCTTGGCCTCCCGGTAGTAGAGGAGCATGCCCTTGTCGACCGGCTCGTAGAGCTGGCCCTTCGACGAGTAGATGCCGACCTGACGGAACAGGGGATCCATCCCGAAGGTGCGGGCCTCGTCCGGGATGATGGGCACGATGCGCTTGCCGATGCCGGAGTGCCGGAGCAGCTTGGCGAGCAGGCGGACGAAGGCCATGGTCGTCGACACGCCCTCACCGGTGGACGTGCCCTCGTCGAACTCGGAGAACACGTCGTCACCGGGGACGTCGACGGGGACGCTCACCTTGTCGCGACGGATCGGCAGGGCGCCGCCGAGGGCATGACGTCGCTCGCGGAGGTACTGCACCTCGTCGCTGTCGGGACCCGGACGGTAGAACGGCGCCTCGACCACCTCGGCGTCGGGGATGGGCAGCTCGAGCAGGTCGCGGAAGGCGGTGAGCTCCGCTTCCTTGAGCTTCTTCATCTGGTGCGTGGTGTTGCGTGCGGCGAAGTCGTGACCCAGCGTCCAGCCCTTCACCGTGTGGCAGAGGATGGCCGTCGGCGCGCCGCGGTGCTCGCTGGCCTGGCGGAAGGCCGAGTAGAGCTTCGTGTAGTCGTGGCCGCCGCGACGCAGCGCGTGGATCTCGTCGTCGGAGAGATGACTCACCAGCGACTCGAGCCGGGGGTCCGTGCCGAAGAAGTGCTTGCGGATGTAGTCGCCGCCCTCGGTGACGTACTTCTGGAGCTCACCGTCGAGCACCGCGTTCATCCGCTGACGCAGCACGCCCTCGCCGTCGGCGGAGAGCAGGTCGTCCCACTTTCGACCCCAGATGACCTTGATGACGTTCCAGCCCGCGCCGCGGAAGACCGCCTCGAGCTCCTGGATGATCTTGCCGTTGCCGCGCACCGGGCCGTCGAGACGCTGGAGGTTGCAGTTGACCACCCAGACGAGGTTGTCGAGGTTCTCGCGGGACGCCACCGAGACGGCGCCGAGGCTCTCCGGCTCGTCGGTCTCGCCGTCACCGAGGAAGGCCCAGACCGTCGACTGCGAGGTGTCGGCGATGCCGCGGGCCTCGAGGTAGCGGTTGAAGCGCGCCTGGTAGATCGAGTGGATCGGGCCGAGACCCATGGAGACGGTGGGGAACTCCCAGAAGTCCTCCATGAGACGCGGGTGCGGATAGCTGGACAGGCCCTTGCCGCGAGCGACCTCGCGACGGAAGCGTTCGAGCTGAGACTCCTCCAGCCGACCCTCGAGGTAGGCGCGAGAGTAGATGCCGGGAGCCGCGTGACCCTGGAAGTAGATCTGATCGCCGGAGTGCCCGAGGTCCTTGCCCTTGAAGAAGTGGTTGAAGCCGATCTCGTAGAGCGAGGCTGCGGAGGCGTAGGTCGAGAGGTGCCCACCGAGCCCGGCGTAGAGGGTGTTGGCCCGCGACACCATCGCCATGGCGTTCCAGCGAACGATGCGACGGATGCGCTTCTCGATGACCTCGTCGCCGGGGAACGGATGCTCGTCCTCGGGCCGGATGGTGTTGACGAAGTCGGTCGTGCGCGGCGCCGCGTGATCGACGCCGAGATGACGCGCCTGCTCGCCCAGACGGTTCAGGAGCCAGGCCGCCCGCTCTCGGCCGCTGAAGGACACGACGGACCCGAGGGCGTCGAGCCACTCGTTGGTCTCTTGAGGATCGCGATCGACATCGGATTGGTGGGGCGCAGTGCTCACGTGAGAGGACCTTTCGGGCG
>JBCCFW010000042.1:0-45799 GCA_039029535.1 Acidobacteriota bacterium
CGCCCGCACAGGTCGTGTCGTCACCGAGGTACGTGCCGCCCGCGCCTTCGCAGTCCGCCTGCGTCACGTCGTCGGTGCAGGCGTCCATCGTGTTGCAGCACGCACCGGTCGGCGTGCAAGGGTCCGCCGCGCAGGTCGTGTCGTCACCGAGATAGGTGCCGCCCCCGCCCTCGCAGGCCGCCTGCGTCACGTCGGCGTCGCAGCCGCCCATCGTGTTGCAGCACGCGCCCGTCGGCGTGCAGGGGTCGCCCGCACAGGTCGTGTCGTCACCGAGGTACGTGCCGCCCGCGCCTTCGCAGTCCGCCTGCGTCACGTCGTCGGTGCAGGCGTCCATCGTGTTGCAGCACGCACCGGTCGGCGTGCAAGGGTCCGCCGCACAGGTCGTGTCGTCACCGACGTAGGTCCCTCCCGCGCCTTCGCAGTCCGCCTGCGTCACGTCGTCGGTACAGGCGTCCATCGCGTCGCAGCAGGCGCCAGTCGGCGCATCGCACTCCTCGTGGTCGAGCAGGATGCTCCCCGTCGCCGGGTCCTTGCTGACGAACAAGAGGCCGCAGGCGAACTCGACCTGGTAGAAGATCAGGGGCCGTTCGGACGAGTCGAGCAAGCCGGTTTCGGGGTCGGGGACGGGTCCCGCAGCCGTGTCGAAGCCCAGAACGTAGAGGTCATCGCGATCATCGGAGCCGGGCGACGACAGCGCCCCTCCTTCACCCTCGACGCTCGACGAGCAATCGCTCGGATCGGCGCGATCCAGTCGCACGGTCGGATCGGTCGAACAGGCATCGGTGAAGATCTCGACCAGCGGCGGGGTGATTGGTCTCAGCGAGGTCACCTGATCGTTGCGCAGCAGGTTCGCCTCCTGCGCCCTCGGTGTCACGGCTCCCCCGACCAGCAGCCCGGCGATGAGCAACCAGCTCCCGCTCTTTCGCATCGACCTCATCACGGCACCCCCATCCCCTTCACGCAGGTGCGATTCGGAAGGCGAAGCCGCTGAGGTCCGCCCTCGGTAGCGTGCGCCCTCTCCCTCATCGAAGGAGAGGGCGCAGTCCTGCTGCTAGCGCAGGTCGGTCAGGACGAAGCCGCCCTCGCTCAGACGCTCGTCCAAGTGGTAGACGGTCGCTCCGCCGAGACGCCAGACGGTCAGGCGAACGCGGCCAGATCGCTCCGCAGTGCTCTCCTCGACCTGGAGCTCGAAGGAATGCGGTCCCTGGCCGTTCCAGGAACCCACGCCCCGTGCCGTCGTGACCCCGGAGACCGTCACGAGCTCTTCGACGGAGCCCCTGAGCTCATCGCGGTCGGAACCACCACGACGCCGAGAAGCACGGTCGCTCAGGGCCCGAGGAGCACGACGCGTGGGAGCAACGGACTGCATCCGTCGACCCAACGGCTGGTCGAGCACCAGGGACGGGCTGGCCGAGAGCCGGGGCGCCGAGAGCGTGACGGAGCCGAGGCCACTGCCGCTCTCGAAAGCGACGGCCTCCATCTCGACACGAGCACCCGAGTCGGTCACGCCGATGCCGGCCACGATGCCACGCCGCCGATCATCTTCGGTGCCACAGGTGATCCCGGTGACCGCGCCGCTCCCCGCGAGCTCGACGATCAAGGTGGTGGCGCCGGCGAGTTCACAGCTCACCTCCTGCCAGCCATTGTCGTCGAGCGCGGGGATCGCTGCCACGCAAGGCGAAGCGCCGGGGGCCATGACCATGATGCTGCCCCCCTCTTCATCGGCGTCGAGAATGCCGACGGAGAGGAAGTCGATGGGCTCCTCGAAGTCGAAGGTGAGCGTTCCGCCGTCACGCTCGTCGTCACGAACACAGTCGCTGCCCAGCTCACGGATGATGAGCACGTCGCCCTGGGCGACATCGTTGCCCGTGCCGGCGCCGGGCGTCGCGAGATCGGAGTCGTCGCAGGTCGGCGACGAGCTGTCGAACAGGATGGCCGGTCCGGGCGAACCGGTCACGGTGAAACCCGCATCGGGGAAGACGGCATCCACGGTGCCACCCTCGTCGTCGCCACGGTCGAAGTCACGGCAGGCAAATCGAGCCGCGAGCTCGAAGGCGCCACGATCACAGCCGGCGCCTTGCGGCCGGGAGACCCCACGTTGGTCGATGCCGTCCACCGGAGGATCCGCACAGGCCACGGCATTGCCGGACTCGACCGCCGGGCTTCCGGCGAGCAACGCGTGCGTGCGGGTCGGGCCGCCGTTGTTGGCCAGCGGACCGAGCATCGGGTCGGTGAAGACGAGATCGCTCGCATCGGCGAAGTCACAGAGCACCGAGTCTTCCAGGTTGCCACCCAGCGAGGTCTGGATGCCGTTCGACAGGAGGCAGCTGACGGACCCGACCGCGTCGGTGTTGCCGGCCACGATGGTGTTGGCGAAGACCGTCTCCGGGAGCCCACCACCCGAGAACGTCACGACTCCGCCGCCGAAGAAGCCCTGATTCTCGGTGACCGTGTCGTTCACGAGCGTGAGCGTCGACAGTCCGAAGAAGGCTCCGTTGAGGATGCCTCCACCGAGGCCGACGCCGAGCACGGGATCGCCGAAGCCGAGCTCGGACGCATTGCCGCTGATCGTGCTGTTGGCGACGACGGCCGTGCCGTCCACGTTGAGGATGCCGCCAGCGTTGCCTCCGAAGGGCGTGGGGGGAATGGTGCTCACCGCGGCGTTACCGCTGATGGTGCTCCGGAGCACCGTCATCGATGCCGAGCCACCGTCATCCGCACGATTGAAGATGCCACCGGCGTTGATCGCGACGTTGTCCCGGATGGTGGTGTCGCTCACCTCGAGGATGGTCTGCACGTCGGTCGGGGCAAAGCAGTTGATGCCGCCACCACTACCGAAGCCGTCGTTGGGGAGTGGATCGGGGATCGCACCCGATGCGGTGTTGTCGGCGATGGTCGAACCGATGATGGTCAAGGTCGTGACCACGGAAGGGTCGAGGCTGAACAGGCGGAATCCACCACCACCGTCGTCCGCATGGTTCCCGTTGATCCGTGAGTCGGTCACGGACAGCGAGCATCCGCGTCGGCACGAGAGACCACCACCGTCATCAGCTTGGTTGCCAAAGACCTCGCAATCGACGACGGAGACGACGACCCCGCCGTCGGCGACGAGACCACCACCATCGTTGATGTCGTCGGCCGTCTCGGGACCACGCACGTCGCCACCGGTGATCGCAAGACCGATGACGGTGACGTCGACGGACATGGCCGGGTCGGGTGAGGGCATGACGTGCAGCGCGCGATCCAGACCCGCCGCGTCGATGGTGGCGCCGGCGCTCCCATCCAACGTGAGACTGCTGGAGATGTCGAAGTCACCCGTTGCGTTGTCGTCCTCATCACTGCCCGCGAGAGCCACCGTGTACGTGCCAGCGTCCAGGAGGATCGTGTCTGCTCCGCTGCCGGAGCCACACGAGTCAACGGCAGTGTCGGTGTTCGCGGCCTGGATGGCCTCGCGCAGCGAGCACTGACCGTCGACGGCCAGGCTGTCCGTGGTGGTGGTCACGGTGATGGTCGCCGCGGTCACCGCGGCAGCACCGACGAGCATCCCGGCCAGGCCGAGAGTCGCATTCCGAAGGATCGTTCGAGTCGTCATCAGTCCTTGAGCTTTCTTGCCCTGCGGCAGCAGGGACACGTGGCGGCCATCGGGCCGGTGAAGCCGGGCTCAGCTCACGGACCGCTCGAGCGCCGTGTTTTCGAGCTCCGACTGATCGCCCCCCGCTCGTAGGTGCTCCATGGCCGTCGGCCGAACCCCGACGATGACGAGGGCTTGTTGATAATGATATTGAATATCATTATCGACTAGGTGAATTCGGTCAAGGGGGCTCGGTCACGTCAGGCGGCCAACGACAGGCCCGAAAGCGGCCGCGCGAAGGAGCCTCGCGCGCCCTCGGGATCGGGTCGGCTGGAGGCGAGAGGACTCACTCGAGCTGGGCTGCCCGACAGATGCCGATGGCTTCACACTCCGGGCAGGCCTGGTCGCGCTTGGCCCGACGCTTCGGCAACTGGATCCGGCCCCCGCGCACGTTCTTCAGCAACGCCTGCATGTGCCTCACCGTCGTCGGGCTGACGCCGTGCTCCATCTCGCAGGCGTCGACTTCGGCCACGTCGCTCGTCACGCCGAAGACCTCCACGAGCACGTCACGCAGGGTCTCGAAGCGGTCGATCACGCACTCGGCGACGCGAGCTCCGGTGTCGGTCAGGGTCACGCCTCCGTAGCGCTCGTGCTCGACGAGACGGAGGTTCTCCAGCTTCTTCAGCACGCTTGACACGGTGGCCGGGCTGACCCCGAGAGTCGAGGCGAGATCGCGGACGCGGGCCACGTCGTGCTCGCCTCGGACCTCGTAGAGAGCCTTGAGGTACATCTCGTGCGAGTCGGAGATCGGCTTGTCCCGGTGCATCGACAACCCACTCCTCTCGCTCGAGCCACGCAGTGCGTCGGTGATGTCGAATTCTACTGGATGCCTCCTGCTCTGCAAGCTCGTTGCGAGAAGTGAAAGAGACGGACGCCCCAGTCCCCGAATCAGGAGACTGGGACGCCTCGCCCGTCGAAGCTCAGCGCCAGACCGTCACCGAGTCACAGCCGTCGATTTCCGTGCCGCCCACGATGTTTCCGTTCAGGCAAGCCTCGGAGTCGGATGCGGTCAGCCCGGTCTCCCGCGTTCGGAAGGTGACGACGAGATCCGCAAAGCCGTCACCGTTCACGTCGCGCAGGAAGGGAGCACGACCACATCGGCGACGATCACGCCAGTCGTGACCATGATGGCCATGGTCGCTGCCGCGGTCGATGCAGTCATCGGCCGGACCCGCGTCGACGCCACAAGGCGTGGCGCCGTCCGGACCGAAGGTCAGGGACTCGGGCACCACGTTCTCCGCGAGGAAGGAGGCCGAGCCGAGGATGGCCACGCGAACCCTGGGCCCCCAGATCAGGTTCCAGTCGCTGCGGGGAGCGATGTCGATCTCGACGCTGAACGGAGGCGAGATGACGTCGACCGACAACTCACCACCCGTCGCGGTGTAGTGGTAGAGCGTGCCAGTGCCGTCGAGCGGGTCGAAGTCCAGGGGCATGCCACCGCTGGACTCCTTGCCGTCGAGCAGGTTGCCGATGCCACCGCCTGCGAAGGGGGCGTCGAGCTCGGCCTGGACGATGCCGCGCGTGGACTGAAGCACCGTGCTGCCGGGGTTTCCGTTCAGGTCCGAGTTGAGACCGTAGGGCGCATCGTCTGCAGCACCGGGAGTGTCGAGGTCGTAGGTCGCGACCGGTAGAAAACGGTCAGCCTGGATCGTGAGCGACTCCAGGCTGTTGGGGTTGAAGACGAAGTCGAACGACGCCAGCGTCTCGGCACCCTGCGTGTACGTGAAGGAGACCGGGACACCGCAGCGCACGAACAGCGCGGCCGTGCCGAAGAACCCGGTCGTGGTCGTTCCCAACTCGTCGGTCGTGGTGCTCGACGCCGTTCGCGGGAACAGGATCTTGGTGTCCTCGGAGAAGCCTTGGGGAGAGTTGCTGCCGATGCGCGTCGTGAAGGCCTCGACGCGCTCGAGCAGCGGCGTGTGCAGCAGGAACTCGACGCCCGGGTCGCTCTGCCCCTCCACCTCGCAGAAGGTGTAGGTACCGGTGAAGCTCGGATCGAAGTTCTTGACGATGAACTGAGCATCACCCCGGATGAGGTCGGGGTTCAGCGCGGTGCCCATGCCCAGCGCGCTGGTCGGGTTGAACGGGCTGATCTCGAAGGCTCCGTTGAAGCCGTCTCCGGTCAGGTCGACGGCGAAGTCGATCACCAGCTCGTCGGCCGACGCCGGCATGGCCACCATGAGAGCGGTCACGAAGAGGGAGAGAACGGTACGACGCATCGAAAGGAACTCCTTCGGCAAGCGGTGCGGACGCACCGCGGTGACCCGCGACTCGCCGTCACTGCTCGACGCAGCGACGACGATCGGGTGGGGCGAGACCCCTGGGACGCACCGCCGGATGGCGGTCTCGAACGTGATGACCAGGAGTCTACGTTCATTCTTTGACGCGTCAAACTTTCTTTGATCTATCTCACTTTCGGTGAGAGGCCGCCCCTTCACGACCAGCCGACACGGGCATGACGAGCGGTGACCCAGACGGCAATCACGAGCCCACCGCGACCGCGCCCACCGTGTCGATAAGTGAACAAGATTAGTCTGAACATTAGGCATGAGGACGAAGCCTCAGCTAGCTTGAAACCGTTCGCGTCGCTCGCCAGTAAAGGCTCGACGTGAACGACGAGCCCTGTCGAATGAGGTGTTCTCATTCGGAAACATGGGCAAGAGAGGGGATTCCATGTCGATTTCGATTCGATTTCACCGTCCGACCGTCTTGATGGGCCTCATCCTGTTGGGAGGGATCGCGAGCTCGAGCGTGAAAAACGCTGAGGCGCAGGTCCAGCCGACTCACGAGGACTTCGAGAGCGGTCTCGCAGGTTGGGGACCTTGTCCCGCCTTCCCGAACGTCACGGTCACCCTGGAGACTCCTGGGCCGAGCGGCGACGCCGACGACGACTTCGTCCAGACGGTGGACCTTCCCAACGCCTCGAGCCTCTGCGCCGGCCCCGCCTTCCTCGGCGACTGGACAGAGATAGCAGCCAGCGGCTGTGGTCGCTTCTGCTACGACTTCCAACTCATCCTGGACAACTCCGGTCGTCCGGAAGAGGGCTCCAGCTTCGTGCTCACGTCCGACGACGGTCCGGGTGGCAATCCCACCCTCGAGGCGGTGCACCGCACGGACCTCCGTTTCACCGTGGACTCCGGCTGGGCGCGCATTTGTGCACCGATCACGCTCCTCCAGGACGGCGAGCTACCGGCCTCGGACGAGGGCGAGTGGTCGATGCTCACCGGCACCGACGCCGACTGGGACCAGCTTCTCGCCAACGTCACCCAGATCCGCTTCGGCACCGACTATCCGGGCATCGGCGAGACCCAGGGTTTCGACAACGTCCGCATCGACCGGGGCGACTGCACCAGCCATGACTTCGACGGTCTCGCTGCCGGCACCGCGGTGACGATCCAGTTCCCCGGCATCAGCGTCAGCGGCAGCGCCCCGGTGCTGAGCTTCGACACCTCGGCGACGACCTGCGGCGACGACGACCTGGCCACCCCTGGCACCGGCCCGGGCAACGACACGCCGCTCTTCGACGTGCTGATCCTGTCGGAAGGCCTGCACTGCGTGCCCGACGACGATGCCGACGGCGGCCTGATGCGCTTCGAGTACGACGAGCCGGCGGAGGTCGGCTGGATCGGCCTGCTCGACATCGAGGAGGACGGCGGCTCGATCCGCCTGCTCGATGCGCAAGGCGGCCTCATCACCAGCGTCGCGATCCCTGCCCAGCTCGCCGACAACGGCTGGCAGCGCATCGACCTGAATCAATGCGGCGTCAAGGTGATCGAGGTCGAGCTGATCGGCTCCGGGGCCGTGACCGACCTGGCCTGCACGCTGGAGGCCCGCCGCAGTCGGGTCGACGACCTGCGCGGGGGGCTGCGGGACCGCATCCGCCGGACCGACGTCCTCGACCGCCGAGGGCTTCGCCGCTGAGCGGTGAGCCCGAGCGATGTGTCATGACCCGGACACGGTGCGTTGGCCGTGTCCGGGCGTGCTAGTCGGCCGTCTCGATCCGGCGGTCGGCGCCCACGCTCGAACCGACGGACCAGCGCCGCGACTCGACCTCGACGACGTCCTGTCGCGGCGTGGGCCGGCTGCCCTCGAGCCAGCCGTAGAGGAGGCCGAGCACCAGCCCGAGCAGGGCTCCGGGCGCGCAGAAGCGCGGGACCCAGGACGGGAACCAGGTCTCGGGGGCCATCGACGGCATGCCACCGCCGCCCCAACCGCCGGCGAAGCTCAGCACCCAGCCGACCCCGAAGCCGATGAGCGCTCCGATCAGGCCGATGAACAGGACCTTCCCGAGCTGCGGCCGGGGGCGGTCGATGAGGATGGCAGGCACCTTGCGGGTTCGAGTCGTCGTCTCGCTCACGTGAGCTGCTCCGGTCGTCAGCGACGGGTGATGCGGATCTCGATCCGCCGGTTCTTCTCCTTGGCGGCGGCCGAGTCCCCGCGCACCCGAGGATAATGCTCGCCGAAGCCCGCTGCCGACAACATCCCTTCGGGCAGGCCGGCCGAGGCGAGGTACTCGACGACCTCGAGGGCCCGGGCGGTCGAGAGCTCCCAGTTGTCCTGGAACTGTTCGGTGGTCAGCAGCTTGTCCGAGTCGGTGTGCCCCTGGACCTGCACGTTGACCGGCAGGTCGCGCGGTAGCTTGGGCTGGAGCTCCTGGAAGCCCCGGGCGAACTTGTCGAGCTCGGCCTGACCGCCCTGCCCGATCTGCGCACTGCCTGAAGCGAAGAGCACCTCGGACTGAAAGACGAAGCGGTCACCGACCACCCGGATGTTGGGATCGTCGCCGAAGACCTCCGACATCTTCTCGAGGAAATCGCTGGTGTACCGCTCCAGCCGCTCGAGCTCGGTGATGCGCTCGTCCTTCTTGGCCATCTCCACGAGGAGCTCGGACACCTTGAGCGTCTGCTCCTGAGCCGCGCTCTCGGCCGTGGCCAACTCGGCACCGAGCTTGGCCAACTGGGCCCGCAGCTCGTTGACGGCATCCTGGAGGTCCGAGACCGCCGATTCCCGCTGCTCGACGGTGGCCTCGGCCGCCACGAGCTTCGCGTTGAGGTCCTTGAGCTCGTCGAGGTACTGCTGGAGCCGCAACGTGAGGTCGGTGATGCGGACCTGCTCGTCCTTCAGCGCCTGCTGCCGTTCGGCCAGCTCGTCCTGGAGCCGTCCGCGCTGCTCACCGAGGTTGCTGATGAGCTCGGTGGCCGACAGCAGCTCGGTCCGGAGCTGCTCGGCGCGGTCCTCGGAGCGGGAGAGCAACGATCGCAGCTCGGCGACCTGGTCCTCCATGGCCCGCAGCGCTGCCTCCTTGCCACCTGCCAGGTGGACGAGACCGGTCTGCGTGACCGCGAAGAAGACGAGCACGAGGACCATGACGAGAAGCATTCCCGCCAGGACGTCGGTGAAGGCCGGCCAGAAGTCGACCTCCCCTCCCCGCCTGCGACCTCTCATGACCGGTCCGGCCCCGTCGGGAGCGTGGGCGCCGAGCCGGGCCGAGCGGCCGATTCGAGCAGGCCGGCCAGGTGGCGCGCCTCCTCACGACGCTGCGCGCTCGCCTCCTGAACGCTCGACTGGAGCGTCTTCAGGGCCTCGACCAGCGCCTGATGGTCCGCCATCCCCTGACCACCGACCGCGCGGGTCGACCGCGACAGCTCGGCCAGGCCACCGGCGATCCCCTCGCCGAGACGACTGCCGACGTCGTCGAGGCGTTCCTGGATCTCGGCTCGTCCGTCGCGCACGTCGGAGCGGAGCGCCGCGGCGGCCCCCGCGAGGTCCGCGAGCTTCACGCCCTGATCGTTGAGCGCTTCACGTCCCGCTGACTGCACGTCCGCCAGGCGGGCGAGCACCGTTTCCATCCGCTCGT
The DNA here is from genome assembly GCA_039029535.1 of Acidobacteriota bacterium. Lineage (GTDB taxonomy): Bacteria > Acidobacteriota > JBCCFW01 > JBCCFW01 > JBCCFW01 > JBCCFW01. The sequence goes on from JBCCFW010000042.1 coordinate 9,489, forward strand.
TCTGCCACGCCAGCGCGGCCACGCGCTCGCGGAAGTCCTCGAGAGCGCTGACCATTCGAGAGGACGCTCCCTCGAAGCGGTCCTGTCGACTCTCGAGCGCTTGCTGCCCATTCACGAGCAGCGACGCCACCGCCTCGGCCCGAGCGAGATCCACCTGAGAGCCGGGCGCGGCACCCTGGACCGGTGCTGGAGCGGCCGGAGCGGGGGCCGGCATCGCCATGGCGGCGCCCGGCGAGAGGCGCTGGGCCGGTGCGAGCGCGAGCGCCGTGAGCTCCTCGAGCTTGCCGGTCCACGAGGCCTGGGCCGCGCTGAGGCCGAGAGCGGCCACGCCGAGAATGAGTGAGCCGAGGAGACCGAGCAGCGAGGTGCCGAAGGCCAGTGACATGCCTTCGAGGGGGCGGCGCAGGCCCTCCTTGAGCTGGATGAGGAAGGCCTCGATGTCGGTCTGAGGGCTGACGTCGAGGTTGTCGACCACGGCGGTCACGCCACCGATGGTGAGCAGCAAGCCGAGGAAGGTGCCGAGCAGGCCGAGGAGGACGAGCGTGCCGGCGGCGTAGCGAGCGGCTGCGACCCGCGCCTCCTCGCGATCGAGCAACGACTCACCGAGGGCCGAGACCTCGATGTCGCGTCCCGCCCGACTGGCCGTCGCGAGCACCTCGATGCGCTCACCGAGGGCGCTCTTCTTCAGCGGCGCGAGGTCGACCGAGTGGAGGTCGAGCTGCGCACCCGGCGTGAGCCCCTGCGCGAAGCGATCGATGGTCGCCTCTTCGCGACTGGCCCGCACGAGCCAACGCAAGACGAGGATGAGGGCGACGACGAAGGCCGACAGCACCGCCAGGTTGAGCATGAGCGAGAGCATCGTCGGCGCGAGCAGCGTCCGGGGCGAGACCCCGTCTCCTCTCGACAGCGCTCCGACCAGCAAGAGGCCGATCAGCACGGCAGCACAGATCAGCGAGAAGAGAACGCGGCCGAGCCAGGCACGCGCCCCGTTGCGACGGAATCGTTCGGTCACGGGAGGCCCCTCAGGTGGGTGAGGACGAGCCCACGGAGCCGGTCCAGGGGACCGATCCGTCGGGGGGAACCGGGGACGGAAATCATGGCAGCTCACCCTGATGCGGGCGAGTGAGTTTCATGGAAGCTCCAGTCTCCGCAGGGGTCCGCCGAAGAGGAGCCGGGGAGGGCCACACCGCGCCGCCCGAGATGACATGCTCCGGCCGCCATGGCACTGAAACGGATGGATCAACAGCTCTTCGTCGCGCTCCTGGCCGGTGGTCGGGGCACGCGCTTCTGGCCGCTCTCCCGGAGCGCCGAGCCCAAGCAGTTCCTCGACGTCACCGGCGAGGGCCCCCTGCTGGCGGTGACCCGCGACCGGATGGACGGGCTCTGCCCGCCCGAGCACGTCTTCGTGGTCACCGGCGCCGACCTCGCCCGACGGTGCCGGCAGATCCTCGACTTCCCGACCAGCCGTGTTCTCGGGGAGCCGGTCGGCCGCAACACCTGTCCGGCCGTCGGGCTCGCGCTGCTTCACGCACGTCATCACGGCAACGACGACGCGGTGCTGCTCGCCCTGCCGACCGATCATCACGTCGCCAAGCGCGACCGCCTCGCCCGCGTCATCGCCAAGGGAGTGAAGGCCGCCCGTCGCCTGCGCGGCACGGTGCTGTTCGGCGCCGTCCCCGACCGACCGGAGACCGGCTACGGCTACCTGAGCCTCGGTGAGGAGCGCTCGCTTCCCGGGCTCGCGGGCCTGCGTCGCCTGGCTCGCTTCAAGGAGAAGCCCGACCTCGCCGGCGCCAAGCGCCTGCTGCGCCAGGGCGCGTGGTGGAACACGGGGATGTTCTGCCTTCACGTGGGCGCCACGCTCGAGACCATCGACCGCGTGCTGCCCGAGCTCGGCCAGGGCCTGGAGGAGCTGTCCCGCTCCTACGGCAAGCGCACCTTCAAGAAGGCGCTGGCCGAGATCTATCCCAAGCTGCCGAGCATCTCGTTCGACCACGGCGTGCTGGAGCATCAAGACGAGATCCACGCCCTGCCCGCCGAGGTGGGCTGGTCCGACGTCGCGTCCTGGGAGGCGCTCGCACCGCTGCTGCCGTCCGATCGCAAGGGCAACGCCGCGCGGGGCGACGCCGTGTTCCACGACGCGACGAACTGCCTGGCCGTCGCGCAGGGTGACCGACCGCTCGTGCTGCTCGGCACTCAGGACCTCGTCCTGGTCGACGCGGGCGACGTCGTGTTCGCCTGTCCTCGCGACCGAGCTCGCGACATCGTCGGCCTGCGCAAGGCGCTCGAGAAGTCCCACTCCGTGTTGCTTTAAGAACGGCCGATTGGCCGCTCGCTCTCGCGCGGGCTGTACTCGCTGAGCCTCCTGACTGACGGGAGGCAGCGAGGACACGAGCGTGAACCAGGCCGTCGAACTCCCGCAGCGCCAACGTCTCTGCATCGGTCCCGACCGCGTCACCCTCGACGCGCACCAGGTCGTCGTCGACAGCCCGTCCCCACGCGAGGGCTGGGAAGACCGTCCCTTCCGCAAGCCACGGATCCACTTCCGAAACCAGGCCTGGGAGATCGCGTCGGTCACTCCCCAACCTGGACTGGGCAAGGGCGGTCATCGCTACACGCTCCGTCCCTGGCCCGAGGATCGCAACGACCTGCCCGGCGCCGAGCTGGCCTACGACCGGGAGACCGCGCATCGCTGTCACGATCGTTGGGCGCGCGCCCAGCGGATCGAGCGCTATCGATTCTTCACCTGGCTCACGTACCCACTCGTCGGCTTCGCCTGGTGGGGAGTGAAGCGCAGGCTCCGCGATGCCTGGGACATCGATCCACTCATCGCCACCCGCGTGTCGGTCTGGGCCGAGACCGGTCTCTTTCTTCAGCTCATGGCGCTGATGGCGATCAACGGCTTCACCAACCTCTTCGGTGGAGTCCTCCTCCCTCCCTTGCTGATCCTGCTGTTCGATCTCCTCGGGCGAGGCATGCAGTTCTACGGCGACGACCCCAAGCCCTACGGCTTCCTCGAGTGGTTGCTCCACATCAAGATGTAAGAGTCTCGTGAAGCACGGAATCACCTCCGCAGTCCGGTCGTCGTCGACCCGATCGCCGGCACTGTCGTCGGCGTTCGACGGGGGATGCCTCTCATGTCCGACTCGCCGTCTCCGCTCCTCGCTCGTCTCGGGTTCGTCGTCACGCGCGTGCTGGTCCCTCTCTGGATCCTGACCGGCGCTCTGGTGAAGCTCATCGAGCGCTCACCGAAGCTCCTCCCGGAGAACCTCCTTCTCTTGGCCGAGCGGCTGGGCCTGGGCTTCGACGTCCTCCTCGCCGTGCTCATCTCCATCGAGCTCGCCGCCGTCGCCGCGATCTGGTCGTTGCCCCGCCTGGCCCGCGCCGTGGCGGCCTCGATGCTCACCGCCTTCTGCATCGTGCTGGTCTCGCTCATGGCGGCCGGGCTCGAGCACTGCCCCTGTCTCGGCAGCCTCTCGCCCCCGCCCTGGCTGATGCTCGTGATCGATGGTGCGCTGCTCGTCACCGTGCTCACCCTTCCCCTGCCGAGGCGAGCGCCCTCGACCCGCTCCTTCCGACGGGGCCTCCTGGCCACCGCTGGCTGTGCTGCCCTCAGCCTGCTCGTCGCCATCGCGTGGATCGGCTCGGCTCGCACTGCTCCGGACGGAGGTCCTCCCCACGTGCTGGTCGACGCTCGGGACTGGGCGGGCCGCGACTTCCTCGAGCTCGAGATCGCCCGTCACGTCGACTGGCCCGCCGACCTCGACGTCGGTCCGCGTTACGTCGTCTTCTACAGCAAGTCCTGTGACCACTGTCGCGACCTGCTCGAGAGCCACTTCGACGGACAGCGAGCGGTCCCGGCCGTCCTCGTCGCGATCCCCGAGGAGAGGACCGGGTTCGCCCCGGAGCGCTGGCTCGACGTGCACTTCTGCGAGGACTGCGTGGAGCAGCGCGAGCTCCCGCCGGGAACGGAGTGGATCGTGGCGCCGCCCCTGGTGGTCGCCATCGAGGACGGAGAAGTGCTCTGCGCCACCGAGGCCGTCGACCCGCTGGACCCGAGCTGCCTCATTCTCGGCTGATCGCTGGCCCCGTGGCCTGGGCACGGGGGACCGCCTATCATCTCCCTCCCCGCTCCACCGGACGGCGGCCACGGGTCGCTGGTTCGGAGCGGGTCCACCTCGTCTCGAGTCTCATGGAACTCCCGCGATGTCCTTCCTGAAGAGCCCCCTCGCCTCCCGCATCGGCTTCGTCGTCACGCGCATCATCGTGCCCTTGTGGATCCTCGCCGGCGCCCTGCTCAAGCTGGCCGAGCACACGCCCAAGCTCCTCCCGAAGAACATCTGGACCAAGGCTGCCTCGGCGGGCATCGACCTCTACTGGCTCCTCGCCATCCTGGTCGCCCTGGAGTTCCTGGCCATCGGCGTGATCTGGTTCATGCCACGCTTCTCGCGCTTCATGGCCCTGTGGATGATGGGCTGCTTCTGCCTCATCCTCATCGCCGAGATCCTCGCGGGCAACGACAAGTGCGGTTGCCTCGGCGCCTTCTCACCGTCGCCCTACGTGATGCTCGCCATCGACGGCACGCTGTTCCTGCTGGTCCTGCTCTTCAAGCAAGTTCTCCCGGAGGACACGCCCTGGTTCGGCAAGGGCTTCTGGATGGCCGCCGCCTTCACCGTGGCCGGCGCCATCGCCTGCGCGCTCCTCATCCTTCCTTACGGTCGCTCGCCCAGCACTGGCGGTGACGGCAGCAGCTCCCAGACCCAGACGGCCCCGTCGACCCAGGCCGGTGGCGACGGTGCCTCGACGCAGCAGGTCAGCGGCGGTGGCAGCGGCAAGCCGGAGCAACCTGCGTACCTGACGATCGATACCTCCGACTGGGTCGGCCAGCGCTTCAGCGACATCGAGCTGATGAAGTTCATCGACTGGCCCGCCGACATGGACCTGGGCCAGCGCTACGTCGTCATCTTCAGCAAGTCCTGCGACCACTGTCAGGAGCTGCTCGAGACGCACTTCTTCGAAGCCAAGGCCGCGCCGACCGTCATGGTCGCCATCCCCGAGAACCAGCAGGGCTTCAACGAGGCCACCTGGATCGACATGGCCTACTGCACGGAGTGCTTCGAGCATCGCGACCTGCCCGTGGGGACCGACTGGCTCATCACGCCGCCGCTGGTCGTCGCCGTCGACAACGGCGAGGTGGTCTGCGCGAAGGAGACCGACGATTCCATCGCTCCGGAGTGCCTGATCTTCGGCTGAGCCCTGGGCCCGAGAGCGTTCGATTTTCGCTCGACCGTCAACAGAGCCTGGCTGAGGGCGGGTCGTCTCGACCCGTTCTCTTCACCTGGCCAGCCCGGAGTGACCGTGATCGGGGGGAGGCACGTTGTGTCCGCCCCTCGGGCCCCCGTAGCATCGGACCTCACTGAGCCCGTCCCGACAGCGCCAGTCGCGTCGCCCCCGTCCCTGGGGAACGGGCTCGAGGAGCACGTCATGCGCACTTCACGCTTCGTCCTCGCCCTCTGCACCCTCCTCGTGGTCTCCGTCGCCAGCGCTCGCACGCCGAGCTTCAGCGAGACCTTCGACGACGAGACGGTGACCCGCACCCTGCCGGCCAGCTTCCCGGCTGACCTCGGCACCGTGTACGTCAGCGCCTTCGAGGCGGGCATCGAGCTCGACCCGACCTGCGACGGTCTGTCGACGCACGCCCTGGTCCTCAACGCGCCGCTGGGTGAGCAGCCCTTCGAGGTTCGCTTCCACCACGACCACCCCGCACCGGGTGGCGACATTCACCTCGAGGCGATCGAGCAGTTCACCTTGAAGGTGGGCGCCGAGCGCACGGACGCGTACGGCCTCAAGCTGGGCTTCGAGTCGCAGGGCGGCTTCCAGAGCCTGCCCGTGCAGTTCGGCCCGGCCCGCGACGGTGACCCCGATCCTCAGTTCGGCAACCTCTACGACAACGGCGAGATCACCGACATCAAGTACGGCAACGTCTTCGACAGCGTCTGCAGCGGTCCGGACCGCTTCGACGCGCAGGTGCTGGTCACCTTCACCATGCTCGGTGAGGACGGCCAGTACTTCATCGAGATCCAGAGCAACGCGCCGGTCCCGACCCGCGAGCGCTTCGGCCCGTTCGAGATTCCCGCGGCCGTCCTGGCCGAGGGCTACGGCGCCTGCATGGCCCACGGCCAGTCCGGCTCCGGCCGCATCCTCCTCGATGGCGCCGAGTGCCTCGTTGCCTCGCCCATCGAGATCCCGCCGATCAACGGCGAGACCCTGACCCACCGCGAGAGCGTCCGACGCACTCGCTGAAAACGTCTCCCGACGTCTCAGCAGTCTCGAAACGCACCGTGGTGCTCCGCGGCGTGAAGCGGTCGCTGCCCCTCGCGGCAGCGGCCGCCCTCTCCCTCCTCTCGGCCCTCCCCGCCCCTGCCGCCAGCCTCGGCGTGCCTCCGGGGCTGCCTGGGCCACCCGCCGGTGATCCCGCCGGCTACCTGATGCTGGTGAGCTTCGACACGGTGAGTCCCGCCGTGTCGACCGCGCTCGGTGACGTCGCCCGCTTCCAGACGTTCTACATCGAGCTCGCCGATCCCAGCCTCGGTCTCGACGTCGAGATCTACGACCCCGGTCTCTACAACCCCAGCGGCAGCGGGCCGCAGCTCGACGTCAACCTCGATCCCACCGGCGCGATCGGCACGATGCGCTACGTGCTCTACGGACCGCAGGCCGGCGACCCCTACGCGGTGCTCGCCGACCAGACCTTCGGTCCCGACACCGCCGGTACGAACCGCCAGCTCGTGTCGCTCTACTCCGACCCTGCTCCCGAGGCCGGGCTCTACCACCTCGTGGCCACGATCGACGTCACGGCCGCCGACACTCAGGACATCTCGGTGTTCGGCCTCCGCGTGCCGGACCACGACGTCCATGCGCTCAACCTCACCCTGGGTGGAGCCGACGCGGGCCCCGCCGGCACGCCCATGCAAGGCGGCGCCACGATCGCAGAGCCCGTGCAGGTTCATCCGTTCGTCAACGGAGCAAGTGCCGGCAACGATGCCTTCGGTCCGGTGTGCGGTCTCCAGTTCGTGAGCTACGACATGGAGGCGGGCCTCAACGGAGAAGAACCTCCCGACATCACCCTCGACACGCGGCAGGGCTTCACGTTCCCGGTCGGGGAAGTGCGCCCCTCCGGTGACGCACGCTGGTTCGCAACCAACCTCGGCGGCGTGAACGCCGGTCCTCTCGACTCCGACGATCAGGGCACCTGGACCTGGGGGGCCTCGGGCCTGTCCATCCCCGAAGACGCCTTCGAAATGCTCGCTCCGGCCATCGACGTGAACGCGTTCTCGGTGCAGGTTCTCGATTACGGCGCCGGTCTTCGCGACGTCCTCAACTGGCCCGACGTGCCCGACCGCCCCCCCTTCGTCGTCTTCAACGCGGATGCGCCCCGGCGGCTCTACCTCCCCCGCGACGACGGCAGCGCTCCTGCTCGCGCCAACCTCGGCCATCACGCGACCATCACGGGTGGCTTCCCGGTCATCTCACAGGGCGAGACGTCGACGGTCGAGGTCACCGTCGAGGTGCGCAACCCGCACCCCTACGCGCTGACCATGCTCACTGGTCGCACCACGGTGATCGCCAACCCCGACGTCACCGCCCCCGTGCTCACCGGCATGACCGGCTTGGCCGTGGTGCAGGCCGGCCGTCAGTTCGACTTCAGTGGTGACGTGGCCGCGGGTACCACGGCCTCGTTCACCTACACGCTCGACATCACGCCCAGCGCTCTCGGTCGCTTCTTCCTCACCGGTGACGGCAGCGACTTCGTGTCGGCCGGCGCACCGACGACAGCGACCTATCAGACGCCCTACACCGACCCGACCGGCTTCGAGCGGCCCGAGGAGCGTCTCGGTCCCATCTGTCAGATCGAGTACGAAGCGGTGGTGCCGGCCTGCTCGTCACGCGCGGAGATCGTCGCCAGCGGCTCCACCCGCACCTGCCCCGGCACGATGCTCACCCTCGACGGCTCCGGCTCCGAGGTCTTCAACTGTGACGACATCGGTGGCGTGCCGGTCTATCAGTGGAGGGCGAACGGGATGGTCATCGAGGCCTTCCCCGGACCGACCAGCATCGACGTCGTGGTCCTGGCCGACGACACGTACACGCTCGAGGTGTCCTGCTCCACCGATCTCGACGAGTGCGTGGACACGGCCGAGGTGACCTTCGAGGTCCTCGACCCACCGACCTTCGACTTCGGTGGCGACCGCGAGATCTGCGGTGGCAGCTCGACGTCGATCACGGCGATGGTGTCGACCATGGCACCGCCGATCACCGACCTCCGCTGGGAGACCGATCCTCCCGGCGAGGACGGTGATGGTGCGATGACGCAGACCATCATGGTCGCGCCGAGCCGGACGACGACCTACACGTTCTTCGCCACGGACGCCGAGGGCTGTGAGGGCTCGGGCAGCGTGACGGTCACCGTCCGTGGTCCGCAGCCGACGATCACGCCGCCGTCTCCCGACCTCTGCCCGGGCGAGACCATCGAGCTCACCGCCGAGGCCGGCTTCATGAGCTACCTCTGGTCGACGACGCCGCCCGGCCTGCCCGGTGACGGAGCGATGACACCCAGCATCATGGTCGACGCGACCGGCACGTACACGGTCACGGTCACCGACGCGCTGGGTTGCAGCGGACCGGGCTCGGTCGACGTGGTCGTCGCCCCCGACGTCACGCCGACCATCACGCCGGTCGATCCCCAGCTCTGCACGGGGAGCACGGTCGGCCTCTTCGGCGGCGCCGGCTTCGTGAGCTATGCCTGGTCCACGATGCCGCCGGGTCGCGCCGGTGACGGCGAGACCACGCCCAACATCGTCGCCGACGAGATCGGCGTGACCTACACGCTGACCGTCATCGATCCCCGCGGCTGCTCGGGCTCGACCTCGGTCACCACCCGCGAGCAGGACCCCTTCGTGCCGGCCTTCACCCCGGCCGAGGCCTCCGGCTGTCCGGGCGACACCGTCTCGGTCAGCACGTCGAACGTCTACGTGAGCTACCTCTGGGACGCCGAGCCCGACGAGGCCGGCGTCGACGGCGCCGACACCCGCACCATCATCGCGGGCACGCCGGGCTCGACCTACACGGTCACCGTCGTCGACACGTCGGGCTGCACGGGCATCGGTACCTTCACGTTCGATGCTCTTCCCGACGGCCTGCCGCCCGCACTGGGGCCGAGCCTTCGAGCGCGACGCATCGATCCCGACGACCTCGAGCTCACCAGGACCGACGTGGTCGCGGACACCTCCGGCTACGAGATCGTCTCGCTCGACTGCGACTCGGATCTCGACGGAACCTGTGATGTCGACCCGACCCCCATGGCGCTGGGCATGCCCGACATGAGCGCCATCGAGAACCCCGGAACGGAGCGACACGTGGAAGCCGACGGCTTGAACCGCGCTTCGTTCCTCGTCTTCTACAAGGTTCGAGGACTGTCACCGTGCTCGTCGACGCCCGGCCCCTTCCTCTCACCGTGACTCGCCTCCGAGCCTCGGTCCCCGGCCCCCTGGCCTGCCTGCTGACGCTGTCCCTGCTGGGGCTCGGCTGCAGTGCTGCCGACCACGAAGCCCAGCAGGCGAAGGTCGTCGCGCTCGAAGCACGTCTCGCCGAGACCGAGCAGCGTCTGCTCGAGCGCGAGCGCGCGGACCAGGCCCAGCAGGTCGCGGCCGCGGCATCGCAGCTCGACGCCATCGACTTCCAGGCGCTGACCCGTCGTCTCAAGCAAGGCGAGCGCATCGCGCCCGGTGACGTCACTCAGGTCCGAGGAGCCTCCCGGGCCGTGCGACACGTGAACTGGCCGGAGCGGCTCCAGTCGATCGCCGACGACTCGGCCGAGGCCCTCGGCCAGCTCTCCGACGCCTTGCTCGGCGGTGACTGGGAGGGTGCCGCCCCGCTCTCGGCCGCTGCCTTCACGTTCCAGCGCGAGCTCGTCCGCTCGTCGGACGTCTGGCTGACTCTCGACCACCCCTGGGAGCGCACCGCGGAGTCGGGTCATCACCACGATCATCATCACGATCACGGTGAGGCCCACGCCGACCACGACCCCTACCACGGTGGTCAGCTCGGCATGAGCGGCGACCTCCATCTCGAGGTCGTCCGCACTGGACCCGATTCGTGGCAAGTCTGGTTGACCGACGCCTGGCGCAAGCCGGTCAGCCCCGCCGGGGTCACCGGCAACTTCTTGCTCTTCCCCGACGAGGACGGCGAGATCGCTCTCTCGTTGAAGGCCGTCGGTGACGAGCTCGACGAGGCCCGGCTCGAAGCGAGTGGCGGTCCCCGCGATGCCGGCGCTCGAACGATCGGCCTCCGTCTCTCGGGCACCACCGAGGGCGACGTCATCATGGACTTCGGCTTCGGCCCGTGGGGTGCCGCCAGCACGCAGACGGCGCCCAGCACGCAGACGGCGCCCAGCACCCAGACGCACTAGTGTCCTGAATCAGAGATTCGCCTGCAGTCTCGGCGCGCCTCGGAGACGCTGGCGTCGTTCTCCTCCCTCGAGAATCCTCACGTGGGATTGGCCACGCTCCGGTTCTCTCGGTCGTCGGGCCTCGCCAGCGACTCCGATCCATCGCCGATCCAAGACAGGGAACCTCTGACTCAGAACACGCGCTCGAAACCAGTTCGCTGGACCAGCTCCCGGACGGTTCCCAGGCGGCAATCGGTCTCGTGGCGGGCTATCTTCCAGCCCGTGCGATCATCCGGTGAGGTCCGGCGAGGGCTCGCGCTTTCGAATCGACCGGCCTCGCCGATCGTCCCTGGTCCGAGGAGCCCCCAATGCGCCTGCGTCCCGTTTTTCTGACCACGAGCCTGTTCACCGTCCTGGGCGTCCTGGTCCCGACATCCGGCCACGCCGAGGCCCCGGCGCCTGATCAGCGTGCCTCGCTGAAGCTCTCGTCGGATAGTGACGGCAGCGCTGGGCTCGCGCTCTACCTCGATGCCTACCTGGCTCAGGAAGACCGTGGTGACACGGCCGCCCGAGACTTCCGACGCAACGTCGGCCTCCGCCACGCCATCGACCCGTCGTCGGACTCCGTCGTCGCCGACGACGAGGTGGCGATGGCCTTCCACCAGCTCCGTCGACGTCTCGGTGACGACCGCTTCTTCTCAGGCCTACGACAACTTGCCGAGCGATTCGGAAGCAAGCGCGCGTCCTGGCGCGACATCGAGAAGGCCCTGACCCAGGGCAGCGCCGACGCGAAGGGTCTGCTCTCCGAATGGACCGAGCGACCGGGCCTCCCCCGTCTCCGCCTGACCTCGCTCAGTCAACGTCCCGAGGGAACGCTCGTCGGCGTCGTGCAAGACGGCCCGGTCCACGACCTGGATCTCGAGCTGGGGGTGACCTTCACCGACGGCACGACGCTCCAGCAGCCTTTCCGCATGACGCAGGAAACGATGGACGTCGTCATTGAGAGCGAGCGTCCGGTGCAGCGGGTCGTCCTCGATCCCGACTGGCAGGTCCCGGTGAGCCTCCGCGCGCAGCAACAACCGCCTTGCCTGGCTCGCACGCTGGCGTCGAAGCGGCTCATCTGCGTGCCGCCGGAGCCCGGCGAGGACGCCCAGCTCGTCGTGAAGGGGACCATCGAGCGCTACCGAAAGCTGGCCGAGCGCTTCGCCGAAGAGCACGGCGGCGAGGTCATCTCCTCGCTTCACCTCGCGCAGGGCGAGCTCGACTCGGCCTCGGTCGTCCTGTTCGGCAACCGCGACCTGAACCGCTGGGTGCACGAGCTCGGTCCGGAGTTCGAGAAGCAGGGCTACGACATCCTCAGCCCCGATCGCTTCCGCGCGGGAACTCGGGTCTGGAAGCAGCCCGGCGACGCGCTCCTGGCCACCATCGATCATCCGGCTCTCGACGGAGCGACCCTCTCCGTCTTCGTCGCCAACTCGGAAGCCGGTCTCTCGGCATCGGAACACCTGCTCACGCACGGCCTCGACAGCTGGATCGCCTTCCGCGACGGCAACGCGCTCGAGCGGGCTCAAGCCTGGCCGGAAGACGAGCTCCGCGAGCTGCGACGCAGTGACGCTGGGCCCGTCGCAGCTCAGCAGCGGCTCATGGCGACCGTCGAAGCCCTCGTCGGCCCCGAGATGGAGGGACGACTGTCGGGAAGCGGCGGCAACCTCCGCGCGGTGCAACACGTGGTCGACAGCTTCCAGGAGCTTCGCCTACAACCGGTCGACGATCGCGACCACCACCGCTCGTTCTTCTTCGTCTCGCACAACCTCCCGCGCAGCGGCGTCCTCTTCCGCCGGCCCACGCCCGGAGTCGCCTACCAGCGTCACATGCTTCTCCCCGCCAGCTTCTCCCTGCCCATTCCGGAGAAGCTCACTCAGGTGACGGGCTCGGCGATGACACGGCTGCCGCCAGCCGACCAGCCCATCATCGCGCCCTTCCCCAAGGGCGTGGTTCACGTGGGCACGATCGACTCACCGGCCTGGGAAGGCGTCGACCTCGAAGAGTCGCTGGCGATCATCCTCGACACCTGGGCCCCACCGACCGATCCGGACGAGCGTGAGCGAGCGGAGAACGAGCGCACGCCGGTTTACCTGGAGCTGCTCCCCGAAGTGCGTCGGCGCAACGGCGCGCACCTCGTCGTGATCCGTACGGGGGTCGAGGCCCCGGGCTTCGCTCCGCTGACGTCCTACCCCTCCTTGTCGGCCGTCTCGGATCCCCGAGCCCAGCGCTTGCTCGAAGAAGAAGGACGACTCGGGGTCGCCCGCTGGTGTGCTCAGTTGGCCGCCCACGCGCCCGAGCCGTCGGCCGACGTCGGGCTGCACTTCGCGGGTGCCAGCACGGCCGCCGGCCTGGCCGAGGCCGGCCTGCGCGAGCCGGGTGATCGCATCTTCACCGACGGCACCATGGACCTCCGCTTCCGGATCACCGCGATGCGTCTCGACGATCGCAACTTGAAGGCACAGGTGCCGGGCGACCTGCCGTTCAACCAGGGGGTCGTCATCGTGTCGGCGCATCACGACGGCGTCGGACACTCGAAGGACGGCACCATCCTCCAGGGCGCCAGCAACAACGCGGCCGGAGTGGCCGTCATGCTCGAGCTCGCCCGCCGGCTGGGAGAGAGCCCCGCCGAGCTCGGGGTCATCTTCATCAGTCACGGTGGCGCCGAGTGGGGTCAGCACGGAGCGAAGCTGGAAGCGCAGCAGTGGCCCAAGCACTGGCCCATCAAGGCGCTCGTGAACCTCGACTCGATCGGTCGCCGCGACGAACCCCTCCACGTGATCGGTCGGTCGCGGGAGCCCGCTCTCGCCGAGCTCCTCGAACGCAAGGCCGAAGAGCACGGGCTCGTGCTCGGTGAGGACATCGATCACCGGGCCGATCGCGACGGCGGCGATCACTGGCCCTGGGTCGAGCGAGGCCACCCGGCGGTGACGCTGTCTCAGGCGACGGACCTCGATGGCGCGCTCGATCGCATCGAGGGCCTCGACCCGGCAGCGCTGGAGTCCCTGACCGACGCGCTCGAAGCGGCCGTGCGCGAGCTGGCCCGCCCTGCCGACGAAGGCTGAGGGCACGCCCTTCCGTCAGGAGATCGGCAGCCCTTCCTCATCGACCTGCGGACGCGGCATCGAGAACAGCTCACCCAGCGGCGTGTAGTGCGGTCCGCCGAGACGTCCCACGGGATCCAACAGCGCGGGATCGATGCGTCCGTCAGATTGGCGGATCTCGCGGGACACGTGGAAGCGCAGCACGCGTCCGATCACCAGGCAGACCGCAGCGCCGGCGGGCTGGTCGACGAGCTCGACCGTCACGCACTCCATGTGGACGGGGCAGTCCTTCACGCGAGGCGCCGCAACCTTGTCGGACGGGATGGCCTCGAGCCCGGCGACCGAGAACTCGTCGACGTGATGGGCATACTCGCCGGAGCTGATCACGGCAGCCGCACAGGTCTTGCGATCGACCACGTTGACCACGAACTCCTTCGTGGCACGGATGTTTCGCATCGTATCCTTCTCGCCATCACGGGTCTTCGCGATCGACAACGCGAGCAGCGGCGGCCGCGCGCTGACGCCCATGAAGAACGAGAAGGGCGACAGGTTGCGGATGCCCGCATCCGAGAGAGTCGAGACGAGCGCGATCGGTCGCGGCACGATGGCCCCGATCATCAGCTCGTAGGCATCGCGCGGACTGAGATCACCCGGGTCGATGGCTTTCATGAGGCCACTGCCGGCAACTCCGAGAGGACGGTTGGATGGGGAAGCGCCATCCTAGCAGCGAGCCACGGAGGAAGCGGACCGCCCCCCCCGGTTCGCGTTCCGACGCCGCGCTCGTCGAGCTGAACATCGAGAAGCTCGTTCAAGGCGGCGACGGCCTGGCTCGCCCGGACGACTCCCCAGTCGTCCTCGTCGCCGGTAGCGCACCTGGTGACCGCGTGTCGTGTCGAACCTGGAAAGAGGGTCGTCGGCTGCTTCGGGGCGAGATCGTCGAGCTGCTGTCACCCGGGCCGGGACGTCGCAGCGTGCCTTGTGTCCACGCCGCCGCCTGCGGTGGCTGTCAGTGGCTCCACCTGACCGAGGAGACTCAGCTCACGGCGGTCGACGACCTCCTGGCCGAGGCCCTTCGGCGGCTCGGGGGCCTCGACCCGACGGACATCGAGCGTCCGTCCTGTCGGCAGGTGAGCGACGGGACTGGCTATCGCCAGCGGGCACGCTTCCAGCTCGACCTGAGGACGCCCGCGCTCGGCTTCGCGGGCCATCGCAGTCACCGGGTCGTCGACCTCGAGCGCTGCCTGGTTCTCGAGCCCGAGCTCGACACGCTTCGCGGAGCCGTGCGGGACCGCCTGCCCGAGCTCTCGACGCTCCTCGAGCCACTCGGACGGGCCGAGCTCCGCGTCGACCTGCCCCGTTCGGATGCTGCTGCCGTGATGCTCGACCTGGGCACGGTCGCCGGAGACGAGCCGAACGAGAACCGACGCGCGGCAGCGCTCGACCTGCTCCGGGAGCTGCCGCCCGTGGCGACTGCCTCGCTGTCCGACCGGAACCGGCCCGTGATGCAGCACGGCCAGGCCATCGAGTTCCGGAGGGGCCCGACGCACGACCGCGAAGCTCACGTCGGCTTCCACGCCCCGGGGATCTTCCTCCAGCCGAGCCGCGCCGGGGCTGCAGCCCTGGTCGCGGAAGTGCTCGAGCAGCTCGACGTGATCGCGGCGGGACGCAGCCTGGACGTGCTCGAGCTCCATTGCGGCACGGGAGGCTTCACCCTCCCGCTGGCGGCGGCGGGCCACCGCGTGACGGCGGTCGAGAGCCAGGTCCCGGCCACGCAGCTCCTCGAGCGTGCGGCCACCGAGGCTTCACTCCCCGTCGAGGTCCTGGCCGACAGCGATCTCTCGCAGCTCCGCCGCCTCATCGAGGACGGTCGACGCTTCGACCTCGTCGTCCTCGACCCGCCCCGAGGCGGCGCTGCCAAGGCCTGTGAGCTCCTCCCCGCCCTCCGGCCGGAAGCCGTGATCCACGTCTCCTGCGATGCCGCTACGCTGGCTCGAGACGCGAAGGCGCTGTCCGCGGCCGGTCTCGTGCCCCGTCGGGCTCAGCCCTTCCTCCTGTTCCCCCAGACCGCTCACTTCGAGACCGTCACCACCTACGAGGCCCAGGCGTCATGCATCTGATGACCTTCCACCGCATCCTGATCGGCACCGCCGCGGTCGTGGCCCTGCTCTTCGCCGTCTGGAACCTCACCGTCGACGCCGCGGGCACCGGCTGGGTCCCCAAGGCGACCGCGGCGCTCAGCGCGCTGGTCGGGGTGGTGCTTCTCGTCTATCTCCACTCGGTCCGTGGAAAGACCCTCATGCCCCCCAAACCACCCCAAGACGGCTGAAATAGCCCTGCTTGACGCTCTCAGCCTGTCACCGTAATCTGTGCCGCTGTGGGGTCCCTGCCGCTTGCGAGTGTCGCTGGCCTCCGGTCCCCCTGAGTACGGAAAGACCATGACCTACATCATCGCCGAGCCCTGCGTGGGCGTGAAGGACACGGCTTGTGTCGATGTCTGCCCGGTGGACTGCATCCACGGCAACGACGACGACACCCAGCTGTACATCAACCCGGAGGAGTGCATCGACTGCGGCGCCTGCGAGCCCGCCTGTCCGGTGCAGGCCATCTTCCCGGAAGACGAGGTCCCCGAGAAGTGGAACGCCTTCACGGCTGCGAACTACAAGTACTTCGACCAGGAACCTCCGGCGTAGGCCTGCGTCCGATCGACGGCCTCCTCCCCGGAGGCCGTCCGTTCCTGCCGGGCTCGTCTCCACTCGGGCCCGCGTCGGGGTCCCCGGCTCGTTTCGAGCCCTCCCGCCTCCGGATCCCGTCTCCCTCCGGCCGAGCCGCTGAATCTCCGCGGCCGCCGTCCGTCTCCCTCTCGTCGGAACCCCAGCCCCCCTTGCTGGCGTAATGGTCCCCGACTCAGGCACATTCCTCCGGAGGAGGCCCCCCATGCGCTCAGCGTTCGCCATCGTCCTGTCCACCGCCCTGTTCACTTCCCCCGCCCTGGCCGAAGGCTGGCTGAGCTGGGGTGACGACTCCTGTGATCACGAGGCGCCCCGCGCGACCGGCATCGACCTCGACGGGGTCGACCGCATCGTGATCGACGCCGGCGCCGGCTTCCTGAAGGTCAACGGCGGTCGTCGCGCGCAGCGTCTCGAGGCCGAGGGCACCGCCTGCTCCTCGAACGAAGACCTGCTCGACGACATCCAGCTCGAGGTGGCCCGCAAGGGCGACACCATCAAGCTGAAGACGGTCTTCCCCGAGTGGAAGAAGGCCTTCAAGGGCGTGACCATGAAGCTGGACCTCTCGGTCACGCTGCCCGACGGCATCCCCGTCGAGATCAACGACGGCAGCGGCGAGATGACCGTCACGCAGGTGCGCTCGCTCCAAGTCAGCGACGGCTCCGGCTCGATGACCATCGAGGACGTGGGCGGCGAGCTCCGCATCGACGACGGCTCCGGCAGCATCACCCTCCGCAAGATCGACGGCGACACCAGGATCAACGACGGCTCCGGCAGCATCGACGCCTCGCTGATCGGCGGAGACCTCGACATCAACGACGGCTCCGGCAGCATCAACGTCACCGAGGTTCGCGGTGACGTCGACGTCAACGACGGCTCCGGCTCGATGTCGGTCACCGACGTGCGCGGCTCGGTCACCATCAACGACGGCTCCGGTAGCATCGACGTCCGTCGGGTCGGCGGCGGTCTCCACGTGCGCGACAGCGGCTCGGGCGGCCTGTCCTACAAGGACATCGAAGGCCGCATCAAGGTGCCGCGCTCCTGAGTCGCTTCCGGGCGCACGAGGGAGACGACCTCCTGGGAGCCCTGCCTCACGGGTCCACGTGACGCAGGCTCTCAGTCGTCCCAGTCGTCTCCCTCGTCCCAGTCATCGACGCCCGCATCGGGCGTCAGCCAGATGAGGCTCAGGGACGAGCCGACCGAGAGCATGGGCACGCAGATCTCGCCGAGCGTCCAGCTCTCCTCCACCCGGCGGTCGTCGAGCCAGCTCCGCGCCGGGACCCGGGCATGGTGAATGCCCTCACGCTCCCCTCGGCACGCCGCGTGAGCCAGCGCCTCGCGTCCCACCCTCGAGCCCACGTCGCGTAGGCGGAAGAGGAAGTCGTCGGAGCGCTTGAACCACGAGAGCCTCCCCTCGCGCGCCCCGACGATCGCTCCCGGAGTCGGGCCGAGCTCTGCCGTGCGCCAGAGCGTGGCCGTGAGGCTCACCCCGAACTCGTCGGCGAGCGTCCGCACTCGGTCAGCCGTCGGCGCCCCCGCCCCGCAGCGCTCCTGGAACGCGGCCCGCGGGAGCAGGAGCTCGGCGGCGAAGGCGTTGGCCTCGAGCTCCTCACGCGACGCTCGGTAGTCGTCGATCATCTCGAGCGTGCAGCTCGCGAGCTGACTCGTGCCGCCGTGGAGCAGGAAGTGCCCGAGCTCGTGCGCGATGCAGAAACGTCGACGCGGGCTCGTCAGGCCCTCGCGAACACGGATGATGCCGCGGTCGCCACGACGGACCAGGCGGGCCAGCGCTCCGAGCAAGGGAGCGTCGAGCACCAGCGCGCCGGCGGCGAAGGCGAGCGCGTCGAGGTCGAGCTGCGACGGCGCGTCGATGGCGTACTCGGACAACAACTCGGTCGCGCGCCGAGCAGCCCCCTCCCGATCACCTGGCACGATCAGTCCCCGGGCGTCGCGTCGTCCCGGTCGTTCCAGAGCTCGAGCAGGCGGATGTCCGCCAGGAGCGACTCCTGGTCCTCCGGCTCGATCGACTCCAGGCCGCGGTAGAGCGCGGCGACCGGCATCTCGCCGGCGACGTAGGCCAAGAGCTCTTCGCGGACTTGCTGGATGCCGTCACGCGTGTCGTCGGCCGCGCGCTGGATCCAGCCGCGGAGGCGGTCGAGGGCCCCGCGCGCCTCGGCGAGCCGCTGCTGGCCGAGCTGACGCTCGATGAGGGCGAGACCATCGGCTTCCACGACGGCAGGGTCGAGCCCCTCGGCTCGGAGGGCCTCGCGGGAGCTGGCCAAGGTCTCGCCAGCCGCGTCGTCGAGACAGCGGTTGAGGTGGGTGAGGACGCTCTCGGGGTCGGACCCGCTGCGCTTCTTCTCTGACACGGTCATCGCCCCTCTCCCGCCGCGGCGCGATGACGCTCGACCCGACGGCGGATGGTGCGGAGGTGGTTGTTGACGTCCTTGACCTCGAGCCCGAGCTCGATGGCGATCTCCTTGGGGGTCGCCCCCTCTTCCATCTGAGCGAGCACTTGGCAGAGCACGGGATCGTCCGCGACCAAGCTGCGGATCCGCTCGAGCTCCTCGGCGGCCTCCAGCTGCTGCTGCTGGGTCGCGCGATGCCGGATCGCCGGCACGCCGTGAGCCTCGGCGTCGTCGGCGTCGTGGCCCGAGCGAGTGAGATGGTCGCTCGAGCGCACGAGGTTGCTCAGGAGGCTGTCGACGACGTCCCGGAGATGGTTGAGCAGCTCCGGTCGCGCCTGAGCATCCCAGGCCCGTCGTCCGTCCAGCACTCGGATGATCGCCTCCAAGGCGAGGTCCTTCGCGTCGTTGCCCTCAGGTAGCTGGGCCCGCCAGCGGCGGCGGCGCCACTCACCCCGGGCGTAGAGGGTGAGCCGGTTGACCAGGAGCCTGCGCTCCTCGTCACCCATGGACTGGAAGGCCCGAGCGGCGTCGTTGGATGACTGCTGGGTCATCACGGCCGGCGTCCTCGGGCCACCGGGTTCCGTCTCCTCCTGCTGACCATGTCCGCGATCTTGCCATCCACGGAGGGATTCGAGGACCGGCGCGAAAAAAGTGGAGAAAGGTTGGCGAAATCCGGGGGGACCTCAGCAGTAGACCTGACGGGCTGGTGGTGGTCGGTGCAGGCCGACCGGACCGCGTCGCCGGAGGAGCCGACCGCTCGGACGAGTGGCTCCGCGTCGCCGGCGACGGGTCCTTGCCGCCTCGTGGGGGGAGCTCCGCGGCGGCCCGTCGCCCCAACGACGTCGGCCCTCCGCCACCGGATTCCGCTCTCGGGGGAGAGCGGTCCCGACCGTCACCTCGTCATCGAGACGTTCCTCGATGACTCAAGGAGTCGTCATGCTGATCTCACTCATCGATTTCGTGGACTTCGCGCAGCGCTCGGGCTCACCTCGTCTGACCAAGGTTCGGCAGGTCAAGGACCGCGGCGAGTACGACCCGCGCTGCGACTTCTGGCGTGCCTTCCGCGAGGCGGTGAAGGAGCTCCATGCGGCCGGAGACCCGGACCGCAAGCGCCTCGACCAGCTCCTCGAGGAGCTCACGGACCCGAAGAAGCACGGGCCCTACGCGGAGGCCATCGCGGGCTACAAGCGCTTCCTGGGACGCAAGAATCCACTCTGGTTCCGACCCCGGTCGACGCGCTGGCGAGCGGCCGGCGTGAGCGTCCGGGTGAACCCGGAGATCGGGCTCCAGCTCTCGGGCGTCCGTCATCACCCCCAGCTCTACCCCACGAACGAGCCGCTGGCGAAGAAGCGACTCAACGCCATCCCGCTGCTCATGCAGCAGGCCTACGGCGACGAGGAGAACGGCACCTGCTTCGGCGTGCTCGACGTCCAGCGGGGCAAGCTCCACGCCACGGCCTCGCCCGACCCGAAGCTGCTGCCGCTGCTCATCGGTGAAGCGGCAGGCTTCGCTGCCATGTGGGAGCAGCTCTAGTGGTGGCGGCCAAGGAGGAGGCGGCGAAGGGAGTGGCTCCGGGGGGAGGAGCCGATCCCGACTTCATCCGGTCCGAGGTGCGCACGCTGTGGTCGTCTCACTGCCTGGGGCAGTCGGTCACCAGCGGACGTCACGGCACCGACATGAACGGCGCGTTCTGCTGGTGGGTGGAAGTCTCGGCTTCGCGGCCCGACCTCCTGGCGGCGGTCAAGGCCAGTCAGGGCCGGGACCGTGAGGACCCGTGGACGACCGTGCGCCGTTGGCTGCTCGGCTCGACCAGCGACACGCGTCGGAGGAGGTGAGCCGGGCTCCGGGCTCGCGACACGCTGCCGGCGGGCGCCGCCGGCTACAATGTCGCATGTCCGACCTGGTCCCCCTCGAGATCCCCGCCCGACGCTCGGGCCCGGCCCGGCCGGTGACCGACGACGGCGTCCGCCAGAGGCTCCCGCCCTGGCTCCGCGTGCGTCTGCCCGGCGGGGAGGGCTACCGGGAGCTCAAGTCGCTCACGGCGGAGCTCTCGCTGCACACGGTCTGCGAGGAGGCCTCCTGCCCGAACGTCGGCGAGTGCTGGAGCGCGCGCGAGCTGACGATCATGATCCTCGGCGACACCTGCACGCGCTCCTGCGGCTTCTGTGACGTCAAGACCGGTCGGCCCAAGCCAGCCGACGCGGGTGAGCCGAGCCGAGCCGCCGAGGCGCTGTCGCGGTTGGACCTGCAGCACGCGGTGGTCACCTCGGTCGATCGCGACGAGCTGCCCGACCTCGGCGCCGGCCACTGGGCGGAGACCATCCGCCTCATCAAGGAACGCTGCGGGGGCATGACCCTCGAGGTGCTCGTGCCCGACTTCCAGGGTCGTCCCGAGCTCATCGACCTCGTCCTCGCCGCGCGCCCCGACGTGTTCGCGCACAACGTCGAGACGGTCGCCCGTCTCTGCAAGCAGGTGCGTCCCCAGGCGCGCTCGGAGCGCAGCCTCGCGGTGCTCGCCCAGGCGGCGGGTCACGGCCTGCTCACCAAGACCGGCGTGATGCTCGGTCTCGGTGAGACCCGCGAGGAGCTGACCGAGCTGTTCACGGCCCTCGGTGAGGCGCAGGTCGACATCCTGACGCTCGGCCAGTATCTCCGACCGTCGCGGCGGCACCTGCCGGTCGAGCGCTTCGTGCCGCCGGAGGAGTTCGACGAGCTGGCCGACGAGGCTCGCGGACTCGGGCTCCGTCACGTCGAGGCGGGCCCCCTCGTGCGCTCGTCCTATCGCGCCGGTCGGCAGGCCCGTCAGCTTCGGCCGCGTCCGGTAGCAGACGCTGAATGACTGCGGACGCAGCGACGTCCGCTCCCTGATGTCCCTTCTCCTTCCGCCCGGGAGGTGACCATGATCCGCCGTCGTCTCGTCTCGTCCCTCCTCACCATCACCGCGCTCGGCGCCGTCTCCCTGGACGCCGCGCACGCGCTCGAGCCCGTGCGCCCCGACGCCGAGCAGCTCACGCGCTCGGGTTGGCAGCCGGCCTCCGAAGCGGGTCACTTCCTCGCGGTGGACCGACCGCGGATGCCTGCGGCCGACGCCGTCACCGCCTTGCTCGGGGGCGACCCTGGCGCCCTCTCGCGCCCCGGCGTGCATGAAGGAGCCGAGCGGGTCTCGCTTCCCATCGCGGCGATCCCGGGACTGCTCCAACGCGAGGGCGAGGGCGCTGCTGCGATCGCCACCTGGCACGGGCGGATGAACGTCGTCGAGCTCGGCAAGGACACGCTCGCGTTCGAGCTCGACCTCCCGCCCTACCGCTCACCGCTCCCGTCTTATCAGGTCAGCCCACGCTTCCACGTCCGCGACGACGGCCGCACGGTGCTCGAGTCGGTCGAGGATCCGGCGCAGCGCGCCCGTCCGACGATGCTGCGAACGGACCCGACACGACGCTTCGGCGGGAGCCAGCTCGTCTCGACGACGCAGCTCCCGGACACGGGCACCGTCACGGCCGAGCTGGAGGTCACGCGCTTGAAAGACCCGCTGCACGCCGACGGCCTGGTCGTGACGACCGACGGCGGCGCGAGCTGGACACGACTCGCCATCGAGAAGGAACGCGAGGGCACGCACGCGCTCATGCCGCGTCACGTCTTCTCGGTGGGCCGGGGTGACTCTCGTCGGCTCCACGTCTTCCTCGCACCGCGTCGTGAGCTGTCGGCCGCAATGTTCTTCCGAGTCTCGGCCAGCGAGGGGCGCGCCGTGCCTGTCGCGAGCCCGATCCCCGAGGACGCCGAGTGGACGGCCGAGCCGAGCGACCTGCGTCTCGATGCTCAGGGTCGGCTCGAGGCACTGGTCATGGCGCACGACCCGCGGACCAAGCGCTTGCAGGGTCAGCTCTCGGTCGAGTCCTGGGGCGCCCATCTCCGACAGGTCGACGGGAAGTGGGTCGAGCTCGAGCGCTTCCCGCTGCCTGGTGACGCGCGTCTGTTCCAGCTCCGGTTCGACGACTCGAAGGCCGACGTCTTCCGACTGGAGGACGTCGATGGCGCGTTCGCAATGCGGCCGCGGAAGAAGAACGCCAAGGGCTGAGCGCGACCCCAACAGCGAGACCAAGGAGCGAGCCCTTCTTCCTGTCAGGTCTCGTCGTGACGTCGGCAACTCCTCATCACTGCTCGATCGAGACGGTCTCGATCGGCGGAGGAGGTGCTCATGCGACTCGTCGTCTTCTTCGTCTTCGTTTTTTCCCTCATCACTTCGGATGCCCGCGCCCAGAGGACGGCCTCACCGGTGCCGCTGGACGGCATCCGTCTCCGGCCCGAAGGCCTGCTCCAATTCGACTCGATGGCGACCTTCCAGTCCACGCTGCGAGCGCTGGAGGAGGTGACGTCCCGTCCGGAGCCACCGCCGGAGCGCGGAGGCACGGACTACGGCGACCCTCGTGACGGACGCGAGGACGAGGACGACGACAGCGAGCCCGACGAGCCACTTCTCGACGCCTTCGAGACGGCCCTCGGCTTCGCTTCCTTCCGCCAGGTTCTCCTGAAGGAAGAGGACGCCTTGCTCGAGGCGGGCGTCGACCCGGAGAACATCAAGGTCGATCTCCACTACGTCAACGACGACATCCTGCGCACGGTGCTGAACGCCGACCTCGAGGTCATGATCGGTCGCAGCATCTTCAAGTTCATCAACCGAGGGCTGCTCGTCGAGATCACCGACGGTGACTTCCTCACGCTGGAGGAAGTCCAGCTCGTACAGGACTGCGCGCTGGTCAGCCTGAACGCGGAGATCGAGCGCATTCTCCTGATCGAGGAGACGCAGCCGCTCGCGATCTCCGGCCAGCTCATCTCCGAGGCGGTGCGGACCCTCCGGCCCTCGGGCACGAACCTTCACTTCCACCTCATTCACTCCGACAAGACCCAGAACGAGTGCGACGCCGCGTTCACCTGCCAGTCGCTCGGTGACTTCAACTACTCCTTCACGAACCTCTCCGACTGCGCCGCCCCCATGGAGTACCTGTGGGACTTCGACGACGGCGTCACCTCCGCCGCCACGAGCCCCAACCACGTGTTCCCGGGGCCGGGCACTTACGACGTGAAGCTCACGGTCCACGACGCCAACGGCGAGGTGGGAGTCGTGATCAAGACCATCGTGATCGGTGAGTGCAACGCGGACTTCCACTGGAACGCCAACGGCGGCACCGTCTCGTTCAACAACGACTCGACGGGCGGCACGACCTTCGAATGGGACTTCGGCGACGCCACCACCGGCAACGTGGAGAACCCGCTTCACGTGTACGCGGCCTCGGGGAGCTTCGAGGTCTGCGTGACGGTCACCAACGCCAGCGGCTGCACGGACCGGCATTGCGAGCTCGTGACGGTCGAGATCGACAATTGCTGTCGACGTCAGTCACGCCAGAAGGAGAAGGACCACCCCTATGCCAGCGGTCAGCGTCGTCTCAAGACGAAGATCGCTCAGACCAACATCGGGGTGCTGGGCATCCACAAGATCAAGGCCCGGACCGTGAACTACAAGAAGAAGAGCAACGGCAACTGGAAGAAGGAGAAGGCCGACGTCATCTCCGCCGCGCTCGGCGGCGAAGTCTTCACCGAGAGCGCGGCCGGCGCCGACTGTGCCGTGGCCCAACCCCTGATGGGTGCCGAGATCCGTCAGGACAAGAAGACGGCCAAGCACGTCAACAGCCACTCGGCCACGCTCTGGACGCGACCGGGATCGGCGATCTCGGCCCATGCCGCCATCGACGGCGGCTCGACCTACAACGCCACCATGTCGCTCCACGACCGCAACTGCCCCTGAGGAAATCCCTGGCCGATTCACTGGAGGCGGCGGGGAGCCACTCCCCGCCGCCGGAGTCGATCGGGCTCAGGGGCAGCGCAGGCCTCCTTCGATCTCGAAGGTACCGATGAAGCCGTACTCGGTCATGAAGTTGGTGTAGCCCCCGACGATCACGCCCTCGTCACACCCGGGACGCCAGGCGACGTCGTTGACGTTGGCACCGTTGGGAGCATTCCAGGGCGCCGAGCCGAAGTTGGGGATCGACACCTCGGTCATCGCGCAGTCCGCGGTGAGGGGCGCCGGGCAGTCGTAGAGGTCGTGGCGGTACTCCACCATCGCCGCGAAGACATTGCCCCCAATGCTCATCCGCCCGCCGTGGATGAGCGCCCGGCGTCCCGTCTGCTGAAACTCCACGCCCAGGATCGCCCGCGTGCTGAACCACGGGGCCTCGGTGGAGGAAGTCATCAGGCCCTCCTCGAAGCGGTTGATCCTCCGGCCCGACCACGAGACGGCCAGCGCGTAGTCACCACCGGGATGCGTCGAGACGCTTCGAGTGTTGCCGTGGTTGTTGAAGCCGAGGTCGAGCCTCAGCTCGGGGAAGCCACCGACCTCGGTGTAGTAGAGGCCGTCGTAGCCATTCACGCCGCAGACGACGAGGATCCCAGGCTCGTCCCATTCGTTGTCGACGAAGGCGATGTCCTGGCAGCCCGCGGTGGTCGCGCTCGAGGTGAGAAACTCGGTGTCGCCAGCGGCTGGATCGAAGCGTCGCAGGACCATCGAGTAAGGGCTGCGCAGCGTGCTCGACAAGAGCACGGGCAGGCCGCCGTCGTCCGGGTACTCGACGGCGGAGAAGGTCTCCACCACGGGCAGGCCGGTGATGTCGGAGAAGAAGGGAGTCGGGTCTCCCCTGGGGTCCGCCCCCGACGCGATCCATCCGGCAGCATCGAACAGGCGGACCACGCCGACGTTGCCGCTGCTCGTGTCGTGACCGACGACGAGCGCCTGGCTGCCATCGGGTGAGAACTCCACCTCGTCCCAGACGAGGTTCCCCACCGGGCCGAGCTCGACCCGGTGGTCGACACCGTTGACGACGTCATGGACGTGAAGGACACCGCTTCGTTCGGCAGCGAGGAAGAAGTCGCCGTCGGGATGGAAGTCGACCGACACCAGCTCGGTCAGGCCGCCCACGGGTAGCCGTTGATACTGATAGCTCCCCCGAGCTACCCAGCACGGGTGTCGGTTGGGCCGTCGGCCGAGCAAGTTGCTGGAGCCGAGCCCGGTCTCGACCCCCGGAGGCGCGACGGCGGTGAGGAGGTAGTAGTGACTCCCTTCCTCCGCGAGCTCATCGACCAGCGGCAGCGAGCGGAGCTCTCCGGGGATGCGACAGCGACCGTCGGGATCGCCGCGTTGCTCGTACTCGGCGAGCCGCTCGAGCTCTCCCCGGTAGAGGTTGAGCTCCATCGGATCCGGCAGGTCCGGATGCGGGATGAGGTCGACGAGGAGGCTCCCGTCGGCCTGCTTCCACAGGCGCAGGTCGGGCTCCTCTGCCCGGGCTCCTCCGACGCCGAGGAGCACGAGCACGGCCATGACGAGACGTCGAGACGACACGACGCGTTCCCTTCCCCCGGACGTCCAGGCCGAGAACACGACGTCCGGTCATCGATTCACTGGTTCGAGAAGAGGTTAGCACCCAAACCATCGCCACGACCCGCACCGGGCTCGGAAGCGCAGGGAACTGGAAGAGCTCCACCCCACTCGCCCCTCAGCCGGGGCGTGAGCACCGGAGGACCGGCCCACGGCGGTCCGAGTCGCTGACCACTCGACGCGAGGGGCACGGCCTCGGAGGCGAGCGGGAATTCACTTCCCGCCGCCGACGGGGCCCTGGGGGCATCGGAAGACCGGCTGCAGCGGTCCAAGCCAGCCGACCACTCGACGTGAGGGGCACGGCATCGGAGGCGAGCGGGGATTCACTCCCCGCCGCCGACGGGGCCCTGGGGGCAACGGAGGACCGGTCCATGGGACCGGCCGCACGGGCCCCCAGACCTCAGGCTAAAACGGCTCGGAGAACACCACTCGGCCGACCGACACCTGCAGCAGGAGCACGACGTCGGCGATGTCGACGGTCGGGCTCGCGGTGGGCTGCGGCGTGGCGACTCCGACGAAGTCGTCGGTCAGGTCGAACGGAGCCACGTCCACCCGGCGGAGCTCGTCGTCGGACGGCGTCGTCAGGCCCACGGCCATTCGGAGCGCCACCACGACATCGCCGACGTCGACACGACCGTTGATGTCGCCGCGCGGCGCGACGTCACCCCAGTCGAACTCACAGGTGTCACCGAGATCGTTGCCGTTGAGGTCGAGCTGGTCCGAGTTGAAGTAGAGGACGCAGTTGTCGCAGATGTCCCCCACCCCGTCGAGGTCACGATCGGCCTGATCGGGGTTGGTCAGGAACGGACAGTTGTCCTCGGCCGCACCGACCCCGTCGCCGTCACCATCGTTGGCCTGGTCGTCGGGGAAGGCGTCGCAGGCATCACCGATGCCGTCACCGTCGCGATCTTCCTGCCCAGGGTTGGGCGTGGTCGGGCAGTTGTCCCGCTCCACGCAGTGCCCGTCGAGGTCGCTGTCGTTGTTGGGATCGACGCGACACGGGTCGCAGGCATCACCCAGCCCGTCGGCGTCGGCGTCAGCCTGATCCGGGTTGAAGGCGAACGGACAGTTGTCCGAGCCACCGCAGAGACCGTCCCCGTCGACGTCGTTGTCCACCGCCACCGGGCAGGGGTCGCAGGCGTCGCCGAAGGCGTCTCCGTCGGTGTTGGTCTGGTCCGGGTTGTCGGTGGCCAAGCAGTTGTCACAGACGTCGCCGACGCCGTCACCCTCGATGTCCGACTGGGTCGAGTTGGGCACCGTCAGGCAGTTGTCACAGGCGTTGCCTACCCGGTCGCCGTCGCCGTCGGTCTGGTCGGCGTTGCTCACGTCGAAGCAGTTGTCACAGGCGTCGCCGACGCCGTCGGAGTCCTGGTCTTCCTGGGCATCGTTGAGCTCGTCGACGCAGTTGTCGCAGGCGTCGCCGACCTCGTCGCCGTCGCCGTCGACCTGGGTCGGGTTCGCGGCGTTGACGCAGTTGTCGCAGGCGTTGCCGATGTCGTCGCCGTCGTCGTCGAGCTGGCGGAAGTTGTTCAGGCCCGGACAGTTGTCGCAGACCTCACCCACGCCGTCGACGTCGACGTCGAGCTGGTTGGCGTTCGCGTCGGACGGGCAGTTGTCGCACACGTCGCCCAGGCCGTCCGAGTCCTCGTCGTCCTGACCCGGGTTCGAGTTACCGGGGCAGTTGTCGCAGGGGTCACCGGCCCCATCGGCGTCGGTGTCGGTCTGGAAGACGTTGGAGTCGGCGGGACAGTTGTCGCAGAGGTTGCCGATGCCGTCGCCGTCACCGTCGGCCTGGTCGGCGTTGGCCGTGTCGATGCAGTTGTCGCAGGCATCGCCGTCACCGTCGCCGTCGCCGTCCGCCTGGTCGGCGTTCGCGGCGCTCGGGCAGTTGTCGCAGGAGTTGCCCACGCCGTCGCCGTCGCTGTCGAGCTGCGAGCCGTTGAAGATGTCGACGCAGTTGTCGACGCAGTCGCAGACCCCGTCACCGTCGCCGTCGGTCGGCGGGTCGACCTCGCAGGGGCAGTCGTCGCAGGCGTCGCCGATGCCGTCCATGTCGCCGTCGGCCTGGTCGGGGTTGGTCACGCCGATGCAGTTGTCCTCACCCGGCAGGTCGCAGGCGTCGTCGAAGTCGAAGTCGGGGATGGCGACGCACTGGTCGCAGGGGTCACCGACGCCGTCGTCGTCACCGTCGAGCTGGTCGACGTTGGCGATCTCCGGACAGTTGTCGCAGGCGTCGCCGAGGCCGTCCTCGTCGGTGTCGGTCTGATCCGGGTCGGGCTCGTCGGGACAGCCGTCGCAGTCGTTGCCGACGCCGTCCAGGTCCGCATCGGCCTGGGTCGCGTTGGGCAGGCCGGGACAGTTGTCACAGGCCTCACCGAAGCCGTCGACGTCAGCGTCGTCCTGGTCCGGGTTCACCACGTTGAAGCAGTTGTCGCAGGCGTCGCCGATGCCGTCCTCGTCCTCGTCGGGTTGCTCGCCGAGGATCGGCTCGAGCAGGAAGGACCGACCGGACGCAATGACGCCGGACGAGTCACAGGACACCGCCGTGCCGATGCTGCCGTCGTGGTTCTCGACGATGGCAGCCGCCACGCCGGGGAAGTCGACCTGGCCGTAGCGGAACTCGATGCGCGAGGCCTGCTCGTGGAGGATGACCTGAACGTCGTGCACTCCGCCGAAGGTCGCGTGCGGCACGTCGCGCCAGTGAACGATGAAGCGCTGGTTCGGCGCCGCACCCCGACGCTCCCAGAGCACCAGGCCGCCCAGTGACGGATCGAGGTCCGCCCAGAGCGGGGCCACGATGGCGTTGGGCGTGCGCGGCGAGGGCACCGCCGGGCAGTCGTCGTCGAAGTCGGTCGTGTCGACGCCGGCGAACTCGAGGTAGCCGTTCGACGACACGAAGACCTGGACGTGCTCCTGGTCGTAGAAGTCGAAGGTGAAGCCCAGGGCGATGGCCTGGGAGTCGTCGTCGTCGAGCGGAATGATCGCGCCGGTGCCGACCAAGTCGTCGATGGGCTGCTGCTGATCGAACGGGAAGTAATCGACGATGTCGCGGCGGTCGATGTTGTCGGGACAGCCGTCGCAGAGGTCGCCCACGCCGTCGCCGTCGCGATCGGTCTGGCTGGCGTTGGCGTCCATCGGACAGTTGTCGCAGGGGTTGCCGATGCCGTCGGCGTCGTCATCCGCCTGTGAAGGATCGGGATCGGTCAGGCAGCCGTCGCAGGCGTCACCCACGCCGTCACCGTCGAGGTCGTCCTGGTCGGCGTTGGGCTCCGCCGGGCAGTTGTCACAGGCATCGCCCGAGCCGTCACCGTCGAGATCGATCTGGTCGAAGTTCTCGGCGTTGATGCAGTTGTCGCAGTCGTCACCGACACCGTCGAAGTCTCGGTCGAACTGGTCGACGTTGGGGAGGTCGTCGCAGTTGTCGCAACCGTCGCCGAAGCCGTCCCCGTCGGAGTCGTTCTGGCCCGGGTTGAACAGCCCTTCGCAGTTGTCGCAGACATCACCGGCGGCGTCGCCGTCCTCGT
The DNA here is from genome assembly GCA_039029535.1 of Acidobacteriota bacterium. Taxonomy (GTDB): domain Bacteria; phylum Acidobacteriota; class JBCCFW01; order JBCCFW01; family JBCCFW01; genus JBCCFW01. The sequence goes on from JBCCFW010000042.1 coordinate 39,103, forward strand.
CGAGCTGACCGGCGTTGGCGTCGATCGGGCAGTTGTCGCAGGTGTCGCCGACACCGTCGGCGTCGTTGTCGCGCTGGGCCGGGTTGGGCTGATTCAGGCAGTTGTCGCAGGCGTCACCGTGGAAGTCGGCGTCGATGTCGCCCTGGAGCGGGTCCGCGACGCGCGGGCAGAGGTCGACGGCGTCGAGCACGCCGTCACCGTCATCGTCGACGTCGCAGGCATCACCCTCGCCGTCGTCGTCGAGGTCGGCCTGGTCGGTGTTGGGGTCGGCGATGCAGCTATCGCAGATGTCGCCCACGCCGTCGGCGTCGGCGTCTTCCTGTCCGGGGTTGTTGTCCTCGGGGCAGTTGTCACAGGCGCTGCCGAGCATGTCGCTGTCCGCGTCGACCTGATCCGGGTTGGGATCGTCGATGCAGTTGTCACAAGCGTTGCCCACGCCGTCGGCGTCGCGGTCGTTCTGCCCGCCGTTGGGCGTGCCGGGGCAGTTGTCACAGGCGTCTCCGACGCGATCACCGTCGGCATTGGGATTGCCCGGGTCGAAGATGTTGGGACAGGTGTCGCAGGCGTCGCCGACACCATCACCGCCGTCGAGCGAGTCGCTCTGCGACGGGTTGGGATCGTCAGGGCAGTTGTCGCAAGGGTCGCCGAAGCCGTCGGCGTCCGCATCGTCCTGCACGGCGTTGGTCACCGCCGGACAGTTGTCGCAGGCACTCGGGACGCCATCGAGATCAGGATCGATGCGGTCGTCCTCACCCGGACAGAGGTCGCAGTCGTCGCCGTTGTCGTCCCCGTCGGCGTCTTCCTGACCGGCGTTGGGGTTGCCCGGGCAGTTGTCACAGGCCTCGGGCGTGCCGTCCATGTCGTCGTCGGGGTTGCTCGGATCGAAGTCGACCGGGCAGAGGTCGCAGACGTCGCCCAGCCCGTCCATGTCGAAGTCGACCTGGTCGGTGTTGTCGTCGGCCACGCAGTTGTCGCAAGCGTCACCGACGTCGTCGACGTCTCCGTCTTCCTGAAGGGCGTTGGCGTCGCCGGGACAGTTGTCGCAGGCATCGCCCAGCCCGTCGGCGTCGGTGTCGGTCTGACCGAAGTTCGGCAGACCGAGGCAGTTGTCGCAGGCGTCGCCCGCGTCATCGAAGTCGTCGTTCTCCTGCCCGGAGTTGGCCGCGTCGACGCAGTTGTCACAGACGTTGCCCACCCCGTCCATGTCGTTGTCCGACTGGAGCGGGTTGAAGTCGAGAGGGCAGTTGTCGATGGGGTCGTCGACGCCGTCGAGATCGGAGTCGATCGACCCCGCCTGCAGGTCGCCGGCGAGAGTCAGGGCCACCAACGCCGCCAGGGTCGTCAGGACCCGAGCGAACGGGCGACGCAGGCGGCCGGTGTCACGTGGAGAGGGTGCCAAGAAGTTGCAGCTCATCAACGGCCTCACTCGGGATCGGTCAGGACCACCAGGCCGACGGCGGCCCGGAGGGTGAGCACCACGTCGGCGATGTCGATCACGCGCGGATCCGCCAGGGTCGGCGTCACCGAGGGAATCGGAGCTCCGATGGAGAGGTTGGGCGACACGTTGCCGCGCAGGCTCTCGGTCGCGGTCGGCGTCTGCGTGCCCACGGCGATGCGGAGCATGCGGACCACGTCGCTGATGTTGACGACGCCGTCACCGACGCCGTCCGGGGCCACGTCGGCCCAGGCGAAGTCGCAGGCATCGCCACGTCCATCGAAGTTGCCATCCTCCTGCAGGAAGTTCGGCGCCACGCGACAGTTGTCACAGACGTCGCCTCGACCATCGGAGTCGAGATCTTCTTGCAAGGGGTTGAAGGTCACCGGGCAGTTGTCGAGACCCGGCAGGATCCCGTCACCGTCCACGTCGGGGCCGTCACCCGGATCGTCGGGGTTCGGGTCACAGACGTCACCGAGGCCATCGAAGTCTCGGTCGGACTGGTCGGGATTGAAGTTGTCCGGACAGTTGTCGACGTCCCCGCAGAGGAAGTCACCGTCGGGATCGTTGAGCGGGGTCCTCGGGCAGACGTCACAGGCGTCGCCGACTCCGTCGGCATCACCGTCGCCCTGACCCACGTTCTGCACCGAGATGCAGTTGTCACAGTCGTCGCCGACCTGGTCGGAGTCGGTGTCGAGCTGACCCGGGTTCACGACCTCGCTGCAGTTGTCGCAGACGTCGCCCACGCCGTCGGCGTCACCGTCGAACTGGTTGGCGTTGGGAGTCAGCGGACAGTTGTCGCAGTTGTTGCCGACCTCGTCCTCGTCACTGTCGGCCTGCGAGATGCTCGCCAGCTCGGGACAGTTGTCGCAGGCATCGCCCCAGATGTCGCCGTCGCGGTTGAGCTGGCTCGGGTTGGCGACCAGCGAGCAGTTGTCGCAAGCGTCGCCGTCACCGTCCATGTCGATGTCGGACTGGTTGATGTTCGACGCGTCCGGGCAGTTGTCGCAGACGTCACCGGTCGCGTCCGCGTCGACGTCCGACTGGTCCGGGTTGGGGGCATCGTCGCAGTTGTCGCAGCCGGCGGGCAGGCCGTCCGAGTCGGCGTCGTCGTTGTCGTCGAAGCCGACGCAGATGTCGCAGGCGTCACCGTTGCCGTCGCCGTCCGCATCGGCTTGGGTGGCGTTGGCGTCGGTCGGACAGTTGTCGCAGAGGTCGGGCGCGCCGTCCGCGTCACCATCGATGGCGTCGTCGAAGCCCGGACAGAGGTCGCAGGCGTCGCCGTTGCCGTCCATGTCCGCGTCGACCTGGGACACGTTGAAGGCACCAGGGCAGTTGTCGCAGGCGTCACCCAGGCCGTCGGAGTCGCTGTCCGCCTGGTCGGGGTTCGGCACCGTCTCGCAGTTGTCGTCGCCGTCGCAGGTGTTGTCGGCGTCGGCATCCATCCCGAACGAGCAGGCGTCACAGGGATCGCCAATGCCGTCGAAGTCGGCGTCTTGCTGGTCGGGGTTCGCCTCGTCCGGACAGTTGTCGCAGGCATCGCCGAGGCCGTCGCCGTCGACATCCGACTGGTCGGCGTTGGCGGCATCGGGGCAGTTGTCACAGGCACTGGCCACGCCGTCGACGTCGGGGTCGATGCGGTCGTCGCCGGCCGGACAGCCCTCGCAGAGGTCGCCCACGCCGTCGCCGTCGGAGTCACGCTGGTCCGGATCGAAGACGTCCGGGCAGGTGTCGCAGGCATCACCGACGAGGTCGCCGTCGGTGTCGGTCTGCATCGGGTCGGAAGCCATCGGGCAGCCGTCGCAGACGTCGCCGACGCCGTCGCCATCGGCGTCGCCCTGGTCGACGTTCGTGTCGGTCGGGCAGTTGTCGCACACGTCGCCCGTTCCGTCCGCGTCGCCGTCGGCCTGGTCGGCGTTGGCGATGTCGAGACAGTTGTCGCAGGCGTCGCCGCTGCCGTCCTCGTCGCGGTCGAGCTGCGCCGGGTCGATGTCGTCGACGCAGCGGTCACAGGCATCGCCGACGCCGTCACCGTCGGTGTCGGCCTGAGCCGGGTCGACGACGTCTGGACAGACGTCGCAGGTGTCGCCGGCGCCGTCCATGTCGGTGTCGCGCTGGGTGGCGTTCTGGTCGGCCGGGCAGTTGTCGCAGGCATCCGGCACCGAGTCGAGATCGTTGTCGTCGTCGGGGACGTCTCCCTCGGGGCAGGGATCGCAGACGTCGCCGCGGGCATCGCCGTCGGCGTTGGCCTGGTCGCTGTTGTGCTCCATCGGGCAGTTGTCGCAGACGTCACCGACACCGTCGGCGTCACCGTCTTCCTGACCCGGGTCCGGCGTGTTCACGCAGATGTCGCAGGCATCGCCCACGCCGTCGACGTCGTCGTCTTCCTGCCCCGTGTTGTTGGTGAACTCGCAGTTGTCGCAGACGTTGCCGACGAAGTCGCCGTCGATGTCGCGCTGGTTCGTGTTCGGGTCGGTGACGCAGTTGTCGCAGACGTCACCGACCTCGTCGGCGTCGCCGTCTTCCTGACCCGGGTTCACGATGATGCGGCAGTTGTCGCAGGCGTCGCCGACGTTGTCGCGGTCGCGATCTTCCTGACCGGGGTTGTTGACCGTGATGCAGTTGTCGCAGACGTCGCCCAGCGGGTCGCCGTCGCTGTTCATCTGGTCGGTGTTCTGCGCCGAGCCGCAGTTGTCACAGACGTCGCCGACGAAGTCCACGTCGAGGTCGAGCTGATCGACGTTGGAATCGTCGGGACAGTTGTCGCAAGCATCGCCGACCGTGTCGTCGTCGACGTCGCTCTGATCGAAGTTCGGCGTCAGGACGCAGTTGTCGTCACCGTCGCAGACCAGGTCGAAGTCCTGATCGTCGAGCGGGTCGTTGGGACAGAGGTCGCACTCGTCGGGCTGAGTATCACCGTCGGCGTCCAGAGCGTCGTTGCCGCCGGGGCAGGCGTCGCAGGCGTCTCCGACACCGTCGAAGTCCACGTCGCACTGGTCATTGGCCAACTCGCCGAGGATGACGTCGGTGGTGTCACCGTCCATGTTGCAGTCGGTGTCGATCTCGTTGCGGTTGGCGATCGTGGGACAGTTGTCCATCGCCCCCAGCAACGGCGCGTTGAAGCGGTCGCCCGGGCAGAGCAGGTCGCCGTCGACGTCGTCGAGCACCGAGTCCGGGCAGGGATCGCACTCGTCACCGGCGCCGTCCCCGTCGGCATCGAGCTGAACGGGGTTCGCGTCGTTGGGACAGTTGTCGCAAGCGGTGCCGACACCGTCCGGCTCGAGGTCTTCCTGATCCGGGTTGAAGCGATCGGGACAGTTGTCTTCCGGGTCGTTGATGCCGTCGCCGTCGCTGTCTTCGTCCTCGCAGAGGTTGCCCTGGCCGTCCATGTCATCGTCGAGCTGGGCCGGATTGGGGACGTCGGGGCAGTTGTCACAGAGGTCGCTGCGACCGTCCATGTCGGTGTCGGGATCGGCTCCGACGCAGTCGAGGTCGGCGCAGTCGATCATCCCGTCGCCGTCGTTGTCGCCGCCGTCGTCGCAGGTCTCCTCCGGGAACTCGCAGGTGATCCCGCCCGGACCGACCATTCCCGGACAGGCCGGGTCACCGCAGTCGGCGAAGCCGTTGGCGTCGTTGTCGAAGCCGTCGTCACAGTCGGTCTCGATGCGCTGACAGCGCTCACCGGTGCCCGAGCCGTCGCTGCCGGGACAGTCGAGGTCTTCGCAGTCGGTCAGGCCGTCGAGGTCGTTGTCGAGCCCGTCGTTGCAGGTGGTCTCGCGGTCCTCGCAGGTCTGACCATCGGGACCGAGCATCGTGAAGCAGTCGGGATCGACGCAGTCGGCGAGACCGTCGAGGTCCTCGTCGCCGACCGTGACGCAGTCCTCAGGGCTCGGCGGCACGCCGTCGCGCTCGTAGGCGCCGGCATCGACGTTGACGCCCTCCACGCGTGAGTTGCCGTCGCGGTCCCGCGGGAACACGCCCAGGGCCTGGTCGCCGGAGTCGACCGCCGGGGAGGCCGCCATGAGCCGGTAGTCGTCGCCGGCGCGGTCCACGAACAGCGGATCGGTCTCGGCGAGGTTGTTCGTCAACGCGAAGGCGCAGCGACTGGCCTGCCGCTGCTGGAAGAGGTCGGCTGAGAAGACGGACTCCTCGATCTCGCAGTCGCCGCTCGGGACCTCGACGTCGGCGAGGCCGTCCAGCACCGTCTCGGAGAAGATGCAGTTGATCGCCCGGAACGAGGTCGCGTTCTCACCGCGAACCTGACGTCGGGAGCCAGCGAGACCCGCCAGGTCGTTGTCGGCCAGGGTCACGTTGGCGAGCTCGACGTGCGCGCCGAGCGAGACGAAGCCGGCGGCATCGGCAGTGTCGAAGATCAAGACGCCCGGCCCGTCGCAGCCGTGGATGACCGTGTCGTTGGCCTTCACGGTGCCCGGGCCGTAGACGACGATGCCTCGTTCGGCATCACCCACCGTGCAGCGGTTCAGCTCGACGCCGGCGCGGTCCACGACGATCGCCGCCGGGGCGCCGCCCATGATGTCGAGACCCTCGAGGATGACGCGCCGGCCGCCGGCCACGTGCACGACGGGACGACCGACGTCGGTGGTCCACTGAACGGCGACCCCTTCGGCCGCGCGGATGGTGACGCTGCGCTGGATGGTCGCCGTGCCGAAGAGCGCGGGGTCCGCCACCTCGATGACGTCACCGCTCTTGGCAGCGTCGACGGCGTCCTGGATGTTCGCGTGGTCCGCCGGAACGTTGATCAGGTTGGGCGTCGGGAGCTCGTAGCCCGTGCCGCGTTCTTGAGCGCGAAGTCGGTAGAGACCCGTGCGCGTGGCGACGGCGCGGCTGAAGTCGGCATCAACCGCGTCGGCGGCCGAGCGGACACGCACGAAGTGAGCGCCGTCCTCGGTGGCGATGAAGCAGACGATCGACGACGTGCCGTTGGGCAAGGTGCTCGGGTCGGGATCGCCGAACACCGGCTGCACCACCGGCGGCGGATCGAAGCGGTCATCGTTGTCGGCGAGGAGGATCGTGCCGTCGGGAGTCCAGACCTCGAGCACGGTGTCGACACCGTCGGCGAGGTCGAAGGTCTCGACCGTCCAGAGCTCACCGACGTTCAGCTCGAGCGTGTACCAATCGTCGTCGCCCACCGGGAAGAGGGTGAGGTCGTCGGTGTCGGCCGGGAACGGCGCCGCGGTCGGGAACGTGTCGTTGGGCTCGTAAGGGTCCTCGACGAGTCCGATCTCCCACTCGCCCTGCCAG